>NZ_CP117445.1:2002500-2712500 GCF_030687715.1 Pseudomonas sp. FP2196
ATCTGAAACTCACCGGTCGTGAAGACCAGCAGGTTCAATTGGTCGAGCACTATGCCAAGACCACCGGTCTGTGGGCTGACAGCCTGAAAGGTGCGCAGTACGAGCGCGGTTTGACCTTCGACTTGTCGTCGGTCGTACGCAACATGGCCGGTCCAAGCAACCCGCACGCTCGCGTCGCCACCAGCGATCTGGCCGCCAAAGGCATCTCTGGTCAGTGGGAAGATGTGCCGGGCCAGATGCCCGACGGCGCAGTCATCATCGCCGCCATCACCAGTTGCACCAACACCAGCAACCCGCGCAACGTGATCGCCGCCGGCCTGATTGCACGCAATGCCAACAAGCTTGGCCTGACCCGCAAGCCGTGGGTGAAATCGTCGCTGGCGCCGGGTTCGAAGACCGTGGCGCTGTACCTCGACGAAGCCGGGTTGACCACGGAACTGGAGCAGCTCGGTTTCGGCGTCGTCGCGTTCGCCTGTACCACCTGCAACGGCATGTCCGGCGCGCTGGACCCGGTGATCCAGCAGGAAATCATCGACCGCGATCTGTATGCGACCGCCGTGCTGTCCGGCAACCGCAACTTTGACGGCCGGATTCACCCGTACGCCAAGCAAGCGTTCCTCGCTTCGCCGCCATTGGTGGTCGCGTATGCCATCGCCGGCACCATCCGTTTCGACATCGAGAAGGATGTACTGGGCGTGGTCGACGGCAAGGAAATCCGCCTGAAAGACATCTGGCCTAGCGACGAAGAAATCGACGCGGTGGTGAAGTCTTCGGTCAAGCCTGAGCAGTTCCGCCAGGTCTATATCCCGATGTTTGCCGTCCACGAGGACACCGGCCCGAAAGTCACGCCGCTGTACGACTGGCGTGAGATGAGTACCTACATCCGCCGTCCGCCGTACTGGGAAGGCGCGCTGGCCGGCGCTCGGCCGCTCAAGGGCATGCGCCCGCTGGCGGTGCTGCCGGACAACATCACCACCGATCACCTGTCCCCCTCCAACGCGATCATGCTCGACAGCGCCGCCGGCGAATACCTGGCGAAAATGGGCCTGCCGGAAGAGGACTTCAACTCTTACGCAACGCACCGTGGCGACCACTTGACCGCCCAGCGCGCGACGTTTGCCAACCCGAAGCTGTTCAACGAAATGGTCGTTGAGAACGGCAAGGTCAAGCAGGGTTCGCTGGCCCGTGTCGAGCCGGAAGGCAAAGTGATGCGCATGTGGGAAGCCATCGAAACCTACATGGAACGCAAGCAGCCGCTGATCATCATCGCCGGCGCCGACTACGGTCAGGGTTCGTCCCGCGACTGGGCGGCCAAAGGCGTGCGGCTGGCCGGTGTCGAAGCGATTGCCGCTGAAGGTTTCGAGCGTATTCACCGCACCAACCTGGTGGGCATGGGCGTGTTGCCGCTGGAGTTCAAGCCAGGGACCGACCGTCACACCCTGGCCATCGACGGTAGCGAAACCTACGACGTGATCGGCGACCGCAAGCCGCGCGCCGATCTGACACTGGTGATCCACCGCAAGAATGGCGAGCGCGTTGAAGTGCCGGTGACTTGCCGTCTCGACACCGCTGAAGAAGTGTCGATCTACGAGGCCGGCGGCGTGTTGCAGCGCTTCGCTCAGGATTTCCTCGAAGAGTCGGCGGTTGCCGTTTAAATCACGTTTTGTGCTCGCGGGCTTCAACGCCCGCGTTGACGATGAAGGAGCACCATGGCTCACGCACCGCAAATAAAGATACCCGCCACCTACATGCGTGGCGGTACCAGCAAAGGCGTATTTTTCAGCCTGCAAGACTTGCCCGAGGCTGCCCAAGTCCCCGGCCCGGTACGCGACGCCTTGCTGCTGCGGGTGATCGGCAGCCCCGATCCGTACGACAAGCAAATCGACGGCATGGGCGGCGCCACCTCGAGCACCAGCAAAACCGTGATCCTGTCGAAAAGCATCAAGGCCGATCACGACGTCGATTACCTGTTCGGTCAGGTCTCTATCGACAAGCCGTTCGTGGACTGGAGCGGCAACTGCGGCAACCTGTCGGCCGCGGTCGGTTCCTTTGCCATCAGCAACGGTCTGGTCGACCCCAGCCGCATTCCGCACAACGGTGTCGCTGTGGTGCGTGTATGGCAGGCCAACATCGGCAAAACGATTATTGCCCACGTGCCAATCACCAACGGTGAAGTGCAGGAAACCGGTGATTTCGAACTCGACGGCGTGACCTTTCCGGCGGCCGAAGTGCAGGTCGAGTTCATGGACCCGGCGGCGGAAGAAGAGGGCGGCGGTGGTTCGATGTTTCCCACTGGCAACCTGATCGATGAGCTGGAAGTGCCGGGTGTCGGCACGTTCAAGGCAACCATGATCAATGCCGGGATTCCGACGATCTTCGTCAACGCCGAAGACATCGGCTACACCGGCACCGAGCTGCAAGGCGCAATCAACAGCGACCCGAAAGCCTTGCAAATGTTTGAAACCATCCGTGCCTACGGCGCGCTGCGCATGGGCCTGATCGCCGATCTGGATGAAGCCGCCAAGCGCCAGCACACGCCGAAAGTCGCGTTTGTCGCCAAGCCTTCGGATTACGTGGCGTCCAGCGGTAAGGCGATTGCGGCGGGTGATGTTGATTTGCTGGTGCGCGCGTTGTCGATGGGCAAGTTGCATCACGCGATGATGGGCACGGCGGCGGTGGCGATTGGTACGGCGGCGGCGATTTCCGGCACGCTGGTGAATCTGGCGGCCGGTGGCGTTGAGCGCAGTGCGGTGCGCTTCGGGCATCCTTCCGGCACGTTGCGGGTCGGTGCCGAGGCGAGCCTGGAAAACGGTGAGTGGGTGGTGAAAAAAGCCATCATGAGCCGCAGTGCCCGCGTCCTGATGGAAGGCCTCGTGCGCGTCCCTGGTGATTCTTTCTAAACGACAACTTCCCCTGTAGGAGCTGCCGAAGGCTGCGATCTTTTGATCTTTCCTTTAAGAACCAGATCAAAAGATCGCAGCCTTCGGCAGCTCCTACATGGGGTCGCATTTCAATTCTAAAAGTCCATTGCCTGAACCGAGGTCCCATCAACGAACCACTTCAAGAGTGAATCGAACATGAGCGCCAACGTCGACCTGAACAACCGTCCCGACTACGACCGTGTCCTGCAGGATATCGCCGACTACGTCCTCACCTTCAAAGTCGAATCTGCCGAAGCCCTGAACACCGCCCGCAACTGTCTGATGGACACGCTGGGCTGTGGCTTGCTGGCCCTGCGCTTCCCCGAATGCACCAAACACCTCGGCCCCATCGTTGAAGGCACCGTCGTGCCGTTTGGCGCGCGGGTTCCGGGTACCAGCTATCGCCTCGACCCGGTGAAAGCCGCCTGGGACATCGGCTGCATCGTGCGTTGGCTCGACTACAACGACACTTGGCTCGCCGCCGAATGGGGGCATCCGTCGGACAACCTCGGCGGGATTCTCGCGGTGGCTGATCACCTTTCGCAAAAACGTCTGGCCAACGGTGAAGCGCCGCTGACCATTCGCCATGTGCTTGAAGCGATGATCATGGCCCACGAGATTCAGGGCGTTATCGCCCTGGAAAACTCCTTCAATCGTGTAGGACTCGATCACGTCATTCTGGTGAAAGTCGCCTCGACCGCCGTTACCGCCAAACTCATGGGCGCAAATCGCGAGCAACTATTGTCGGCGCTCTCTCATGCCTTTGCTGATGGTCAGGCGTTGCGCACTTATCGTCATGCGCCGAATGCCGGTTCGCGAAAGTCTTGGGCGGCGGGGGATGCCTCAAGCCGAGGCGTGAGACTGGCCGACATCGCCATACGCGGCGAGATGGGTATTCCAAGTGTTTTGAGTGCGAAACAGTGGGGCTTTTACGACGTGCTGTTCAGCCACACCAACAACGATCTGGCGCTGAAAACCGAAGACAAACGCAGCTTCAGCTTTTCACGGCCGTTTGGCAGTTACGTAATGGAAAACGTCCTGTTCAAGATCAGCTTCCCCGCCGAATTCCACGCACAAACCGCTTGCGAAGCCGCTGTCACTTTGCATCCACACGTGCGCAATCGCCTGCACGAAATCGACAAAATCGTCATCACCACCCACCAATCGGCGATCCGCATCATTTCCAAGGTCGGGCCGCTGGCCAACGCCGCCGACCGCGATCACTGCATCCAGTACATGACGGCCGTGCCGCTGGCCTTTGGCAATCTGGTGGCCGAGCATTACGAAGACGATTTCCACAAGGCCCATCCGATCATCGATGTGCTGCGCGAAAAAATGGTCATCGTCGAAGAGCCGCGCTTCACCCGCGAATACCTGGAAGCCGACAAGCGCTCGATCGCCAACGCCGTGCAGGTGTTTTTCAAGGACGGCTCCAGCACCGACAACGTGGTGGTGGAATACCCGATCGGCCATCGCCGCCGTCGTGCCGAGGGCATTCCGTTGCTCGAAGACAAGTTCAAGGCGAACCTGGCAACGCGATTCACTGGCCAGCGCAGCGGCGAGATCTTCGCGCTGTGCAAGGATCAGGCGCAGCTTGAGGCGACTCCGGTGAACCGCTTTGTCGATCTGTTCGTGATCTAAGGCTTATTCAAACCGCAGAATCACCCGGCGGTTGGTCCTGCTTTTCTTCTCGATTTTTTCGCAGAACACCCGGCCGATTTCCCGGGTGTTCTGCACGTGGGTGCCGCCACAGGGCTGGATGTCGATGCCGATGACTTCAACCATCCGCAGTTCACTCTCAATCGCCGGTGGTTTAGCCGTTTGGCTGCCGTTTTTTTCCATCAGTGCGGGGCACTCCGAGGCGGGCATCGACAGGGTGGTGACTGGAATGGCCTGCTCGATCAGCGCGTTGAGGTCGCGGGTGAGGCTGTCCTTGTCGAGGGTCATTTGCGGCAGATCGAAATCCAGACGTCCCTTGTCTGCGCTGATACTGCACCCGGTGACCGGCGCATTAATGATCGAACCCAACAGGTGCAGGCAGGTGTGCATCTTCATGTGTTGATAACGACGCGCCCAGTCCAGGCTGGCATTCAGGAGTGTGCCGACGCACAACTGAGGCGGGCATTGCGCCACGTTGTGCCAGATGATCGATGGCAGCAAGGGATCGCGCAGCGTTCCTGTCACGTCGATCCGCGTGCCATCCGGCAGGCTGAAGTGTCCGGTATCCCCCGGCTGCCCGCCACCGGTGGGATAGAACAGCGTGTGTTCGAGGACGACAGCCTGATCAACCACCGCGATTACCCGGGCACTGAAGTCGCGCTGGTAAGGGGCGTTGTTAAACAGGCTAAGGGTTTCTATGGTGTGTATCGACATTTGAACCTCCGATGTTCAATGCATGTTTTTTAGCGCTTGGCGGGCAGCTTGGTGATTGCAAAACCGGCGAGCAGGATTGCCGAATACAGCATCAGGTCCCGAGAAATTTCCGTGCCTTCGTACCAGGCGCCGATGATCACGGCGAACACCGGAAAGATGATGAACACGAATGACAAAAGGACCGGACTCAGGCGCTTGAGCAGGACGAAATAGACAATAAAGCCCCCGACCGACGCCACCAGTCCGAGGTAGAGCAGGGCGCCCCAGGAACGTGAAGTGATGGTGGCGAACGTCGGGCTTTCCAGTGAAAGGCCAGCGACCAGCAGCATCACACCGGCGATGCCGATGGGCAGGGTGTTGTAGGTGATCACGCTGATCGCGCTGCCGTGCTTTTTGGTCACCACGTAGCACAGCGCATGGAGGAGCGCCGCGCTGAGAATCGCCAGCACACCAAGCCATTCCGCCTGGTCCAGATGCAATCCCTGGCTGCGGATAATCATGAACAGGCTGCCGAAACCAATAGCGATGCCGAGCATCTGCGCCGGGTGGATTTTCTCCCGCAGAAACAGCGCAGAAAAAATCAGGATGAACACCGGCATGCAACTGAACAGCAGCGCGGTCAGGCCGGACGACACATGCATTTCGCCGTAGTTGAGCAGGTAGTAGGGCAGGCTGAAATACGACAGCGTGACGAACACAAAGAACCACCGGCTCTGCCGGGGGAACAGCAACGGTTCCTTGCGTAATGCGGCAAAGCCCAAAAACAGTGGAAAGCCAATCAGAAAGCGCAGACCTGCCGCCGTCAGGGGTGGCACGCTTTCCACCGCAATCTTGATCCCCAGCCACGTGGTGCCCCAGCTCACGCAGACGATCAGAAACAGGAGGCTGGTGATCAGTCCGGCCAGCCACGGGCGGGCAATGTTCGACGGCGTGCTGATCGTGGCGATGGACATGGTTTGAGCTCCTGCAGGGGCATTGACCTGGTCTGGGAAAAGGTCTATCCCTGATTGAACGTGTTTTCAGTACGCTATTCGGGGCAAGAATGACTGTCAAAGTAAGTATTGCCATGGTGTCAATCCTCCGTGACGAACTCGCCCATGGCGTTGGCGTGAAATACAAACGACTCGCGGAGGCGGTTGAAAAGGCCATTGGTGAAGGTGTTATCGAGGCCGGTTGCAAGCTGCCGCCCCACAGGCTGTTGGCCGACAGTCTCGGCGTCACCATCGGCACTATCAGCCGTGCTTATGGCGAACTGGAACGTGTGGGATTGGTAGTGGCCCGTGTAGGAGACGGCACCTACGTGCGTCAGCGCGGGATGGAGCGACCGCAGGACAAGGGCTTTCGCAATGTCGGCGATGAGCCGCCAGCCTGCTTCGACATGAGTAGGAATCAGCCGATTCCCGGGCAGGAAACGGCGTTCATGAGCGAAACCCTGCAAGCCTTGGCTAGTGATTCGCACCGCTTGCAGCAGTTGACCGGCTACACCCCTGAAAGCGGGCTGGCGTGGCATCGGGCGGCAGGTGCCGAGTGGCTGCGTAACGGAGACTTTGTCCCGCACGCCGATCAGATGCTGTGCGTCAACGGTGGCCAGCATGGTCTGTTGTGCGCGTTGATGGGATTGCTCAAGGCGGGTGACACGGTGGTCACCGAGCATTTGTCCTACCCCGGATTGATCAGCGTCGCACGCCAGCTAGGGATAAAACTGACGGGTGCCGCGATGGATGACGAAGGGTTGTTGCCTTCGGCGCTGGAGGATATTTGTCGTCAGCACCGGGTATCCGCGCTGTATTGCACGCCGACGATCCAGAATCCTACGGCTGCGGTCATGTCTGTCTCGCGACGCCAGGCGATTGCAGAGGTGTGTCGCCAGCACAATCTGCTGATCCTCGAAGACGAAGCCCACGCAGTGCTGGATCGCCAGCGGCCGTTGCCACTGAGTTATTTCGCCCCGGAGCGCTCTGTGTTGATCGGCAGTCTGAGCAAGGCTGTCTCGGCGGGATTGCGGGTCGGCTATCTAAATGCGCCTCAAGCGTTGATCGGGCGTATCGGTTCAGCCATTCGCGGCACCTGCTGGATGGCTAATCCACTGGCGATGGAAGTGGCGAGCCTGTGGGTTGAAAATGGCATGGCCCAGCGTTTGCTGGATGAGCAGATCAGTGAGATCGGTCGGCGCAAAGCATTGGTGGCAGGGGCGCTGGAGGGGCTGAGCTACAAGACACATATCCACAGCCCGCATTTCTGGCTGCAAGTGCCTGAGCTGTGGCGCGCTTCGCAGATTGCCGCTGAGTTGAAGGAAGACAACTATCTGGTGGCGACTGCCGAGGCGTTCGCGGTCGGGCATGCGGCGGTGCCGCAGTTCATTCGGGCGAGTGTGTGTAATTCGGTGGGGGATGACGGGTTGTTGCTGGGTGGTTTTGAGGCTTTGGCCAGGGCATTAACAGACACCTTGTAATCGTTCATCACGAGCAGGCTCACTCCTACAGGAATATGCATTTCAAATTGTAGGAGCGAGCCTGCTCGCGATGGCGGTGTTGCAGGCACCGCAAAACTACTTGAACCGCCGCTCCACGCCTTTCTCCACCAGAATTTTCGCCGAGATCTCTTCCACCGAAAAATGCGTGGAGTTGATGTTCGGGATGTTCTCGCGACGGAACAGGTTTTCCACTTCGCGCACTTCGAACTCGCACTGGGCGTAGCTTGAGTAGCGGCTGTTGGGCTTGCGCTCGTTGCGGATAGCGGTGAGGCGATCCGGGTCGATGGTCAGGCCGAACAGCTTGTGCTGGTGCGCGCGCAGGGCGGCCGGCAGGGTCAGGCGCTCCATGTCGTCTTCGGTCAGCGGGTAGTTGGCCGCGCGGATGCCGAATTGCATGGCCATGTACAGGCACGTCGGCGTCTTACCACATCGCGACACGCCCACTAGTATCAGATCGGCCTTGTCGTAATAGTGGGTACGGGCGCCGTCATCGTTGTCGAGGGCGAAGTTCACCGCCTCGATCCGCTCCATGTAATTGGAGTTGTGGCCGATCGAATGCGACTTGCCGACGGTGTAGGAAGAATGCTCGGTCAGTTCCTGTTCGAGAGGCGCCAGGAAGGTCGAGAAAATGTCGATCATGAAACCATTGGACGTTGCGAGAATCTCACGGATGTCCTGATTGACGATGGTGTCGAAGATAATCGGGCGAAAGCCGTCTGTTTCGGCGGCTTTGTTGATTTGTTGTACCATGGCCCGGGCTTTATCCACGCTGTCGATGTACGGGCGCGTGAATTTGCTGAAGGTAATGTTTTCGAACTGCGCCAAGAGGCTTTGACCCAGGGTTTCGGCGGTGATGCCGGTGCCATCGGAGATAAAGAAAGCAGATCGTTTCATTTGCACCTTGGGCCTTAAGCTAGTCATCAATCTTGGATATGATAGGCGCGATTTGCCGGCCGCCATTGGCCCGCATTCTCACTTATTTTCCAGGTCCAGGCCATACAACCGGCCAACGCTCCCCCGAGCTGCCGGTTTCTGAGCTTTTCCAACACAGTTAGTGGAGAGATCACCTTGGTAGAGTACGTAGTTTCCCTCGATAAGCTCGGCAAACACGATGTTGAGCATGTGGGGGGCAAGAACGCATCCCTGGGCGAGATGATCAGCAACCTGGCAGGTGCCGGTGTGTCGGTCCCTGGCGGCTTTGCCACCACCGCGCAGGCCTATCGCGACTTCCTCGAACTGAGCGGCTTGAACGATCAGATCCACCAGGCCCTCGACGCTCTCGACGTCGACGACGTCAATGCCCTGGCCAAGACCGGCGCCCAGATCCGCCAATGGATCATGGAAGCCGAATTCCCCGAAAAACTGAATGCCGAGATCCGCACCGCGTTCGCCGCGCTGTCGGCCGGTAACCCTGATGTGGCCGTGGCCGTGCGCTCTTCCGCCACCGCCGAAGACTTGCCGGATGCGTCTTTCGCCGGCCAGCAGGAAACTTTCCTGAACATCCGTGGTGTGGAAAACGTTATCCGTGCCGCCAAAGAGGTGTTCGCCTCGCTGTTCAACGACCGTGCGATTTCCTATCGCGTGCACCAGGGCTTCGACCACAAACTGGTCGCCCTGTCGGCTGGCGTGCAGCGCATGGTGCGTTCGGAAACCGGTACCGCTGGCGTGATGTTCACCCTCGATACCGAATCCGGTTTCCGTGACGTGGTGTTCATCACCGGCGCTTACGGCCTGGGAGAAACCGTCGTACAAGGCGCGGTGAATCCGGATGAGTTCTATGTCCATAAAGGCACGCTGGAGGCCGGTCGCCCGGCGATCCTGCGTCGTAACCTGGGCAGCAAAGCCATCAAGATGATCTACGGCGACGAGGCCAAGGCCGGTCGTTCGGTCAAGACCGTCGATGTCGACAAGGCTGACCGCGCACGTTTCTGCCTGAGCGACGCTGAAGTCAGCGAGCTGGCCAAGCAAGCGATGATCATCGAGAAACACTACCAGTGCCCGATGGACATCGAGTGGGCCAAGGACGGTGACGACGGCAAGCTGTACATCGTACAGGCGCGTCCGGAAACCGTGAAAAGCCGCACCCAGGCCAACGTCATGGAACGTTACCTGTTGAAAGAAACCGGCACCGTGCTGGTTGAAGGTCGCGCCATCGGCCAGCGCATCGGCGCCGGCAAGGTTCGTATCATCAAGGACGTGTCCGAGATGGACAAAGTCCAGCCGGGCGACGTGCTGGTCTCCGACATGACCGACCCGGATTGGGAACCGGTCATGAAACGCGCCAGCGCTATCGTCACCAACCGTGGCGGCCGTACCTGCCACGCGGCGATCATCGCCCGTGAACTGGGTATTCCGGCGGTTGTAGGTTGCGGCAACGCTACCCAATTGCTTAAGGATGGCCAGGGTGTGACCGTTTCGTGCGCCGAAGGCGACACCGGTTACATCTTCGAAGGCGAACTGGGCTTCGACATCAAGAAGAACTCCGTGGATGCCATGCCGGACCTGCCGTTCAAGATCATGATGAACGTCGGCAACCCGGATCGCGCTTTCGACTTCGCGCAACTGCCGAACGCCGGTGTGGGTCTGGCCCGTCTGGAATTCATCATCAACCGCATGATCGGCGTCCACCCCAAAGCGCTGTTGAACTACGACGGCCTGCCGCCGGAAATCAAGGAAAGCGTCGACAAGCGAATCGCCGGTTACGACGATCCGGTCGGTTTCTACGTCGAGAAACTGGTTGAAGGCATCAGCACCCTCGCTGCCGCGTTCGCTCCGAAGAAGGTCATCGTGCGTCTGTCGGACTTCAAGTCCAACGAATACGCCAACCTCATTGGTGGCAAACTGTACGAGCCGGAAGAAGAAAACCCGATGCTGGGCTTCCGCGGTGCTTCGCGTTACATCAGCGAATCGTTCCGTGACTGCTTCGAACTCGAGTGCCGCGCGCTGAAACGCGTGCGCAACGAGATGGGCCTGACCAACGTCGAAATCATGGTGCCGTTCGTCCGTACCTTGGGCGAAGCGAGCCAGGTGGTCGACCTGCTGGCCGAGAATGGACTGAAGCGCGGCGAGAACGGTCTGCGCGTGATCATGATGTGCGAACTGCCATCCAACGCGATTCTCGCTGAAGAATTCCTCGAATTCTTTGACGGCTTCTCGATCGGTTCCAACGACCTGACTCAACTGACGCTGGGTCTGGATCGCGATTCGGGCATCATCGCGCACCTGTTTGACGAGCGTAATCCGGCGGTCAAGAAGCTGTTGGCCAACGCGATTGCCGCGTGCAACAAGGCTGGCAAGTACATCGGTATCTGCGGTCAGGGTCCTTCGGACCACCCGGATCTGGCCAAGTGGCTGATGGAGCAGGGCATCGAAAGCGTGTCGCTGAACCCGGACACCGTGCTGGAAACCTGGTTCTTCCTCGCCGAAGGCCAGCCGCAGGCTTGATAAGTATGTGAACGGGCCGCTCCTGCACGGAGCGGTTCTTTTAGTGTTTCAAACAGGGCGAGCGCCTTCGGATGCCGCCCTTTTTTGTGCAAGAGCATTATGCAAAGCAGCAGCAACCTATTTCCTGTCGCCTTGATCAGCGCCGAGCGGCGCGGCGATCTGAGCGAAGACGTTTATCGATTGAAACCCGGCAACAGCCCGGACTGGTCCGTGGAAATCGCCGTCACCCGTCTGGGCATGGCCGATGAACCGGCGGTGCGCGGGGTGCCGGTCATTTTGCTGCACGGCAGTTTTTCCAATCGGCGCTTCTGGTTTTCACCCAAAGGTTTGGGACTGGGGGCGTATCTGGCGCGTCTGGGTTTTGATGTGTGGATTCCGGAGATGCGCGGCCACGGTCTGTCGCAGCGCAACGAGGAGTACCGGCGCAATCGCGTTGCCGACTACGCCCGTTACGATCTGCCGGCGATTGCCGCATTCGTGCGTGAGCAGAGCGGGCAGGTGCCGCACTGGATCGGCCATTCTCTGGGTGGCATCACGCTGGCGGCCGCGCTCGGCGGCGAATACCTGGGCGAGCCGGCGGTGGCTTCGGCGGCGTTTTTTGGAACGCAGGTGAGCCGCACCTATTGGCCGTTGAAAATTCCGCCGGTGGAATGGAGCGGGCGCTTCATTCTCAAGCGTTTTGCGCAGCTGTCTGGTTCACGCCTCAAGCGCGGTCCGGAAGACGAGCCGATCGGGCTGGCGCTGGAAAGCATGCGTTGGTACGGCCTGTTCGGTCGCTTTGGCGACAAGGACAAGGATTGGTGGGCCGGTCTTGCCGATGTTCAGGTGCCGGTGCTGGCGGTCAGTGCGGCGGGGGATCATCAGGATCCTGCCTGGGCTTGTCGCAAACTGTTCGAGCAGATCGGTTCCGAGCACAAGCAATTCATCAATCTGGGGCGTGAGCAGGGCTTCAAGGATAATTTTGGTCACGTTGAGATGCTGGTGAGCAAGGGTGCACAAGCCGAAGTATGGCCACTGGTAGCGCGTTGGCTTCAGGATCAGCACACACCGTTGCTGGGTGATAAGCCGGATCTGGCTGCTGCGGTCTGAGGCGAGGGCTCTGAAAAGGGCATTCCGCTCGGATCAGCTTGCGGCTAAGATATGACGCATTGTGCGGTTCTGGTCATATTTGGTGGCTGTTTCGCTATTACGTTTCAGCGTTTGTTCAGGTTCGTTCAGCGAACATTGAATGAACTAAGGTAAACAGCGACCGCCGGAACTCGTTTCAGAAGAGTGCGACATCCTTGATCGTCTTCCTTTTTACAGGAGTTTATCGATGAACCATTACCTCACGCCTGACCTGTGCGACGCCTATCCGGAACTGGTACAGGTGCTGGAACCGATGTTCAGCAATTTCGGCGGCCGTGATTCGTTCGGCGGCGAAATCGTGACCATCAAATGCTTCGAAGACAACTCGCGGGTCAAGGAGCAGGTCGAGCTCAAAGGGAATGGCAAGGTACTGGTGGTCGACGGTGGTGGTTCGCTGCGTCATGCCCTGCTGGGGGACATGCTGGCCGAGAAAGCCGCGAAAAACGGTTGGGAAGGGCTAGTGATCTACGGTTGCATCCGCGACGTCGATATCATCGCGCAGACCGATCTGGGCGTGCAGGCCCTTGCTAGCCACCCGAGGAAGTCCAACAGGCGCGGGCTCGGCGACCTTGACGTTCCAGTAACTTTTGCCGGTGTGACGTTCCGTCCGGGCGAATACATCTATGCGGACAACAACGGCGTGATCATCTCGCCGAGCCCGCTGAAGATGCCTGAATAAGCTTTCGACAAAGGGATGAGGATGTTCGAGGAAGAAAACGCGCAATGGGGACTGGTGCATGCCCTGGTGCTGGATGGTAATGGCGGTGCGCGTTCGATAGCCCGGACTGAGCTCGACGATTTGCAGCTGCAGGCCCATGAAAGCCTGTGGCTGCATTGGGATCGCAGTCATCCGCAAACCCAGACCTGGCTACGCAAATCCAGCGGTCTCAATGAGTTTACCTGCGACCTGCTGCTGGAAGAGAACACCCGCCCGCGCCTGTTGCCGTTGCCGGATTCCGAGCTGCTGCTGTTCTTGCGCGGGGTCAACCTCAATCCGGGCGCCGAACCGGAAGACATGGTCTCGGTGCGGATTTTCGCCTCCCCTCAGCGCGTGATTTCCCTGCGTTTGCGCCCGCTGCGGGCCACCGATGAGTTGCTGACGATGCTGGAGGAGGGCAAGGGCCCGAAAACCTCCTCTGAATTGATGCTTTACATGGCGCAGTTGCTCACTAACAAAGTGCAGGATCTGGTCACTTGCCTCTCGGAAATCGCCGATGAGGAAGAAGAAAAGATGGATGCCGACGAACGGTATACTCCTGAGCATGGCGCCATTTTGCACATCCGTCGCAGAGCGGCCGGGCTGAAGCGTTTTCTCGCGCCGCAGCGGGATATTTTCGGACAGTTGACGCGGATAAAACTGCCCTGGTTTGTCGATGACGACGCCGATTACTGGAACGAGTTGAACAACAGTCTGACGCGCTATCTTGAAGAGCTCGAATTGACCCGAGAGCGCGTGGGGCTTGTCCTGGAGGCTGAAGATCGGCGTTTGAGCCTGCGCATGAATCGCACGATGTATCGCTTCGGGATCATCACCTGCATCTTTTTGCCGATGAGTTTTATCACCGGTCTATTGGGCATCAACGTTGGCGGAATTCCCTTCGCGAGCAGCCCTTATGGCTTCCTGATCGCCTGCCTGACGGTGCTCGCCATGGCGTTCGGACAATGGTGGTTATTCCGCCGTTTGCGCTGGGTTTGAAAATGGCGCATGTGACCCGACCAAATTTGCCCGCGTCTTTCACAGACATCACGAGAGGTGCGTATGCACGATCCGTTTGAACAGTCTTTGCGCGACATGCTCAACGCCTCGCCGTCCAGCCGCGACGACGATGCATGCCTGGGCCGCGTACTCAAAACCGCCAACCGCCAGGTTGGCGCCGGTGATCTGTTCAGTCTGCTGGGCCGCTGGCTGCCCGCGCTGATGATCGCCCTGAATAACGGATCGGCCCACGTGTCGCCGGTTTCCCGTCTTCGTAAACCTACCGCTCGCACTGCTGATAAGGCTGATTGAATATGGAACTTGATCTCTGGACTCAGAGCCTCGTCACTGCAATGACTGCGTTGTGGACCAAAGTCGCCAACTTCATTCCGAACCTGTTCGGCGCACTGGTCGTGCTGCTGTTGGGTTTCGTCGTAGCCAAACTGCTCGATACCTTGCTGTCCAAACTGCTCGCCAAACTGGGTCTTGATCGCCTGATGGGCGGCACCGGGCTGACCAAATTGATGTCGCGGGCGGGGCTGCAAGTACCGATCTCGACCCTGATCGGCAAGATTGTCTACTGGTTCGTTCTGCTGATATTCCTGGTTTCTGCAGCAGAATCCCTTGGACTTGAGCGAGTTTCAGCTACGCTGGATATGTTGGCGTTGTATTTGCCGAAGGTTTTCGGCGCCGCGCTGGTGTTGCTGGTGGGCGTATTGCTTGCTCAACTGGCGAACGGACTGGTGCGCGGGGCGGCAGAGGGCGTAGGCCTGGACTACGCTTCGGGGCTGGGGCGAATTGCTCAGGGGCTGGTGATCATCATCAGCATCTCGGTAGCGATCAGTCAGCTTGAGGTCAAGACCGACCTGCTGAACCATGTGATTGTCATCGTTTTGATTACCGTTGGTCTGGCGGTTGCGCTGGCCATGGGCCTGGGAAGCCGGGAAATTGCCGGTCAGATTCTTGCGGGAATCTATGTGCGTGAGTTGTATCAGGTTGGGCAACAAGTGCGTGTTGGCGAGGTCGAAGGCCAGATCGAAGAGATCGGCACGGTTAAAACCACATTGCTGACCGACGAGGGTGAGCTAGTCTCTCTCTCCAATCGGATCCTGCTGGAACAGCATGTGAGTAGCCGCTAACCCGGCAAACCCTGCTAATGTATGCCGCCGCAAAATGCCAGCTGATGCTGGTTGCGGCGGACATTGACCTGACTGTCGGCACGACTTGTTTTGAATAAAGCCCAATCGCTATCCACGCGCTACGACCCCCGCGAGCTCTCTGATGAGGAGTTGGTCGCGCGCTCGCATACCGAGCTGTTTCACGTAACGCGCGCTTATGAAGAACTGATGCGGCGTTACCAGCGAACATTATTTAACGTCTGCGCGAGATATCTTGGGAACGATCGCGATGCAGACGATGTCTGTCAGGAAGTCATGTTAAAGGTGCTGTACGGCCTGAAGAACTTCGAGGGGAAATCGAAGTTCAAAACGTGGCTCTACAGCATCACGTACAACGAATGTATTACGCAGTATCGGAAGGAACGGCGAAAGCGTCGCTTGATGGACGCATTGAGTCTTGACCCCCTCGAAGAGGCGTCCGAAGAAAAGGCGCCGAAACCCGAGGAGAAGGGCGGGCTTGATCGCTGGCTGGTGTATGTGAACCCGATTGACCGCGAAATTCTGGTGCTTCGATTTGTCGCAGAGCTTGAATTTCAGGAGATCGCAGACATCATGCACATGGGTTTGAGTGCGACAAAAATGCGTTACAAACGTGCTCTAGATAAATTGCGTGAGAAATTTGCAGGCATTGCTGAAACTTAGTTCAGCGCAAATATCTCTTACGTGTAGGCAAGTTCTGATAGACTTGCCGCCGAGTTGTCCCCCGGTTTGCGGGACTGCTTCACAATCACCAGATGGGGATTTAACGGATGAAACTGAAAAACACCTTGGGCTTGGCCATTGGTTCTCTGATTGCCGCCACTTCGTTCGGCGCTCTGGCACAAGGCCAAGGCGCAGTTGAAATCGAAGGCTTCGCAAAGAAAGAACAATTCGACAGCGCTCGTAACTTCAAGAACAACGGCAACCTGTTCGGCGGCTCGATCGGTTACTTCCTGACCGACGACGTTGAACTGCGTCTGGGCTACGACGAAGTTCACAACGTACGTGCCGATGATGGCAAGAACGTCAAAGGCGCTAACACCGCTCTGGACGCTCTGTACCACTTCAACAACCCAGGCGACATGGTTCGTCCGTACGTTTCGGCCGGTTTCTCTGACCAGAGCATCGACCAGAACGGTTCGAACGGTCGCAACCGTTCCACCTTCGCCAACGTTGGCGCTGGTGCAAAACTGTACTTCACCGACAACTTCTACGCCCGTGCCGGCGTTGAAGCTCAGTACAACATCGACCAGGGCGACACCGAGTGGGCTCCTAGCGTCGGTATCGGTGTGAACTTCGGTGGCGGCTCCAAGCCTGCTGCTGCTCCAGTTCCAGCACCAGCTGAAGTCTGCTCCGACAGCGACAACGATGGCGTTTGCGACAACGTTGACAAGTGCCCAGACACCCCAGCCAACGTAACTGTTGACGCTGACGGCTGCCCTGCAGTTGCTGAAGTTGTTCGTGTTGAGCTGGACGTCAAGTTCGACTTCGACAAGTCGGTTGTTAAGACCAACAGCTACGGCGACATCAAGAACCTGGCTGACTTCATGAAGCAGTACCCATCCACCACCACTACTGTTGAAGGTCACACTGACTCCGTCGGTCCTGACGCTTACAACCAGAAACTGTCCGAGCGTCGTGCAAACGCCGTTAAGCAAGTTCTGACCAACCAGTACGGTGTTGAATCGTCCCGCGTTCAGTCTGTTGGCTACGGCGAATCCCGCCCAGTTGCTGACAACAAAACTGAAGCTGGCCGTGCTGTTAACCGTCGCGTAGAAGCGCAGGTTGAAGCTCAAGCTAAGTAATTAGCTGCCGCTCTGAGAAAAGCCCGGCTTAGGCCGGGCTTTTCTTTGTCTGCGATTTGGCCATTGGCACCTACAAGGCACATGAGGTCTCAATGCAGGAGCTGCCGTAGGCTGCGATCTTTTGATCTTCTGCAACAGCAGCAACGGCTCCAATGACCAAAATCGCCGGGCTTCGCAATCCAAACACTCTCGAATCCTCTTCCATAGCCAGCAGATCACTGCGGCACTCGCGCTGCTCTGGCAGGGACGCATTCTCGATCATCGCCACTGGCGTATCCGCCGCCATACCGCCCGACAATAGCTGGTTGCGAATTTCGCCAAGCTTGGCCACCCCCATGTAGATCACCAGTGTCGTGCCGCCCTGAGCCAGTGCCTGCCAGTTCAGTTGGCTGTCGTCCTGAGTGTGCGCGGTCACCAGCGTTACCCCGCGAGCGACGCCACGCAGCGTCAGGGGAATATCACATTGGGTTGCCCCGGCCAGTCCGGCGGTAATGCCGTTGACCAGCTCGACTTCGACGCCACGCTCACGCAACCACTGCGCCTCTTCGCCGCCACGGCCGAAGATGCACGGATCGCCGCCCTTGAGTCGCACCACACACTTACCGTGGCGGGCGTAGCGCAGCATCAGCCGATGAATAAACGCCTGCGGTGTCGAACGACAACCGCCGCGTTTACCCACGGCAATGATGCGTGCGCCCGAGCAATGCTCCAGTACCGCGTCATTGACCAGGTCATCAATCAGCACCACATCGGCTTCGCGCAAGGCACGCACCGCTTTGAGGGTCAGCAGTTCCGGATCACCCGGCCCTGCACCCACCAGCCAGACTTTTGCGTTCATGGTGTTTTCCTCATCAGATGACGGCGGCTGGCTGCACGTCGGCGGCCAGCAAGCGCTTAATTTCCGGGACGCATGAGCCGCATTGCGTGCCGCAGCCCAGTTGGTTTTTCAAGCCCTGCAGATCCAGGCCCTGGCGAATGCCGGCGCAGACCGCGTTGAGGCTGACGTTCTTGCAGTTACACAGGGTTTTATCCAAAGCCATCTGCGCCCCGGCACTGCCGGGCGGTGTACTCATTGGCGCCAGCAGCCAACGCCGCAGTTGTTCATCCGCACGGCCTTCCAGCCACAACCCTTGCAGCCAATGCTGGGCGAGGGTTTCACCGGCCAATCGGATCGCAGTGATCCGGCCGTTTTCAATGCGCACGCGCTTGCCAATGGCCCGGCGTGGATCGTCGTAAGCCAATACCGGGCCGTCGATCAATGCCAGGCTTCGATCGATTTCACTGAGCAATTGCGCATTGGGTGCCTCGCTGCTGGCTGCGCGTATCAGCAATGCCGATCGTTCACGTCCGACAAGGCTGAGACTCACGTAGGAGAATGCCTCGCAGAGCGGTCGTAGCGTCTCGAAATGCCGTTGAACATCACCCTCGATCAGGGCGAAGAGCTGCCACGGCAGATTGACCGGCTCCAGGCGCACACCGCTGTGTTTGAGTTCCGGTTGTTTTGACAGTGGATCAAAGGCCGCCAGGGTGAGGCTGTTCACGCCGCCCTTGAGAAAGCGATCGCCCCAGTGCATCGGCAAAAACGCCTGACCTGGGCGCACGCTGTCATCGCTGGCAACTGCGACAATCACCGCGCCGCGACGGCTTTTCAGGTTGACCAGATCGCCCGGCTGCAAGCGATGCCGACGCAATTCGTCTGGATGCAGACTCAGCACCGCTTCGCTGACATGCCCGAACAGCTGCGCCGCCGTGCCGGTGCGGCTCATACCGTGCCATTGATCGCGCAGGCGGCCGGTGATCAACGTCAATGGAAAGCGGGCGTCACGTTGTTCCTTGGCAGCGCGATACGGGTCGGCAATGAATTGCGCGCGGCCGTTGGCGGTCGGGAAAATGCCGTCTTCGTACAGTCGTGGTGTGCCTTCGCGGGCGCCGACAGGGAAGGGCCATTGTTGCGGCCCGATCTCGTCGATCAGCCCATGGCTGATCCCGGACAAATCCAGATCACGCCCGCGCGTCAGCCCTTTGAATTCATCGAACAGCTGCGCAGGTTGAGTAAACGTAAACAGGCTCGATTCAGCGGGGCGCAGACGTTTCTCCAGACGTTGTGCGAAATCCACCGTGATCGCCCAGTCTGGCCGCGCCTCACCCGGTGGAAGAATGGCTTTGCGCACGTGGGAAATGCGCCGCTCGGAATTGGTTACCGAGCCTTCTTTCTCGCCCCAACTGGCGGCGGGTAGCAGCAGATCGGCGAATGCTGCGGTTTCAGTGGTGCGAAAGGCTTCTTGCAGGACCACAAACGGGCAGGCCTCAAGCGCTGCGCGCACAGAATGTTGATCCGGCATCGATTGCGCAGGGTTGGTGCAGGCAATCCACAACGCCTTGATCTTGCCGTTGCGCACTTGCTCGAACAGTTCGATGGCGCTCAGCCCGGTACTTTCCGGCAACCGGTCAACGCCCCAATAAGCCGCCACTTCAGCGCGATGCTCAGGGTTGGCCGCATCACGATGGCCGGGCAGCAAGTTGGACAAGCTGCCGGTTTCGCGCCCGCCCATGGCATTCGGCTGACCGGTGAGGGAGAAAGGTCCTGAGCCCGGGCGGCCGATTTGTCCGGTCGCCAGATGCAGATTGATCAGTGCGCTGTTCTTCGCGCTGCCAGCGGTGGATTGATTCAGGCCCATGCACCACAGCGACAGGAAGCTCGGTGAAGTGCCCACCCATTCAGCGCATTGCTGCAATTGCTCGACACTGATCCCGCACAGTTGCGAAACCATCTGCGGGGTGTAATCGCGTACCAGGGTTTTCAGTTCTGCCAGGCCATCGGTGTGGGCCTTGATGAAGTCGCGGTCGATCCAGTCTTCCCACAACAACAGATGCAAAATCCCATGGAACAAAGCGACATCGGTGCCGGGCAATATCGCCAGATGCAGGTCCGCCAAGTCGCAGGTGTCGGTGCGCCGAGGATCGATGACGATGACTTTCATCTGCGGACGTTGGGATTTGGACTCTTCCAGTCGACGAAAGAGTACCGGATGGGCGTAGGCCATGTTGCTGCCGACGATCATCACGCAATCGCTGAGTTCCAGATCCTCATAGCTGCACGGCGGCGCATCGGCGCCGAGGCTGCGTTTGTAGCCGACCACCGCCGACGACATGCACAGCCGTGAGTTGCTGTCGATGTTGTTGGTGCCGACCAGCGCCCGGGCGAGTTTGTTGAAGGCGTAGTAATCCTCGGTGAGCAATTGCCCGGAGATGTAGAACGCGACGCTGTCCGGGCCATGTTCGGCGATGGTTTCGGCGAACACATTGGCGGCATGTTCCAGCGCGGTGTCCCAGTCAGTGCGGGTGCGCGCCAGTGCCTTGCCCAAACGCAGTTCCGGGTACAACGCGCGTGCGGCGAGGTCGCCGGTCAGGTGCAGAGTCGAGCCTTTGCTGCACAGTTTGCCGAAGTTGGCCGGATGCGCCGGATCGCCGCTGACGCCGAGGATGCGCTCGCCGTCATGCTCGATCAGTACGCCGCATCCGACTCCGCAGTAACAGCAGGTCGAGGCGGTCGTCTGGCGGTTCATCAGATAGCTTCCCGCAGGGCCAGTTGCACGCGGCCATTTTCGACCCGGGCAGGGTGGTGGTGCGCGCAACCGACGTCCGGTGCCTGAGCCTCGCCCGACTCCAGATCGATCTGCCAGTTATGCAGCGGGCAGGCCACGCGTTTGCCGTAGATCAAGCCCTGTGACAATGGCCCGCCCTTATGTGGGCAGCGGTCGTCGAGGGCGAATACTTCATCGTCACTTGTACGAAAAATCGCGATATCACCTTTCGGCCCGGCAATGATCCGCGAACCGAGGGCGTTGATGTCTTCCAGGGCACAGATATCGAGCCAGTTCATGCCGGCACCTCCAGGTTTTTCACGGGGATCACGTCGAATTCTTTCTTCAATTGCGGCTGCGCCAAGCGCTCTTTCCATGGGTCCTGCTCGAACGACAGGGAGAATTGCAGGCGCTCATTCAGCGTTTTGCGACGTTCCGGGTCTTCCAGCACGGCTTTCTTGATGTGCTCCATGCCGACCCGTTGCAGGTAGTGCACGGTGCGTTCGAGGTAGAACGCTTCTTCGCGGTAGAGCTGCAGGAACGCGCCGTTGTATTCGCGGACTTCCTCGGCGGTTTTCAGCTTGACGAAGAACTCGGCAACTTCGGTTTTGATCCCGCCGTTGCCGCCGATGTACATCTCCCAGCCGGAGTCGACGCCGATGATCCCTACGTCCTTGATCCCCGCTTCCGAGCAGTTGCGTGGGCAACCGGAGACGGCCAGTTTCACTTTGTGCGGCGACCACATGTTGAACAGGTCATGCTCAAGCTCAATGCCCAACTGCGTCGAATTCTGTGTGCCAAAGCGGCAGAACTCACTGCCGACGCAGGTCTTCACGGTGCGGATGGATTTGCCGTAGGCGTGGCCGGACGGCATGTCGAGATCTTTCCAGACGCCAGGCAGATCCTGCTTTTTGATGCCGAGCAAGTCGATCCGCTGGCCGCCGGTGACCTTGACCATCGGCACGTTGTACTTGTCGGCCACATCGGCAATTCGCCGCAGTTCTGAAGGATTGGTCACACCGCCCCACATGCGCGGCACCACCGAATAAGTGCCATCCTTCTGGATGTTGGCGTGGGCACGTTCGTTGATCAGGCGTGATTGCGGATCGTCCTTGGCTTCGCCGGGCCAGGTGGAAATCAGGTAATAGTTGAGGGCCGGGCGGCACGTTGCGCAGCCGTTAGGCGTGCGCCAGTTGAGGTAACTCATGGTCCCGGCGATGGTCAGCAGGTGCTGCTCGCGAATGGCCTGGCGAATCTGCCCGTGGTTGAGGTCGCTGCAACCGCAGATGGCTTTTTCGCTCTTCGGTTTGACGTCGGCCGCGCCGCCGACGGTGTTGATCAGGATCTGTTCGACCAGCCCGGCGCACGAGCCGCAGGAGCTGGCAGCCTTGGTGTGTTTCTTCACCTCATCGACGCTGAACAGGCCGTGCTCTTGAATGGCTTTGACAATGGTGCCTTTGCACACGCCGTTGCAACCGCAGACTTCGGCGGTGTCAGCCATGACCATGGCTTTGTCCTGGCCTTGATGTCCTACATCGCCTAGAGCGTTTTCTCCAAACATCAAGTGATCGCGGATCTCGCCGATGGCGTGATTCTCACGGATTTGTCGGAAATACCAACCGCCATCTGCCGTATCGCCGTACAGACAGGCGCCGACCAGCACGTCATCCTTGATCACCAGTTTTTTGTACACCCCGCCGATGGGATCGGAGAGGGTGATGGTCTCGGTGCCTTCGCCGCCCATGAAGTCGCCGGCGGAAAACAGGTCGATGCCGGTGACTTTCAATTTGGTCGAGGTCACCGAGCCTTGGTAACGAGCAAAGCCTAATTGCGCGAGGTGGTTGGCGCAGACCTTGGCCTGTTCGAACAGCGGCGCGACCAGGCCGTAAGCAATGCCGCGATGGCTGGCGCATTCGCCGATGGCATAGATCCGCGGGTCATAGGTTTGCAGGGTGTCGTTGACCAGAATCCCGCGATTGCACGGGATGCCGGCCTTTTCCGCCAGTTCGGTATTGGGGCGAATGCCGGCAGCCATTACCACCAGATCGGCGGGGATGATGTCGCCGTTCTTGAATTGCACCGAGCCGACCCGACCGTTGCCCGCGTCATGTAGGGCCTGGGTCTGCTCGCACAGGCGGAAGTGCAGGCCACGGGATTCGAGGGCGCTTTGCAGCAGTTGGCCGCTGGTTTTGTCGAGTTGGCGCTCCAGCAACCACTCGCCGAGATGCACCACGGTGACGTGCATGCCGCGCAGCATCAGGCCGTTGGCGGCTTCGAGGCCGAGCAGGCCGCCGCCGATGACGACGGCGTGCTTGTGGGTTTTCGCGGTGTCGATCATCGCCTGGGTGTCGGCGATGTCGCGGTAGCCGATCACGCCCTGCAGGGTGTTGCCGGGGATTGGCAGGATGAACGGCGTTGAACCGGTAGCGATCAGCAGGCGATCGTATTCAGCCTCAGTGCCGTCTTCAGCGATCACCCGGCGTTTGACCCGGTCGATTTCCACCACTTTGCGGTTGAGCAGCAGCTTGATGTTGTTTTCCAGGTACCAGTCGAGGTCGTTGAGGACTATCTCCTCGAAGGTCTGTTCACCGGCCAGCACCGGCGACAGCAGGATGCGGTTGTAGTTGGTGTGCGGTTCGGCGCCGAAGACCGTGATGTCGTACAGCTCGTTACTCAGCTTGAGCAGTTCTTCCAGGGTTCGGACCCCGGCCATGCCATTGCCGATCATCACCAGTTTGAGTTTTTTCATCAGGTTCTCCGGGGAGCTGCGGCTGGCCTCTTGTGGGCAGTCAGGCCTCGCTCGACAAATTTTGCGCAAACAAAAAAAGGCGTCCCGCTAGTTGCCTAGCGAGGACGCCTTTGTCCTGGTCCCGTTCTCTCGGGAAGCGCAGCCTTCGTCGTTGAAGGTTGGGCTTTATGTGTGGTGAAAGGAGTAATGCAGTGGTTGTGCCAAGTGGGTGAATAGCGAATTTATTGGGGTTTGGCGGATGTCTGTGGTGGTTTTTTGCACCGAATCGATGCGGGTTGCTCGTTCGTGGAGCGTTCAGGCAGATGAATTTGTAGTGATTGGGAGGGCGTCATCGCGAGCAGGCTCACTCCTACAGGGGAATGCATTTCAAATTGTAGGAGTGAGCCTGCTCGCGATGGTCGCGACGCGGTGTCAGCCGTGAAATAACAAAATCAGCAGCACCACATTCCCCAGCATCGCCAACAGCGCCATCGTCCGCCAGACCTTCAATGGCTCACGCTCCAGTAACGGCCGAGGCCGGACGCTTAGGCTGCGCCGCTCACCCTGTTCCAGCAGCAGCAACCATTCTTCCGCCGTTTCAAATCGTTGTTGCGGAGCCGCAGCAACACCACGCTCCAGGCCCTGCGCCAACCATTCCGGCAAATCCGGCCGGTAACGACTGGCACTGACCGGCATCCCAAATCGTGGCCGCTGAAAGGCTTCGATCTCGCCATAAGGAAAATGCCCTGTGAGCAGGAAATACAGGGTCACGCCCACCGAATACAGATCCTGCTGCACGCCGGGTGGGTCACCGCGAAAAGCTTCTGGCGCGATGTAACTCGGCGTTCCTGGCAGCGTCGATGGCGCATCTTCAGACAGGCCGGAACAGTAAGCCAGACCAAAATCCAGCAGACGCAGTTCGCCATCGTCACCCAGCAGGAGGTTTTCCGGTTTGATGTCCCGATGCAGAATCTGTCGCCGATGTAACAGCCCCACCGCGCGCAGCAGCCGCTCAGCCAGTTCCTGCCACTGCGCCAATGGCAACGGGCCGTCTCGCTCGAAAAGCTGCGCCAGGGTCGTCCCCGAATATTCCCGCATCACGTAGTACAAATGCTGACGCTGAGGGCAGCCATGGACTTCAGGAAAATGTCGCCCGGCCACGCGCTTGAGGAACCACTCTTCCGCCAGCAGCGCTTGCCCGACCTTGGTGCCTTCGGCCAATCGCGTGGGCAGGGTCTTCAGCAGCCACGCTTGCCCTTGTCCGTCGAGGACTCGATACAGCAGCGATTGCTGACTCTGTCCAACAACGCTTTGCACCTCCCAGCCTTCGAACGATTGACCGGGTTTTAGCGGCGGCGGCAGTGGCCATTGCTGCAGATGAATCAATGCATCGCCGATGCTTGATTCGCCAACGGCATCGACGCGCACCAGTAATGCACTCGCGTTGTCCTGGCTACCGGCCAGATGCGCGGCGTTCACCAGTGTATGTGCCGCGCTGTTCAGGTCCGGTTGATCGCGCAGAATTGCCGCAATCGCGGTATCGCTCAAAGTCGACCAGACGCCGTCGCTGAGCAGCACGAAACACTCGCCGTCGCGCAATTCACCGTCGAGAAAGTCCAGCACCAAATGCTGATCGAGGCCCAGCGCACGCTTGAGCACATGCTGCATGCCCGGCTGATCCCAAACGTGATCGTCGGTGATTCGCTGCAAGCTGTCGGCAGACCAGCGATAGACCCGGCAATCACCTACGTGGGCCAAGGTAAAACGCCGACCTCGCATGACCAAAGCACTGACAGTGGTGAGTAGCGGTTGCCCGCCACCATTGGCCTGCAGCCAGCGATTCTGCGCGATCAACAAGCGATCCAAAGCCTGAGCCACGCCCCAGGTCTGCGGTGTGGCGTAGTAGTCGAGCGCCAGTGCCTGCAACGTCGAGCGCGCGGCGAGCCCGCCATCGGCGCACTGGCTGACGCCGTCGGCGATGGCGAACAGATAGCCCTTGCTCGCCGCCAGTGCCGGGGCGGGCGTGACCAGGCGCAGGGCGTCCTGGTTTTCCGCGCGCGGACCGGTGGCGCTGGCTTCGGCAAAACTCAGTTGCAGGGCCATTGAAGCCTCAGACCCGCGCCGCTGTCACCGCGGCCGAACCCCATGTGGTTCTCCAGCGACGCTTGACCCCGTGCAGACCAAACCACGCCAGCACGCCAAGGCTGGCGAACAACCACAGCGCCAATTGATAACTGCCGGTGCTTTGTTTGATCGCGCCCATGCCGGCCGCCAAGGCAAAACCACCGATTCCGCCGGCCATGCCGATCAGCCCGGTCATCACGCCGATCTCCAGACGAAAGCGCTGTGGTACCAGTTGGAAAACCGCACCGTTGCCGGCTCCCAAACCGAGCATGGTGCAGACGAAAAGGGCCAGTGCCGCGTAGGAACTTGGCAAGTTGAAACCGACCGCCGCGATGCAGATGGCGGCGACGGTGTACATCGCCAGCAAGGTGCGGATGCCGCCGAAACGATCCGCCAGTGCGCCCCCCAATGGCCGCATCAGGCTGCCGCCGAACACACAGGCGGCGGTGTAGTAACCCGCCGTTACCGGGCTCAAACCGTACTGATCGTTGAAGTAGCCGGGCAGGGCGCTGGCCAAGCCGATGAAGCCGCCGAAGGTGACGCTGTAGAAAAACATGAACCACCAACTGTCACGATCACCGAGGGCCTTGAAATAGTCGGCCATGGACTTGGCTTTCGGACGCTGCGGAGCGTTTTTTGCCATCCAGGCGAACAGCACCAGCGTGAGAATCAGCGGAATCACTGCGAAGCCGAACACGTTGCTCCAGCCGAAGGACGCGGCCAGTACCGGTGCGAGCAGTGCAGCGAACACGGTGCCGGAGTTACCCGCGCCAGCAATGCCCATGGCTTTGCCCTGATGCTCCGGCGGATACCACTGCGACGCCAGCGGCAGGGCTACCGCGAACGAAGCGCCCGCCATGCCGAGGAACAGGCCCAGTATCAACGCCTGCTCGTAACTGTGAATGCCGAGTTTCCAGGCGCCGAACAGCGCGCAGATAACGATGACCTGGCCGATCAGTCCGGCAGTTTTCGGCGACAGTCGATCAGCGAGCATGCCCATCGCAAAACGTAATACGGCGCCGGCCAGGATCGGTGTGGCAACCACCAGCCCGCGTTGTTGCGTGGTCAGGTGCAGGTCGGCGGCAATTTGCACCGCCAGGGGGCCGAGCAGGTACCAGACCATGAAACTCAGGTCGAAATAGAGGAAGGCCGCGAACAGAGTCGGGGTGTGGCCGGATTTCCAGAAGCTTGAATTCATCGCGCACCTCAGCTGAAAAGAGTCTCGAAAGGAGTCATGCACAGCAGGTGGGGCGCCGCCACGGCCGCACCACCGGCCCCGGTCTGTGGGGCCAAAACGAAAAAACGCCGCTACCTGATTCGCCGGGAGGGGCGAACGGGGTGAGCGACGTCTTTGTCGTGGGTGGGGCAACCGCCGTTGGTTACCTGTGCGTAATGCTTAGCGAGATTTGTGCCAAGGATCAAAAGATCGCAACACGGCAGCCCCTACATGGGATTGCGCACTACCTCTAGGAGCTGCCGAAGGCTGCGATCTTTTGATCTGGTTTTTAATCAGCCCAACAACTCACTCATCGCAATAATCTGCTCCGCCACCTGAATCAGCTTCTGCTGCCTGCTCATGGCCTGACGCCGCATCAGGGTGTAGGCCTCTTCCTCGTTGCAATCCTTCATCTTCATCAACAAACCCTTGGCCAGTTCGATGCGCTTACGCTCGGCCAGTTGCTGATCGCGGGCCTGAAGCTGCGCGCGCAAGGCCTGATCGCTCTCGAAACGGGCCATGGCCACATCAAGAATCGGCTGCAAGCGTTGTGCGTGAATGCCTTCGACGATGTAGGCACTGACCCCGGACTTGATCGCCTGACGCATCACGCCGGGGTCATGTTCGTCGGTAAACATCACGATCGGGCGAGGCTGGTCGCGGCTGACCAGCACCACTTGTTCCATCACATCGCGGCTCGGTGACTCGGTATCGATCAGGATTACATCCGGGCGCACCGTTTCGACGCGCGCCGGCAGGTCGATGGTCAGGCCTGACTCGTCGATCACCTCGAAACCGGCTTCGGTCAGCGCGGCCTTCAGGCGCCCGACTTTTTTCGCCGTGTCATTGATCAGCAGAATACGCAGCATGTTCGCGGTCTCCTGTCAGCGGCGGGCGAGAAGGGGAGCGTCGTCGCTCAGGGCGTGCAGCTTGAAACTGCGGGCGTACCCGGCTGGATCGCTGCCGTCCCAGACTTTGCCGTCGAGCAACTGACTGCTGCGCATGTCTGTGCCCCACGCGGCGACGCCGACAGCGGTCGCCGCTTCGCGATAAACGTCCAGTTGTTGAACCTGACGGGCCACGGCGAGGTAATCCGGGTCTTCGCGCAGCAGGCCCCAGCGGCGGAACTGGGTCATGAACCACATGCCGTCGGAGAGATACGGCAGATTGACTTCGCCATTGCCGTGAAAGCGCAAGGCGTGAGGGTCTTGCCAGCGATTACCGAGGCCGTCGGCGTACTCACCGAGAAAGCGCGGTTCGATGCACGAAACCGGCGCGTCTAGATAATCCGGGGCGCTGAGCAATTGCGCGGTGCTGCGGCGATTCTCCTGGCTTTGTTCGATGAAGCGGCTGGCTTCGAGGATCGCCATCACCAGCGCCCGCGCGGTGTTCGGGTACTGCTCGACGAAGGCGCGGGTGCAGCCGAGGACTTTTTCCGGGTGGTCGGGCCAAATCGTCTGGCTGGTGGCCATGGTGAAACCGAGATCCTGCTGCACCGCGCTGGCGGCCCAGGGTTCGCCGACGCAAAAGCCGTCGATTCGTCCCGCTTGCAGGTGCGCAACCATTTGCGGCGGCGGCACGACCACGCTGTCGACATCCTGTAACGGATGAATGCCCTGGCTCGCCAGCCAGTAATAAAGCCACATGGCGTGTGTGCCGGTCGGGAAGGTCTGAGCGAAGGTCAGTTTTGCGCGAGATTGGTGCACGTGGCGATCCAGCGCTTCAGGACTGCTCACGCCGAGGCTTTGCAGGCCGTGGGACAGGTTGAGGCTCTGACCGTTCTGATTCAGGCCCATCAACACGGCCATGTCGGTGGATGCGATGCCTCCGATGCCCAAATGCACGGCGTAGATCAAACCGTACAGACTGTGGGCGGCATCGAGTTCGCCGCTGACCAGTTTGTCGCGCAGGTTGGCCCATGACGTCTGGCGCTTGAGGTTCAGGGTCAGGCCATAAGGCTGGGCGAAACCCTGAGTGGCGGCCACCACCACCGAGGCGCAATCGCTCAGGGCCATGAAACCAAGGTTGATCGCAGTCTTTTCCGGAGCATCGCTGCCGTTGACCCAGGCCAGCGGCCCGACGGAGGGTTCATTCATAGCATGCACCTGCAAAAAGCCGCCTTCAAAAAAAACGCCGCCACCGATTTTGCGCAGGCAAAACCCCATGACGACGCCATTGTCCTGGCCCGTACGCCGCCATTGGCGTGCGGGCTGATGGCTAGAAAGGTGCAAGGCATATGCCAGTCGCGCCGATTCGCGCGTGCGCCTCGCGCCGCAGGTCGATGCCCGGCTATAATCGCCGCCTCTTTTCGCCGCCCGAGTCATCGCCGCCCATGTATTCCCTGGCCCGTCAGCTGTTGTTCAAACTTTCCCCGGAAACCTCCCACGATCTGTCGCTGGATCTGATCGGCGCGGGTGGGCGTTTGGGCCTCAACGGCTTGCTGTGCAAGGCGCCGGCGAAGATGCCGGTGACAGTCATGGGCCTGGAGTTCCCGAACCCTGTCGGTCTGGCGGCCGGTCTGGACAAGAACGGCGCGGCCATCGACGGCTTCGCGCAACTGGGTTTCGGGTTTGTCGAAATCGGCACCGTGACCCCGCGTCCGCAGCCGGGCAACCCGAAACCACGCATCTTCCGTCTGCCGGAAGCCGAGGCGATCATCAACCGCATGGGGTTCAACAACCTCGGTGTCGATAACCTGCTGGCGCGGGTGGCAGCGGCGAAATACACAGGCGTGCTGGGCATCAACATCGGCAAGAACTTCGATACCCCGGTCGAGCGCGCGGTGGATGATTACCTGATCTGCCTGGACAAGGTCTACGCCCACGCCAGTTACATCACGGTCAACGTCAGCTCGCCGAATACCCCGGGCCTGCGCAGTCTGCAGTTCGGTGATTCGCTCAAGCAGTTGCTCGCGGACCTGGCCACGCGCCGCGCCGAACTGGCGCTGCGCCATGGCAAGCATGTGCCGCTGGCGATCAAGATCGCGCCGGACATGACCGACGAAGAAACCGCGCAGGTGGCGCTAGCGCTGATCGAAACCGGGATGGACGCGGTAATCGCGACGAACACCACCCTGAGCCGTGTTGGCGTTGAAGGCATGGAGCATGGCGACGAGGCGGGCGGTCTGTCCGGCGCGCCGGTGCGTGACAAGAGCACCCACACCGTGAAGGTGCTGGCGGCTGAACTGGGCGGGCGTTTGCCGATCATCGCCGCCGGTGGCATCACCGAGGGCAAGCATGCGGCCGAGAAGATCACGGCGGGTGCGAGTCTGGTGCAGATTTACTCGGGCTTCATCTATAAGGGTCCGGCGCTGATTCGCGAATCCGTCGACGCGATCGCCGCCCTGCGCAAATAACCCAGGCTGTCCCGGTCAATGTAGGAGCTGCCGAAGGCTGCGATCTTTTGATCTTGATTTTAATTTTAAAAAAACAGGATCAAAAGATCGCAGCCTTCGGCAGCTCCTACAGGGGTAGTCGGCAGATATTCAAAAGGTGGGCGTCAGTCGAATCAAGCAGGCATAAAAAAGGGCTCCTCGAAGGAGCCCCTGGGCCGAAGCCCGCCGTCCGGGAAGGACGTGCGTGGTTAATGCGTTGCAAATTCAGATTGTCGTGTCGGAATAAATGCCCTGTGTCAGCCGACGGCGTGAAGTTCGTTGAGTCTGTGGATTCCCGCAGTGCCGGTCATACCGTCCCAGTTGTCGCCGCGTCCTTCTCGCCAGCCGTTGATCCAGGCTTGACGTACCGACGGTAGAGTAAATGGGCAAAGCTCACGGGATTTGCCACCAACGCCATATTGATATCCGCGCAAAAATGCTCTTTCCAACGGATCACGCTTAAGTCTTCTCATAGGGTGTTTCCCTCACTTGTTGACTGTTTGTGTCGCGTTGACCTCAACCGAGGTCTGGCAGAAAAACTCTGCCGGGGGCGGCTCGCTGCCGGCGTGGCGAGCCAAGGTGTTGACGCCGTTGCGACGTCAACCTGCTGTCAGTTCTAACCAATGAGTCACACCGATGGAATGACCGTTTTGTCATAAGGACGTAACGAAAAGAGTGTTGCAGCGATAAGTAACTGCGTATTTATTGAATGTTTATTGGGCAAACCCCGGTATGATCGGCTCCGCGCCGGATGATGGGGTTAATCCTTTAGTGAGAATGACCCACGTTTGCGCTGGGGTATAAAGCGACGAAGGGTCGCTTTAAGACTTTTTGTTGCACCAACTTTTTTATCTGTCCTTGCATCTAAGCTCTTTTAACCCGAGCAGCGGGGATGGAACGGCACACCTTCGTGCCACGCGGGCGTTCTTTTAGAAAAGCGCCTGATTGAAAACCGGGTCGGCAATGCGTTGCCGATCCACTAGCCAAAGGCTCTGGAAATACCATGTCCGACAGTTTTGAACTCTTCCTCACTTGCCCCAAAGGCCTTGAAGGCCTGCTTATCGAGGAAGCCGTCGGGCTTGGCCTTGAAGAAGCCCGCGAGCACACGTCCGCGGTGCGTGGCATGGCCACCATGGAAACCGCCTATCGCCTGTGCCTTTGGTCGCGTTTGGCCAACCGCGTGCTGCTGGTGCTCAAGCGCTTTCCGATGAAGGACGCCGAAGACCTGTACCACGGCGTGCTTGATGTCGAGTGGCAGGATCACATGCTCAGCGATGGCACCCTGGCCGTCGAATTCAGCGGCCATGGCTCGGGCATCGACAACACTCACTTCGGTGCCTTGAAGGTCAAGGACGCCATCGTCGACAAGCTGCGCACACCGCAGGGTGACCGTCCGTCGATCGACAAACTCAATCCGGATCTGCGCATTCACCTGCGCCTGGATCGCGGCGAAGCGATTCTCTCCCTCGACCTCTCCGGCCACAGTCTGCACCAGCGCGGCTACCGCTTGCAGCAGGGCGCGGCGCCGCTGAAGGAAAACCTCGCGGCAGCCATCCTGATCCGTTCCGGCTGGCCGCGTATTGCGGCCGAAGGCGGCGCGCTGGCTGACCCGATGTGCGGTGTCGGTACGTTCCTCGTCGAAGCCGGCATGATCGCCGCCGACATGGCGCCGAACTTGCGTCGCGAACAGTGGGGCTTCACCGCGTGGCTCGGTCACGTGCCGGCGCTGTGGAAAAAGCTCCATGAAGAAGCCGCCCAGCGCGCCGCTGCCGGTCTGGCCAAGCCACCGCTGTGGATTCGCGGTTATGAAGCTGACCCACGACTGATTCAACCGGGCCGCAACAACGTTGAGCGCGCCGGTCTGAGTGAGTGGATCAAGATCTACCAGGGTGAGGTCGCGACATTTGAGCCGCGTCCGGACCAGAACCAGAAAGGTCTGGTGATCTGCAACCCGCCGTACGGTGAGCGTCTGGGTGACGAAGCCAGCCTGCTTTATCTCTACCAGAACCTTGGCGAACGCCTGCGCCAGGCCTGCCTGAACTGGGAAGCGGCGGTGTTCACCGGCGCGCCGGATCTGGGCAAGCGCATGGGCATCCGCAGCCACAAACAGTATTCGTTCTGGAACGGCGCGCTGCCGTGCAAGCTGCTGTTGATCAAAGTGCTGCCGGATCAGTTCGTCACCGGCGAGCGTCGTACTCCGGAGCAGCGTCAGGCTGAGCGCGAGCAAGCCGCATACGATCAAACCCCGGACGAGCCGCAAGAGCGCAAGTTCAACAAGAACGGCAATCCGATCAAACCGACGCCAGCCCCGGCGCCAGTGATCGAGCAGCCGCGCTTGAGTGAAGGCGGGCAGATGTTTGCCAACCGACTGCAAAAGAACCTTAAGGCGATGGGTAAGTGGGTCAAGCGCGAAGGCATTGATTGCTACCGCGTCTACGATGCCGACATGCCGGAATACGCCATGGCCATCGACCTGTACCACGACTGGGTGCACGTCCAGGAATACGCCGCGCCGAAGTCCATTGATCCGGAAAAAGCCTCGGCACGCATGTTCGATGCACTGGCGGCGATTCCGCAGGCGCTGAACGTCGACAAGAGCCGTGTGGTGGTCAAACGCCGCGAGCGCCAGAGCGGCACCAAGCAGTACGAGCGTCAGGCTGCGCAGGGCAAGTTCAATGAAGTCAGCGAGGGCGGCGTCAAGCTGTTGGTCAACCTCACCGACTACCTCGACACGGGCCTGTTCCTCGATCACCGGCCGATGCGCCTGCGCATTCAGAAAGAGGCGGCCGGCAAGCGCTTCCTCAATCTGTATTGCTACACCGCGACCGCCAGTGTGCACGCGGCCAAGGGCGGCGCGCGCAGCACCACCAGCGTCGACCTGTCGAAAACCTACCTCGACTGGGCGCGTCGCAACCTGTCGCTGAACGGTTTCTCCGACAAGAACCGTCTCGAGCAGGGCGACGTGATGGCGTGGCTGGAGAGTTGCCGCGAAGAGTACGACCTGATCTTCATCGATCCGCCGACCTTCTCCAACTCCAAGCGCATGGAAGGCATCTTCGACGTGCAGCGTGACCAGGTTCAGTTGATCGACTTGGCTATGGCCCGCCTGGCGCCAGGTGGCGTGTTGTACTTCTCCAACAACTTCCGCAAGTTCCAGTTGGAAGAAAACCTCGCCGAGCGTTACGCGGTCGAGGAAATCAGCGCGCAGACCATTGATCCGGATTTTGCCCGTAATACCAAGATCCACCGCGCCTGGAAAATCACGGCTCGTTGACACTCGGAAATATTGGATCCACAGAGCCTTGATTTTTAAAGGCTCTTGGACTCTCTCCGAGCTAGCCAAATTAGTGGCTAATAGCTATAACTCAACTCACGGCCAAAGGGGTTTTCCCGGAACACTGGCGTAGTGAGTTGCCCTTATGTCGTTGCACCCCGTGCGCCCGAAGATACTGGGTTTTATCAGCGAAGAAGTTTCGGCCTGGCTGCTCGCGATGCTGGTATTGCTCGTCGGCGGGATTCTCACGGGGTTGCTCGCCTGGGGCACCCTCAATCAGTTTCAGCAACAATTGCGTCAGCGCTTTCAATTGCTGGCCAACGAACGCTACAGTCGCATCGAAGAGCGCTTTCAGGACCAGGAACAGCGTCTGGACGGCTTGCGCCGCTTCTTCGCCAACTCCGAATCGGTGTCTCGCGCCGAATTCGACGGCTACACCCAACCTCTATTGCTGCGCACCCAGGCCTATTCGTTCGCACTCAGGGTCAGCGCTGCCGAACGCGCGGCATTCGAGCAGCGAGTGCGTGAGGAAGGGCTAAGCACCTTTACCATTCGTGAACTCAATGCGCAGGGCGAACTGCAACTGGCCGCCGACCGTGATGAATACGTGCCGGTGCTGTACAGCCAGACGCAAAGTCGTCTGGGCTCGCCGCTGGGTTATGACTTGCTGGCGCAACCGCTTCGCCGCGACACACTGCAACGCGCCGACAAGCTGGGCAGTCTGGCGGTGTCGCAACCCATGCATCTAGTCAGTATCGAAGCGTCTTATGCGCGTGGCGTGCTGCTGGTCGCGCCGGTGACGCATGGTGGCAAAAAAAAGCCCTTCGGTTACGTGATGGCGGTGATCAGCATGCGCCAGTTGCTGGCAGATGGTTTACCGGAAGCGTTTCATGACTACCTTTCGGTGCGCATCCTAGACTTGTCAACCAATGACCAACATGAAGTGCTGTTCGAGTCGATCAATGAGCCGGCCCCCAGTGATTTGTCGGCGACGCGACTGGTGCGCATGGCCGATCACGACTATCAGGTCGATATCCTGCCGAGCGATGCCTTTATGCAGGCGAACCACTCGTCAGTCAGCAGCGTAGTCATTCTGGGTGGTTTGCTCAGTTTGCTGCTCAGCGCGCTGCTCTATGTCCTGGTCAGCCAGCGCCAACGTGCCTTGCGTCTGGTCGAGCTCCGCACACAGGAGCTGCACGAGCGCGAACAGGAGCTGCGCGGCACTCACGGTCAATTACGCGGGGTACTGAATGCCGCCACGCAAGTCGCAATCATTGCTACCGATTTGCGCGGCGTGATCAACACCTTCAATCCCGGCGCGGAACAGTTGCTCGGTTACAAAAGCGCCGATGTTGTTGGTCATATGACCCTTGAAAACCTGCACTTGCCACGCGAGCTGACGGCGCGTTCTGCGGAGTTGAGCGCGCGTTACGGCAAGAGCATTCCGACCTGCCAGGCGATGCTGGTCGAGGGCGGTGAAGTCGGCGGTCATGAGGCGCGCGAATGGACGCTGGTGCGCAGCGATGGCAGTCATCTGCCGGTGAACATGCTCGCCACCCCGGTCATTGACGAGCAGGGGCTGTGGGTCGGGCATCTGGCAATCTGTATAGACATCACCGAACGCAAGCGTGTGCATGAGGCGCTGGCAGCGCGGGACGTGTTGTTAAAGAAGCTCAGCGCCCACGTGCCGGGCGGCATCTATCAATGCAAAATGGAGTTCGGCGGGCGTTTCAGCGTGATCTATGCCAGCGATGGTATTCGCGATATTTACGAGCTGGAGCCGGACGTGCTGTTGCTCGACGCCGAGGCGATCTTTTCTCGCATCCACCCGCAGGACATTACCCGTGTGCGCACGTCAATCCGTACTTCGGCGGATAACCTCAGCCCGTGGCGCGAGGAATATCGCGTGCAGTTGCCCGAGCGAGGTCTGCGCTGGGTGCGCGGCGAGGCGACGCCGGAAGAGCTGCCCGGTGGCGGTGTGCTGTGGCACGGCTACATCTCGGACATTTCCGACTTGAAGCGGGTCGAGGAGGAGCTTCGCGCGCTATCGATAACCGACTCGCTGACCGGCATTCACAACCGTCGCTATTTCCAGGAGCGCTTGACCACCGAAATGGCTCGGGTCGAGCGCGGCGGTGGCGAACTGTCGGTGATCATGCTCGACATCGACCATTTCAAAAGGATCAACGATCATTACGGCCATGCTGTCGGCGACCGAGTGTTGCAGGCGGTGTGCGAGCGTATTGGCCATCGGCTGCGGCGCACCGACGTGTTCTGCCGATTGGGTGGCGAAGAGTTCATGGTGTTGTGCCCGGACATCGACGGCGAACACGCACACATGCTGGCGCAGGAATTGTGGCAAGGGCTACGCAGCGCGCCGGTGGATGTGGTCGGCGTGGTCACCGCGAGTTTTGGCATCGCCAGTTGGCGACCGGGGGAGGGCGCGGATTCACTGCTGTTGCGGGCGGATTCGGGCGTGTACGCGGCGAAGCAGCGCGGGCGCGATCGGGTCGAACAGATGATCTGACATTCAATACACCGCAAACCCTGTGGGAGCTGGCTTGCCAGCGATCGCGTCATTACAGTCAGCATATTCAGTGACTGACATTCCGCAATCGCTGGCAAGCCAGCTCCCACAAGTTTTTGTGGTGTTTTCTGACTGCGTTACAGGACCGAAGCGGTCTGCGGCAGTTTCGGCTGCTTGTACAGATCCAGCAGCACCTGATCCAGCACCGACGACGCACCAAACGGTGCCTTGTCGTTGAGGATCGCCACCACCGCCCAGGTATTGCCATTCACGTCACGGCTGAAGCCGGCAATCGCTCGCACGGTGTTCAGGGTGCCGGTCTTGACGTGGGCTTCACCGCGCATCGCAGTGGTCTTCAGGCGTTTGCGCATGGTGCCGTCGGTGCCGGCGATCGGTAGCGAGCTGATGTATTCGGCGGCGTACGGGCTGTGCCACGCGGCTTGCAGCATGCCCGCCATCTCACGGGCGCTGACGCGTTCTGCGCGGGACAGGCCGGAGCCGTTCTCCATCACCAGATGCGGCGCGGTAATGCCTTTCTTCGCCAGCCACTGACGCACCACGCGTTGCGCAGCCTTGGCGTCGTCACCGTCGGCGTCGTTGCGGAAGCGCTGGCCGAGGCTCAGGAACAGTTGCTGGGCCATGGTGTTGTTACTGTATTTGTTGATGTCGCGGATGATTTCCGCAAGATCCGGCGAGAAGGCGCGGGCCAGCAGTTTGGCGTTGCTCGGAGTCGAGGCCAGACGATCCTTGCCCTGAATGCTGCCACCCAGTTCTTTCCAGATCGCGCGAACGGCGCCAGCGGTGTAGGTCGCGTGGTCGAGCAATGATAGGTAAGTCTGCGAGCTGCAGCCTTCGCCCAACTGGCCGGCGACGGTCACGGTCACGCTGCCGTCAGCCTGTGGTACCGGGTTGTAGCGCACGCCGCCGGTGCATTGCTTGGAATTGAGAGCCTTGACGGTATTTTCGATGCGGATGCTGGCAATCGGCGGTTCCACTGAGATCAGTACCCGTCCACCGTCATTGCGCGCCACAAAGCGCAGGGCCTTGAGGTTGACCAGCAGCGAGTCCGGTTTGACCAGGAACGGCTTGTTCTCGTCATTGCCGTCATCGTTGAATTCCGGCAGTTGCGGCTGCACGAAGAAGTTGCGGTCCAGCACCAGATCACCGGTGATCTGTGTCACGCCGTTGGCGCGCAGGTCGCGCATCAGCAGCCAGAGTTTTTCCATGTTGAGCTTCGGATCGCCGCCACCCTTGAGGTAGAGGTTGCCGTTGAGGATGCCGCCGCTCAGATCGCCGTCGGTGTAGAACTCGGTTTTCCACTGGTGGTTGGGGCCGAGCATTTCCAGCGCAGCGTAGGTGGTGACCAGTTTCATGGTCGAGGCCGGGTTGACCGACACGTCAGCGTTGTACACGGTCGCCGTGCCTGGGCCGTCGAGCGGTACCATCACCAGCGACAGGGCAGAAGGCTGCAGCTTGCTGGCCTTGAGAGCTTTTTCGACGTTGGGGGTGAGGGCAGTATTGATGGTGGCAGCAGAAACCGGCAGGGCCAGAGGAAGAAGGAGGCTGGCCAGCAACAGAGGACGCAACGATTTGATCATATGAAATAAAACCCTGCAGAAGAGGGGAAAAAAGGCGAGGACATGGATGAAAAAGCCCTCAGTGGTCATGAAAGTGTCGGCATTATGCCCCAAGGTATAACCACTTGTGCCGTCGGCGGGTGGGCTAATCGGTGATTTTTTTACAGACGGTCGGCCGCAGCGTCCACAGAGGCGGGCAATTGACGTCTTAAACTGGTAAAGTGCCGGCCGTTATTACTTAAGAGGATTGTTCCAATGGCGACTAACCGTTCCCAGCGTCTGCGCAAAAAACTGTGCGTTGATGAATTTCAAGAGCTGGGTTTCGAACTGAACCTGGACTTCAAAGAAGACTTGTCCGAAGAAGCCATTGACGCTTTCCTCGAAGCATTCATCAAAGAAGCCATGGAAGCCAACGGTCTGGGCTACGTCGGCGGCGACGACTTCGGTCTGGTTTGCCTGCAGAAGCGTGGCTCGGTCAACGAAGAGCAGCGCGCTGCTGTTGAAGCCTGGCTGAAAAACCGCACTGAGCTGACCGGTATGACCGTCAGCCCGCTGCTGGACGTTTGGTATCCGGAAAAGCCGATCAACGCGGCTAAGTGATACTAAAAAAAACGGCGACCTGAGGGTCGCCGTTTTTTTTCGTGGATCAAAAGATCACAGCTCCTACAGGATTTACACATAGCCCGTGTAGGAGCTGCCGAAGGCTGCGATCTTTTGATCTTTTGATCTTTTGATCTTACGCTTTACGCCAATTCAAAATCACCATCGTCAAAACCCCCGCAACAATCCCCCAAAACGCCGAACCAATGGAAAACAGCGTCAGCCCCGACGCCGTCACCATAAACGTGATCAGCGCCGCTTCACGCTCCTTCACCTCAGTCATGGCAATGCTCAAGCCGTTGATGATCGAGCCAAACAGCGCCAGCGCGGCGATCGACAGCACCAGTTCCTTCGGCAGCGCGGCGAACAGCGCCGCCAATGTGGCGCCGAACACCCCGGCAATACCGTAGAAAATCCCGCACCACACCGCTGCGGTGTAGCGTTTGTTGCGATCTTCATGGGCGTGCGGGCCGGTGCAGATCGCCGCACTGATGGCCGCGAGGTTGATACCATGTGAGCCGAACGGCGCCAGCAACAACGAGGCGATGCCCGTGGTGGTGATCAGCGGCGAGGCCGGAACGTTATAGCCGTCTGCGCGCAAGACGGCGATGCCTGGCATGTTCTGCGAAGTCATCGCCACGACGAACAGCGGGATGCCGATGCTGATGGTCGCCGCCAGCGAGAATTGCGGCGTGGTCCATACCGGTGTCGCCACTTCCAGATGAAAACCGCTGAAATCCAGCAGGCCCATGAAGCCCGACAACGCGGTGCCGATCAGCAGTGCGGCGAGCACGGCATAGCGGGGCGACAGGCGTTTGACCAATAAATAGGTGAAGAACATGCCCAACACCAGGCCGGTGCGGTGTTGCGCGGCGACGAAGATTTCGCTGCCGATCTTGAACAGAATCCCCGCCAGCAAGGCTGCCGCCAGTGAGGCCGGGATCTTCTTCATCAGCCGTTCGAAACTACCGGTCAGCCCGCAGATCGTCACCAGCACCGCGCAGGTAATGTAGGCGCCGATGGCTTCGCCATAGCTCACGCCGCCAAGACTGGTGATCAACAACGCCGCGCCGGGTGTCGACCAGGCAATGGTGATCGGCGTGCGATAGCGCAGCGACAGGCCGATCGAGCACACCGCCATGCCAATCGAGATCGCCCAGATCCACGAGGAAATCTGCCCGCTGGTCAGGCCCGCCGCTTGCCCGGCCTGAAACATCAGCACCAGCGAACTGGTGTAGCCGGTCATCATCGCAATAAAACCGGCGACGATGGCCGAGGGCGAGGTGTCGGAGAAGGGGCGCAGTTGCGTGTGCGTGGCGTCGTTCATGACGGCGGTGTTCCTTATATCAATGACATTATTTCCCTGTAGGAGCTGCCGCAGGCTGCGATCTTTTGATCTTGCTTCTACAAAACAACATCAAAAGATCGCAGCCTTCGGCAGCTCCTACATGAGCAGATCGCGTTTGGGCGGCGGATTCTGCGATCAAGCCTAAACTCAATCGTAACGGACCGTTGCAATACAGCCGTGGTCACAAACAGCCATACAGTCGTGTTGCCACCATCCATTGTGTACAATCGCGCTGTTTTTTACGCGATACTTGCCAGCGACCTACTGTGCCGTATTACAGTCACGGTCTATTCGCCGCAGTTCTCCCGACTCGAGTGCCCATGAACGAACAGTTGCAACCCCTCAAGAAACAACCGCGAGCAGGCAAAGCCGGCCGCAGCGGAACCCAGGACGATATTGTCTACGCGCATATCTTCGAGGCCATCCTCGAACAGCGTCTGGCGCCCGGCACAAAATTGAGCGAAGAAGCGTTGGGGGAAATCTTTGGGGTCAGCCGCACCATCATTCGCCGCGCGCTGTCGCGTCTGGCCCATGAAGGCGTTGTGTTATTGCGGCCGAACCGTGGCGCTGTGGTTGCCAGCCCGAGCGTTGAAGAAGCCCGCCAGGTGTTCATGGCCCGCCGTCTGGTCGAGCGCGCGATCACTGAGCTGGCTGTGCAACATGCCACCGCCGAACAGATTGCCGAACTGCGCCAGATGGTCAACGATGAGCGCGACAGCTTCTCGCGCGGCGATCGTGGCGCCGGTATTCGTTTGTCGGGTGAGTTCCACCTGAAACTCGCCGAAGCGGCGAAGAACGCCCCGCTGATCAGCTTCCAGCGCAGCCTGGTCTCGCAGACGTCGCTGATCATCGCCCAGTATGAAAGCGGCAACCGTTCGCATTGCTCTTACGACGAACACACCCAGTTGATCGACGCCATCGAAGCGCGCAACGGTGAGCTGGCAGTGGACCTGATGATGCATCACATGGATCACATCGACAGCAAGCTCAACCTCGACGAGGAAAGCGCGTCGGATGACCTGCATGCGGTGTTCTCGCATTTGTTGCAGACCAAGAAGCCCGGGCGTCCAGCGGCCAAGCTCTGAGCTGGCACCGAGTCGACCCCAATCGCTGGCAAGCCAGCTCCCACAGGTTTCTCGGTGTATCGCAGATTTGGTGAACCCCACAAAACCCTGTGGGAGCTGGCTTGCCAGCGATAGCAATCTGACAGGCAATAAAAATCCCCCGGACTGAAAAGTACCGGGGGATTTTTTTGTGCCTGTGAAACCTCAGCGCTGATGCACCAACGCACCCGCCGCATACGTCTGCTGCACCGTGCGGTCATCGCCCAGCGTCATCAACACAAACAACGTCTCGGCAATGTTGTTGGCCTGCTTCAGGCGATAGCTCAGCAACGGCGTGGCGTTGTAATCCAGTACCAGGAAGTCAGCATCGCTGCCCGGGTGCAGGTTGCCGATCTTGTCTTCCAGACGCAGCGCCCGCGCGCCACCCAGCGTCGCCAGGTACAGCGACTTGAACGGACTCAAGCGCGCACCTTGCAACTGCATCACTTTGTAAGCTTCGTTCAGGGTTTGCAGCAGCGAGAAACTGGTGCCGCCACCGACGTCAGTGCCGAGGCCGACGTTCAATTTATGCTTTTCGGCCATCGGCAGATTGAACAAACCGCTGCCAAGGAAGAAGTTCGACGTCGGGCAGAATGAAATCGCCGAGCCGGTTTCCGCCAGACGCGCGCACTCGTCATCGCACAGGTGTACGCCGTGGGCGAATACCGAGCGCTCGCCGAGCAGCTTGTAGTGATCGTAAACGTCCAGGTAACCCTTGCGCTCCGGGAACAGTTCCTTGACCCATTCGATTTCCTTGAGGTTCTCGCTGATGTGGGTCTGCATGTACAGATCCGGGTATTCGGTCAGTAGTTGGCCGGCGAGTGTCAGTTGTTCCGGGGTGCTGGTCGGTGCGAAACGTGGAGTGACCGCGTAGTGCAGACGACCCTTGCCGTGCCAGCGCTCGATCAGCGCCTTGCTCTCGACGTAGCTCGATTCGGCGGTGTCGGTCAGATAGTCCGGGGCGTTGCGGTCCATCATCACCTTGCCGGCGATCATCCGCAGATCGAGCTTCTCGGCCGCTTCGAAGAACGAGTTCACCGATTGCGGGTGCACGCTGCCGAACACCAGCGCGGTGGTGGTGCCGTTGCGCAGCAATTCCTTGATGAAAATGTCCGCTACGTCATCGGCGTGGGTCTTATCGCCAAACTGGCTTTCGCACGGGAAGGTGTAGGTGTTGAGCCAGTCGAGCAGTTGTTCGCCGTAGGCACCGACCATGCCGGTTTGCGGCAAGTGGATATGGGTGTCGATGAAGCCCGGGGTGATCAGCGCGTCCTGGTAGTGCTCGATTTCGATGTCCGCCGGCAGAGTCGGCAACAGTTCGCTGGCGTGGCCGAGGGCGCTGATCTTGCCGCCATCGACCACCAGCAGGCCGTCCTCGAAATATTCGTAGGAGGCTTCGATCCCGACTTCGGCGGGGTCGGCAATGCTGTGCAGGATGGCGGCGCGGTAGGCTTTGCGAGTCAGAGGCATGAGGGTTCTCTAATCAATTTGAGGCTTTGAGTTTGGTGGCTTCACTGCGGCGCGAAACAGGCAGCAGTTTGGCAATCGGTTCGGCGCTGGCGGTGTGCTGGCCGAAATTGGCGTTATAGGTGGCGATGATTTCACCGGCGATGGAGATGGCGATTTCCACAGGCAGTTTGCCTTTGACTTCGCTGATGCCCATCGGGCAGCGCATGCGTTGCACGACGCTGGCGTCGAAACCACGGTCACGCAAACGGTGTTCGAACTTGGCGCGTTTGGTCTTCGAGCCGATCAGGCCGAACCAGGTGAAGTCGTTGCGCTTGAGGATCGCGGCGGTCAGCTCCAGATCAAGCTGATGGTTGTGGGTCATGACGATGCAGTAGCTGCCGGCGGGCAGGTCATCGATCTCATCCACAGGCTCTTCGGCGACGATTTTACGCACGCCGTGGGGGATCTGTTCGGGGAATTCTTCTTCCCGCGAATCGATCCAGCGCACCCGGCAGGGCAGGCTGGCGAGCAGCGGCACCAGGGCGCGGCCAACGTGACCGGCGCCGAACACGGCTATTTGCGCCTGCACCTGGCCCATCGGTTCGAACAGCAACACGGTGGCGCCGCCACAGCACTGGCCGAGGCTGGCACCGAGGCTGAAGCGCTCCAGATGGGTGTCCTGCTTGCCGCTGGCGAGCATGTCGCGGGCGATCTGCATGGCTTTGTATTCCAGATGCCCGCCACCGATGGTGTCGAAAATCTGTCTGGCGCTGACGACCATTTTCGAGCCGGCGTTGCGTGGCGTCGAGCCGAGTTCTTCGATGATCGTCACCAGGACACAGGGGTCGCCCTGGTTCTGCAGGTCGGCGAGGGCGTCGATCCAGTTGTACATATTCACCTCGACATCTTTGTTGTCTGTTCGGGCCTCATCGCTGGCAAGCCAGCTCCCACAGGATTTGCGGTGTAACGCCTATCGGTTAAACACCACAAAACCCTGTGGGAGCTGGCTTGCCAGCGATGGCCGCGCCTCGGTCTTAAAGCGAAGCCAGCTCGGTTTCAGCTTCGACGGCCTTCACCGCTTTGAGCTGACGCATCTGCTCACAGCCCCACAACACCCGCTCCGGCGTCGCCGGCGCGTCGATTTTCGGTTGATGCTGATAGTCGCCGAGGCTCGCCACGGCGTCCTTGATCGCACACCACGCGGCAATCCCGAGCATGAACGGTGGCTCACCGACAGCCTTGGAATGGAACACCGTGTCCTCCGGATTCTTGCGGTTTTCCACCAGCTTCACCCGCAGGTCCAGCGGCATGTCCGCCACGGCCGGGATCTTGTAGCTGGCCGGGCCGTTGGTCATCAGCTTGCCTTTGTTGTTCCAGACCAGTTCTTCCATGGTCAGCCAGCCCATGCCCTGAACGAAACCGCCCTCAACCTGACCGATGTCGATGGACGGATTCAGCGAGGCGCCGACGTCATGAAGAATGTCGGTGCGCAGCATCTTGTACTCGCCGGTCAGGGTGTCGACGATCACTTCGCAGCACGCTGCGCCAAAGGCGAAGTAGTAGAACGGCCGACCACGGGCCTGGCTGCGGTCGTAGTAGATTTTCGGAGTCTTGTAGAACCCGGTGCTCGACAGCGAAACCTGATTGAAATACGCCTGCTGGATCAGCGCTTCGAAGGTCAGAATGTGGTCGCGAACGCGCACATGGCCGTTGTGGAATTCAACGTCTTCTTCAGTGACTTTGAAGTGGCGTGCAGCGAATTCGACCAGACGCTTCTTGATGATTTCCGCCGCGTTCTGCGCCGCTTTACCGTTCAAGTCTGCACCGCTGGACGCTGCCGTCGGCGAGGTGTTCGGCACCTTGTCGGTATTGGTCGCGGTGATCTGCACGCGGTCGATTTCGACCTGAAACACTTCGGCCACAACCTGCGCGACCTTGGTGTTGAGGCCCTGGCCCATCTCCGTGCCGCCATGGTTCAGGTGGATGCTGCCGTCGGTGTAGATGTGGATCAGTGCACCGGCCTGGTTCAAGAAGCTGGCGGTGAAGGAAATACCAAATTTCACCGGGGTCAGCGCCAGGCCTTTTTTCAGGATCGGGCTGTTGGCGTTGTAGCGGCGGATTGCTTCGCGGCGCTCGTGATACTGGCTGCTTTCTTCCAGCTCGGCGGTCATTTCTTCGAGCATGTTGTGCTCGACGGTCTGGTAGTAATGGGTGACGTTGCGCTCGGTCTTGCCGTAGTAGTTGGCTTTGCGCACGGCGAGTGGATCGAGGTTGAGATGACGGGCAATTGCGTCCATCACTTCTTCGATCGCGACCATCCCTTGCGGCCCACCGAAGCCGCGGTACGCGGTGTTCGAGGCGGTGTTGGTCTTGCAGCGGTGACCGTTGATGGTCGCGTCGCCCAGGTAGTACGAGTTGTCCGAGTGGAACATCGCCCGGTCAACGATCGAGGCGGACAAGTCCGGCGAGCAGCCGCAGTTGCCGGCCAGGTCCATGTTGATCCCGTGCAGGCGCCCGGTGCTGTCGAAACCGACGTCGTACTCGACATAGAACGGGTGACGCTTGCCGGTCATCAGCATGTCTTCGACGCGCGGCAGGCGCATCTTGGTCGGCTGACCGGTGAGGTGCGCGACCACCGCGCACAGGCACGCCGGGCTCGCGGCCTGAGTTTCCTTGCCACCGAATCCACCGCCCATGCGGCGCATGTCGACGACGATCTTGTTCATCGAAACGTCGAGCACTTCGGCGACCAGTTTCTGCACTTCGGTCGGGTTTTGCGTGGAGCAGTAAACGATCATGCCGCCGTCTTCGGTTGGCATCACCGAGGAGATCTGCGTCTCCAGATAGAAGTGTTCCTGACCGCCAATGTGCAGCGTGCCTTGAATGCGGTGTTCAGCGGTCGCCAGTGCGGAGACAGAGTCGCCGCGCTGGTGGGTGTGGCTGTCGAGCACGAAGTGGCGTTTGCGCAGGGCTTCAACCACGTCGAGTACAGGCTCGAGATCTTCGTATTCGATGATCGCGGCCATCGCCGCTTTGCGTGCGGTTTCCAGATCCTTTGCTGCGACTGCCAGCACCGGTTGACCGACGAATTGCACGTCGTCGATGGCCAGCAGCGGATCGCCCGGCATCAATGGGCCAATGTCTTTCAGGCCCGGCACGTCTTCGTGGGTGATGACAATGCGCACGCCTTCGAAGGCGTAGCAGGGCTTGGTGTCGATGCTGATGATTTTCGCGTGGGCGCGGTCCGACATGCGCGCATACAGGTGCAACTGGTTCGGAAACTCCAGCCGGTCATCGATGTACTGCGCTTCACCGGACACATGCTTGGCGGCGCTGTCGTGCTTGACGCTGCGACCGACACCGGTGGTCAGGTCCTTGGCAAACAGCTCGGCCAGTTCAGCTTGGGTCTTCTCTACGGCGTGATGGTTAGACATAAGCGGTCACCCGAGTCTCGATGTGCGGTGTTTGCAGTTCGATGAAGTATTTGCGCAGCAGGTTCTGCGCGCTGAGCAGGCGATATTCCTTGCTGGCGCGGAAGTCCGAGAGCGGCGTGAAGTCTTCGGCCAGTGCGGCGCAAGCGCGTTCGACCACGGCGTTATTGAACGGCTGGCCGAGCAGCACGGCTTCGCAATGGGCGGCACGTTTAGGAATCGCCGCCATCCCGCCGAAAGCGACACGGGCATCGCTGATCACACCGTTTTCGATGCGCAGGTTGAACGCGGCGCAGACGGCGGAGATGTCGTCATCCAGGCGTTTCGAGACTTTATAGGCGCGGAATAACTGCTCGGCGCTGGCACGCGGGACGATGATTTTCTCGATGAACTCGCTTTCCTGACGCGCGGTGACGCGGTAATCGATGAAGTAATCCTCAAGGTTCAACGTGCGTCGGGTTTCACCCTTGCACAGCACGATTTGTGCGCCGAGTGCGATCAGCAGCGGTGGCGAGTCACCGATCGGCGAGGCGTTGCCGATGTTGCCGCCGAGGGTGCCCTGGTTGCGGATTTGCAGGGAGGCGAAGCGGTGCAGCAATTCGCCGAAGTCCGGGTACTCGGCATTCAGTGCTTCGTAGCAGTCGGAGAGGGCGGTGGCAGCGCCGATTTCGATGCGGTCGTCGAAGCTGTCGATGCGCTTCATTTCCGCGACGTTGCCGACGTAAATCATCACCGGCAAGGTGCGGTGGAACTGGGTGACTTCCAATGCCAGATCGGTGCCGCCGGCCAGCAGGCGGGCTTGTGGATAAGCGTCGTAGAGATCGGCCAGATCGGCGACGGTCAGCGGCACCAGGCAGCGCTTGTCGCCGCTGTTGAGTTCGCCGATATCGGTCGGGGCAATGGCCTTGAGGCGGGCGATGGTGTCGGCTTCGCGGGCGTCGAACTGATCCGGCTGTTTGCCGCAGCAGGATTGTTCGGCAGCGGCCAGAATCGGTCGGTAGCCGGTGCAGCGGCAGAGGTTGCCGGCCAGCGCTTCGTGGGCCTTGGCATGATCCGGTGCATCGCTGTTCTTTTGCAGGGCGAACAGTGACATGACGAAACCGGGGGTGCAGAAACCGCACTGCGAGCCGTGGCACTCGACCATGGCTTTCTGCACGCTGTGCAGTTCGCCTTTGTGTTTGAGGTCTTCGACGCTGATCAGTTGTTTGCCGTGCATCGACGAAACAAAGGTCAGGCACGAGTTGAGGCTGCGATAGCGAATGTGTTCGCGACCCTCGTCATCCGTTTGCAACTCGCCGACCACCACGGTGCAGGCGCCGCAGTCACCGCTGGCGCAACCTTCTTTGGTGCCGGATTTGCCCACGTGTTCGCGCAGGTAATTGAGCACAGTCAGATTCGGGTCCAGGGCGTGCTCGCTACGGAGTTCCTGGTTAAGTAAAAACTGGATCACGGAAGGCCTCGCAGACTCATTATTGTTGTTAACCGACTTGAGCCGAATTTAGCAGCTCTGACTTTTCGGTCAATGGTTTTCTGACTTAAAGGTCAAGAAAATGCATTTCGTCGGTCAACAACGTGTCTATTCAGTATTGACCCTCAATGAGTCACCTGGTTTTTTGTTTGTTTTTCTATAGAAAGTTGCGGGAATCGTGCCAAAAACCGCTGAGTGGGCACTCCGCCATGACCTTGCATTTGCGCTACACTGCGCCGCTTGTGCAGATCGATAGAGTTTGAAGGACAACCATGACGTTCAAGGCGCCGGACAGCCTCGCCGAGCAAATTGCTCACCACCTCGCCGAACGCATCATTCGTGGCGAAATGAAGCCGGGAGAGCGCATTCAGGAACAGAAGGTCACGCTGGCATTGAATGTCAGCCGCGGATCGGTCCGCGAAGCCTTGCTGATCCTCGAGCGCCGCCACCTGATCGCGATCCTGCCGCGCCGTGGCGCGCACGTCACCGAGCTGACGGCGCACAAGGTGCAGAGCCTGTGCACGCTGATGAGCGAGCTGTACATCCTGCTCGGCAACTCGGTGGCCAACGGCTGGCAAGTCCAGTCCGACATGGCTCCGTTCGTGCAGATCCAGCAGCGCCTCACCGCCAGCTACGAGCGTCAGGACATCCGCGCGTTTGTCGACGACAGCTTCGCCGTGATGCGCGCCGCCTATCCGTTCGCCAACAATCCGTACCTGCAAGAAACCGTCGAGAACCTCCAGCCGGCCATGAGCCGCGCGTACTTCCTCGCCCTCGAACAGCGCAAGGCCGAGATGAGCGAATTCCTCGAACTGTTCGAACGCTTGCTGGCCGCTGTACTTGCCCGTGATTTGCCGCAGATCCGCATCGTGCTGACGGCTTACGCCCAGCGCAGCTGCGATCTGGTGGTGTCTGCCCTGACGGTCGCCTAAGCGTGCGGCTCAAGTGCATCAAGCTGGCGGGATTCAAATCCTTCGTCGACCCGACCACGGTGAACTTCCCCAGTAACATGGCGGCGGTCGTCGGGCCGAACGGTTGCGGCAAGTCGAACATCATCGACGCCGTACGCTGGGTGATGGGCGAGAGTTCGGCGAAGAACCTGCGTGGCGAGTCGATGACCGACGTCATCTTCAACGGCTCGACCAGTCGCAAACCGGTGAGTCAGGCGAGCATCGAACTGGTGTTCGACAACTCCGACGGCACGCTGTTGGGCGAGTACGCGGCTTACGCGGAAATTTCCATTCGCCGCAAAGTCACCCGTGACAGCCAGACCACTTATTACCTCAACGGCACCAAATGCCGTCGTCGTGACATCACCGACATCTTCCTCGGCACCGGCCTCGGCCCGCGCAGCTACTCGATCATCGAGCAGGGGATGATCTCCAAGCTGATCGAGTCAAAGCCCGAAGACCTGCGCAACTTCATCGAAGAAGCGGCGGGCATCTCCAAGTACAAAGAGCGCCGCCGCGAGACGGAAAACCGTATCCGCCGCACTCATGAAAACCTCGCCCGACTGACCGACTTGCGCGACGAGCTTGAGCGTCAACTCGAACGCTTGCACCGTCAGGCCGAGGCGGCGAAGAAGTACCAGGAATTCAAAGCCGAAGAGCGTCAGCTCAAGGCGCAACTGTCGGCGCTGCGCTGGCAGGATCTGAACGATCAGGTCGGCCAGCGCGAGTCGATCATCGGCACCCAGGAAGTCAGTTTCGAAGCGCTGGTCGCTGAGCAGCGTAATGCTGACGCTGCCATCGAACGCTTGCGCGACGGTCACCATGACCTGTCCGAACGCTTCAATCTGGTGCAAGGGCGCTTCTATTCGGTTGGCGGCGACATCGCCCGGGTCGAGCAGAGCATCCAGCACGGTCAGCAACGTTTGCGTCAGTTGCAGGACGACTTGAAAGAAGCCGAACGCGCGCGTCTGGAAACCGAATCGCACCTGGGGCATGACCGCACGCTGCTGCTGACCCTCGGCGAAGAACTGGACATGCTCACCCCTGAGCAGGAAGTCACCAGCGCCGCTGCCGAAGAAGCCGCCGCTGCGCTGGAAGATTCCGAAAGCGTCATGCACGGTTGGCAGGAGCAGTGGGACGCCTTCAACCTGACCGCCGCCGAACCACGCCGCCAGGCCGAAGTGCAGCAGTCGCGCATCCAGCAGCTGGAAACCAGCATGGAGCGTCTGGCCGATCGGCAGAAACGCCTCGGCGAAGAACGCGCGCTGCTCTCGGCCGATCCGGAAGATGCGGCGATCATGGAACTCAACGAGCAGCTCGCCGAGTCCGAAGCGACCCTTGAAGATTTGCAGACCAGCGAAGAGGCTCAGGTCGAAAAACTCGAACAGCTGCGCCAGGAGTTGCAGCAAGCGTTGACCGCGCAGCAACAGGCGCAGGGCGATTTGCAGCGCCTCAACGGTCGCCTCGCATCGCTTGAAGCCTTGCAACAAGCCGCGCTCGATCCGGGCACCGGCACTGCTGAATGGCTGAAGGAACACAACCTTGCCGAACGTCCGCGTCTGGCCGAAGGCCTGAAGGTGGAATCGGGTTGGGAGCTGGCGGTGGAAACCGTGCTCGGCGCCGATCTGCAAGCGGTGCTGGTGGATGATTTCAGCGGTTTCGATTTGTCCGGTTTCACCCAGGGCGATTTGCGCCTGCTCAGCCCCGGCACCGACGGCGTGCGCGTGGCGGGCAGCTTGCTGGACAAGGTCGAGGCGCAGATCGATCTGTCGCCATGGCTCGGTCAGGTCAAACCGGTCGACAGTCTGGAGCAGGCGCTGGCCTTGCGCGGTCAGTTGAGCGCCGGCCAAAGCCTGATCAGTCGCGACGGTTACTGGGTCGGCCGGCATTTCCTGCGGGTGCGCCGCGCCAGTGAAGCGGAGAGTGGCATGCTCGCCCGTGGTCAGGAAATCGAGGCGTTGCATCTTGAGCGTGAAGAGCGTGAAGCCACGGTCGACGCCATGGAAACCCGTTTGCAAACCCTGCGCGCGCAACAGCGTCAGCAGGAAAACGGCCGCGAACATTTGCGTCGTTTGCTGCAAGACGAAGCCCGTCAGCAAGGCGAGTTGAAAGCGCAGTTATCCGCCGGCAAGGCCAAGGCCGAACAACTGACGTTGCGTCGTACTCGCCTTGATGAGGAGCTGGTCGAACTCGGCGAACAACGCGCGCTGGAGCACGAACACATCGGCGAAGCGCGCATGCAATTGCAGGAAGCCCTCGACGCCATGGCGCTGGACACCGAACAGCGCGAGTTGCTGCTGGCCCAGCGTGACAGCCTGCGCGAACGCCTCGACCGCGTTCGTCAGGAGGCGCGACAGCACAAAGATCACGCGCATCAATTAGCCGTGCGTCTCGGCTCGTTGCGCGCTCAGCACGACTCCACGCGCCAGGCGTTGGAGCGTCTGGAAATGCAGTCCGAACGTCTGACTGAAAAGCGCGAACAGTTGAGTCTGAATCTGGAGGAGGGCGAGGCACCGCTGGAAGAGCTGCGCCTTAAACTCGAAGAGCTGCTCGACAAGCGCATGACCGTCGACGAAGAACTCAAGACCGCGCAGATTGCTTTGGAAGACGCCGACCGCGAACTGCGCGACGCGGAAAAACGCCGGACTCAGGCCGAGCAGCAATCGCAACTGATCCGTGGTCAGCTCGAACAGCAACGCATGGAATGGCAAGCCCTGACCGTGCGCCGCAAGGCTTTGCAGGATCAACTGCTGGAAGACGGCTACGATCTCAACGGCGTGCTCGCAACATTGACGGCGCAAGCCAGTGAACGCGAAGCCGAAGAAGAACTCGAACGGATCAATGCGCGGATTCAGCGCCTGGGTGCGATCAACCTCGCGGCCATCGACGAATACACGCAACAATCCGAGCGTAAGCGTTATCTGGATGCTCAGGACGCCGATCTGGTGGAAGCACTGGAGACGCTGGAAAACGTCATCCGCAAGATCGACAAGGAAACCCGTAACCGTTTCAAAGATACCTTTGATCAGATCAATGGCGGTTTACAGGCACTTTTTCCAAAAGTTTTCGGTGGTGGACGGGCGTATTTGGAACTGACGGGCGAAGATCTACTCGATACAGGGGTAACGATCATGGCGCAGCCGCCAGGAAAGAAGAACAGCACCATCCATTTGCTCTCCGGCGGGGAAAAAGCCCTGACCGCACTGGCACTGGTTTTTGCGATCTTCAAATTGAATCCGGCGCCGTTCTGCATGCTCGATGAAGTTGACGCACCACTGGATGACGCTAACGTTGGACGCTACGCACGATTGGTCAAAGAGATGTCGCAGACCGTGCAGTTCATCTATATCACCCACAACAAGATCGCCATGGAAATGGCCGAGCAGTTGATGGGCGTAACGATGCATGAGCCGGGTTGTTCGCGACTGGTAGCCGTGGATGTCGAGGAGGCGATGGCGATGGTGGACGCCTGAGTCAGCGTCGTGTCGGAAAGGTATTAGGGGTTTGTAGGACTTTTTTACTGGCTTCGACTTGCTGGCCAATCGACATATTCGCGCAAGCCAATGAGACAGACGGTGTAAAGTTGTCTTTGGTCGTGCTAGTTTAATGTCAATTTTTCGTATACGTGGGCAAAACGCCTGTCAGAACATAGAGTTGGCGCCACGTTTTAAAGCGGTTTGCACAGTGTAAACCCCTTATTTTTCAGCATTTTTTATAGAGGCACGGGATTACATGGAAATCGGTCTGCGCGAGTGGCTGATCGTCATCGGCATCATTGTGATTGCCGGTATTCTTTTCGATGGCTGGCGCCGTATGCGCGGCGGTAAGGGAAAACTGAAGTTCCGTCTTGACCGAAGTCTGTCCAACCTGCCGGACGAGGACACCAGCGCTGAGCTGTTGGGCCCGGCCCGCGTCCTGGACACCCATAAAGAGCCACAACTGGACGAACATGATCTGCCGTCGGTGAGCATGCCGGCCCGTGAAGCACGCGAGCCTCGCGAATCCGGCTCCAAGCGTGGCAAGCGTGGCAGCAATGGCCCGGCCCAGGGTGACTTGAATCTGGACCTGGATCTGGACGGTGGCCCGAGCTTCAGCAGCCGTGACGATGACTTCGTCGAAGACAGCAAGCCTTCGCCTGCCGTGGTCGACAAGGATCAGCCACAAGCTGAAGAAGTCTTGGTGATCAGCGTGATCTGCCGCGACGCCGCCGGCTTCAAAGGCCCGGCGCTGTTGCAGAACATTCTGGAAAGCGGTCTGCGTTTCGGCGAAATGGATATTTTCCACCGCCACGAAAGCATGGCTGGCAACGGTGAAGTGCTGTTCTCCATGGCCAATGCGGTCAAACCGGGCATTTTTGATCTGGACGACATCGACCATTTCAGCACCCCGGCAGTGAGCTTCTTCCTCGGCCTGCCAGGCCCGCGTCATCCGAAGCAGGCTTTCGACGTGATGGTGGCCGCAGCCCGCAAGCTGTCCCAGGAACTGAACGGCGAGCTTAAAGATGACCAGCGCAGCGTCCTGACCGCGCAGACCATCGAGCACTACCGTCAGCGCATCGTCGAATTCGAACGCCGCGCCCTGACCCAGAAACGCTAAAGGCCAAGATCAAAAGATCGCAGCCTTCGGCAGCTCCTACAGAGGAACGCGATCCCTGTAGGAGCTGTCGAGTGCAACGAGGCTGCGATCTTTAAATGATGAAACTGGAGCAGCCTCGGCTGCTCTTTTGCTTTTTGAGAGAACACCCATGACCGCCGCCAAAAACCGCATTCTAGAGCTGCGCGCTGAGCTGGATCAGCACAACTACCGTTACCACGTCCTTGATGAGCCGAGCATTCCGGACGCCGAGTACGATCGGTTGTTCCACGAGCTCAAGGCGCTGGAAGCGGCCAATCCGGAACTGATCACCAGCGACTCGCCGACTCAGCGTGTCGGCAGCGTGGCGTTGACTGCGTTCACCCAAGTGCGCCACGAAGTGCCGATGCTCAGCCTCGGCAACGCCTTCGAAGAAACCGACATGCGCGAGTTCGATCGCCGCGTGACCGAAGGTCTGGATCTACCGGCCGGCGATCTGTTCGGTGGCGGCGCGACGGTGGAATACAGCTGTGAGCCGAAGCTTGATGGCCTGGCGGTCAGTCTTCTGTATCAGGACGGTGTGCTGGTGCGCGGCGCCACTCGCGGCGATGGCACCACCGGTGAAGACATCAGCGTCAACGTGCGCACCGTGCGTAATATTCCGCTGAAGCTGCACGGTGAAGGCTGGCCGGCGACGCTGGAAGTGCGCGGCGAAGTGTTCATGTCCAAGGCCGGTTTCGAGCGCCTCAACGCTTCGCAGCTGGAGGTTGGCGGCAAGACCTTCGCCAATCCGCGTAACGCGGCGGCGGGCAGTCTGCGTCAGCTGGATTCGAAGATCACTGCCAACCGTCCGCTGGAGTTCTGCTGCTACGGCATCGGTCAGGTGTCCCACGATATTTCCGATACCCACATCGGCAACCTCAAGCAGTTGCAGAAGTGGGGCATGCCGATCAGTCACGAGTTGAAACTGGCCAAAGGCATTGGCGAATGCCTGGATTACTACCGCGACATCGGCGCACGTCGCAACTCGCTGGCCTACGAAATCGATGGCGTGGTGTTCAAGGTCAACAGCATTGCCGATCAGCGTGAGCTGGGCTTCCGCGCCCGCGAGCCGCGCTGGGCCATCGCACATAAATTCCCTGCCATGGAAGAACTCACCGAGCTGCTCGATGTGGAGTTCCAGGTCGGCCGCACGGGCGCCGTCACACCGGTGGCGCGACTGAAACCGGTCAAGGTGGCCGGTGTCACCGTGGCCAATGCGACGTTGCACAACATGGATGAAGTCGCGCGGTTGGGCCTGATGATCGGCGATACGGTGATCATTCGTCGTGCCGGTGACGTGATCCCGCAAGTGGTGCAAGTGGTCACCGAGCGCCGTCCTGAAAATGCGCGGCCGGTAGCTATTCCTGAGAATTGCCCGGTGTGCGGCTCCCACGTCGAGCGCACGCAACTGATCAAACGCAGCAAGGGCAAGGAAACCGTCAGCGAAGGCGCGGTGTATCGCTGCGTCGGTCGTCTGGCCTGCGGCGCGCAGTTGAAGCAGGCGATCATTCACTTCGTATCGCGCCGTGCGATGGACATCGAAGGCCTCGGCGACAAGAGCGTCGAGCAACTGGTCGACGAAGGGCTGGTCAGTTCGCCGGCCGATCTCTATGCGCTGAAGTTCGACGACATCGTCGATCTGGAAGGCTTTGCCGAAGTCTCCAGCAACAAGCTGCTGGCAGCCATTGCCGACAGCAAGAAGCCGGGCCTGGCACGTTTCATCTATGCCCTCGGTATTCCTGATGTGGGCGAAGAAACAGCCAAGGTGCTGGCGCGCTCATTGGGTTCGCTGGAGCGTGTGCAGCAAGCTCTGCCGCAAGTGCTGACCTACCTGCCGGATGTGGGCCTGGAAGTGGCGCACGAGATTCACAGCTTCTTTGAAGATGCGCATAACCAGCAGGTGATCAGCGAATTGCTCGGTCACGGTTTGCAGATTCAGGATCAGGGTGAGTTGGGCGCCGAATTTGCGGCGAGCACCACGCTGGGTGGCTTCCTCGACAAGCTGCACATTCCATCGGTCGGCCCCGGTGGTGCACAGAAACTGGCGGACAAGTTTGGTTCGCTCGAGGCGGTGATGAACGCTGACTGGCTGGACATGCGTCAGGCGTTGCCGGAGAAACAGGCGAATTCGGTGCGTGAGTTTTTTGCCGTGCCGCAGCATCGTCAGCTTGCCGAGGACGCCGAGAAACAGCTGCGTGATTTCGGCATGCACTGGCAGAGCGAGAAGAAAGTCGTCGAAGGCTTGCCGCTGTCCGGCGAGACCTGGGTGCTGACCGGCAAGGTCGAGCTGATGAGCCGTGATGTCGCCAAGGATCACCTCGAAAGTCTGGGTGCGAAAGTCGCTGGTTCGGTCTCGGCGAAAACTCATTGCGTAGTTGCAGGCCCCGGCGCCGGTTCCAAGCTGACCAAGGCCAACGAACTGGGTGTGAAAGTGATGGACGAAGAAGCATTCATCGCATTCCTCAAAACCCACAGCATCTCCGCCTGAGTCATTGGGTAAACCCAAAACCTGTTGTGAGGGGATAAATCCCCTCGCGACAATGGTGCTATCACCTGGGAGCGCCGTTATGAGTGGGAACGATGTTGTCATGGGAATGATCTAGTCTTGGCAAGCCCCAGGGAGAGATCGCCATGTACCGCTTTTTCGAGCAGCTCAGTTCTCGCATCGTCGCGCCGTTCATGGGCGAGTCTTCACGCAACAGCAAAGTCTGGCCGTGCCGCTGCGGCCAGTCGCTGTTTTTTCGCAACAGCCAGTGTCTGGCCTGCAGTGCTTTGCTGGGCTACCAGCCGGAAGAAAGTCGCATCACCTCACTGTCGCCCGGTGCGGAGAGCGGCACCTGGACGCTGGATGCCGATCCCGACGCGGGACTCTATCGCCGCTGTGCGAATCTCGACACGCCCGCCGCGTGCAACTGGCTGCTTCCTGCCAACGTAGACGATGCCTTGTGCGTCGCCTGCAGCCTCAATCGCACCATCCCCGACCTGTCCGCCCCGGCAAATCCCGAGCGCTGGCGCAAGGTCGAAATCGCCAAGCGCCGTCTCGTCGCCCAGTTGATCACCCTCGGTTTACAGGTCATCCCGAAAACCGTCGATGAAGACACCGGACTGGCCTTCGATTTCATCGGCGTCGACCTCGAAGGCAATGCGCCAATGACCGGCCACGCCAACGGCCTGATCACCCTCGACATCAAGGAGGCCGACGACGCCCATCGCGAGCAGGTGAGGGCGCAGATGCACGAGCCGTATCGCACGCTGCTCGGGCATTTTCGTCATGAGGTCGGGCACTATTACTGGGATCGGTTGATCGCCAACGGCCCGTGGCTCGGATCATTCCGCAACCTGTTCGGTGATGAACGCGCCAGTTACGCCGAGGCGCTGGATCGCCACTATCAGCAGGGCGCGCCGCTGGACTGGCCGCAGCACTACGTCAGCGCTTACGCGACCATGCACCCGTGGGAAGACTGGGCAGAAACCTGGGCGCATTACCTGCACATGATGGACGCGGTGGACACCGCGCTGGGCTTTGGCATGAGTGCGCGGGAAATGGATTTTGACTACCAGCCGTTTCCGCCGAGCACCTTGTTCGATCCGTCGCACCCCGGCGGCGAGGCGTTTCTGTCCTTCGTCAACGCATGGATCGAACTCGCGGGGATGCTCAACGAACTGTCACGCAGCATGGGCCAGCCGGATTTCTATCCGTTCGTGCTGCCGGCGGCTGCGATTGCCAAACTGCATTTCATCCACCTGGTGATCCAGCGCGCGGGCGGCAAGGCTGACGAGGTTCTGACCCTGTAGGAGCCGCCGCAGGCTGCGATCTTTTGACGTCAACGCATGTCCTTGAAGCCATTCATATTTTTTATCTGGATCGAACGGTTGTAACTTCGTCTCAGATAGGTACAATGGCGCGGCTCGCCGACAGGTGAGCGTCGTTATGGTGACCCCATCGGTCCCCCCGCAACGATTACCCGTGAACCTGGTCAGAGCCGGAAGGCAGCAGCCACAGCGGGAACATTGTGTGCCGGGGTGTGGCTGGTGGGGGCACCACCTTAACGAACAATCGAACGCTTTAATCAAACTGCATGGGTTTCGCCCACTGCGGTTTTTTTGTGTCTGCGATTTACCAAGCCGACACAAATCCCCTGTAGGCCTGAGCCTGCAGGGGTTATGGGGTGGCTTCAGAGGACCCGGTATAGAGCCGGATAATCTCATCAATCTCCCCCGACATTTTCATCCTCAGCAACGTGCGCAAAATCCGCTGCACCGGCACCTTCGGATCATTCCTCACATAGCAACCGACTTTCTGCTCCTGTAGCACTGCGACTCCATGCAGTTGCTGCTCAGGCGGCAGGCGCTGGTTGAGCCAGTCCAGCGTCCACTGGTTGCTCACGGCATAGCGATAACGCCCGGCCAGCAGTTTGTTCAGCACTTGCTCCTGATTGCGCGCATCTTCGCGTTGCAGTTGATTGGCATCGAAGAGGGGTTGCAGGGTGGGGTAGGTGTAGCCGAGCACCGTGCCGATCGACTGGAGGGGCAGGCTGGAGGGATCGGCGCTGGCGGGTTGATCTTGGCGAGCGATCAGCAAATCTCGCTGAAACAGCAGTGGAATGCTCCAAATGTAATCGCCGGACTGATTCGGCAGCCACGACTGTGCGGCATAGCAGCGCACATCGATCTCGCCGTGCTCCATGGCGCTCTGTATGCGCGTGCGGGGCAGGACGTTGAATTGTGCAGGCACGCCGACCTGGGTCGCGAGGCTGAGCATGATGTCGTAGAGAATGCCCTGGGTCGGGCGGCCGTGTTCCAGTTGCACCATCGGCATCGCCCAGCTGTCAGCCACGGCGAAGCGCAACGGTGTTGGCGCTGCCGCTACGTTCAGACTCAATCCCAGCAGTGCCCCCACGGCCCAACGCATAAATGCTCCGGTAATTCCCGATCCCGGGCCGATAAAAGCCTCTGCTGATGCAGCTTAGCCATATTAGAGAAGGACACCGGATGCAATTTTGCCCTTGCTCCGCTAGCATTAGCCGCTTCAGCTTCCTTCGTTGCGACGGTTTTCGATGAGTTATCAGGTTCTTGCACGTAAATGGCGTCCGCGCTCGTTCCGCGAAATGGTCGGCCAGACCCATGTGCTCAAGGCTCTGATCAATGCCTTGGACAGCCAGCGGCTGCACCACGCGTACCTGTTCACCGGTACGCGCGGGGTGGGTAAAACCACGATTGCGCGGATCATTGCCAAATGCCTGAACTGTGAGACAGGTATCACTTCCAGTCCTTGCGGCGAATGTTCGGTGTGCCGCGAAATCGATGAAGGTCGTTTCGTCGACCTGATCGAGATCGACGCCGCGAGCCGCACCAAGGTCGAAGACACCCGCGAGCTGCTCGACAACGTGCAGTACGCGCCAAGCCGTGGGCGCTTCAAGGTCTACCTGATCGACGAAGTGCACATGCTCTCCAGCCATTCCTTCAATGCGCTGTTGAAAACCCTCGAAGAGCCACCGCCCTACGTCAAGTTCATCCTCGCGACCACCGATCCGCAGAAACTTCCGGCAACGATTTTGTCGCGGTGCCTGCAGTTCTCCCTGAAGAACATGACGCCTGAGCGTGTGGTCGAGCATTTGACCCATGTTCTGACGGCCGAAAACGTGCCGTTCGAAGACGACGCGCTGTGGTTGCTCGGTCGCGCGGCTGACGGTTCGATGCGTGACGCGATGAGCCTGACCGATCAGGCGATCGCGTTCGGTGAAGGCAAGGTTCTGGCCACCGACGTGCGAGCGATGCTCGGCACGCTCGATCACGGTCAGGTCTATGACGTCCTGCATTCGTTGATCGAAGGCGACGCCAAGGCGTTGCTCGAAGCCGTGCGTCATCTGGCCGAACAGGGCCCGGACTGGAACGGCGTGCTTTCGGAAATTCTCAACGTGCTGCACCGCGTGGCCATCGCTCAGGCACTACCGGAAGGTGTCGACAACGGCCATGGCGATCGTGATCGCGTCTTGGCCCTGGCTCAAGCCTTGCCGGCCGAAGATGTGCAGTTCTACTACCAGATGGGCCTGATCGGTCGTCGTGACTTGCCGCTGGCACCGGATCCGCGTGGCGGTTTCGAAATGGTCCTGCTGCGGATGCTGGCCTTCAGGCCTGCCGACACCGCGGATGCCCCGAGGCAACCGCTAAAGCCAGTGGGGATCAGCCAGGCCACAGTTGATTCCGCAAACTCCGTGGCTGCCGCGCCTAAAGCTGCGCCGGTGGTCGCTGCGGCTGTTGTGCCAGCGCCGACGCCTGCGCCAGTGGTTGCACCGGCACCGGCCCCGGCCCCTGAGCCTGTGGTTGCCGCTGAGCCGGAACCTGCACCCGAGCCAGAGCCCGAACCCGAACCGGTTGCTGTCGAAGCCGTCGTCGACCTGCCATGGAACGACCCGGTAGAACCAGAGCCCGAGCCTGCGCAGCAACCCGCTGTCGAGCCGGTGCTGGAAACCGCCGCCGAGCAGCCCGAGCTGCCGCCGATGCCGCTGCCGACCCCGGACAGCGTCGTGCCAGACGCACCCGAGTGGGCCGCTGCGCCGATCCCCGAGCCTTCGGTCGCCGATGTCGATGCCGCCACCCCGGGCATGGACATGGACGACGAGCCGCCGCTGGACGAGGATTACATCGAGCCGGACATGGATTCGGCCTACAGCTACCTCGATGAACTGGCCAGCGAACACGCCGCTGAACCGGCGCCGGAACCCGAGCCTGAACCTGCCGCAGCGCCGGCCACCGGTCTGGCGTTGCAATGGCTGGAGCTGTTCCCGAAACTGCCGATCTCCGGCATGACCGGCAGCATCGCCGCCAACTGCACGTTGATCGCCGTTGATGGCGACCATTGGCTGATGCACCTGGACCCGGCCCACAGCGCACTGTTCAACGCCACGCAACAGCGACGTCTCAACGATGCGTTGAACCAGTTCCACGGCCGCACACTGAGCCTGACCATCGAACTGATCAAGCCCGAGCAGGAAACCCCGGCCCAGGCCGCGTCCCGTCGGCGTGCCAACCGTCAGCGCGAAGCGGAGGAGTCGATCCACGGCGATCCGTTCATCCAGCAGATGGTCCAGCAGTTCGGCGCGGTCGTGCGACACGATACTATTGAACCTGTCGACGCTCTGGTCACTCAGGGCTAATAACTGAAGGCGTCCGGTCTTAATCGCCGGACGCTGTTTTGATCCAAGTACTTTTGAGGTGATTCCCATGATGAAAGGTGGCATGGCCGGCCTGATGAAGCAGGCGCAGCAGATGCAGGAAAAAATGGCCAAGATGCAGGAAGAACTGGCCAACGCTGAAGTCACCGGTAAGGCCGGTGGCGATATGGTCACCGTGGTGATGACCGGTCGTCACGACGTGAAAAGCGTGAGCATCGACCCGAGCCTGGTCGAAGGCCTGAGTGAAGACGACAAAGAAATGCTGGAAGCCGTGGTGGCTGCCGCCGTCAATGACGCCGTGCGCAAGATCGAAGCCAACAGCCAGGAAAAAATGGGCGGCATGACCGCCGGCATGAACCTGCCAGCGGGCATGAAACTGCCATTCTGATTCGCCATCCGGCGGCAGATGAGCTACACAAAATGCCAGGCATTGCGCCTGGCATTTTTGTTTCCGGCTGATCCAGCACGGCCCCTTGTAGAAGCTGTCGAGTGAAACGAGGCTGCGATCTTTTGATTCTGGTTTTTAAAGGCAGAATCAAAAGATCGCAGCGTGCCGCAGCTCCTACATGGATAGTGTGCAGTGTCGAAACATCGAACCCATCGCCCCCGCCAAAGGTCTGCTCCCTATACCCCCGAATTCATTATTCACAGGAGACGCTGACATGTCCGACCCTCTGACCCTAAACCAACGTATCGTCCTGGCATCCCGACCGGTCGGTGCGCCGACCCCGGAAAACTTCCGCCTCGAACGTGAAGCCCTGCCGGATCTCGAAGAAGGCCAGGTGCTGCTGAAGACCCTGTACCTGTCACTCGATCCCTACATGCGCGGACGCATGAGCGACGCACCGTCCTACGCCGCGCCGGTGGAAATCGGCGAGGTGATGACCGGTGGCGCTGTCAGCCGAATCGAGCGCTCGCGTCATCCAAAATTTCACGAAGGTGATCTGGTGGTCGGCGCGACCGGTTGGCAGAGCCACAGCATCAGCGACGGGCGCAATATCATTCCGATTCCGTCCGGGCTTCCAAGTCCTTCGATGGCCCTCGGTGTGCTGGGTATGCCGGGCATGACCGCGTACATGGGGCTGATGGACATCGGCCAGCCGAAAGAGGGCGAGACTCTCGTGGTGGCAGCGGCGTCAGGCGCTGTCGGCTCGGTGGTCGGCCAGGTGGCGAAGATCAAAGGGCTGCGCACGGTCGGCGTGGCCGGCGGTGCCGAGAAGTGCAAATACGTGGTCGAGGAATTGGGCTTTGACGCCTGCATCGATCACAAGGCACCGGACTTTGCCGAGCAACTGGCCAAGGCTTGCCCTGATGGCATCGACGTCTATTACGAAAACGTCGGTGGTCATGTGTTCGATGCCGTGGTGCCGTTGCTCAACCCCAAGGCGCGCATTCCGTTGTGCGGCCTGATCGCCGGTTACAACGCCACCGAAGCACCGAAAGGCCCGGATCGCCTGCCGATGCTGCAACGCACGCTGTTGACCAAGCGTGTGCGGATTCAGGGCTTCATCGTGTTTGATGACTACGGTGATCGTCAGCCGGAATTCATCAGCCACATGGTGCCGTGGGTGCGTGAGGGCAAGGTGAAATTCCGCGAGGACGTGGTCGAGGGTCTGGAGCAGGCGCCTGACGCGTTTATCGGTCTGCTGGAAGGACGCAACTTCGGCAAACTGGTGGTGAAGGTCGCCCAGGACTGAGTATTTGACGCTGGCCAGAGGCGCGGGTATAAACCGCGTCTCGTTGTTTTGTCGGACTTTTTACCCATGAGCTTCAGCCCTTTGATTCGCCAACTGATCGATTCCCTGCGAATTCTGCCGGGTGTGGGTCAGAAAACTGCCCAGCGCATGGCGTTGCAGTTGCTCGAACGTGATCGCAGTGGCGGTCTGCGTCTGGCCCAGTCCTTGAGCCAGGCCATGGAAGGCGTCGGTCACTGCCGCCAGTGCCGTACGCTGACCGAAGACGATCTGTGCCCGCAATGCGCCGATACCCGTCGCGACGATACGTTGTTGTGCGTGGTGGAAGGGCCGATGGATGTTTATGCGGTCGAGCAGACCGGATTCCGTGGGCGTTACTTTGTGCTCAAGGGACACTTGTCGCCACTCGACGGGCTCGGCCCTGAAGCCATCGGCATTCCGCAGTTGATGGCGCGGATTGAAGAGGCCGGTACGTTTACCGAAGTGATCCTCGCCACCAACCCGACCGTGGAAGGTGAGGCGACGGCGCATTACATCGCTCAGCTCCTCAACAACAAAGGCTTGATCGCCTCGCGAATTGCCCACGGCGTACCACTGGGTGGTGAGCTGGAACTGGTGGATGGTGGCACGCTGGCGCATTCGTTTGCCGGGCGTAAACCGATCGCCCTCTGATATTTATGGTGTCTGATCTGGCCTCATCGCGAGCAGGCTCACTCCTGCATCTGGAACGCGTTCCCCTGTCGGAGTGAGCCTGCTCGCGATTTGGGCAACTCAGTTTCCCTGGCTCAAACAATTGTGTTGAAAACCAAGCAAGCGCTCGGTTAACGTCGGCGAACCCCTCCGTGGAGCTCGCCCATGCCTGCCTTTCAGGAATACTTCGACCCCAGCCACCAATTGGTCCGCGACAGCGTCAGACGTTTCGTCGAGCGCGAGCTCCTGCCGGACATTGATCTGTGGGAAGAAGCCGAAAGCTTCCCTCGTGAGCTGTACCTGAAGGCGGGCACCGCCGGCATCCTCGGTATCGGTTACCCCGAAGCGCTGGGTGGCAGTCATGAGGGCGATCTGTTTGCCAAGGTCGCCGCCAGTGAAGAGTTGATGCGCTGTGGCTCTGGCGGCCTGGTGGCGGGGCTGGGCTCGCTGGATATCGGCCTGCCGCCGATCGTCAAATGGGCGCAACCGCAAGTGCGCGACCGCGTGGTGCCACAGGTGCTCAGCGGCGAGAAGATCAGTGCATTGGCCATCACCGAGCCCGGCGGCGGTTCCGATGTCGCCAACCTGCAAACCCGCGCCGTGCGTGACGGAGATTTCTACCGGGTCAGCGGCAGCAAAACCTTTATCACCAGTGGCGTGCGCGCCGATTTTTATACCGTCGCGGTGCGCACGGGCGATCCCGGTTTCGGCGGCATCAGTCTGCTGCTGATCGAAAAGGGCACGCCGGGTTTCACCGTTGGCCGCCAGCTGAAGAAAATGGGCTGGTGGGCGTCGGACACGGCTGAATTGTTCTTCGACGATTGCCAGGTGCCTGTGGGGAATCTGATCGGTGCCGAGAACATGGGCTTCGCCTGCATCATGGGCAACTTTCAGAGCGAGAGGCTGGCGTTGGCGCTGATGGCCAACATGACCTCGCAGCTAGCGCTTGAGGAAAGCCTGAAGTGGGCGCGCGAGCGTGAAGCGTTCGGCAAGCCGATCGGCAAGTTTCAGGTGATCAAGCATCGTCTTGCCGAAATGGCCACGGCGCTGGAAGTGTCGCGCGAGTTCACGTATCGGCAGGCAGCCAAAATGGCCGCGGGCAAAAGTGTGATCAAGGAAATTTCCATGGCGAAGAACCTTGCCACGGACACGTCGGACCGGATCACCACCGAGGCGGTGCAGATTCTGGGCGGGATGGGTTACATGCGCGAGAGTCTGGTCGAGCGGCTGTATCGGGATAACCGCATTCTTTCGATTGGCGGCGGGACGCGAGAGGTGATGAACGAGATCATCAGTAAGCAGATGGGGCTTTAGGTTTTGCGTTGAGGCGGCCGACGCCTTCGCGAGCAGGCTCGCTCCCACAGGAGCATGCATTCCAATGTGGGAGCGAGCCTGCTCGCGAAAGCGGTCTGACAGGCGCTACTTACTTGTCGGTCAGCGCAAACTGCGTCAGGCAGAACGTCGGAATCCCCATGTCTTCCAGACGCTGCGAACCTTGCAGCTCCGGCAGATCAATGATCGCCGCCGCCTCGTGCACCCGTGCACCCATGCGGCGGATCAGGTTGGCCGCCGCAATCAGCGTCCCGCCGGTTGCGATCAAATCATCAAACATCACCACCGAATCACCTTCGCACAGGCTGTCGGCGTGGACTTCCAGAAACGCTTCGCCGTACTCGGTCGCGTAACCTTCAGCCAATACGTCGGCCGGCAGTTTGCCCTGCTTGCGGAACAGCACCAGCGGCTTGTTCAACTGATAGGCCAATACCGAACCGATCAGGAAGCCGCGAGCATCCATCGCGCCGATGTGGGTGAAGTCGGCTTCCACATAGCGGTGGGCGAAGCTGTCCATCACCAGGCGCAGGGCCGTTGGCGACTGGAACAGCGGGGTGATGTCGCGAAAGATCACGCCCGGTTTCGGGAAGTCGATCACAGGGCGGATCAGGGATTTGATGTCGAAGGAGTCGAAGACCATCGTCGAGGTGTCCTGGCAGGGCTGCAAACGGCGCAGTATACCCGCGGCTGAATCGATTCGCTCGGCCGCGGGTCGAGATCAACCGTCGATCGAGCCACCGGCCAGGGCGCAGAGCTGGATCGGGTCGAGGATGTGAATCTCTTTACCCTCGGCGGCGATCAGTTCGTTTTGCTGGAAACGCGTGAACACCCGGGACACGGTTTCCACCGCCAGTCCGAGGTAGTTGCCGATTTCATTGCGCGACATGCTCAGACGGAACTGGTTGGCCGAGAAGCCGCGAGCACGGAAGCGCGCCGACAGGTTGACCAGGAAGGTAGCGATACGCTCGTCGGCAGTTTTTTTCGACAGCAGCAACATCATTTGCTGATCGTCGCGAATTTCCCGGCTCATCACGCGCATCAACTGGCGGCGCAGTTGCGGCAGTTGCAGGGCCAGTTCATCGAGGCGTTCGAAAGGAATTTCGCAGACCGACGTGGTTTCCAGTGCCTGAGCGGAGACCGGATGTTTCTCGGTGTCCATGCCGGACAGGCCGACCAGTTCACTTGGCAGGTGGAAACCAGTGAGTTGCTCTTCGCCAGCATCACTCAGGCTGAACGTCTTCAGGGCGCCGGAGCGTACTGCATAAACGGAATCGAACGTGTCGCCCTGGCGGAACAGGAACTCACCCTTTTTCAGCGGGCGGCCGCGTTTAACGATTTCGTCCAGCGCATCCATGTCTTCCAGATTCAGAGAAAGTGGCAGGCAGAGAGGGGCCAGGCTGCAATCCTTGCAATGGGCCTGGCTGTGAGCGCGCAGTTTAACTGGCTCGGACATTTCTTTAATCCTTGTGGGAAAACACACATAAGCCGTAAGGGTAACCCACGGGAGGACATTCAGGCCAGTCTGTGGCGAGTTTGTCCCACAGGCGTAAAGCCGCAGGGCAAGTGGCCGATAAGGTGGTATCAGAACGCATGCAAGGAATCGAATCGATGGCGGCCATTGGTACGCTGGGCCTTGGTAACAGCGGTGTTGAAGCGCTGTCGGAAGCGTTTAAAAACGCTGCCGACAAGAACCACGACGCTGAATCGGCAACAGAGGCAACCCCGACCTTGGTCGAGGGCGTCAAAGTGTCGCTGTCCGGTGCCTCGATCGAGAAGTCGGCCAGTGCCGGTGGTGACAATCGCGACATCGAAGAAAGCGGCTTGCCCGAGAATATCCAGCAATTGCTGAAGATGATCCGGAATTTGCAGCAGCAGATCGCCGAAAAGAACGCGCGCATCAAAGCCGTCATGGCCGACAAGACGCTCTCCACGGAAGTGAAGATCGCCAAACTCGCCGCCCTCAAAGGCGCTATTGCCGGGCTGACCAATGGTCTGATCACTGCCAATCTGTCCCTGTCCAAAGTCATGAACCAGTCCGACCTGACGGCGGAACAAACCATGAAAACCGCCTCGTTGCTGATGAAAACCTAAATCACCCGCGAGAAGCGCTGGCGGTTCTGCTGTTCGAGGTACGCATCGAACACCATGCACACCGAACGCACCAGCAGTCGTCCTGCCGGCAACACTTCGATCCGCTGACTGTCCAGCGTAATCAGACCATCCTCTGCCATGCCTTGCAGTTGTGGCCACAGAGCACCGAAATAGCCCTGAAAGTCGATGTTGAATTGCTGTTCGATCTCGATGAATTCCAGGCTGAAGTTGCAGATCAACTGCTGAATCACCGCCCGGCGCAGGCGATCGTCGGCATTGCACACCAGGCCACGGCTGGTCGCCAGTTGCGCGGCGGCGAGGGTGCTCTGGTATTCGTTGAGATCGCTGCTGTTCTGGCAGTAAAGGTCGCCAATCTGGCTGATCGCCGACACGCCCAGACCAATCAAGTCGCAGTGACCGTGGGTGGTGTAGCCCTGGAAGTTGCGCTGCAGGGTTTGTTCTTCCTGAGCAATCGCCAACTCATCGTCGGGCAGGGCGAAATGATCCATGCCGATGTAGCGGTAACCGGCGGCAGTCAGTTGCTCGATGGTGCGCTGGAGCATTTCCAGTTTTTGCGCCGGGCTCGGCAACTCATTGCCGTTGATTCGCCGCTGCGGCATGAAGCGTTCCGGCAGGTGCGCGTAGTTGAACACCGAAAGCCGATCCGGTTGCAGGCTGATGACTTCTTCCACCGTACGCGCGAAGTTGTCCGGGGTCTGCTTGGGCAGGCCGTAGATCAGGTCGATGTTGATCGAGCGAAATTGCAGGGTGCGCGCGGCGTCGATCACGGCGCGGGTTTCTTCCAGGCTTTGCAGGCGATTGACCGCCCGTTGCACCGCCGGATCAAGGTCTTGCAGGCCGATGCTGACCCGGTTGAAACCCAGTTCGCGTAGCAGGCCCATGGTTGACCAGTCGGCTTCACGCGGGTCGATCTCGATGCCGTAATCGCCGGAGTCGTCATCGAGCAGATTGAAGTGCTTGCGCAGCTGCGCCATCAATTGCCGCAGCTCATCGTGGCTGAGAAAGGTTGGAGTACCGCCGCCGAAGTGCAGTTGTTCGACTTTCTGCGCCGGGTCGAGGTGGCAGGCGATCAGCTGGATTTCCTGTTCGAGCCGTTGCAGATAGGGCAGGGCACGGCCGCGATCCTTGGTGATGACCTTGTTGCAGGCGCAGTAGTAACAAATGTTTGCGCAGAACGGCACATGCACATAGAGCGACAACGGGCGCAGGGCCTTGCGGCTGTCGCGCAGGGCATGGAACAGGTCGAAGGTGCCGACCTGGCTGTTGAATTGCACGGCGGTCGGATACGAGGTGTAACGCGGCCCCGCCAGGTCGTAGCGGCGGATCAGATCAGTGTCCCAACGAATGGCGTCGAGCATGCGGGCATTCCCCGGATAGGCTGGCAGTGTGGCGAGTCTAGGGGAGGGTGTGCGGGGGCATCTTGATTTGCATCAACAGCATAAGATCAAAAGATCGCAGCCTGCGGCAGCTCCTACAGGGGGACACATTCCAATGTAGGAGCTGCCGCAGGCTGCGATCTTTTGATTTTAATGGCCCATCAGCCAATGCTGGTGCGGGCCGGGCAGGGTCCAGATGCCGAACAGAATCACTAAAACCCCGCCCGCCATGCGCACGCTGCGTTTGCGCAACAGCGCCGTGACCCGCTCGGCGGCAAGCCCCGTCGCGAGTAGCACCGGCCACGTCCCCAGCCCGAACGCCAACATCAACAACGCACTGTCCAGCGCATTGCCCTGGCTCGCCGACCACAGCAACGTGCTGTAAACCAGTCCGCACGGCAACCAGCCCCACAAGGCGCCGAGCAGCAATGCGCGAGGCAGGCTCGACACCGGCAGCAAGCGATTGGCCACCGGTTGAATATGACGCCACACCCCGCGACCGAGGCTTTCGATGCGGGTCAGGCCGCTCCACCAGCCGGCCAGATACAAGCCCATGGCAATCAGCAGTAGCCCGGCCAGCACGCGCATGAACAGCGCGGCGGGACTGTTGGCCACCGCCCAACCCGCGAGGCCGATCAGCAATCCGGCGGTGGCATAACTGAGGATGCGACCGAGGTTGTAGGCCAGCAGCAAGCGAAAGCGCCGACTGCGCTGTTCCTTGGGAATCGCCAGCGTCAGCGCGCCCATCAAGCCGCCGCACATCCCCAGGCAGTGGCCGCCACCCAGCAGGCCGAGGATCAGCGCCGAGACCAGCAGTGGCGCCAGTTCAACCATGGGGCGGCGCCTTGTCGTCCGGTTTGCTCGCGTTGGCTTCGTCCACGGCGGCGGTGTGGTTCGGGTCCTGGTCGTCGAACAGGATGCTATGGGCCGGGCCGTCGAGGTCATCGTACTGCCCGCTGTCCACCGCCCAGAAGAAGATGTACACGGCGATGGCCACGATCAGCAGCGCGGCCGGAATCATCACGTAGAGAGCTGGCATCTGTACTCCATGCCCGCGCGGCTCAGGCCGGCAGCGGGCGGGTTTCTGATCGGGTGTTTAAAACCGGCGCGCTCGGCAGGCGAGTCAGGCGCAGGGCGTTGAGCACCACGGTCAACGAACTGATCGACATGCCGACCGCAGCCCATACGGGTGTGATCCAGCCGAGGGCGGCAAACGGCAACATGAGGCCATTGTACAGCGCGGCCCACAGCAGGTTTTCGATGATTACCCGGCGAGTCCGACGGGCCAGGGTGAACGCTTGCACCAAGGCGTCGAGGCGGTTGGACAGCAGCACCGCGTCGGCGCTGGTTTTCGCCAGATCGGTGGCCGAGCCCATGGCTACGCTGATATCGGCGGCGGCCAGAACCGGCACATCGTTGACGCCGTCGCCTAGCATCAGCACTTTGCGCCCTTCCTTGTGCAACTGTTGCAGCACTTGCAGCTTGTCGTCCGGGCGCAGGCCGCCACGGGCCTCGTCGATACCCAGTTCGGCAGCGACGCTGGCGACCATCGGCGAACTGTCACCGGACAGCAGCAAGGTGCGCCAGCCGCGCGCCTTGCAGGCAGCGAGCAGGGCGGGGGCATCGTCGCGCAGACGGTCGTCGAGGACGAACCAGGCCAGTGCTCCCGAGTCGTCACCGAGCAGCAGCCACTGGCCTGGCTCATCCGGCATCGTTGGCATCAAGGCGCCGCTGAGGGCGCAGACAAACTCCGCCTGGCCGATGCGCAAACGCTGTTCGCCGACCCATCCTTCGAGACCAAGCCCGGGCGTGCTATGGACTTCTTCAGCCGCCAAAGGTGCACGGCCGAAGGCGCGGGCAATCGGATGTTCCGAACGGTTCTCCAGTGCGGCGGCAAGGCTCAGGCATTGATCACTGTTCAGAGAACCCAGTGGACGAATCGAGCGCAGCACCAGTCGGCCTTCGGTCAGTGTGCCGGTCTTGTCGAAAATCACCGTGTCGATCTGATTCAAACCTTCCAGCACATGACCACGGGTCAGCAGTAAGCCGAGTTTGTGCAAGGTGCCGGTGGCGGCGGTAAGCGCAGTCGGCGTCGCCAGCGACAGTGCGCAAGGGCAAGTCGCGACCAGCATGGCGAGGACGATCCAGAACGCCCGTGACGCATCCAGCTGCCACCACAACAAGCCGATGGCGGCGGCGGCAATCAGTGACAGCAGCAGGAACCACTGCGCGGCGCGGTCGGCGATTTCTGCCAGTCGCGGTTTCTCGGCCTGGGCGCGATCGAGCAAACGGACGATGGCCGACAGGCGTGTGTCGTGACCCAAGGCCTGCACTTGCACGGTCAGCGCACCTTCGACGTTGAGCGTGCCGGCTGTCACCGCATCGCCCGGCATACGCGATTGGGGCAGGTATTCGCCAGTGAGCAGCGACTCATCAATGCTCGATTGGCCGTCGAGGATCTTGCCGTCAGCCGGCAGAATCGAACCCGGTTGCACCAGAATCTGATCGCCCAGCCGCAGTTCGCTGAGCAGGATGCGCTCGCTCTGGCCGGCCTCGTCGAGACGCAGGCACGAGGCCGGCAACAGATTGACAAGCTGTGCCGTGGCAGCGGCCGTGCGTTCCCGCGCACGGCGCTCCAGATAGCGCCCGGCGAGCAGGAACAGGGCGAACATGCCGACTGCATCGAAATACAGTTCTCCGACGCCAGTGATCGACGTCCAGATTCCGGCGATGTAGGCGCTGCCAATCGCCAGCGACACCGAGACGTCCATGGTCAGGTGGCGGGTGCGCAGGTCACGCATGGCGCCTTTGAAAAACGGAGCGCAGCTGTAGAACACGATTGGCGTGGTCAGAAACAGCGCGACCCAGCGCAGAATCGTGTGCAGTTCGGGACTGAGGTCAATGTTGAATTCCGGCCAGGTCGCCATGGTCGCCATCATCGCCTGGAACCACAGCAGGCCCGCGACGCCAAGCTGACGCAAGGCGAGGCGGTTTTCACTGGCCAGTTGTTCGCTGGCGCGGTCGGCCTGATACGGGTGGGCGGCGTAACCGATGTGCCGCAGTTCGGCGAGCAGTTGGCTCAGCGGCAATTGCCCGTCGGCCCAACGCACATGCAAGCGATGGTTGGACAGGTTCAAACGGGCTTCGGCGACTGCCGGCAGCGTGCGCAGGTGCTTCTCGATCAGCCAGCCGCAGGCGGCGCAACTGATGCCTTCCATCAACAGGGTGGTTTCGGCCAGATCGCCTTCATGACGCACGAAGGGTTTCTGCACATCGGCGCGGTCGTACAGCGCGAGTTCGTCGACCAGTTGCACCGGCAGCGCGTCGGGATTGGCCGAGGCTTCGCTGCGGTGCTGGTAATAGCTTTCCAGACCACCGGCCACGATGGCTTCGGCCACAGCCTGGCAGCCAGGGCAGCAGAACTCGCGGGACTCCCCGAGTACGACGGCGGTGAAGCGGCTGCCGGACGGCACGGGCAGGGCGCAGTGGTAGCAGGGGAGTGGGGTGGTCATCGGATATTCACTAATACTGCTGAATCAATACCGCCTCTGTAAGAGCTGCCGCAGGCTGCGAACTTTTGATTTTGTTTTTAAAGCAAGGTCAAAAGATCGCAGCCTGCGGCAGCACCTGCAGGGAACGGTTTACTTCTTCAGGTCTTCGGCGCCTTGCAGCGGCTCATCACCGAGCAGCAGCTCCTTGTCATGATTGACCAGTTCTTCTTCGAACATGCGCCACACGTGATCATCCTGCGACCCCAGCAACTCGACAAACCGGCGGCCGTCGATCTTGTCGCTCAACTGGCCGATGTAACGGCCCTGTTCTGTTTCGCTGCGGGTCAGGACGATCTTGCGATCCTTCTCCGGCTGGGTCGGTGAGATCAGGTTCAGCTCAAGCGTTTTTGGCTGACTGTCGCCGCTCAAACGCAGGTCGACTTCGCCGGTCACGTCATCCAGATGCACGGCAGCGCGCATCTTCAGCGTCTGCGCCAGCAGTTCGCGATCCAGCGAGCGGTTGATGCCTTTGCCGGCCTCGTAATAGTTGTCGTTGACCAGGTTGTCCGGGTTATTCACCGCAATGGTCACCATGGACAGGGTCAGCGTCACCGAACAAGCCAGAATCGCGATGATGATCCATGGCCAAAGGTGCTTGTACCAGGGACTTGCGGCGTTTGCTGCGGGCATGTTCAGTTCTCTCAACGGATTTGTGGGCCGATGAATCGGCTCTTGGCTTCAACGTGGACGCTGTCGTCATCGGCATCCTTGAGGATGAATTTCACCTCGTTGGTGCTCGATGGCAATTGTTCCGGTGCGCTCGACAACTCGACCGGCATGCTGAAAATCTCCCCCGCCTGAACCTTGATCTCGCGTTTGCCTTGCAGACGCAGATCCGGCAGGCCGGCGGCTTCCAGCACGTAGGTGTGGTCGCGCTGATCCTTGTTCATGATTTTCAGGCTGTAGACGTTTTCGATCCGGCCTTCGGCGTTTTCGCGGTACAGCACACGGTCCTTGCTGACGTCGAAACCGACCAGCGAACGCATGAAGAACGCAGTGACCAACAGGCTGATCATCGCCAGCAACACCACGGCATAGCCGATCAGGCGTGGCCGCAGTTTATGGGTTTTCTGGCCTGACAGGTTGTGCTCGGTGGTGTAGCTGATCAGCCCGCGAGGATAGTCCATTTTGTCCATGATGCTGTCGCAGGCATCGATGCAAGCGGCGCAGCCGATGCACTCGATCTGCAGGCCGTCGCGGATGTCGATACCGGTCGGGCAGACCTGGACGCACATGGTGCAGTCGATGCAATCGCCCAGGCCCTGAGCCTTGTAGTCGATGCCTTTCTTGCGCGGGCCACGGCTTTCGCCACGACGCGGGTCGTAGGAAACGATCAGTGTGTCCTTGTCGAACATTACACTCTGGAAACGGGCGTACGGGCACATGTAAATGCACACTTGCTCACGCAACCAGCCGGCGTTGCCGTACGTGGCGAGGGTGAAGAAACCGACCCAGAAATACGACCAGCCATCGGCTTGCCCGGTGAAGAATTCAAAGACCAGTTCGCGGATCGGAGAGAAATAGCCGACGAAGGTCATGCCGGTGACGAAACCGATCAGTAGCCACAGCGCGTGTTTGGCGCATTTGCGCAGGAACTTGCTGCCGCTCATCGGCGCCTTGTCGAGCTTGATCCGCTGATTGCGGTCGCCCTCGGTGACCTTCTCGCACCACATGAAAATCCACGTCCACACACTTTGCGGGCAGGTATAGCCGCACCAGACGCGGCCGGCATAAACGGTGATGAAGAACAAACCGAATGCCGCAATGATCAGCAGGCCCGAGAGCAGAATGAAATCTTGTGGCCAGAAAGTGGCGCCAAATATGAAGAACTTGCGTTCCGGCAAGTTCCACCACACGGCTTGATGGCCGCCCCAGTTCAGCCAGACCGTACCGAAATACAGCAGGAACAGCGCGGCGCCACCCATCATCCGCAGATTGCGGAACAGTCCGGTGAAAGCCCGGGTGTAGATTTTTTCTCGAGAGGCGTAGAGATCGACGCTGTTGTTCGCGTTTTTGCTCGGTGGTGTGACGTCGTGTACCGGAATCTGGTTGCTCATCATTGCATCCCACGGCAGTGGAAAAATGCCTCGGTCGATACGTGCCGACCGCGGTCAGAAAGGGCGTTGCAGTGGCGTGATGATACGCCTGTCACGCCGATGAACGGGTGCGACCTTTGGTCGCGTTGGGGGAAGGGTGTAAATGGTGTAGCAGATGTCACAAGTCCTGATCCAGATCAATTGACTATAGACGATGCATGAGACTCGCTCTGGCGAGCGAGTCCCTGTCATGCGTCGTCAGGTCAGCCTTCCGCCGCCGAGACCGTCCAGCCCGCTGTTTTTGTTTTTTTTGTCGGTGTCGTCAGTGGTGGCGTGATCGTTGGCAGATGTTTGCGCAGTGGAAGTCTCGACTGCTTGTTCGGCGTAAGTGAAGTCCTCGTATGGCTGGACGCAATCGTGATCGGATTCTCGCATGGCTTTTCTTCCTTGAAACGTATGGGTTAATGGGGCTGCATGACGATGTTCGTCAAGCGCAATTGCAAGTTACACGCCGCAGAAAATCAAATCTATCGAGCATTCGTCTCAATTCGTGAATATCTCTGTTAGTCGGCCGGCAGCACTTTGTGTTGATGTATTTGTTTTGCGTGTATTGATGGGTGTCGAAGTTTGCAAGTTTGAAATAAAAGTAATTGATTAATCCTCGTTGTGTATTTGAGGTTTTGGTTTTTTTCGAATAGTTTGAGATCCGGCGGCATGAGGCCGTCATCGTGTTTATTTAAATGGAAGTGGTGTCTGATGACTGATAATAAGGTTCAATGTTTTATTCTGGGTGTCTGTTTGTTGTTTTCGTTTGTCCCGGCTCATTCCATAGAGAATACGCCGAAGCACATGGTGTTTGCATCGGATACGCAATATCCCTGGACGGACAAGACGGATCGCCGTCAGCCCGAATCCGACGCGGATTTCAAGGTTCGCTCCAAGTGGCTGGTAGAAACTCAACTCGCCAGCATTGCTGCCTTTCGAAAAAACCACGGCGGGCAGGCGCAAGTTCCACTGATGATCAACGGCGATATCACTGCTTTCGGCCATGGTTGGCAGCGTGACTATATGGCAGCGGTATTGAAGAAGCACTTTGGATCGGATTACCTGTATGGCTTGGGTAATCATGATTATGAAAATAATATCGACGATTGTTTTAGTGAAGCCTGTGCGGCGGGCAGTATTGTTGAGTTTAAAGAGCATCATGCGAACAAGGTGGACAGTTTTGATTTGAGTGTTACTGGCTGGCCGCTGTCTTTGTATTCCGGGAGTCTTGCTTATTCGAAGAACATCGGTGAAGTTCATCTGGTACAGCTCAATAATGAGCCGACTTACACAAACAGGATTTCCAGTTTTTGGAACCCGACGACTTTCGAGATCAATAGCGCGCTGGACTGGCTGGAGAAAGACCTCCGTCTGGCGAGGGTTGCGGGTTACGCGATCATCGTCAATATGCACAAGCCGTTCGATATGAAGGGCGACGGGGCGCAACAGAGGCGCTTCCGGGAAATGCTCGAAAAGTATCAGGTCACGGCCGTCTTTGCCGGTCATTTGCATCAGGAGGGTGGTGATTCCTATTGGTTGGGCAATGTGCCGATGTACCTGAGTGGGGCCACCTCCCAACAAACCTACCTGATCGCCAGTTTCACCGAGGATCGCCAGCAACTGCAGATCTATCTGGTGGAGAAAAATGAATGGCAGCACCGGAAGCTGATCGATACGATCCCGGTGAAATCAATCTGGGCCAGGCGTGCATGAAAAAGGCCCCGCCAATTCTCATTGGCGGGGCCTTTTTCATGCGCGACGCGTGGACCTTACTGCGCCTCGGCTTCCGGTGTTTTTTCACCATGGGACAGGCTGTAAACGTAAGCCGCCAGCAGGTGCACCTTGTCGTTGCCTTGCAGTTGTTCCTGCGCAGGCATCTGGCCCTGACGGCCGTAACGAATGGTCTGCTGCAGTTGCGCGAAGCTCGAGCCGTAGATGAACGCGCCCGGGTGAGTCAGGTCAGGCGCGCCCATAGCCGGAGTGCCTTTACCCGCCGGGCCGTGGCAAGCCACGCAGTTGGCGGCGAACAGTTTGCCGCCGTTGGCCGGATCAGCCTTGGTGCCTTCCGGCAGTTTGCGGCCATCAAGGTTGGTGACGACGAACGCAGCCACGTCGGCCACGCCTTGTTCGCCGATCACTTCAGCCCAGGCCGGCATCACTGCGTGACGGCCGCCCATGATGGTGGTCTTGATGGTTTCCGGCTCACCGCCCCAGCGCCAGTCGGCGTCGGTCAGGTTAGGGAAGCCATAGGCGCCCTTGGCGTCGGAACCGTGGCAGACAGAGCAGTTGGAGGCGAACAGGCGGCCACCCATCTTCAGTGCTTGCGGGTCCTTGGCCACTTCTTCGATTGGCATGGCGGCGAACTTGGCGAAGATCGGACCGAACTTGGCGTCCGAGCGAGCCATTTCCTTTTCCCACTCGTGAACACCGGTCCAGCCTGTCTGGCCGTTGGCGAACGCGGTCTGCTTGTCGTTATCGAGGTAGTTGTAGCCCGGCAGCAGGCCTTTCCAGTTGCCCAGGCCCGGGTACAGCACCAGATAACCCAGCGCGAACACGATGGTGCCGACGAACAGCATGAACCACCATTTCGGCAGTGGGTTGTCGTACTCCTCGATCCCGTCGAAGGAGTGCCCCACGGTCTCGTCCGTCTGTTCGCTGCGTTGGCCCTTGCGGGTCGACAGCAGCAGCCAGGTCAGGGCGAAGATCGTACCGAGACTGAGGACTGTGACGTACAGACTCCAGAATGTAGTCATTCTTTGTTACTCCTAGAAGCTTGCTCGACGTGCTTGATGGCTTCGGGATCATCCGCAAAAGGCAACAAGGTCGCGTCTTCAAACTCCGACTTGCGCTTGGGGCTGAACACCCACAGTGCCAGACCGATGAAGGCCACCATCACGACAACGGTGCCCAGGCCACGAATCATCCCGATATCCATCTAATTCACCGTTTGCTTTTGATGATGGTGCCCAGGCCCTGCAGGTAGGCCACCAGCGCGTCCATTTCGGTTTTGCCCTTCACGGCATCTTTGGCACCGGCGATGTCTTCGTCGGTGTAAGGGACGCCGAGCGTGCGCAACACTTCCATTTTCTTGGCCGTGTCTTTGCCGTCGAGCTTGTTTTCCACGAGGAACGGGTAAGCCGGCATTTTCGACTCAGGCACCACGTTACGCGGGTTGTACAAGTGCGCACGTTGCCAGTCATCGGAGTAACGACCGCCCACACGGGCCAGGTCCGGACCGGTACGTTTGGAGCCCCACAGGAACGGGTGATCCCAGACGCTTTCACCGGCGACGGAGTAGTGGCCATAGCGTTCGGTTTCAGCGCGGAACGGACGGATCATCTGCGAGTGGCAGCCGACACAACCGTTGGCGATGTAAACGTCGCGGCCTTCCAGTTCCAGCGCCGAACGCGGCTTCATGCCTTCGACCGGCTTGTTGGTGACGTCCTGGAAAAACAGCGGAACGATTTGGGTCAGGCCGCCAACGCTGACGGCGATGACCATGAAGAAGGCCAGCAGGCCAATATTCTTCTCGACAGCTTCATGCTTCATCAGTGAGCTCCAACGACAGCGATCTGGGCAGCGGCTTCGGCTTCGGCCGGGTTCGAGGCGCGCACGGTGCGCCAGACGTTGTAAGCCATCAGGAACATGCCGCTGGCGAAGAATGCACCGCCCAGCGCACGGACGATGTAGCCCGGGTGGCTGGCTTGCAGCGCTTCAACGAACGAGTAGGTGAGGGTGCCGTCGTCGTTGATTGCACGCCACATCAGGCCTTGGGTGATGCCGTTCACCCACATCGAAGCGATGTAGAGCACGGTGCCGATGGTCGCGAGCCAGAAGTGCGCGTTGATCAGGCCGGTGCTGTGCATCTGCGCGCGACCGAACAGGCGCGGGATCATGTGGTAGATCGCGCCGATCGAGATCATCGCCACCCAGCCCAGAGCGCCGGCGTGTACGTGGCCGATGGTCCAGTCGGTGTAGTGCGAGAGCGAGTTGACGGTCTTGATCGCCATCATCGGACCTTCGAAGGTCGACATGCCGTAGAACGCCAGGGAAACCACGAGGAAACGCAGGATCGGATCGGTGCGCAACTTATGCCACGCGCCCGACAGGGTCATCATGCCGTTGATCATGCCGCCCCAGCTTGGCGCCAGCAGGATGATCGACATCGCCATGCCCAGCGATTGTGCCCAATCCGGCAGTGCGGTGTAGTGCAAGTGGTGCGGGCCGGCCCAGATGTACAGGGTGATCAGTGCCCAGAAGTGCACGATCGACAGGCGATAGGAGTAGATCGGACGTTCGGCCTGTTTCGGCACGAAGTAATACATCATCCCGAGGAAGCCGGTGGTGAGGAAGAAGCCCACGGCGTTGTGGCCGTACCACCACTGAATCATTGCGTCGGTGGCACCCGAGTAAGCCGAATACGACTTGAACAGGCTGACCGGCAGCGACATGTGGTTGACGATGTGCAGCATCGCAGTCACGACGATGAATGCGCCGTAGAACCAGTTACCGACATAGATGTGCTTGGTGTTGCGCTTGGTGATGGTGCCGAAGAACACCAGACCGTAGGTGACCCAGACAATGGCCAGCAGAATGGCGAGCGGCCATTCCAGTTCCGCGTATTCCTTGGTGGTGGTGTAACCCAGCGGCAAGGTAATGATCGCGCCGACGATTACCGCTTGCCAGCCCCAGAAGGTGAAGGCCGCGAGGCTGTCGGATATCAGTCGCGTCTGGCAGGTTCGCTGCACGACATAGTAGGAAGTGGCAAACAGTGCACAGCCACCGAAGGCAAAAATCACCAGGTTTGTGTGCAACGGGCGCAGGCGTCCAAAGCTCGTCCACGGCAGACCGAAGTTCAATTCCGGCCAGACCAATTGCGAGGCGATGAAGACACCGAGCCCCATGCCAAGGATCCCCCAGACCACCGTCATGATGGCGAACTGGCGGACTACCTTATAGTTATAAGCAGTCGGACTGATTGCTGTGCTCATTCTAAGGTTCCACGGTTTGGGTGTTTTATTAGGATTGGAATCGGCCGCAAGTATGCAGAGAGCAGGGGGTCATTGCAACGCGCCATGACCTGGGTCAATGCTTTCCAGCGCTGATTCTGCGGCCTTTCCATGCGCCGCGTAAGGTCAAAATTGGCCTCGGACAAAATGTCGCAGCGGACGAAAAAAGCGAGGGGTTCAGATCGCGCGTAACGGGGTGTGTTCAAACGGCCTGTTCGGGTGACGGACGGCAAATGGCACGACAGCCGGTATCTACCGGCGTTTGCGGCCACGTCAGTCAGCCGGTTCGAAGAACACAGCGGTTAGCGTTGACCTGGAACCGGCACGAGCCAGTCCGCATCGACCAAGCGTAGACCCGAATCAGGGGAACCGAAAGGAGAGGGTGTAAAGGGGTGCGACAATGCGTCGCAAAGGGGCGGGGATCTGCCGCACCGAGAATGGTGCGGCAGATATGTGTGCAATGGTTACTTTTTATTGTCTTCAGTAATAAGCTTTTCTGTATTCAATCCATGGCTAAGGTTGTACACATAGGCGGCCAGCAATTGCACTTTGTCGTTGCCCAGCAGTTCGTTCTGCGCCGGCATGTGGCCTTGGCGACCATGGCGAATGGTTTGTTCAAGTTGGGTCAGGCTGGTGCCGTAGATAAATCCGGCCGGGTGCGTCAGATTCGGCGCGCCCATGGCTTCAGTGCCGTGGCCGGTTGCCCCGTGACAGGCGACGCAGGTGGTGCTGAACGCCTGTTGCCCGGCTTGCAGGTCAGCCTTGCTGTCGGCTGGTAATGGCAGACCGGCCAGTTCGTGACGTACGTAAGCGGCGACGTTCTTCACCCCAGCCTCGCCGAGTACTTCGCCCCAGGCCGGCATCGCTGCCATCCGGCCACCCATGATGGTGGTCTTGATGGTGCCGGCATCGCCGCCCCAGCGCCAGTCGCTGTCAGCCAGGTTAGGGAAACCGAACGCACCCTTGGCGTCCGAGCCGTGGCACACCGAGCAGTTTGACGCGAACAGACGGCCACCCATTTTCAGCGCCTGCGGATCCTTCGCCACTTCCTCCACCGGCATGGCGGCGAACTTGGCGAAGATCGGCCCGAATCTGGCGTCAGCCTTGTTCATCTCCTTTTCCCACTCGTGAACGCCGGTCCAGCCGTCCTCGTAGCCTGGCAGGATGCCTTTCCAGTTACCCAGCCCCGGATACAGGATCAGATAGCCCACGGAAAACACCAGCGTGCCGGCGAACAGCATGAACCACCACTGCGGCAGCGGGTTGTCGTACTCCTCGATGCCGTCGAAGCTGTGGCCCATGGTCTGGTCGACGCTGCCCTTGGTCTCGCCCCGGCGGGTGCCGATCAGCAGCCAGGTCAGGCCGATCAGGCTGCCGATGGTCAGTACGCAGATCCACGTACTCCAGAAGGTGGTCATGGCCGGGTACTCCTTGGTTCAGATGCTGGGGTAGTGTCGGGTTGCGGTTCGTCGGCGAACGGCAGCAGGCGTGCTTCGGCGAATTCCGTACTGCGCTTGCCGTTGAACACCCACAGGGTCAGGCCGATAAAAGCCACGAACACCACGACGGTGCCGAGGCCACGGATCAGGCCAGTGCTCATCTCAATGACCATGGCTCACCTCTTGCTCTTGATCGCAGTGCCAAGCACTTGCAGGTAGGAGACGAGCGCGTCCATTTCAGTCTTGCCCTTGAGGCTGGCCACCGCGCCGCTGATGTCGTCGTCGGTGTAGGGCACGCCGAGGGTGCGCATGGTCTTGAGCTTGGTTTCGGTGTGGCTACTATCGACCGCTTGCGTGACCAGCCATGGATAGGCCGGCATCTTCGATTCCGGTACGACGTTGCGCGGGTTGTACAAGTGCGCGCGGTGCCAGTCATCCGAGTAACGCGCGCCGACTCGGGCCAGGTCCGGACCGGTACGTTTCGAACCCCACAGGAACGGGTGATCCCAGACGCTTTCACCGGCCACCGAGTAGTGCCCGTAGCGTTCGGTTTCGGCGCGGAACGGCCGGATCATCTGCGAGTGACAACCGACGCAGCCTTCGCGGATGTAGATATCGCGACCTTCCAGTTGCAGCGCGGTGTAGGGCTTCATGCCTTCCACCGGTTTGTTGGTGACGTCCTGGAAGAACAGCGGGACGATCTGGGTCAGGCCGCCGATGCTCACCGCGAACACCATCAGCAACATCAGCAAGCCGACGTTCTTTTCAATCGTTTCGTGTTTCATGGCGGACTCCTCAGGCCATCTGCGCGGCGGCAACGACGTCAGCAGGCTGCGAGGCCCGCACGGTGCGCCAGGTGTTGTAAGCCATCAGGAACATGCCGCTGAGGAAGATCGCCCCACCAATCAGCCGCACGACGAAGCCTGGGTGGCTGGCCACCAGGGTTTCGACGAAGGAGTAGGTCAGCGTGCCGTCCTCGTTCACTGCGCGCCACATCAGGCCCTGAGCGATGCCGTTGACCCACATCGACGCGATGTAGAGCACGGTGCCGATGGTCGCGAGCCAGAAGTGCGCGTTGATCAGGCCGACGCTGTGCATCTGCGCTTTGCCGAAGATTTTCGGGATCATGTGGTACAGCGCGCCGATCGAGATCATCGCCACCCAACCGAGGGCGCCGGCGTGTACGTGGCCGATGGTCCAGTCGGTGTAGTGGGAGAGGGCGTTGACAGTCTTGATCGCCATCATCGGACCTTCGAAGGTCGACATGCCGTAGAACGCCAGCGACACCACGAGGAAGCGCAGGATCGGGTCGCTGCGCAACTTATGCCAGGCGCCCGAGAGGGTCATCATGCCGTTGATCATGCCGCCCCAGCTCGGTGCCAGCAGAATCAGCGACATCACCATGCCCAGCGACTGCGCCCAGTCCGGCAGCGCGGTGTAATGCAAGTGGTGCGGGCCGGCCCAGATGTACAGGGTGATCAGCGCCCAGAAGTGCACGATCGACAGGCGATACGAATACACCGGACGTTCGGCCTGCTTTGGCACGAAGTAGTACATCATCCCGAGGAAGCCGGCGGTGAGGAAGAAACCCACGGCGTTGTGGCCGTACCACCATTGCACCATCGCGTCGGTCGCACCGGCATACACCGAGTAGGACTTGGTGAAACTCACCGGCAGCTCAAGGTTGTTGACGATGTGCAGAATCGCCACGGTGATGATGAACGCGCCGAAGAACCAGTTGCCCACATAAATGTGCTTGGTTTTGCGCTGCATGATCGTGCCGAAGAACACGACCGCGTAGGCGACCCAGACGATGGTGATGAGGATGTCGATCGGCCATTCCAGCTCGGCGTATTCCTTGGAACTGGTGTAACCCAGCGGCAGGCTGATCGCTGCCAATAGAATCACCAGTTGCCAGCCCCAGAAGCAGAATGCGGCGATTTTTGGCGCAAACAATTGGGTCTGGCAGGTGCGTTGCACCGAGTAGAACGAGCTGGCGAACAGGGCGCAACCGCCGAACGCGAAGATCACCGCGTTGGTGTGCAGCGGGCGCAGACGGCCGAAACTGGTCCAGGGCAAATTGAAGTTGAGTTCGGGCCAGACCAATTGAGCCGCGAGAAAAACCCCGAGGCCCATGCCGACGATGCCCCACACCACCGTCATAATGGCGAATTGGCGGACCACCTTGTAGTTGTAGGCGGTACTGATAGAAGTGTTCATGGTTCCCCATCCACGGTTCAGCCGAAGTGAGCGCGCGCGAGAAACGCCGCGAATCCTTCGTCTGGAGTTATAGGCAGACTAAAAGCGAGGCAAGCATGGACAAACAGCACAAGGCCAGTATTGACGGGGATCAATGGGCGCAGTGTGTGCTCGATCATGGATGGCTTTGGAACGCCGCGTCGGGCGAGGCTTCGGCGACGTTGATCCTCGCTCACGGTGCTGGTGCTCCGATGGATAGCGAGTGGATGACTGATATGGCTGGGCGCCTTGCCGGGCTTGGGGTGAATGTGTTGCGGTTTGAGTTTCCTTATATGGCGCAGCGGCGCGTTGATGGGGTCAAGCGACCGCCGAATCCTGCGGGGAAACTGCTTGAGTGCTGGCGTGAGGTTTATGGCTTGGTGCGACGTCATGTCACTGGGGCTTTGGCCATTGGTGGTAAGTCCATGGGCGGGCGGATGGCCAGTCTTTTGGCTGACGAATTGGGCGCCGATGCGCTTGTTTGTCTCGGGTATCCGTTTTATGCGGTTGGGAAACCCGAGAAGCCTCGGGTTGAGCATTTGGCTGGGTTGCAGACGCGGACTTTGATTGTGCAGGGGGAGCGGGATGCGCTTGGCAACCGTGAAGCTGTCGAGGCTTACACCTTGTCACCGAGTATTGAGGTGACGTGGCTGGCGGCCGGAGATCATGATTTGAAGCCATTGAAGGTTTCCGGGTTTACCCATGAGCAGCATTTGGCCAGTGCCGCGCAGAAGGTGGCTTCGTTTCTTCGTTGAGGTTTGGGTGTATATCCGTTGGTGCGGGTGTTGCTGATTAGGGTTCCGCCCTTACGGCGGGTCACTTTTTACAAACGCCCTAAAAAGTAACCAAAAACGCTTGCTCCTACGTGCGGCCCGCTCGCTGGGGCTCGGGGTTCCTTCGCTCCGGGATCCATCCGGGCGCATCGCCTCCGGTTTGCTGCGCTGCACCTCCTCTCGATGTGTTTGGCTTCGCCAAACGGTCGCTGCGCTCCCACCCCCGGATGAATCCCGGAACGAGGCCTTCCGACGTCGCCCGTGGATCAAGATCAAAAGCTGCAGCCGAGCTAACGCTCATCCTTTGAGTGGGGCGGCATTCGCCGCGTGCGGGGGAAACTCAATTTTTTGGTGAGCGCTTGCCTGCTGGCGATGGCTTCCCGATGCCCGTCCATTTCTTAAATGAATACATCCAATTCAACTATCGTGAGGGGCTACCAAGTGAAATATCTATTTCCATAGAAGCTCTGCATGCAGTTTGTAGATTTCCTCAGAACTTTCTTTTTGGAGAGATTCATAACCGTAAAGGTTAAGTTTGAATGTCCCGCTAGGAGCCAGTCGAGCTTCCGGTTCCGATCTGAATAAAGCTTTGTAATCACCTAGGGCGATTCCCGTTGTCGGGTCAAGTCGGAGGGCCAACTCCGCACTGTCCGGTGATATAAAAAGACGGCCGTAGGCATTGCCGACTTTGTGGGATTTAAAGAATCTCATGAAGAGCCCATCTTCGAGTGTGAATGTCTGCTCAATGAGATCTCCTGTTTGATAGATGCTAAATAAGTATCCGTGAACATCACCTTCTTCATCTGTTCCGGTCATGCCGAGGAAGTTCCAGGAGCCCGGGCTGCCTAGGTAAGACGTTACGTAAGAACGGGCTGTCGTTGCAGCCGTTGGCTCTCTGTCATAGGTCCAGTTAAATCTATTTTCCTCAATGGATGAGGTGGGAATCTGTATGAAAACATTTTCAGTGGACATGTCGAACTCCTTCTATTGACGAAGATTTGAAATGCTCGATTTCACTTCGAGCATAGAAGTATGTGAGTCGGTTTTCTACTGTCAAAGTTGACAGGTTGTTTTTCTTTTTAAAGTGTGGGTTTGATTCAGTTGTGAACGGTTGAAACCTTCCGCAATGAATTCACTCATTCAACTACAGACTCGGGCTTGCCCGCGATTGCGGCCAGTCAGCCGAGCATTCTGTGCGGCCCAAATGTGGAGCGAGCCTGCTCGCGAAAGCGGTCTGCCAAACAACATCAAAACAACAGGCCAACTTCCCGCTTTTTCTGCCTATAAACGCAATCCTGCGAGCACGTTTAAACTACACAACCCGTTACGCCATCGGGCCTACAACACCTTGCGTCGTTACCTACGCGTACGCCAGAATCCGCCGGCTTACACGGCTATGGAGTGGGCTATATCGTTCCCCAGTCACTGCAAATCAGTGATCGGGTTTGGTAGCCCGTCTGTAATAGCTGTGTGACAACACCCTGTGCTGTCTCTTTGTGGAGGCTCAGTTCAATGGTGGTCATGCGTGGGGCTCACTCGTGAGCGCCGGGTTCCTATTGCAGCCGGTCTACCAACCCGCGTATGGCCACCACCCACTCGTTTGGTAGCGAGAGTGATGGCTCCTTAAACTGCGATAGGAGTTTCATCCATGTTCAAAATCACACCAAACCCACCGCATACCGATCCCGTCCCTCACGATCCCGCGCTTGACCCGCAAAAGGTCAAAGAAGCAACCGACCGCGCCCTCGACTACTACCTCAAGCCCGAAGCCCTGGCGGCCCCGCCAAGCGCGCCCAAGTTTCGCCCCGTCTTTCTCGTCGACCCCACGCTGGATGACGAAATCCTGCTCGTCGAAGCCTGCGAGTCGCTTTCATACGCCCACGCCATGGCAGGTAACATCGCCAACTCAATAGGCGGCCCGGAGCGCAAACCACTGCTGGCGCTGCAACAGGTGATCATGCTCAACGAACTGTTGGCCAATCGGCTATTGGATAAGCTGAAGTTGCCTCAGTAATTTCGCTGGCTGTTATGGCCTCATCGCGAGCAGGCTCGCTCCCACAAGGGATTGTCGTCGGACACAAATCTGTGATCCCACTACGTTCCAAAGTGGGAGCAAGCCCTGCTCGCGAAGGTGGTCTGCCAAGCACTATCAATTTCAGACACGCAATAAAAAACCGGAAGCTTTCGCTACCCGGTTTTGCAGGATCAAAGGATCGCAGCCTGCAACAGTCCTTACAGATCATCGGCATGGACGGTGTGCAGGTAGCGATCTTTCGCTTGTTGCCGGTCTCGATCAGCTCTTTGAGTCACAAATTATCCAGATCGGGAAAGATAATCCTGCCTAATGCCCAGGGTTCAACGATTTCACAATGCACGGTGCGCAAAAATGACCCCCACTCGCTTCGGTTATGGGCATCCGGGCCGGTGATTGTCAGTAGCAAGTACTCATCCCGAAAAGCGTCATAGGCATAAATCAGCCAAAAGTCATTGTCAGCATCATTAACCAATGCTGTCCGGTAATACTGGCGATTGATTTTTGCCCATCGAGCCTGCAGTGCCTGTGTACTGGCAAGGTGGATGTGGTGCATGTCGCTCAGATCGAGTCGTTCATCCCGCCCGAAAAAGGCAGGTAATTCATCGCAGATTTTGTAGTTGTAGAAGTGTGCAGCAAAGTTTTGCCAGTTCTTGATTCGTTCAAAAAGTGCAGAAATTTTGATGGCTGGCATCCAGGCCTACTTTGTAATAGGTAGCCTGCCAGTGATCACAAATTTATCGAACACTTTCTGCCCATCACGCGCGGCTTGCCGAACATCAAGGAATGTCAGTTCTTCACGAACTTCCTTTTTGCTGGGTTTGTCGGTTTTTCGGGTGGTGGCCATCGGAGCCTCCGAAGGATGTGTATTCATGCTGACCAGCTTATGTGAATAAGTTTTGACCGGCAAACAATAGAACCTGGCCTCAACGAGCACCAGTCGGCGCATTCTGGCGCAGTTGTAGGCAGTGTCTGCATTGCTTGAGCGAGATCGTCGTTGGCAGAGAAGGCCTCTTCGCGAGCAGACTCGCTCCTACAAGGGATTGTGGTCGGGCACAAAAGCTGTGATCACCGCAGACCCCATGTAGGAGTGAGCCTGCTCGCGATGGCGGCCTGCCAAATACCATTGATTTCACATAGGCAATAAAAAGCCCGGAAGCTCTCGCCGTCCGGGCTTTGAAGATCAAAAAATCGCAGCCTTCGACAGCTCCTACATTGGAATGCATGTTCCTGTAGGAGCTGTCGAAGGCTGCGATTTTTTGCTGTTAGCGGTTAAACCGCTCCACCAACGAGTACTGCGTATTCGCCGTTTTCGTCAGCTCTTCACTCAGCAACGCTGAGTTATGCGCCTGTTCCGAGGTCTGATCCGCCAGCTCCGAAATATTGCTGATGTTGCGGCTGATTTCTTCAGCCACCGCACTTTGCTCTTCCGTCGCCGCAGCAATCTGCGTGGTCATGTCGGTGATGTTGGCTACCGCTTCGCTGATACCCACCAGCGCCTGATCCGCTTCCAGCACCCGCGCCACGCCTTCTTCCGCCTGGCGATGCCCGGCTTCCATGGTTTGCACGGCACTCGAAGCCGTTTGCTGCAACTTGGCGATCAAGGCGTGAATCTGCCCGGTGGATTCGCTGGTGCGTTGTGCCAATTGACGCACTTCGTCAGCCACCACGGCAAACCCACGGCCCATCTCACCGGCACGGGCCGCTTCGATGGCGGCGTTCAGGGCGAGCAGGTTGGTCTGGTCGGCGATGCCTTTGATCACGTCGACCACGCCGCCGATTTCGTCGCTGTCCTTGGCCAGTTGGGTGACGGTCAGGCCGGTTTCACCCACAACCACCGACAAGCGCTGAATGGCTTCGCGGGTTTCGCCGGCGATGTCGCGTCCGCGACCGGTCAGGCGATTGGCCTCTTGAGTGGCGTCAGCCGTGCGCTGCACGTGGCTGGCGACTTCCTGAGTGGTCGCTGCCATCTGGTTGACGGCGGTGGCGACCTGTTCGGTTTCCACGCGCTGACGTTCCAGACCGGTCGAGCTGCTGTGCGCCAGTCGGTCGGACTGTTTGGCCTGATCGGTCAAGTGTTCGGCGGTGTCCTGCAGACGGGTCAGGCAGGTTTTCAGGCGCGCTTCCTGGCTGAGGATCGACATTTCCAGTCGCGCCTGGGCGCCACGGCTGTCGGTGTACATCTGCGCGATCAATGGGTCGGAGGTGGTCTGCTCGGCCAGACGCAACAGGCGTTTGAGCCCGCGTTGCTGCCATTGCAGGCCCATCAGGCCCAGTGGCACCGACAGACCGGCGGCCAAAGCGAAGCCCCATTGCGAGTTCAGGGTCGCACCGATCACGAAGCTCAACTGGCTGACCAGAATGAACGGCAGCCAGTCTTGCAGCACCGGCAGCCATTTATCGCTGGAAGGGATCGCCGACTTGCCCTGGTTGATGCGTTGGTAGAGCGCTTCGGCACGGCGGATCTGTTCGGCGGTGGGTTTGATCCGCACCGACTCGTAACCGACCATTTGATTGCCTTCAAACACCGGTGTCACGTAGGCGTTCACCCAGTAGTGGTCCCCGGACTTGCAGCGATTCTTGACAATGCCCATCCATGGCAAGCCTTGTTTCAGTGTGCCCCACATGTGCGAAAACACCGCCGCCGGGACGTCGGGGTGACGAACCAGGTTGTGCGGCGCACGGATCAGTTCCTCACGCGAAAACCCGCTGATCTCGACGAAAGCGTCGTTGCAGTAGGTGATCACGCCCTTGGCGTCGGTTGTGGAAATCAACCGCTGCTGAGCCGGGAAAGTGCGTTCGCGTTGTGTGATGGGCTGGTTATTACGCATGGTTTTTCAATCCGCAAGGCTTTGAAAGGTTGTCGGCGGTGTCAGCTTTTTATTGAAATTTTTTTTCAGATTTATGTACGGCGTCGCAAAACCGGCCTTGCTTCAGCCCGCGAGCATCGGATAGGTGAACAAGCCGAAATGCAGCAGGTTCAGCCCGAAGTGCGTGGCGATCGCGGCGCCGAGTCCGCCAAAGCGGTAGGCCAGACCATAGCCGACACCTGCCAGACCCGCCAGCAACACCCACGTCCAGCCCGCACCGATATGGGCCAGGCCGAACAATGAGGAGGCCAACAGCAGGGCAAGATTTTCGCCGTAGGGCAGGTGCTCGAAACGTCGGCTCAGGCCGCCCTGTATATAGCCGCGAAACAGCGCTTCCTCGACCAGCGTCACCAGCAGCAGATTGTTCAGCACCCACAGCCACGCCTGATCCGGCCACTTTGGCGCCCAGGCGATCACGCCCAGCAACAGCGCGCCGCCGAGGGCGAGGAGTGCGCTCAAGGTCAGGGCGAGAGCGCTGGCGTACACCGTCAGGCGCAATGAACGCCGCGCGACAATCCATGGGCAGACCAGCAACAGCCAGAAGCCAACCAGCGGTTTATCAAGATTCAGGTACATCGCGAACGGCACGGCGTTGTCTGTGAAGCGTTGCGGATCAATGGCGCGACCGTTGGCGAAGCCCGGCAGCCAGTGCAGAGCCAGCGCCAAAGCCAGCACGATGAACAGGCCATGGCCGAGAAAACGTGCGACCGGCACCTGTTGCTGGCGCACCGCAAAGCCTGCGAACACCAGCAATCCAACGGAAATCAAAGCCAGCCAGCCGAGGTGGCCGCAGCTTAGCGCCCATCCGTAACCGAGGCTGAGAAGCGCCAGATAGAGCCATGGCAAAGCCTTCATCGAAAGTCCCTGTGCAGAATGTTTGGAGGGGCTTTCTACACGGGTGGGGGCGTGGGGACAAGTGAAGGTGAAGGGGGAAACCGGGGCAGTACACAAACCTATGGTCAACCCCTTTACCTGTGGGAGCTGGCTTGCCAGCGATGAGGCCTGTTCAGCCGACATCTTCATCGACTGGTCCACCGCTATCGCTGGCAAGCCAGCTCCCACAGGGTTTTGTGTTTGCCTGGGAATCAACGCAAGTTGAGTTTCGCTGCCGCGCGCTCGGTGATTTCCGTGCGCAGCTTCAGCGATGGCGCTGCGCGCAATCGTGCTTCATCGACAATCGCACTCGGCGCAGTCTCCGGGCTGCCCGCGTTGAACGGCGGTGCCGGGGCATACTCCAATTGCAACTGGATCAGTTGCGCCGCGTCGGCCCCCACCAACTCTTCCGCCAGCACCAAGGCAAAATCTATCCCCGCTGTGATCCCGCCACCGGTAAACAGATTGCCGTCACGCACCACCCGATCCTTCACCGCAATCGCGCCCAGCGTGGGCAGCAGATCGTGATACGCCCAGTGCGTGGTCGCGCGTTTGCCTTGCAGCAAACCCGCCGCGCCGAGCACCAGCGAACCGGTACACACCGAAGTGACATAACGCGCCTGAGCAGCCTGGCGTTTAATGAAGCTCAGCGTCTGCTCATCTTCCATCAGCGGCCCGACGCCACCCCCACCGGGCACACAGATCACGTCCAGATCCGGACAGTCCTCGAACGTCGTGGTCGGCTTCAGCAGCAGGCCGGTGCTGGCGGTGACCGGCATCAGATCCTTCCAGATCAGGTGCACCTGCACGCCCGGCAGAGAGGCGAGCACGTCGTACGGGCCGGTCAGGTCGAGTTGCTGAACCTGCGGAAACAATAGAAAGCCGATCTGCAGCGTCATCGTTTTTACTCCATTGAAAGGGGTGGACGGCTTCACTGTAGGCGCGTAGGTTCTGGCGCATACGCCAATCACCCCACGAATTACGCCAAATGCCGAAAGCCATTCATGTACTCGCGTTTGCCAACATGCAGATCCTCGACGTCACCGGGCCGTTGCAGGTGTTTGCTTCGGCCAATGACCTCTGTCGTCAACGCGGTTTGCCTTTGCCTTATGCGCCAAGTGTGATCGCCAGCGAGGGCGGGGCGGTGATGTCGTCGGCAGGGTTGGCAGTGCTGGCCGAGCCGCTGCCGTTGGAACCCAGCGATACGCTGATCATCGCGGGCGGCTGGGGCATTTATCCCGCCGCTGAAGATGTGTCACTCGTGGACTGGGTGCGGGAACACGCCGCGAAATGCCGGCGTGTAGCCTCGGTGTGCACCGGGGCATTTTTGCTCGCGGCCAGTGGCTGGCTCGACGGTCGTCGCGTCGTCACCCACTGGACCCGTTGCGAGCAACTGGCGCAGCAGCACCCCAACTTGCAAGTCGAAGCCAATCCGATCTTCATCAACGACGGCCCGGTCTGGACCTCGGCAGGCGTCACCGCCGGCATCGATCTGGCGTTGGCCATGGTCGAGGAAGACCTCGGCCGGGACATCGCGCTGGACGTCGCCCGGCATCTGGTGGTGTTCCTCAAGCGCCCGGGCGGGCAATCACAGTTCAGCGTGACATTATCGCTGCAGAATCAGGGCAATCGTTTCGATGACCTGCATGCGTGGATCGCCGAGAACCTGACATGTGACCTCGGCGTGCCGACCCTGGCCGAACAGGCCGGAATGAGCGAACGCAGTTTCGTCCGCCACTACCGCGCCGATACCGGCCAGACCCCGGCGCGGGCGATTGAGTTGATCCGCGTCGAGACCGCCCGCCGGTTATTGAGCGACACCGGCCTGCCAGTCAAACGGATCGCGGTCAATTGCGGGTTCGGCAGTGAGGAAACTTTGCGGCGCAGCTTTTTGCGCGCCATGGGTGTGACGCCGCAGGCCTATCGCGAGCGGTTTTCGGTCAGTGCTGCTGTACCTCAAGCCTCAGCTTCCGCCACCTGATTGAAATACTTCGTCCGATCCGGGGTGAACGTCACCACCATCTTCGTCCGCGAACAGGTCAGCGAACGCTCTTCACTCAAATCAATATCCAGATCTTCCCCGCGCAAGCCTTGCCATTGGGCGAGGTATTTCAGCGAGCCGTACTTCTCGTTTTTCTTCAGACTGCGGCTGACGCCACCCTTCCAGCCGAGCACCGGCAGTTCACCCGCGAGGCATTGCAGGGCGAGGTCAGGGAAGCGTGTGGCGCGCTGGCGGCCGATTTCCCAGCATTTGATCAGGCCTTTGTCGGCGGCTTCCCACAGTTGGGTGCGGGTCAGGCCGGTGCGCAGGGGAGAGTCGATGGTGCGCTGGACGTGCTGGGACATTCTGGTTCCTTGAATTCGGGTTTTATTGGACAGCTCCGCTGTGCCCGTTGCGGTGGATGGTAGGGGCGGATGTAACCGCTGGCAACAAGGTATTTCGGGGTGTAAGCGCAAGTTGCGGGGGAAGGATGGATCAATCTTTGTTGTGGATTTGTAGTCCCTCGCCGGAGGGACTGGGTTTTCAGGCCTCAGGTGTAGATGTGCGTCCTACATCTCGTATTTTGTGAGGGAAATTTCCGACAGCCTCTGTCGACTATTACGGCTGCCACTCACTCTTTTCCCCGCTCAAGCGCCGATCGAGAAAACTCGCTGCACTGATCAACGCCAGATGCGTCAGCGCCTGTGGTGTATTGCCCAAATGCCGCCCATGACTGTCGAACTCTTCGGCGTACAGACCCAACGGATTGGCGTAGCGCAGCAGTTGTTCGAATTCCAGATGAGCCTTTTCCACCTGGCCGGCGCGAGCCAGGCATTCGACGTACCAGAATGAACACGCGGCAAACGCGCCTTCAGTGCCGGTCAAACCGTCGATGTTGGCGTCATCATTGCGGTAGCGATAAACCATGCCGTCGCGCACCAGCGTCTTTTCGATAGCCTCAAGCGTCGACAGCCAGCGCGGGTCCTTCGCGCTGACGAAACGCACCAGCGGCATCAACAGCATTGAACCATCCAGCGCAGTGCCGCCCTTGTACTGCACGAAATGCCCGCGTTCTTCGTCCCAGAAGTTGTCCCAGATGTCGGCATAGATCGCCTGGCGAGTCTGATCCCATTGCGCGAACGGTGCCGGCAGAGAGCGTTTCGACGCGAGACGAATCGCTCGGTCCAGCGCCACCCAGCACATCAGCCGCGAGTGCAGAAAGTGATGTTGCTCGCCGCGCATTTCCCAGATTCCTACATCCGTGGTCTGCCATGTCTCACAAACCTGATCGACCACTTCGCGCACGTGTTTCCAGCCTTCGTGGGAAATCGCGTCACCGTATTTGTTGACCAGATAGACCGCGTCCATCAACTCACCAAAGATGTCGAGCTGGATCTGGTCATACGCGCCATTGCCGATCCTGACCGGTTGCGCACCGCCATGGCCTGACAGGTGGGCCAATTCGGTTTCCGGCAACTCCTGACGGCCGTCGATGGCATACAGAATGTTCAGTTTCATCGGCTGCCCGCAGCAATCGCTCACCCGCCCGCGCAGCCAGCCCATGTAGGCGTTGGCTTCACTGACGAAACCCAAGCGCATGAACGCGTAAACCGTGAATGAGGCATCGCGGATCCAGGTGTAGCGATAGTCCCAGTTGCGCTCGCCGCCGGGGGTTTCCGGCAGACCGAAGGTGGCGGCGGCGAGGATTGCACCGTGTTTGCGTGAGGTCAGCAACTTGAGTGCGAGGGCGGAGCGATTGACCATTTCCCGCCAGCGTCCGCGATAGATGGACTGGCCGATCCAGTCGCGCCAGAACTTCAGGGTGCGCTCCATGCAGAAGTCACCGGCACCTTCGGCAAAGCGCGGATCGTCGGTGGCGCCGAGCATGAAGGCGGCGGTCTGATTCTGTTTGAGGGTGAAGCGGGCAACCGCTGCATCTGCGTCGACTTGCATTGGCTGATCCGAAGCCAGACGCAGTGTTGGTTGCCCTGTGGCACTGAATACCACGTCTTTTTGATCCAGCTGCGCACGGGTGTCGGCGCGGGCATAGTCGTGACGAACGGCGCAGCGCATGTGGAACGTCGCCTCGCCACTGACCACCCGCACGCGGCGCATCAGCAGTGGCAAGTCATCTTCACTGTCGCCCACCGGCAGCATGTCGGTGATTTCCACCACGGCATATTCACTGAGCCAGCGGGTTTGCAGAACGTTGGTGTCCGGCAGGTAAATCTGCTCGCGTCGCGCATCGGGCAAGTCCGGCGCCAGTTGAAAAATCCCGGCGTCGGGAGAGTCCAGCAGCGAGCAGAAAATCGATGGGCTGTCGAACTCTGGCCAGCAGAAAAAATCCACGCTGCCCTTGTCGTTGACCAGTGCCGCACTGCGCATGTCGCCGATGATGCCGTGGGCGTCGATGACGCTTTGTTGTTCTGGATGATGCTCAGCCATTGCCGCGAAACTCCGGATAGAGGCTCATGCCGCCGTCGATGAACAGGGTGGTGCCGACGATGTAATCGGCGGCATCGGAGGCGAGAAACACCACCGCGTTGGCGACGTCTTCGACATCGCCGATGCGACCGTAGGGAATCAGCTCAAGCAGTTTTTCGCTGGCCGCGCCTTCGGTGGCTTCTTTATTAATGGCCGTGCGAATCGCCCCCGGCGCAATGCCGTTGATGCGAATGCGTTGATGGCTGACTTCTTGCGCCAGAGACTGCATCAACAGATCGACACCGCCCTTGGACGCGGCGTAATTCACATGCCCGGCCCAAGGGATGCGCTGGTGCACCGAACTCATGTGAATGATTTTGCCGGCGGCCCGGGACACGCCTTCGCGCACGCCCTGGCGGTTGAAAATCCGCAACGCGGCGCGGGCGCAGAGGAACTGGCCGGTGAGGTTGACGCTGATTACTGCGTTCCAGTCCGCCAGCGACATGTCCGTAACCGCCGCGTCTTTTTGCAGACCGGAATTGGCCACCAGAATGTCCAGTGAACCGAAAGCGTCGAGGGTCTCGGCGAACAGTCGTTCTACGTCATCTTCCTTTGACACATCGGCGCGAATGGCGATCGCCTCACCGCCATCGGCGATGATCTGCCGGGCGAGTGCTTCGGCGGGTTCGGCCTGGCGGTTGTAGTTGATGACCACGGCGGCGCCGGCAGCGGCGAGGGCTTTGGCGGCAGCGTGGCCGATGCCGGAGCTGGCACCGGTGACGATGGCTACCTGGCGGGCGAGGGAAATCTGCATGAATGTCTGGGCCTGAAGCGTTGGTGTTGAATAGCTGACTGGCCGGCGCAGGTGAGAGTTCAGTGAAAAAATAGCTGCCCCTGCCAGCCCAATGCGCTTTGAGGGGGCGTCACGTATTAAAACGATTGCTCAGATTTGATAACGGGCACTGTGTTTATGCCATTCCCGATTGCCCGCAACCCAAGTGGTCAGGCCCTTCAGATAGCGTTGGGTCAAAGGCGTGGCAGTGCTCAGCAATTGCTTTTCAAGCGTTACGTATTCCTGCATGACGGCATCATGAATATCCGCCGCTTTATCGATGGCGTCTTGAAGCGAGCAGTTGTGTCGGGCCGCCAGTAGGTAGGGAAGTTTGAAGTCTCCCGTTTCCTTGAGGTGCTCCTTGTAAGCGGAATACAAGTCGTTGACCAACGTCGTGGCCAGTGCCGCTAGCGCGCTGATGTGGTGAAACTCCGGCTGGGAATATAGGTTGGCGGGTACTTCGTATCCCCCAATGGCATCAATCAGAACCTGACAAGGCCAGAAACTGTTGACCTGTCGGCTGGCCAGGTATTCCGCGATGGTGGGGTGGGTGCCATAGATACGCCACGGAGCTTCGGCAGCCATGGTGACAAACATGGCAATGGTGATTTGCCGGACCCGAGCCACTTGTGAGGGTGTGCAGAAATGACCCACGCGAGTCATGTAAGACAGCAAGCCCCTGATTACCGGGTCGCGCGTTTGTTGTAGCGAGAGTTCTTCATCGAAAGGTGCAGGCAAATAAACCGGGTCGATCGCCGTGATGGCGAACGACAGCATTTGGGCCACGTTCTCAGGGCGGCCGCCAAGCGATGGGTCGTCACAATAATGATCATCCACCGCGAACAATGCCGCGAAGCACTGCGCTGCGAGCAGCAACCTGTCCGGATCGTCCGTGTCGGCATGGCACAACATTGCATAGCGGCCGAAGTCACTGGCGCGCAGTTTCTCGTGTTTACCGGCAAAGATACCCACGCTCGGTATCCACGCCATCAGACGCTCGTTGACCTCCTGGCCCAACGCCTCATCAATGCGTGTGGGTGGAGGGCAAAACAGGTCGCGCACGACAAAGGGCGCAATTGCGCTGCGTGGTTGTGACGAGATCGTGGACTGATTCATGGTGCGCTCCTGTTACCGACGCTGACTCAGGACACTGAACGCAAGGGTCGGAGCCGTGCTTGACGGGCGATTTCCTGCGTAAGTTACGGTGGGAATATGAATGCGCTTTGTCGGGAGAAAGCGCACCTGTCAGGTCTGACAGGTGCGCAGGTTTTGCGACAGGTGGTGTCACTCGCGGCTTACCAACCCCGCCCCGAATTGACCCAGAAATTCACCGACAACGACGTCGACACCGACTCGACCTGATGGAACCAGCCCTCAGGCAGGAACAGCAGATCCCCGGCCTCCAGCGTCACGCGCAGAAACGTCACGTCCCGCGCCGCCGGGAAGCGTTCGTAGTCCGGCGCATCCGGGTTGAAATCACAACCATCCAGCCCACCCTTGGGCGCGGTCGACCAGGTGCCCAGCGCGTCACGATGATGAGGCGCGGCGAGGGTGAATTTCTTCTGTCCCCACACCTGCGCGAACAGATTGTCGGTGTCATCGCGATGCAGCGGCGTCAGTGTGCCTTTGGGGCCGATCCAGATGCGCGGCGGGATGAACAGCGAGGCATCGAAGTAAGCCGGGTATTTGATCTGCTGCATCAATTGCGCCGGCAGAATGTTGTTGCCCATGTAGGCTGGCGGTTCGCCGTCTGCGCCTTTGGCTGCAGGCTTGTCCAGCGAAGCAATGAAGTCGGCCATCGACGTCGAACGGAAATCGCGCTCAGTGGAAAAGGTTTTCTTCACGTAATCGCCATGGCGGGTGATGCCTTGCAGTTCGGCGAAATGCACCAGCGACTCTTCGCGACTCAATTTGAACAACGGCCAGTCGTGCAGCGCGTTGCTGATCACCACGGGAATGCCATGGGGCAGATAGCGGCTCTTGAACTCGGTCACCGACAGCTCGCTGCGCGAACGTCGCTCGACGTTCAATTGAGTCGGCAGGCCGGCGGTGAGCTTTTCACTGAAGCGCGGCGGCGTCGGGTAACGCTTGTTCATGTCGACTTTTTCCGCCACGGCGCCGCCGTGCATCGCATGCTCGATGATCTGCGGCAGCAGGGTCGCCAGGCCCATGTTGCCGCCGATCTTCAGGCGACCGCTGGCGAACAGTTCTTCGACGTTGGCCATGCCGCCCATGATCCCGAGGAAGTCGCGCTCGGCGACTTCGATGGTCACATCAGGGCTCGCGTGTCGGCCAGGCACGGTGCGACTGCTGGCCTTGACCTCGGACCAGTAGGCCTGCTGCGGGCCAAACACGAATTGAAAAACGCCTTCGATGCCGACGGCACCGGCATTGGCGAACAACTTGCCCAGGATGCTCTGCAGGTCCACGGTGAATCCTCATTATTGGTTTTGGCCTGAACAGTTAACGAGCGCCTGTGCAGAGGATTTAGCGAGCACCGACTAATTTGATCGGGCCGCGATCCGTTTCTCTCTACAGACGAATTTTTTGAGGGGAGCGTGGTGACCAAGCTGACTCTGCTGTGCCTGCCGTACTCCGGCGCCAGCGCGATGGTCTACAGCCGCTGGCGGCCGAAAATGCCGCAATGGCTTCACTTGCACCCGGTGGAACTGCCGGGGCGCGGCGCGCGGTTCGACGAGCCGCTGCACACCGACATGCGCGCGCTGGCGATGCAATTGGCCAAGGAATTGCGCCCGACACTCAAGACCCCGTACGCGCTGTTCGGGCATAGCCTCGGCGCGTTGCTGGCCTGCGAGATAGCGCATGCCTTGCGCGTGCTGGGTTGTCCGGAGCCGGTGGCGCTGTTTGCCTCCGGCACGGCGGCGCCGACGATGCGTGCCGATTACGATCGCGGTTTTGCCGAGCCGAAAACCGACGCCGAACTGATCGAGCAGTTGCGCACGCTCAATGGCACCAGCGAGGAAGTGCTGGCCAATGCCGAGCTGATGAGCCTGACCTTGCCGATCTTGCGGGCGGACTTTCAGTTGTGCGGCAAGTTCGAGCCCTTGCAGCGACCGCTGCTCAACTGCCCGGTGCATGTGCTCGGCGGCAAGGCTGACCGCGCCACCACCGAACAGTTGATCGGTTGGAGCAAAGAGACCCGTGGCAGTTTTTCGGTGGACATGCTGGCCGGTGGGCACTTTTTCATCCATGAGCACGAAGCCAAAGTGCTGAAGGTGATCAAGGATCAACTGGATGTGCATCATCGCCGGCATGCCGCCTTCGCAACCGCCTGAACACAGCACGATTCTCCTGTAGGCGCTGCGGCGCGCTGCGATCTTTTAAAATCAAAAGATCGCAGCCTCGTTTCACTCGACAGCTCCTACAGGGAGCTGTACACAAAAAATCCCCGTTCCACCTCCCGCCTGACACTTGTTCTCATTCGCTAATTTTTCCGGTCTGCATTCGTTTTATAGGGACGACGTGCCTTTGTGCTGCCTGCCTACTGATCCGGATGCCAAGAAATGAATGCAGAAGACTCCTTGAAACTCGCTCGCCGGTTTATCGGGTTGCCCCTGGAAAAGCGCCAGATGTTCCTTGCGGCCCTGCACAAGGAGGGCGTTGATTTCGCCCGGTTTCCGATTCCCGCCGGCGTTGAGGCCGAGGATCGTCAGGCGCTGTCCTACGCGCAACGACGTATGTGGTTTCTCTGGCAACTCGATCCGCACAGCGGTGCCTACAACCTGCCGGGCGCGGTGCGTCTGAGCGGGCAGTTGAACCGTCGCGCACTGGAGCAAGCGTTTGCCAGTCTGGTCGAGCGCCATGAAACCCTGCGCACGGTGTTCGAGCGCCAAGCCGATGACAACCTGCTGCAGGTGCCGGCGGCGGCACCGCTGGTCATCAACGTTGAGGATTTCACGGGCCTGCCGGCCGTCGAGCGTGAGCAGGCGGTTGTCCGCGCAGCGGAACAACAATCGGTGTTGCCATTTGATCTGGCGGTTGGGCCGCTGTTGCGGGTGACGCTGCTCAAACTGGCTGAACAGGAGCATGTGCTGCTGCTGACCTTGCACCACATCGTTTCCGATGGCTGGTCGATGAACGTGCTGATCGATGAGTTCATCCGCTGCTACGACGCGTTCGATGGCGGCCAGCAGCCGCAACTGGCGCCGCTGCCGATTCAGTACAGCGACTATGCCTTGTGGCAGCGCCGCTGGCTGGAGGCCGGCGAGCAGGCGCGCCAACTCGATTACTGGCAGGCACAACTGGGCGACGAACATCCGGTGCTGGAATTGCCGCTGGATCATTCACGTCCAGCGATGCCGAGCTATCGCGGCACCCGCTACGAATTTGCCGTCGACGCGCCGTTGGCCGAGCAACTGCGCAACACCGCGCAGCAGCATCAAGTGACGTTGTTCATGCTCTTGCTCGGCGCGTTCAATGCGCTGCTGCATCGCTACACCGGCCAGACCGACATCCGTGTCGGCGTGCCGATTGCCAACCGTAACCGTGGAGAAATCGAAGGCCTGATCGGTTTCTTCGTCAACACCCAGGTACTGCGCACGCAACTGGACGGCCAGACCCGTGTCGACGATCTGCTGCGCGCCATCAAGGAAACCGCCCTCGGAGCCCAGGCCCATCAGGATCTGCCGTTCGAGCAACTGGTCGAAGCGCTGAAACTGGAACGCAGCCTCAGCCACACGCCGTTGTTCCAGGTGATGTACAACCACCAGCCGCACGTCGCCGATGTCGCCACGCTCAGCACCGCTTCGGGTCTGGCGCTGAGCAGTCTCGACTGGCAGAGCCGCACCACCCAGTTCGACCTGACCCTGGACACCTACGAAAAGGGCGGCAAGTTGCACGCCGCGCTGACCTACGCCAGCGACCTGTTCGACGCCGCGACCATCGAGCGCATGGCTCGCCACTGGCTGCGTTTGCTGACAGCGATGGTCGCCGATCAGTCGCAGCGCGTCGGCGAGTTGCCACTGCTGGAGGCTGATGAACAGCACACACTGGTGCGCCTCTGGAACGACACTTCGACGGCTTATCCAATCGAGCAGCCAATTCATCAACTGATCGAAGCACAGGTTGCGCGCACGCCCGACGCGCCAGCGCTGGTGTTCGGTGAGCAGACCCTGAGCTACGCCGAAGTGGATGCCCGGGCCAATCGTCTGGCGCATCTGCTGCGTGAGCAGGGCGTGCGGGCGGACAGTCTGGTTGGCATCTGCGCCCAGCGCTCGCTGGAAATGGTCGTCGGCCTGCTGGCCATTCTCAAGGCCGGTGGCGCCTATGTGCCGCTGGACCCGGAGTACCCGCAGGAACGTCTGGCCTACATGATCGAGGACAGCGGCATCACCTTGTTGCTGACGCAAAGCGCGCTGTTGGCGGCGCTGCCAACTGATGGCGTGCAGGTCATTACGCTGGATCAGCCGGGCCTGCTCGATGGCTACAGTGAGAGCCGTCCCGAGGTCTGCGTCGATCCGTTGAATCTTGCGTATGTGATTTACACCTCCGGCTCCACCGGCAAGCCCAAAGGTGCGGGCAACAGCCACGCGGCGCTGGTTAACCGCTTGTGCTGGATGCAGCAAGCCTATGCGCTTGACGCCAGTGATTCGGTGTTGCAGAAAACCCCGTTCAGTTTCGACGTATCGGTCTGGGAGTTCTTCTGGCCGCTGCTCACCGGTGCGCGACTGGTCGTCGCCGCGCCGGGGGCACACCGCGATCCGCTGCAACTGATCGACACCATCAACCGCTACGGCATCAGCACGCTGCACTTTGTGCCGTCGATGTTGCAGGCGTTCATTCACGAACCGGGCGTCGAGACGTGCACGGGGCTCAAGCGCATTGTCTGCAGCGGTGAAGCGTTACCGCTGGATGCGCAACTGCAAGTCTTCGCCAAGCTGCCGAACGCCGGCCTCTACAACCTCTACGGTCCGACCGAAGCGGCGATCGACGTCACCCACTGGACCTGCGTCGACGAAGGCGCCGACAGCGTGCCGATCGGTCGACCGATTGCCAACCTGCGCACCCACGTGCTCGACGCCGAGCTGTTGCCGGTGCCAAGTGGCGTGGCTGGCGAACTGTATCTGGGCGGCGCCGGGCTGGCACGCAGTTATCACCAGCGTCCGGCACTGACCGCCGAACGTTTTGTGCCGTGCCCGTTCCACGACGGCGCGCGCCTGTACCGCACCGGTGACCGTGTGCGTCAGCGCGCCGACGGCGTGATCGAATACCTGGGCCGTCTCGACCATCAGGTGAAGTTGCGTGGCTTGCGCATCGAACTCGGTGAAATCGAAACCCGCCTGATGCAGCACCCGCTGGTGCGCGAAGCGGTGGTGCTGGTGCAGGGCGGCAAGCATCTGGTGGCTTATCTGGTGCTGGAAACCGCTCAGCCAGACGAGCAATGGCAGCAGGACGTCAAGGCCTGGCTGCTGGGCAGTCTGCCGGAATTCATGGTCCCGACCTACCTGCTGACCCTGGACAAACTGCCGGTCACCGCCAACGGCAAACTGGATCGCAAGGCCCTGCCGCAACCGGACGCCGCACCGCAACAAGCCTTCGTTGCGCCGCAGGATGTGCTGCAAAAAGCCTTGGCGGCGATCTGGGAAGACGTGCTGGGCCTGGAACGCGTCGGCCTCGAAGATAACTTCTTCGCGCTGGGCGGCGACTCGATCATCTCCATCCAAGTGGTCAGCCGGGCGCGGCAGGCCGGGATCCGTGTCAGCCCGCGCGATCTGTTCCAGTACCAGACCGTGCGCAGCCTCGCGCTGGTGGCCACGCTGGACAACCAGACCTCGGTGGATCAAGGGCCGGTAACCGGCGCCGCCGTACTCGGGCCGATCCAGCAACACTTCTTCAGCCGGACGATGCCGGTGCGTGAGCACTGGAACCAGTCGCTGCTGCTGACCCCGCGTGAACCATTGAATGCGCAGTGGCTCGATGCAGCGCTGGCGCATGTCATCAACCATCACGATGCCTTGCGCCTGCGTTTTGTCGAAAACGCCGAAGGCTGGCAGCAAAGCCACGGCGCGCCGGTTGCAAGCGCTGACGTGTGGCAGCGCGATGCCGAATCCGTCGAGCAGTTGAACGCCTTGTGCAACGAAGCCCAGCGCAGTCTTGATCTGCACAACGGCCCGCTGCTGCGCGCGTTGCTGGTGAACTTGGCGGATGGCAGTCAGCGTCTGGCGCTGATCATTCACCACCTGGTGGTGGACGGGGTTTCCTGGCGAGTGCTGCTGGAAGATGTGCAGCAGGCTTATGAACAACTGGCGGCGGGGGGCGGCATTCAGTTGCCGGCAAAAACCACGTCCTTCCAGAGCTGGACGACGCGCCTCGAAAGCCAAGCATCACGCTTCGACACCCAACTGAGTTATTGGAAAACCCAGCATCAGGATGCGCAGGATCTGCCGTGCGAACGCCCGCAGGGCAGCCTGCAGAACCTGCATGGCGAGAAAATCGAGTGGCGCCTCGATGCCGAGCGCACCCGGCAACTGCTGCAACAGGCGCCGGCAGCGTATCGCACGCAGGTCAACGATCTGCTGCTGACCGCGCTGGCGCGCACCATCAGCCGCTGGACCCAACAACCGGGCACGCTGATCGAGCTCGAAGGCCATGGCCGCGAAGACTTGTTCGATGACGTCGACTTGAGTCGCACCGTAGGCTGGTTCACCAGCCTGTTCGCGGTCAACCTGAGCGCCGCCGACGATCTCGATGGCTCAATCAAGTCGATCAAGGAGCAACTGCGCGCGGTGCCGGACAAAGGTCTGGGCTATGGCGTGCTGCGTTATCTCGCAGCACCGTCGGTGCGCGCCGAACTGGCGCAGCTGCCGCCGCCACGCATTACCTTCAACTATCTTGGTCAGTTCGATCGTCAGTTCGACGACGCGGCGCTGTTCGTACCGTCCGCTGAAACCAGCGGTGTCGCACAGGACCCGGCAGCGCCGCTGGCCAACTGGCTAACGGTGGAAGGTCAGGTGTACGGCGGCGAACTGTCGATGAGCTGGGGCTTCAGCCGCGAGATGTTCGACAGCGCGACCGTGCAGAAACTGGTGGATGATTACGCCAGCGAGTTGCACGTGTTGATCGAACATTGCTGCACCTTGCAAGCCGCGCAAGCGACGCCGTCGGACTTCCCGCTGGCGCAGGTCACTCAGGCGCAACTCGATGCGCTGCCGGTGCCGGCCGGTCAGCTCGATGACCTTTATCCACTGTCGCCGATGCAACAAGGTTTGCTATTCCACACCCTCTACGAGCAGGCGGCGGGCGAATACATCAACCAGTTGCGCGTCGATGTGCAAGGCGTTGATCCCGAGCGCTTCCGCGCGGCGTGGCAGGCCACCGTTGATGCGCAGGATATTCTGCGCAGCGGGTTCGTCTGGCAGGGCGAACTGGCGCAGCCGCTGCAGATCGTGCACAAGCAGGTGCAGTTGCCGTTCACCACGCTGGACTGGCGCAGCCGAGACAACCAGCCAGCGGCCCTCGCAGCGCTGGCCGACGCCGAGCGTCAGCAGGGCTTTGATCTGACCTGTGCGCCGTTGCTACGGCTGGTGCTGGTGCAGACCGGCGCCGAGCAATGGCACCTGATTTACACCCACCACCACATCCTCATGGATGGCTGGAGCAACTCGCAGTTGCTCGGCGAAGTCTTGCAGCGCTACAGCGGCCGCACGCCGGTAAGCGGTGGTGGCCGTTATCGCGACTACATCGCCTGGCTGCAACGTCAGGACGGCCAACTCAGTCAGGACTTCTGGAGCGGGCAACTGGCTGCGCTGCAAGAGCCGACCCGACTGGCCCGCGCCGCTACCGGCGGGGAAAACCTCAGTGGTCACAGTGACCAATACCTGACGCTGGATGTGCCGCGTACTCAGGCGCTGGAAGCGTTTGCCCGGCAGCAGAAAGTCACCGTCAATACCTTGGTGCAAGCCGCGTGGCTGCTGTTGCTGCAACGCTACACCGGTCACGAAGCGGTGGCGTTCGGCGCCACCGTGGCCGGGCGCCCGGCGGATCTGCCGGGCATCGAGCAACAGGTCGGTCTGTTCATCAACACGTTGCCGGTGATCGGCGCGCCGCGTCCGGATCAGACTGTCGGCCACTGGCTGCAAGCGGTGCAGGCGCAGAACCTCAGCCTGCGCGACTTCGAACACACGCCGCTGGCGGATATTCAGCGCTGGGCGGGGCAGGGCGGCGAGGCGCTGTTCGACAACATTCTGGTGTTCGAAAACTACCCGATTGCCCAGGCGCTGAGTCAGGCCGGGCAAGGGCTGGTGTTCGGTGACGTGGGCAATCTTGAGCAGACGCACTATGCGCTTAGCGTTGCCGTGACATTGGGTCAGCAACTGGCGCTGCATTACAGCTTCGACCGTGGCCAGTTCACCAGTGACGTGATCGAAGGCATCAGTGCGCATCTGCTGCAATTGCTCGAGCAGTTTGCCGTGTCGGCTGAACGCAACCTCGGCGAAATCGCTTTGGCCAGCGCTGACGAGCAGGCGCGCCAGCAAGCTGAAAACCATCCGCAGCCATACCCGGTGGACAAAGGCGTGCATCAGCGTATTGCCGCTTTGGCCGGCGAAAATCCGCAACGCACGGCGGTGATCTTCAACGGTCAGCGCTTCAGCTATGGCGAAATCGATCAGCGCGCCAACCAATTGGCCCACGCGCTGATCGCCCGTGGTGTCGGCCCGGAAACCCGCGTCGGTGTGGCCCTGCCGCGCAGTGAGGCGGTGATCGTCGCGCTGCTGGCGGTGCTCAAGGCTGGCGGCGCCTACGTGCCGCTGGACACCAGCTATCCGCGTGAACGTCTGGCTTATCTGATCGAAGATTCGGGGCTGGCGCTGTTGCTCAGCGACTCGTCGGTGTCGGCGCAATTGCCCGTAGCCGAATCGGTGCCATTGTTGGAGCTGGATCGCCTCGACCTGCGCGAATGGCCGATCAACGCGCCCCAGGTGCAACTTGATCCGCACAACCTCGCGTATGTGATTTACACCTCCGGTTCCACCGGTAATCCGAAAGGCGTCAGCGTCGCTCACGGCCCGTTGGCCATGCACTGCCAGGCCATCGGTCAGCGTTATGAAATGCGCGACAGCGATTGCGAATTCCACTTCATGTCGTTCGCTTTCGACGGCGCCCATGAGCGCTGGCTGACCAGCCTGACCCACGGCGCCTCGTTGCTGATCCGCGATGACAGCCTGTGGACGCCGGAGCAGACCTACAACGCCATGATTGAACACGGCGTGACGGTGGTCGCGTTCCCGCCGGTGTACCTGCAACAACTGGCCGAACACGCCGAGCGCGTCGGCAACCCACCCAACGTGCGCATTTACTGCTTCGGCGGTGACGCGGTGCCGAACGCCAGTTTCGAGCGGGTCAAACGTGCGCTCGACCCGGACTACATCATCAACGGTTATGGCCCGACCGAAACCGTGGTCACGCCGCTGATCTGGAAGGCCGGTCGCGAGGTGCCGTGCGGTGCCGCTTACGCGCCTATCGGCAGCCGCATCGGTGATCGCAGCGCTTATGTGCTCGACGCCGATCTGAACCTGCTGCAGCAGGGCATGGCCGGTGAACTGTATCTGGGTGGCACGGGTCTGGCCCGGGGTTATCTGAATCGTCCGGGGCTGACCGCCGAGCGCTTTGTCGCTAACCCTTTCAGCAGCACTGGCGGCTTGCTCTATCGCACCGGTGACCTCGTTCGCCAGCGCGCCGACGGCACGTTCGACTATCTGGATCGCATCGACAATCAGGTGAAGATCCGCGGTTTCCGCATTGAGCTCGGTGAAGTCGAAGCCGCCCTGCAAGCGCTCGACGGCGTGCGTGAAGCAGTGGTCGTGGCCCAGGAAGGCAGCGCCGGTAGCGGCAAGCGTCTGGTTGCCTATGTGGTGGGCGATTCTGACCGCGCGGACTTCACTGAAGACCTGCGTGCGCAGCTCAAGGCTACCTTGCCGGCGCACATGGTGCCGGCGTATGTGTTGCGTCTGGAACGCATGCCGCTGACGCCGAACGGCAAGCTCGACCGCAAGAATCTGCCGAAACCGGATGTCAGCCAACTGCAACAAACCTATGTCGCCCCACAGAGCGCGCTGGAGCAACAACTGGCGACGATCTGGCAAGACGTGCTCAAGCTTGAGCAAGTCGGCATCAGCGACAACTTCTTTGAGCTGGGCGGCGATTCGATCATTTCGATTCAAGTGGTCAGCCGTGCGCGGCAGGCGGGTATTCGCTTTACGCCCAAAGACCTGTTCCAGCACCAGACCATTCAGGCGTTGGCCGTTGTCGCGCAGACGGGCGAAGCGTTGCAGTTGATCGATCAGCAACCGGTCACCGGCCGCACGGCGCTGTTGCCGATTCATCAGGAGTTCTTTGCTCAGTCGATTCCCGACCGTCATCACTGGAACCAGTCGGTGATGCTCAGGCCGAATCAGACACTGGATGCCCACGTGCTTGAACAAGCGCTGGATGCGCTGGTGTTGCATCACGACAGCTTGCGTCTGGACTATGTCGAGCAGGCGGATGGCTGGTCGGCGCAGTACCGCGACGTCGCAACCCAAGCGGGTGAAACCATCCTCTGGCAAGTCGATGTTGCCGACCTCGCAACGCTTGAGGTCTTGGGCGACAAGGCTCAGCGCAGCTTGCAATTGAGCGGTGGCTCGCTGATTCGCGCGGTGCTGGCGAACCTGGCCGATGGCAGCCAGCGCCTGTTGCTGATCGTCCATCACCTGGTGGTCGATGGCGTGTCGTGGCGGATTCTGTTTGAAGATCTGCAAAATGTTTATCGGCAGATTGCCGCGGGCCATACCGTGCAATTGCCGGCCAAGACCAGTGCGGTCAAAGCCTGGGCGGCGGCGTTGCAGGACTACGCGGCCAGCCCTGCGTTGCAGGCTGAACTGGGCTTCTGGCAGCAGCAGTTGCAAGGCGCTTCTGCCGCTTTGCCTTATGATCGTCGGAACGGCGGCCAGCAGCACGATCAGGCACTGACGCTTCACAGCAAGCTAGACAAATCTCTGACCCGACAGTTGTTGCAGGATGCGCCGGCGGCGTATCGCACCCAGGTCAACGATCTGCTGCTGACGGCTCTGGCGCGGGTGATGGTGCGCTGGACCGGTGCTGACCACGCGCTGGTATTGCTTGAAGGCCACGGTCGCGAAGATCTGTTCGACAGCGTCGACCTGACGCGCACTGTCGGCTGGTTCACCAGTGTGTTCCCGGCGCGACTCTCGCCGGTCGCAGAGCTGGGTGCGTCACTCAAGCAGGTCAAGGAACAACTGCGGGCGATTCCGCACAAAGGCATCGGCTTTGGTGCGCTGGCGCATCTGGGCGATGAGCAGGCTCGCCAGACCTTGCAAGCCTTGCCGGCACCACGCCTGACCTTCAACTATCTGGGCCAGTTCGACGGCAGCTTCGACGCCGCTGACGACGCGTTGTTCGCGCCGACCAGCGAGTCCGGCGGTGCTGAAGTCAATCTGCAGGGCCCGCTGGGCAACCCGCTGGCGCTGAACGGCAAAGTCTTCGGCGGTGAGCTGGACCTGAGCTGGACCTACAGCGGCGGGATGTTCGACGCGGCGACCATCCAGCGGCTGGCCGATGATTACGTGCAGGAATTGACGGCGCTGATCGGCCATTGCTGCGACAACGCCAACCGTGGCGTGACACCGTCGGACTTCCCGCTGGCGCAACTGTCGCAGACGCAGCTCGATGTGCTGGTTCTTGAACCGCAGTCCATCGACGACATCTATCCGCTGTCGCCGATGCAGCAGGGCATGTTGTTCCATACGTTGCTCGAACACGGCAACGGCGATTACATCAACCAGATGCGTCTGGACGTCGACGGCGTCGATCCGCAACGTTTCCGCGCGGCGTGGCAAGCGGTGGTGGATGCCCATGACATTCTGCGCACCGGGTTCTTCTGGCAGGGCAATTTGCCGCAACCGGTGCAAGTGGTGCTTCGTCAGGTCGAGGTGCCGTTCAGCGTGCTCGACTGGCACGGCAAAACCGGGCTGGACGCAGCGCTGCAAACGCTCGCTGACGAAGAACGTGCACTGGGTCTGGACCTGACCTGCGCGCCGCTGCTGCGTTTGGTGCTGGTGCGCACCGCGACTGATCGTCATCACCTGATCTACACCAATCATCACATCCTGATGGATGGCTGGAGCAGTGCGCAGTTGCTCGGCGAAGTGTTGCAGCATTATCGCGGCGAAGCGGTGGCGCGTCCGGCGGGCCGCTATCGCGATTACATCGGCTGGCTGCAGCGTCAGGACAATGCGGCGGCCGAAGCCTACTGGCTGGCGACGCTGAACAACCTGCAAGAACCAACGCGTCTGGCCACTGCCATCGCGCGGCCGCATGACGGCTTGCCGAGCGTCGGTTATGGCGATCATTACCAAGTGTTGGACGCGGATCTGACTCAGCGTCTGGGTGAGTTTGCCCGAGCCGCGAAGGTCACGGTCAACACCGTGGTGCAAGCCGCATGGCTGTTGCTGTTGCAGCGTTACACCGGCAAAGACTGTGTGGCGTTCGGCGCCACTGTTGCCGGGCGCCCGGCGGATCTTCCGGGTGCTGAAGCGCAGATCGGTCTGTTCATCAACACCTTGCCGGTGGTTGCCGCGCCGCAAGCACAGCAGAGTCTGGCCAGTTGGCTGCAAGGGGTGCAGGCGCAGAATCTGGCATCGCGCGAGTTCGAACACACGCCATTGGCGGATATTCAGCGCTGGGCCGGGCAGGGCGGTGATGCGCTGTTCGACAGCCTGATGGTGTTCGAGAACTACCCGATTGCCGAAGCGCTGGAACGTGGCGCACCGCAAGGCTTGCGCTTCGGCGCGGTGGCCAATCAGGAACAGACCAACTATCCGTTGACCCTGCTAGTGAACATGGGCGCGCAACTGACGGTGCATTTCAGCTATCAGCGCGACAGCTTTGCCGCCGCCAGCGTGGCGCAGTTGGGCGCGCATTTGCAGCGTCTGCTGAGCCAGATGACCGAGGCAGGCGAACGCGTGCTCGGCGACTTGAACCTGATCGAAAGCACTCCAGGCATCGCTGCCGATTTCGTCACCGATCTGTGCATTCATCAGGGCATCGCCCGTCAGGTGGCGGCGACGCCGGATGCACTGGCGGTGACCTTCGGCAGCGAGCAACTGACTTACGCCGAACTGGACGTGCAGGCCAATCGTCTGGCGCACAAGCTGATCGAGTCGGGTGTCGGCCCGGAAGTGCGGGTGGGCGTGGCGATGCCGCGTTCCGAGCAGTTGCTTGTCGCCCTGTTGGCGGTGCTCAAGGCCGGTGGCGCCTATGTGCCGCTGGACCCGAATTACCCGGCGGATCGCGTTGCCTACATGCTCGAAGACAGCCGTGCGCGGGTGTTGCTGACCGAGCAAGCGATCGCCGCGACCCTGAGTGTGCCGAGCGAAACGCAAGTGTTGTTGCTGGATCAGGTGTCGCTGAATAGCTATTCAGTTGTGGCGCCTCAAACATCGGTCGCGCCGGATAACCTTGCTTACGTGATCTACACCTCGGGCTCCACCGGCAAGCCAAAAGGCGTGGCGATTGCCCATCGCAACGTCATGGCGCTGATCGAGTGGTCGGCCAAGGTCTACAGCCGCGACGACATCCAAGGCGTATTGGCTTCGACCTCGGTGTGCTTCGATCTGTCGGTGTGGGAGCTGTTCGTCACCTTGGCCAACGGCGGCTCGCTGATCATCGCCCGTAATGCCCTGGAGCTGCCGCAACTGGCAGCCCGCGATCAGGTGCGCCTGATCAACACTGTGCCGTCAGCCATTGCTGCGTTGCAGCGCGCCGGGCAGATTCCGCCAAGCGTGCGGATCATCAACCTCGCTGGCGAGCCGCTGAAACAAGGCTTGGTGGATGCGTTGTATCAGCAGTCGACGGTCGAGCATGTCTACGACCTGTACGGCCCGTCGGAAGACACCACCTATTCGACCTGGACTCGCCGCAGTGCCGGTGGTCAGGCGCGCATTGGTCGAGCCCTCGACCACAGCAACAGCCATTTGCTCGACGCCGATCTGCACGTTGTCCCGCAAGGGGTGTCGGCCGAGTTGTACCTCTCCGGCGCCGGCATCACTCGCGGCTACCTGGGCCGTGCGGCGATGACCGCCGAGCGCTTCGTGCCCAACCCACTCGCCGCCAATGGTGAGCGCATGTACCGCACCGGTGACCTGATTCGCGAGCGCGAAGATGGCCAACTGGAGTACATGGGGCGGATCGACCATCAGGTGAAAATTCGTGGATTCCGCATCGAACTGGGCGAGATCGAGGCGCGATTGCTCGCCCAACCGGCAGTCACCGAAGCGGCGGTGCTGGCCGTCGAAGGCGAGGCTGGCGCGCAACTGGTGGCCTATGTGGTCGCCCCGCCACTGGATCTGTATGACGGCGAAGCGCAGCGGCTCCTGCGCGACGGACTAAAGACTGGCCTCAAGTCTTCGTTACCTGACTACATGATTCCCGCGCACCTGCTGTTCCTTGAGCAGTTGCCACTGACCCCCAACGGCAAACTCGACCGCAAGGCCTTGCCAGCGGTCGATGCCAGCCAGATGCAGGCCGCGTATGTCGCGCCGCACAGTGAGCTTGAGCAGCAGGTCGCGGCGATCTGGCAGCAAGTGCTCGAAGTGCAACGCATCGGCCTGAACGACCACTTCTTCGAACTGGGCGGGCACTCGCTGCTGGCGGTCAACGTGGTGTCGCGCATTGCCCTGGAACTGGGCCTGACGCTGACCCCGCAACTGTTATTCCAGCACCCCGTCCTGAGCGACTTTGTCGCTCACCTCGATACAGGAGGCGGGGCAATCAACGAACAGAAACTGAGCAAGCTGGAAGCCCTGCTTGACGATATGGAGGAAGTCTGATGGACAAGAGTGTTGCTTTGAGGGTAGCCAAGCGCTTTATCACTCTGCCGCTGGACAAACGTAAGCTGTACCTGGAAAAGATGCTCGAAGAGGGCGTCTCGCCGGCCAACCTGCCGATCCCGGAAACACGTTCCGGGTTTACGGCGATTCCTCTGTCGTACGCCCAGGAACGTCAATTGTTCCTCTGGCAAATGGACCCGCACAGCACCGCGTATCACATCCCCAGCGCCCTGCGCCTCAAGGGGCGGCTGGAGGTGGCGGCGCTGGAACGCAGTTTCAATGCCGTGGCGGCGCGTCACGAAAGTCTGCGCACCACGTTCGCCGAGCAGGGCGAAACCTTCTGCCAGGTGATTCATCCGCAATTGCCGCTGAACATCAGTCTGATTCCGCTGCCCGAAGGCCTTGATGCCGCTGGTGAAGAGGCTGCGATCAAGGCGTTCGTCGAAAGCGAAACCGCGCGCCCGTTCAACCTGCAACAGGGCCCGTTGCTGAGGGTGTCGCTGCTCAACGTCGCGGAGGACGATCATGTGCTGGTGCTGATCCAGCACCACATCATCTCCGATGGCTGGTCGATCAAGGTGCTGGTCAACGAGCTGATCCAGCATTACGCCGCCGACACCAGCGGGCAGTCGCTGACGTTGCCGGCGCTGGAAGTGCAATACGCCGACTACGCGATCTGGCAGCGTCACTGGCTGGAAGCGGGCGAGCGTGAGCGGCAACTGGCTTATTGGGTCAAGACTCTGGACGGCGAGCAGCCGGTGCTGGAGTTGCCGATCGATTTTCCCCGTCCGGCGGTGCAGAGCCTGCGCGGTGCGCGGCTCGAACTGAATTTGCCGGCAGATCTTGGCGACGCCCTCAAACAATTGGCCCAGCGCGAAGGCGCGAGCCTGTTCATGGTGTTGCTGGCATCGTTCCAGGCGTTGCTGCATCGCTACAGCGGCCAGGCGCAGATTCGCGTCGGTGTGCCGACCGCCAACCGCAACCGCGTCGAGACCGAAGGCCTGATTGGTTTCTTCGTCAACACCCAAGTCCTGAATGCCGAGGTGAACGGGCAACTGCCGTTCAACCGATTGCTGGCGCAGGTCAAGCAAGCGGCGATGGACGCTCAGGCGCATCAGGATCTGCCGTTCGAGCAACTGATCGAAGCGCTGCAACCGGAGCGCAGCCTGAGCCACAGCCCGGTGTTCCAGGTGATGTTCAACCACCAGAACAGCCGTGATCAGGGGCGTGGCGCGGTGCAACTGCCGCAGTTGAGTGTCGAGGATGTGCAGTGGGAAGGGCGCACCGCGCAGTTCGACCTGACGCTCAATACTTACGAATCCAACGACGGTTTCGCCGCTGAACTGACCTACGCCACTGACCTGTTCAAGCCAGAAACCATCGAACGCATTGCCCGTCACTGGCAGAACCTGCTGCGAGGCATCGTGGCCGCACCGACCCAGCGAGTCGGCGAATTGCCATTGCTGGAACTTGCCGAACACGGCGTGCTGTTGCAGGACTGGTTCCGCAGCGCCGATCACAGCGCTCAGGCCGAATGTGTGCAGCGCGACTTTGCCTTGCAGGCGCAGCAGACGCCGCACGCCACCGCGCTGATCATTGGCGCAGACGTGCTGACCTACGGCGAGCTGGATGCCCGGGCCAATCAACTGGCGCACAAACTGATCGAGGCCGGTGTCGGCGCGGATCAACTGGTCGGCATCGCCGTCGAGCGCAGCGTCGAAATGATCGTTGGCCTGCTGGCGATTCTCAAGGCGGGCGGTGCGTATGTCCCGCTGGACCCGGCGTATCCAGAAGATCGTCTGGCCTACATGATCGAGGACAGCGGCCTGCAATTGCTGCTGACCCAAGCGCACTTGCAGGCACAGTTGCCGATCCCGACGGGCGTGCAAACTTTGTTGCTCGATCAGCCCGGCGACTGGCTGGCGGCTTATCCACAGACCGCGCCGGACGTTGCGGTCAACGGCGAACATCTGGCCTATACGATCTACACCTCCGGTTCCACCGGTAAACCGAAAGGCGTGATGGTGCGTCATGCGGCGCTGAGCAACTTTGTCGCGAGCATGATCAAGCAACCGGGGATCGCGGCCACTGATCGCATGCTGTCGCTGACCACCTTCTCGTTCGATATCTTCGGCCTGGAAATCTACGGCCCGCTGCTGGCCGGTGCCTGTGTGGTGCTGACCGGCAAAGACGTGCATCAAGACCCGCAAGCGGTGCTCGAACTGATCGAGCGCCACGCCGTCAGTGTGCTGCAAGCCACGCCGTCGACCTGGCGCATGCTGCTCGACAATGAGCACGCCGCGATCCTCAATGGCCGCACGTTCCTCTGTGGCGGTGAAGCGCTGTCGCAAGAACTGGCGCAGCGCATGCTGACGCTGACACCCCGCGTGTGGAACCTCTATGGCCCGACCGAGACCACCATCTGGTCGGCGCAACACGCCCTGAGCGCCGATAACAGCCGTCCGTTCCTCGGCACGCCGATCGACAACACCGCGCTGTATATCCTCGGCAGCGACCTTGAGCTCAATCCGCTCGGCGCACCGGGTGAACTGCTGATCGGCGGCGATGGCCTAGCCCGTGGTTATTTCCAGCGCCCGAGCCTGACCGCCGAACGTTTTGTGCCGGATCCGTTTTCGAAAAACGGCGCACGTCTGTACCGCACCGGCGACCTGACCCGCTATCGCGCCGAGGGCGTGATCGAATACATCGGGCGAATCGATCATCAGGTGAAAATCCGTGGTTTCCGTATCGAGTTGGGCGAAATCGAAGCACGTTTGCTGGCGCTCGACAGCGTGCGCGAAACCGTTGTGGTCGCGCAGGACGGCCCCACCGGCCCGCAACTGGTGGGCTACGTGGTGCCATCGGCCAACGATGTTTCGGACACCGATTTGCGTGCCGCGCTCAAGGCCAGCCTGAAGGCTGAACTGCCGGAATACATGGTGCCGGCGCACCTGTTGTTCCTCGCGCAACTGCCGCTGACCCCCAACGGCAAAGTCGACCGCAAGGCCTTGCCGGCGCCCGACGCCAGCCAATTGCAATCGACCTACAGCGCGCCGCAGACCGCCACCCAGCACAGCGTCGCCGAGATCTGGCAAGCGGTGCTGAAACTGGATCGCGTGGGCCTGGGCGATAACTTCTTCGAACTGGGCGGCCACTCGTTGCTGGTCACCCAGGTGGTCTCGCGGGTGCGCCAAGCGCTGAACGTTCAGGTGCCGCTGCGTACGCTGTTTGAACACAGCACGCTGAAAGATTTCGTCGCCGCGCTCGGTGTAGATCAGGCGCATCAGGAGCCGCCGATTGTCGCGTTGCCGCGCCTGCAACCGCTGGCGCTTTCGTATGCTCAGGAGCGCCAATGGTTCCTCTGGCAACTGGAACCGACCAGCACCGCCTATCACGTACCGGCCGCGCTACGCCTGCGCGGTGAGCTGGATCTGGCAGCGTTGCAGCGCAGTTTCGATGCCCTGATCGAGCGCCACGAATCCCTGCGCACCTGCTTTGTCGAAGAGCAGGGCCAGACCCTGCAAGTGATTCAGGCCCATGGAACGCTGGATCTGCACGTGCAGGATGTTGCCGCCGATCTGGACGAGGTCACGCTGCAAGCGCTGGTCGCCGAAGAAACCCTGCACCTGTTCAATCTTCAACAAGGCCCGCTGTTGCGGGTCAAATTGCTGCGTCTGGCGGCTGACGACCACGCACTGGTCATCACCTTGCACCACATCGTCGCCGATGGCTGGTCGATGACGGTCATGGTCGATGAGCTGGTGGCGTTGTACGCCGCTTATAGCCAGGGAAAGACCGTGCAATTGCCAGCGCTGCCGGTGCAGTACGCTGATTACGCGGTCTGGCAAAAGCAGTGGATGGACGCCGGTGAACGCGAGCGTCAGTTGAGTTACTGGACCGCGCAACTGGGCGATGGCGACCAGCCGCTGCTGGAGCTGCCGACCGACCGTCCGCGTCCGCCTGAGCAAAGCTATCGCGGTGCCCGTCGCGACATTCCGTTGAGTCTTGAGCTGGCGACTGCGCTCAAGCAGGTTGCCCAGCGTGAAAACGTCACGCTGTTCGCGCTGCTGTTGGCGTCGTTCCAGACGTTGCTGCATCGCTACAGCGGTCAGGCCGATATCCGCGTCGGTGTGCCGGTGGCCAACCGCAACCGGGTCGAGACTGAAGGGCTGATCGGTTTCTTCGTCAACACGCAGGTGCTCAAGGCCGAATTCGACAGCCAGCAGACGTTCCGCAGCCTGCTGCAACAAGTGAAAAACACTGTGCTCGGCGCCCAGGCGCATCAGGATCTGCCGTTCGAGCAACTGGTCGACGCGCTGCAACCGGAGCGCAGTCTCAGTCACAGTCCGTTGTTCCAGGTGCTGCACAACCACCAGAGCCAGGCCCGTCAGGCACAAGGCGCCACGCGCTTGCCGAACATCGAGATTGCAGGCCTGAGCTGGGCGTCGAACACCGCACAGTTCGATCTGACCCTGAACACTTTTGAATCCACCGACAACGTCTGGGCCGAGCTGACCTACGCCACCGACCTGTTCGACGCACCGACTATCGCACGCCTGTCGCAACACTGGACGAATCTGCTGCATGGCATCGTTGCCGACAGCGGCCAGCGCATCGCCGACCTGCCGCTGCACGACGCCGCCGAACGTGCGGCAACCCTGTTGCAATGGAACCCGGCTGTGGCCGATTTCCCGAGCGAGCAGTGCCTGCATCACCTGATCGAAACCCAGGCTGCCCGCGCACCGCAAGCGATTGCCGTGACCTGTGCCGAGCAATGCCTGACTTACGGCGAGCTCAACAGCCGCGCCAATCAGTTGGCCCACAAACTGATCGCCAGCGGTGTCGGCCCGGATGTGCGCGTCGGTCTGGCGGTGGAGCGCAGCCTCGACATGCTGGTCGGGCTTCTGGCGATCCTCAAGGCCGGCGGCGCCTACGTGCCGCTTGACCCGAGCTACCCGGAAGAACGCCTGAGCTACATGATCGGCGACAGCGGCATCTCGCTGCTGCTGACCCAAAGTCATCTGCTCGCTCGTCTGCCGGTGCCGGACTCGGTCCGCAGCTTGATGCTCGATCAGGAGCGCGACGGCTTCGAAGGCTACAGTGATAGCAATCCGCAGGTGCGCATGAGCCCGGACAACCTGGCTTACGTGATCTACACCTCCGGTTCCACCGGTCAGCCGAAGGGCACCTTGCTGGCGCATCGCAACGTGCTGCGTCTGTTCGAAGCCACGGGTGCGTGGTTCGATTTTGGCGCGCAGGATGTCTGGAGCCTGTTCCATTCCTACGCCTTCGACTTTTCGGTGTGGGAGATTTTCGGTGCGCTGCTGTACGGCGGCAAACTGGTGGTGGTGCCTTACGAGGTCAGCCGTTCGCCGGAAGATTTCTACGCCTTGCTCTGCCGCGAAGGCATCACCGTACTGAACCAGACGCCGTCGGCGTTCAAGCAATTGATGCAAGTGGCGTGCGCCCCGGAACACGCGGCGCAACAGCCGTCGCTGCGTTACGTGGTATTCGGTGGCGAGGCGCTGGAAGTCAAGAGCCTGCGCCCGTGGTTCGAGCGTTTCGGTGATCAGGCGCCGCAGCTGATCAACATGTACGGCATCACCGAAACCACCGTTCACGTGACCTACCGGCCGATTTCGATGGCTGATTTGCAAGGCGATGTCGGCAGCCCGATCGGCGAGCCGATTCCGGATCTGTCGTGGTATTTGCTCGACGGTGATCTGAACCCGGTCGCCAAAGGCTGTATCGGCGAGCTGTACATCGGGCGTGCCGGTCTGGCGCGGGGTTATCTGAACCGTGCGGATCTGACCACTCTGCGTTTCATTCCCGATCCGTTCGCCGCTGATGGCGGGCGTCTGTACCGCACCGGTGACCTGGCGCGTTATCGCGCTGACGGCGTCATCGAATACATCGGGCGAATCGACCATCAGGTGAAGATTCGCGGCTTCCGCATCGAACTCGGCGAGATCGAAGCGCAACTGCTGGAGCAACCAGCGGTGCGCCAAGCCGTGGTGCTCGCGCAGCCGGGCCTCAGTGGTCAGCAACTGGTCGCGTATCTGGTGCCAAGCGATACCGCACTGCTCGATGCCAGCCCGGCCGAACAAGGCCTGTGGCGCGACCGCGTGCGCGCCGAACTCAAGGAAAACCTGCCGGATCACATGATCCCGGCGCACCTGTTGCTGCTGGCGCAACTGCCGCTGACCGGCAACGGCAAACTCAACCGCAGCGCGTTGCCGTCTCCGGATGCCAGTCAGGCGCAGCAGGCTTATCAGGCACCACAAAGCGAGCTGGAACAGCGCTTGGCGGCGATCTGGCAAGACGTGCTGAAGCTGCCGCAAGTGGGCCTCAACGACAATTTCTTCGAACTGGGCGGCGACTCGATCATTTCGATTCAAGTGGTCAGCCGCGCCCGTCAGGCCGGCATTCGTCTCAATCCCAAAGACCTGTTCCAGCACCAGACCGTGCAGCGTCTGGCGCTGGTCGCGCAACTGGGCGAGGACGAGTCGAGTATCGATCAACAAGCGGTGACCGGCGCGGCGTTGCTGTTGCCGATTCAGCAGCAGTTTTTCGAAGATGACATCCCTGAACGTCACCACTGGAACCAGTCGGTGCTGCTCAAGCCGCGTCAGCTTTTGGACGCTGAAAAGCTTGAGCATGTGCTGCGTGCACTGGTCGCCCATCACGATGCCCTGCGCCTGAGCTTCACTCCGCGCGATGGCGTGTGGCAGGCCGAACATCGTGCAGTCGACGACCTGACACAAAACCTGCTGTGGCAAGCACACGTCACCGACGCCGCCGCACTGGAAGCCTTGGGCAACCGCGCCCAGCGCAGCCTTGATCTGCAAAACGGGCCGTTGCTGCGTGCGGTATTGGCGACCCTGGCCGACGGCACTCAGCGTTTGCAGTTGGTGATTCATCACCTGGCAGTGGACGGGGTGTCGTGGCGAATTCTGCTCGAAGACCTGCAAAACGCGTATCAGCAATTGCTGAATGATCAGCCTTTGAGCCTGCCGTCCAAGACCAGCGCTTTCAAGGACTGGGGCGAGCACTTGCAGCGTTACGCCAACAGCCCGGCGTTGCAGGCGGAACTGGCCTACTGGCAAGCCTGCCTGAGCGATGTGAGCACCGATCTGCCGTGCAAACGCGTGGACGCGGGTCAGCAAAACCGTTTGGCGCAGACCGTGCAGACTCGTCTGAGCGCCGATTTGACCCGACAACTACTGCAAGAAGCCCCGGCGGCGTATCGCACTCAGGTCAATGACCTTTTGCTGACGGCGCTGGCGCGAGTCATCGGCCGCTGGAGCGGGCAGGCGTCGACGCTGATTCAGCTCGAAGGCCATGGTCGCGAAGAACTGTTCGATGGGGTCGATCTGACCCGCACCGTCGGCTGGTTCACCAGCCTGTTCCCGGTGCGCCTGACCCCGGCGGCGACGGCGGGCGAGTCGATCAAACAGATCAAGGAGCAACTGCGCTCGATCCCCGACAAGGGCATCGGTTTCGGTGCGCTGCGCCACCTCGGCGATGCAAAGGCACAGCAGAGCCTGCGCGCCTTGCCGACACCGCGCATCACGTTCAACTATCTCGGCCAGTTCGACGGCAGTTTCGAGGGCGATGACGCCGCGCTGTTTGTGCCGGCGCCGGACAATGCCGGTCTCGATCAGAGCCCTGACGCGCCGCTGGGCAACTGGCTGACTCTCAACGGTCAGGTGTATGGCGGCGAACTGCGCGTGGGCTGGACGTTCAGCAGCGAACGTTTCGACAGCGCGGTCATTGAAGCGCTGGCCGAGGAGTACGCCGGGGAACTGGCCGCGTTGATTGGTCATTGCCTGACCCCGGGCGTTGAAGGCCTGACCCCGTCGGACTTCCCGTTGGCCGGCCTGACTCAGGCGCAACTCGACGGCTTGCCATTGCCGGCGCCGCAGATTGCCGACGTTTATCCACTGTCGGCGATGCAGCAGGGCATGTTGTTCCACAGCCTTTATGAACAGGCCACTGGCGATTACATCAACCAGGTTCGTCTCGACGTCGAAGGACTTGATCCGCAACGCTTCCAGCAAGCCTGGCAAGCGGCGGTGGATAACCACGACATCCTGCGCACCAGTTTTATCTGGCAGGGTGAACTGGCGCGCCCGGTGCAAGTGGTGCACAAGCAACTGGACATGCCGTTCAGCGTGCTCGACTGGCGCGAGCGCGGCGATTGCATGCGTGAGTTGAATGCACTGGCCGCCGCTGAGCAGGCGCAAGGTTTCGACTTGAGCCAGGGGCCGTTGCTGCGAATGGTGGTGGTACGTCTGGATGATCAGCGCTGTCATTTGATCTACACCAACCACCACATCCTGATGGACGGCTGGAGCAACTCGCAGTTACTCGGCGAAGTGCTGCAACGCTACAGCGGCATTGCTCAACCGGCACTGGCTGGGCGCTATCGCGATTACATCGAATGGCTGCAACGTCAGGACGTACAGGCCAGCGAGCACTACTGGACCGCGCAACTGGCCGACTTGCAGGCGCCGACCCTACTGGCGCAGGCACTTCAGGCACAGCGTGGCGATGCGCCGCGTGCCGGGCATGGCGAGCATTTCTGCGTGCTGGACGCGCAGCAGACCCGTCGTCTGGGCGAATTCGCCCGTCAGCAGAAGGTCACCCTCAATACCCTGATTCAGGCGGCGTGGCTGCTGCTGTTGCAGCGCTTGACCGGTCAGCAAAGCGTTGCGTTCGGCGCTACGGTGGCGGGGCGTCCGGCCGAACTCAAAGGTGTCGAGCAGCAGATCGGCCTGTTCATCAACACCTTGCCGGTGATCGCCAGCCCACGTTCGCAATCAAGCGTGGGTGAGTGGTTGCAGAGCGTGCAGGCGCAGAACCTGGCCCTGCGCGAGCATGAACACACGCCATTGTTCGACATTCAACGTTGGGCGGCGCGCAACGGTGAAGCGCTGTTCGACAACATTTTGGTGTTCGAGAACTACCCGGTGTCCGAGGCGCTGGAGCAGGGCGCGCCGCAGGAACTGCGCTTTGGCGAGATCAACAACCACGAACAGACCAACTACCCGCTGACCCTGCTGGTGCATTTGAGCGATGAATTGTCGATGCATTTCAGCTACCAGTGCGACAGCTTTGCGGCGCACAGCGTGGCGCAGTTGGGCGAGTACTTGCAGCGCCTGCTCGGGCAGATGAGCGAGTCTGGCGAGCGTTTGCTCAGCGAGTTGAACCTGATCGAAAGCGTTCCGCGCGTGGATGAGGCATTCGCCACCGATCTGTGCATTCATCAGGGCATCGCCCGTCAGGTGGCGGCGACGCCGGATGCACTGGCGGTGACCTTCGGCAGCGAGCAACTGACTTACGCCGAACTGGACGCGCAAGCCAATCGTCTGGCGTACAAGCTGATCGAACTCGGTGTCGGCCCGGAAGTGCGGGTGGGCGTGGCAATGCCGCGTTCCGAACAGTTGCTGATTGCCCTGTTGGCGGTGCTCAAGGCCGGTGGCGCCTATGTGCCGCTGGACCCGGATTACCCGGCGGATCGCGTTGCTTACATGTTGGAAGACAGCCGTGCGCGGGTGTTGCTGACCGAGCAAGCGGTCGCCGCGACCCTGAGTGTGCCGAGCGAAACGCAAGTGTTGTTGCTGGATCAGGTGTCGCTGAATGGCTATTCAGTTGTGGCGCCTCAAACATCGGTCGCGCCGGATAACCTTGCCTACGTGATCTACACCTCGGGCTCTACCGGCAAGCCAAAAGGCGTGGCGATTGCCCATCGCAACGTCATGGCGCTGATCGAGTGGTCGGCCAAGGTTTACAGCCGCGACGACATCCAAGGCGTATTGGCCTCGACCTCGGTGTGCTTCGACTTGTCGGTGTGGGAACTGTTCGTGACATTGGCCAACGGTGGCTCGCTGATCATTGCGCGCAATGCCCTGGAGCTGCCAACTCTGCTGGCCCGTGATCAGGTTCGCCTGATCAACAGCGTGCCGTCGGCCATCGCTGCGTTGCAACGCGCCGGGCAGATTCCGCCGAGCGTGCGCATCATCAACCTCGCTGGCGAGCCGCTGAAACAAGGCTTGGTGGATACGTTGTATCAACAGACGACCGTCGAGCATGTCTTCGACCTGTATGGCCCGTCAGAGGACACCACCTATTCGACCTGGACCCGCCGCAGTGCCGGTGGTCAGGCGCGTATCGGTCGTGCCCTCGACCACAGTGTCAGTCACTTGCTCGACGCCGATCTGCACGTTGTCCCGCAAGGGGTTTCGGCGGAGCTTTACCTCTCCGGTGCGGGCATCACTCGTGGTTATCTGGGCCGTGCGGCGATGACCGCCGAGCGTTTTGTACCTAATCCGCAAGCCAACAATGGCGAGCGCATGTACCGCACCGGCGACCTGATCCGCGAGCGCGAAGAGGGCGATCTGGAGTACATGGGCCGCATCGACCATCAGGTGAAGATTCGCGGCTTGCGTATCGAATTGGGCGAAATCGAGGCGCGTCTGGTGGCCCATGCCGCCGTGCGCGAAGCGGTGGTCGTTGCCAGTGAAGTGTCCGGTAGCCAGCAACTGATTGCGTATCTGGTGCCAAGCGATCCGACGATTGTCGATGCCAGCGCTGAACAGCAACGTGAACTGCACGACAACCTCAGCACTTGGCTGAGTGCAACGCTGCCGGATTACATGGTGCCGACGCACCGCCTGTGGCTGGCGCAACTGCCGCTGACCCCCAACGGCAAGATCGATCGCAAGCGTTTACCGGCGCTGGAACTCACGGCGGCGCAACAACACGTCGAACCGGCCAATGCCACTGAGCAGGCGCTCGTGGGCATCTGGAAAGACGTGCTGGGGTTGGCGCAGGTCAGCACCACCGACAGCTTTTTCGCCCTGGGCGGTGACTCCATCATCTCGATTCAGGTGGTCAGCCGTGCCCGTCAGCAAGGCCTGGAGCTGAGCCCGAAAGACCTGTTCCAGTACCCGACCATCGAGCAACTGGCGCAACGCGTCGCAAGCACCTCAGACGTACCGGTGGCAGCGCTCGTCGACATGCCTCTGCACGGCTTGAGTGATGCGCAAATCGCGCAATTGCCGCTGCCGCAGGATCAATTGGCGGGGCTTTATCGCTTGTCGCCGATGCAGCAGGGCATGCTGTTCCTCGGTCTGAACTCGCCGGAATCGGACCTGTACGTCAACCAGTTGAGTGTGCCGGTGCAGGGCATGGATCCCCTGCGCCTGAAAGCCGCCTGGGAAACGGTCAGCCGTCGCCACGACATCCTGCGCACCGGTTTCCTTTGGCAGGACATGGCCGAGCCGCTGCAATTCGTCCTTGCCGATCCGCAGTTGCCGATCAGTCTGCTTGACTGGCGCGAACAGGATCATTCGGCCGAAGCCTTGCAGGCGTTGGCGGATAGCGAGAGGGGCAAGGGCTTCGATCTCGATCAGCCACCGCTGCAACGGTTGACGCTGGTGCAGGTGGATGAGGACAGCTATCAACTGATCTGGACCTATCACCACATCCTGATCGACGGCTGGAGCAGTTCGCAGTTGATCGGCGAAGTGCTGAGCCAGTATTCCGGCAAGCCGCTGGCCGACGCCGTTCCATATCGCCGCTACATCAACTGGCTGCAGCAGCAGGACGCCAATGCCAGCGAAGGGTTCTGGCGTCAGCATTTGAACCTGCTCGACGAACCGACCTACCTGGCCGACGCCGTCACGCGGACTGGCAGCGGTCGTGGTCACGAGGCGCTTTACAGCCGCTTGGGTGAGCAGCGCACCGAACAGCTCAAGGCTTTTGCGCAAGCTCAGCAAGTCACGCTGAACACCTTGGTGCAGGGCGCATGGCTGATGCTGCTCAGCCGTTACAGCGGTCAACGCTGCGTGGCCTTCGGCGCCACGGTGGCGGGTCGTCCGGCGAGTCTGCCAGCGTCGGAATCGATCCTTGGCCTGTTCATCAACACGTTGCCGGTGATCAAGGACGTGCCGGCCGAGCAAGCGGTCGGGCCGTGGCTGCGTGAGTTGCAGGACTTCAACCTGGAAATGCGTGAGCGCGAGTACACCCCGCTGACCGACGTCCAGCGTTGGGGCGGTCGCGCCGGGCAATCGCTGTTCGACAGCATCATCGTGTTCGAGAATCACCCGATCGACCAGGCATTGCGCGAATGGCGCGATGACTCGCTGAAGTTCGGCGAGATCAATAACTCTGGCCTGACCAACTTCCCGATGGACCTGATGGTCACGCTGGAAGAAGGTCTGGTGATCGAGTACATGTTCCTGCGTGAGCATTTCGATCTGGCGACGGTGGAAGGCATCCGCAGCAACATGGAAGGCCTGCTCGTTGCGTTGGCGCAAGACGCCGCGCAACCGCTGGGCCGCATCGGTCTGCCGACCGGTCGGGCATGCATCGCGCAGGCTTTGCCGGCTCCCTCGCACGAACTGGCAGTGCACCAGCGCATCGCACAACGGGCACAAACGCATGCAGGCCAAACTGCATTGATCTTCAATGGCGAGACCTTCAGCTACGGCCAGATCGAGGCCCGGGCCAATCGTCTGGCCCATGCGCTGATCGCCGAAGGTGTCGGCCCGGAAATCCGCGTCGGTGTGGCCCTGCCACGCAGCGAAAACATGATCGTCGCGCTGTTGGCGGTGCTCAAGGCCGGTGGCGCTTATGTGCCGCTGGACGCGACGTATCCGCGCGAACGTCTGAGTTATCTGATGCGCGATTCCGGCATTGCGCTGTTGCTCAGTGATTCGAGTCTGCGTCAGGTGATGCCCGCGCAGGACAACCTGCATGTGCTGGAACTCGATCACCTGGACTTGAGCGCCCAGCCAGCGGTGGCGCCACAGGTTGCGGTGCAACCGGGCAACCTCGCCTACGTGATTTATACCTCCGGTTCCACCGGCCAGCCCAAAGGTGTCGGTGTCGCGCATGGACCGTTGGCGATGCACTGCCAGGCCATCGGCCAGCGTTATGAGATGAGCGAAGCCGACTGCGAATTGCATTTCATGTCGTTCGCGTTCGACGGCGCGCATGAGCGCTGGCTGACCACCCTGACGCATGGCGGGCGCCTGTTGATCCGTGACGAGAGCCTGTGGACGGCCGAGCAGACCTACAACGCGCTGCATGAGCATGGCGTGACCGTGGCAGCGTTCCCGCCGGTGTACTTGCAGCAACTGGCCGAACACGCCGAACAGCACGGTAACCCACCGCCGGTACGGATCTACTGCTTCGGCGGTGATGCGGTGCCGGTGGCGAGTTTCGAACTGGCCAAACGGGCACTGAAACCGCAGTACATCATCAATGGCTATGGCCCGACGGAAACCGTGGTCACGCCGTTGATCTGGAAGGCCGGTGCAGACGATCAGTGCGGTGCGGCCTACGCGCCAATCGGCAGTGTGGTGGGTGAGCGCAGCGGTTACGTGCTCGACGCCGACCTCAACCCGCTGCCGGCGGGCCTTGCCGGAGAGCTGTACCTGGGTGGCGCGCTGGCTCGCGGTTATCTGGGACGTGCCGGCGGCACTGCGGAGCGCTTCGTTGCCAACCCGTTCAGCGCCGATGGCAGTCGTTTGTACCGAACCGGCGACCTGGTGCGCCAGCGCGCGGATGGCACGGTTGATTACCTGGGACGGATCGACCATCAGGTGAAAATCCGTGGTTTCCGCATTGAGCTGGGTGAAATCGAAGCACGCCTCAAGCAGCAGCCGGGCGTGCGTGACGCCGCCGTCGTGGCCCGCGAGGGTGTCAGCGGCAAGCAACTGCTCGGCTATGTGCTGGCCGCTTCCGATACCCCGGCAGACGGTTTGTGCGAACGCCTGCGCGAGCAGCTCAAGACCTGCCTGCCGGATTACATGGTGCCTGCGCATTTGAGGGTGCTTGAGCGCATGCCGCTGACGCCTAACGGCAAGCTCGACCGCAAGGCCCTGCCGAATCCGGACGCTGAACCGCGTCTGGCGTACCTGGAACCCCGCACTGAGCTGGAAAAAGCCTTGGCGAAGATCTGGCAGGACGTGCTGAAAATCGAGCGCGTCGGGCTCACCGACAACTTCTTCGAACTGGGTGGCGATTCGATCCTCAGTCTGCAAGTCGTGGCCCGCAGCCGCGTACTCAAGGCCCAGGGCCTGAGCCTGAAACTGCGCGACCTGATGCAGAAACCGAGCATCGCCGAACTGGTGGCCAGCGTGCAGGGCGCTGCTGAAAAAACTTCCGGGCTGCTGGCGATGAACGCTGAGGTCAAGGGTGTTGCTCCGCTGTTCTGCATCCACGCGGGCTTCGGCACGGTGTTCGACTACGAGCCATTGGCGCGCCGCTTGGGCGGTCGCCGTCAGGTGTTGGCGATTCAGTCGCGGATGCTGCTCGACCCGGCGTTCAACGATGTTTCGTTGCAGGACATGGCCAGCAATTACGTGGCGCAGATCCGCGAGAAACAACCACACGGGCCGTATCTTCTGTTGGGCTGGTCGCTGGGCGGGACGTTGGCGATGTTGATGGCCGCGCAACTCGAACAGGCGGGTCAGACGGTCAAATTCGTCGGTCTGGTGGACAGCTTCGTGCCATCCGCCAAGGTCAACGAAGGGACGGTGGATGACTGGCAGGCCGATCTGCGTGACTTCCTGCGGGTGACGTTGCCGGACGCCGAGCCGGGCGTGAGCATGGACGGCGAAGAAACGCCGCAGAACCTGCGTGCATTGTTCGCCGGGGCCATGAGCGCCGAACGCGGCGCCTCAACCTACGTTGCACTGGGCGCCGATGAACTGGCCCATGTGTTCAGCGTGGCGCGTCGACTCAAGCAACTGTCGTTGCAACTGGATCGCTGTGCACCGCTGGCGGTCAACCCGATCTGCTGGTGGACCCTGGGTCGCGAAGAGGAGGCGATGGTACTGGCGGTGCAACTCGAACAGCCAGGCATGGGCGGTGAATGGCTCGATTGCGGGCACTTCCAGATCCCGCGCGATGAAACTTTCCTGTCCGAGGCTGAAGAAATGCTCGGCGAAATCGTTGAACCAGTAGCCATGTCCTGAACTTGCTCTGAACTTGAAAAACCGCTCGGGCGCCTGATGGCGCTCGACCGGTCTGGAGAATTGAATGTCGTTGAACCCTGATATCGCCGCGTTTCTGCAACTGGTTGGCAACGGCCGGGCCAGTGGCAAGCGCGTCGGCATGCATGAGTTGAGCCCGGCGCAAGCCCGCGAGCAATTCGATCAGTCGTCGTTGTTGATGGATGCCGGTGGTGAAGACCTGAAAGTGGTGGATGAACTGCAATTGCCCGTGCGCGACGGCACGCGCCTCAACGCACGGATTTACAGCAATCAGCCCTTGAATACAGGTGCCGGTCGCCCGGCGCTGTTGTATTTCCATGGCGGTGGCTATGTAGTCGGCAGCCTCGATTCCCATGATTCGCTGTGCCGCGCTTTGGCTTCGATGGCTGATTGTGTGGTGCTTTCGGTGGCTTATCGCTTGGCGCCTGAGTTTCGCTTTCCGACGGCGGCCGATGATGCCCGCGATGCCTGGGATTGGCTGGTAGCCAGCGCGCAGGATCTGGGCATCGACGCCGCGCGCCTGGCAATTGCCGGTGACAGCGTCGGCGGCAGTCTGGCCACGGTGCTCGCCGCAGAACTGGCGGATGCTGCCGTGCAGCCGCGCTTGCAGGTGCTGATTTATCCGGTCACTGATGCGAGTCGCAGCACGCCTTCCATCGAGCAGTTCGGGGAAGGGTATCTGCTGGAAAAGGCTTCGCTGCAGTGGTTCTACGAGCACTATCAGCGCGATGTCAGCGATCGTCTCGATCCGCGCTTCTCGCCGTTGCTGGCAGAGGTCAGCGCTAACGTCGCGCCCGTGCTGCTGGTGTTGGCCGAATGCGATCCGTTGCATGACGAGGGCGTTGCGTATGCGCGTCATTTGCAGGCGGCGGGGGTTGAGGTGGAATTGAAGGTGTATGAGGGCATGACCCACGACTTCATGCGCATGGGCGCGATCATTGATGAGGCTGAAGAGGCGCAGCAGCATATTGCCGGGCGATTGGTGGAGGTGTTTGCTGTGGCTTGACGGGGTGGGTGAATATCCGTTGCTTCGGGCGCAGCCGCTGACGGTTTCGCCTGACGGCGACTCACTTTTTTTACAAACGCCTAAAAAAAGTAAGCAAAAAAACGCTTGCCCCAGCGAGCGGGCCGAACGCCGGGGCCCAGCCTTTTGCTTACTTTTCGGCGTTTGGAAAAGTGAGTCGCTGTAAGAGCGAAACCGCCAGCCGCAACACCCGAAAAAACGGATATACACCCAAAACCCCAAGAGCATGGTCGGCCCTAAAGCCGCCAAGCCCAATTAGCTCAAAAAAAACGCCGGCAGAGGCCGGCGTTTCAGTGAGCGCAGAACGTATTACCAGTTGTAGGTCACGTCAGCCGTCATGGTACGGCCTTCGCCGTAGTAGCAGTCGAGGGTGCTGTTGCACGCGGCAACGTATTTCTCGTCGGTGAGGTTCTGCAGGTTGGCTTGCAGCTTCACGCCTTTGATGTGCAGCGGCGATTTTTCCAGGTCGTAGGAGACCATGGCGTCATACACGGTGTAGGACGGGATCTGGAACGAGTCCGACTCGTAGTCCGAACCGTAGCTGCTGCGCACGTAGCGTGCACCCAGACCCATGCCGAAACCGGCCAGGGCAGTGGAGATGTCGAAGTCGTAGTTGACCCAGGCGGACGCGGTCAGTGGTGGACGCATCGCCAGGGTGCGACCTTCGCGACCGTCGTTGTCTTTCTCCCACTTGGTCTGGTTACGCGACACCGAAGCCAGTAAGCGCAGGTTCTGGGTGACATTGACCTTGCCTTCAAGCTCGACACCACGGGAGCGCACAGTGCCGCTCTGGGTGCTGAAACCCGGATTGTCGAGGTCGGAGGTGAGCATGTTGTCCTGATCGATCTGGTAGGCCGACAACTGGATAAAACCATCAATGGACGTCGGCTCGTACTTGATACCGACTTCGTACTGCTTGCCGGTGGTCGGTTCGAAAGCGCCGCCGCTCATGTCGGTACCGGTTTGCGGCAGGAACGATTCGGCGTAGCTCACGTACGGTGTGATGCCATTTTCGAACTCGTAGCCGAAGCCGGCACGACCGGTGAACTTCTCGTCCTTCTGGTTGCTGTGGCCGCCGGTCAGCGGTTGCTTGTTGTCGGTTTCGGCAAAGTCATAACGACCGCCGAGGGTCAGGAACCACTGGTTCCAGCGCAGTTGATCCTGAGCGTACAGGCCGGTCTGGGTAATGGTGTTATCCCACTTGTACGGCTGGCGGAAGTTGATCTGGCTGCCATACACCGGGTTGTACAGGTCGATACCTGGCGCGGTGCGGTCATAGAGACCGAGGAACTTTGAGTTGGAGTGGTAGTAGTCCACGCCCAGCAGCACCGTGTGCTCGATATCGGCAGTCTTGAACTTGGCCTGGGCAATGTTATCGATGCCGTAAACCTTGTTGTGCTGCGACCAGTCCACCGCGTAACGGCTCTGGAAACTGTTGTCGTTGAGACCGGTGACCGGGTTGGTCGGGAACGAATAGCCGTGCAGCGGCGCCACGTACTGGTCGTTGACGTCGGCGTAACGAGCGTTCTGTTTCAGGGTCCAGACGTCGTTGAGTTCGTGGGCGATTTCGTAACCGACCACGAACTGCTCACGGTGGTACTTGTTCACGTCCGGTTCGCCGATGAAGCGGCTGCGGCTGATGCGCCCGTTGGAAGTGCTTTTGACCGTGCCAAATGCCGGCAAACCTTGAGCTTCCGGTACGTCGTGGTCTTTCTGGTACTGACCGAATACGGTGATGGTGGTGCGGTCGTTCGGCAGCCAGGTCAGGCTTGGCGCCAGCAACATGCGGTTCTGGTTGGCGTAGTCGATGGCCGAACTGCTGTCGTTGAACACGCCGGTCAGGCGATAGAGGAATTCGCCCTGATCGTCGATCGGGCCACCGAAGTCGAAGGCTCCGTATTTACGGTCATAGCTGCCGCCACCGATTTTCACTTCATGCAGCGGGGTAGCCGTCGGGCGCTTGCTGACCATGTTGACGATGCCGCCAGGCTGGTTCTGCCCGTAAAGTACCGACGCCGGGCCCTTGAGCACTTCGACGCGTTCCAGGGTGTACGGGTCGATTTGCAGCGAACCGCCGGTGCTGCCGCCGCCGTATGGCATGTGCAGACCATCGAGGTACAGCGGAGTAGGGGAGAAACCACGGGAGGTCGGTTCGTCGAAAATCTTCACCCGGTCCGAGAAACCGCCGCCGGTCATGCCTGGTGTGTAAAGCAGGGCTTCGGTGACCGACTTCGAACCGCGCATCTTGATTTCGTCTTGCGTCACGACGTTGATGGTCTGCGGGATTTCCTTGAGCGACGAATCGGTCTTGGACCCGGAGGCGCTGCGCTTGGCGACGATCCCGTCAACCGGACCCCAGGCCGATTCCGCGGTGGCGGAAATACTGGTCGGTGCCAGATCCAGACTTGCACCGCTGCTGCGGCCGCGCAACGCGACGTTGTTGCCCTGAACGCTGTAGGCGATGTCGGTGCCTTTGAGCAATTGCGCGATGGCGGCGGTTGGTTCCAGGTTACCGCTGACGGCGGTGCTGCGCAGACCACTCACTTCATCCGGGCTGTAAAGCACCTGAAGATTGGTCTGGCGACCGAATTCCTGCAAGGCGCTCCCCAGCGACTGTGCAGGAATATTGATCGCCACGGCGGCGGCCTGAGCCTGACCTGCCATTGGCAAGGTCAGGGCCATGGCGCACAGCGCTGGCAACGTGGAACGCAAGGAGCGGCGGATCAGCAGAGCCTTGGCGAGCGGGTGGAGTCCGTGCGGTGCGGGCATTGTTCTTCTACTCTTCAAAGTGTTGACTGAGAACTATTTCTATTAACTGTAAGTAAGACGTTGAGCCTTCCGAAAACCGGAAAGACTCAACGCATTTTTTTTACAAATTTTTCACAATCAGGCGGGTTGAAGCTCAGTGATCACTTTGCCGGCGTTCATGCGAACCAGTTGGTCGGCGATATCGAAGTAACGATCGTCGTGGGAAATGACGATGATGGTCTTGCCCAGACGCTTGAGGTCAGGCAGCAGCTCGGTATAGAAAATGCGGCGGAAGGTCGGGTCCTGGTCGGCGGCCCATTCGTCGAACACCAGCACCGGACGTTCCTCCAGCCAGGCATTGATCAGCGCCAGACGTTTGCGTTGGCCGGTCGAAAGGTCGGTGGTGGTGAATGAGCCGTCGCGCACGCTGACCTTGTGGGCGATCTCCAGACGCTGCAGATATTTGTTGGCATCTTCCGGAATATGCGTGTCGCCCTGAACCACGTCGTCGAACAGGTAGTAGTCGGCGAAGATCGTGGTGAACAACTGGCGATAGTCGTCGCGGGTGAGGGCGGTGACCACTTGATCGTTGAGGCGGATTTCACCTTGCTGCGGCGCGTACAGGCCCAGCAGCAATTTGATCAGGGTGGTCTTGCCACAACCGTTTTCGCCGACGATGAAGATGATGTCGCCCTGTTCGATCTTCAGGTTCACCGGCCCCAGGCGGAACGGCGTCGCGCCTTGTACGGTCGGGAAACTGTACGAGACGTCGGTCAGTTCCAGGCTGTGCACCGGTGTCTTTTTATGGCCTTGGTCGTTGAGCAGCAGGTGCGGTTCGGGCGAGGAAAACTGCTCGGACAATTCGGCGATACGACGGAACGCGATCTGCGCGCGACTGACAATCGGCAGCGCGGCAATGATGTGTTCCAGCGGACCTTTCATATACAGCAGCACCAGCACAAAACCGCTCATCACCGCTTTGTCGGCGCTCGGCCACAATGATTGCAGGCCCAGCGCCAGGCCGATCACAACGAAGAACAGCATTGAACCGAGGGTCTTGGCGATCACGAAAATATTCACAGAGCGCACTTGGGTATCGCAGATCTTGTCCGCCGTACCTTCAATGCCCGAGACAAACATTCGGTGCCGGCGCGGCCGATGGATGCGCAGTTCCTTGGCGCCCTCAGCGACGGCGTGGTAGCTCTTCTGCAATTCGTCTTCGTAGTCGCGAGCCTTCATGAAGCCCTGCATGCCACGGCCGCGAGCAATGTATTGAACAACCGTACCGATCAGGATGGCGATGACTGTCAGCAGAAACATCGGCCATGACAACATCGCCAGATAGCCCATGCAGCCGAGGGCAACGGTCATCGAAATCGCTAGCGGGGCGAATGCGAACGCAAAGTCGCTGATGGTATCGACGTCGTGAGTCAGCACCGGAATCAGACGATGACTGCGATAGCGTTCGATCTGTTCAATCGGCGCCGAGAGGACTTTTTCGCCCAGCTCCTTACGCAGCTTGGCGATGATGTGCTGACCGACATAATTGGTGCCAATGTCGGAAAAAATCGAAGTGGTCAGGGCCAGCAGGCACAGGCCGGCGAAGATCGCGACCATGGTGCCGGTCAGATCGCCTTCGCTGTGCAGCACGCTGTTGATGGTCGCCAGCAATGCGGTGACGCTCAGACCACCGACCATGCCGAGCAGGACGGAGACGGTGACGATCAGCCGAAAGGGTTTGAGCAGGGCGAACAATTCATTGATCACCCCGCGTGTTGGTTTGCTCATGGAGGTTCCCTGCTTGAAGGAGCGGCGAAGGCTGGCATCGGCTGCGGACTTCGCCTGGGTGGCGTAGAAGGCGGTGGCGCGCCCTGACGGTTCGCGCCCACCTGTAAAACGACTGGCAGGACGGCTAATTTAGCCGGGCGATGGCGTTACAGATCGCGGGCGACGCGAAAGCCGATCCAGTCGCCGCGGGTATCGGTGTAGGTCGCGTTGCGATTGCCCGAGCGAGAGAACACCGGTGCTTCACCCCAGTCGTTGCCACGGATGCGGCGAACTTCGCATTTGCCGCTCAACCAGGCACTGCCATCGCTCGGTGCGCCGACGTAGTTTTCGTTGTAGCAGTCGGCCGTCCATTCGTAGATGTTGCCGTGCATGTCGTAGACGCCAAAGGCGTTGGCCGGGAAGCTACCGGCCGGTGCGGTGAAGTTGTAGCCGTCGCCGGCACCGTAGGTGTTGGCGTGTTTGGCGATGCTGTATTCCTTGCCTTCGTCGAACGGGAAGGGAAACGGGCCGTTGCTGCCACCACGGGCGGCGTATTCACGCAGGGATTCGCTGACCAGCCGATATGCCTGGCCGGTCTTTTTCGACAGCCACGCCACGTAGGCCTCGACTTCAGGGAAGTCCATGCACACCGCCGGATGTTTGTCGGTGTACTGCTTGCGCGGGTCACTGCCCTGATAATCAGGGATGCCCGCCTTGCAGGCTCGACCTGGACGAGTGTCACCGTCGGGCATTTTGTAGCCGGTGTCCTTGAGGTACGCATCCCACTCGCCACGCAGCACCTGAAAGCGGCTGATCGCCAGCGGTTTGGCAAACGTCACCGGGTGCATCGGGCCTTCGTCCGGCTCGCGGCCGACTTCCTCATCCGGGGTGCCCATGGTGAACGTGCCGGTGGGCAGCACGACCATTTCCGGGCAGTCCTTGCAATCCTTGAACACCTTGCCCGGCGCAGGCGGGGTGGCGGCGAGGGCGGCGCCTGGCAGCAGGCCTGAGGCGAGCGCCGTCAGCATAAACGCTGGCAGGGCCTTCATGGGAAATCGACGCACTTCACTGTTCATTGTGGGGTCTCGCTAAAAGGAAAAAGGGATCGCGCTGGTTCAAAGGGCCCGGTCGAGCACAGCCAGCAAGCGATCAATCTGTTCTTCGTCGTTGAGCAGCCCCGGAGCGGTGCGGATGACCGGGCCGACATCGCGATTTACGGCATCGGCTACCACATGGTTGGCCATCAGGTGCGCAGCGATCTTGTCGCTGTCCTTGCCCTTGACCCGGAAGAAGGTGAATCCGGCGGACAGTTCAGGGCTCAGTGGCGTGACGAGTTCGATCTGTGGGCGCTGTTGCAGGTGTTTTTTCAGGTAGCTGTTGAGGGCGTGAATGCGCGCTTCAACTTCGGCCTTGCCCAGTTGCAGGTGCAATTTGAAGGCTTCGTCGAGTGCCCAACGGTGCTCGAACGAGTGGTAGCCGCCGGGCGTCATGGTGGTGGAAAACGCCGTTGCTTCAGAGAACGTCGGAATGATCGGGGTGACGTATCTGACCTCTTCGAAGCGACTGCAAACGATGCCGGTGCCGCGTGGACCGAACATCCATTTATGGGTGCCGGCGATAAAGAAGTCGCAGTTCATCTGCGCGAAGCTCAGATTGTCCACGCCGAAACCGTGCACACCATCGACGACGTAGATGATCCGCTCGGCGTCGCTGCGGCCGCGATTGTGCTTGTCGACGATGGCGCCGATTTCGCCGATGGGCAGTTTCAGGCCGCTGCCCGAATGCACCCAGCACATCCCCAGCACACGGGTTTCGGGGCGAATGGCGCTGTCGATGGCGGCCAGGATTTCAGCTTTGCTGGCGCTGTACACATCCTTGAACAGAGGAATTTTGCGCACCCGCGTACCGTCGCGTTCGGTACGCAAGGCGAGGATGGTGTGGGTGGCGTAATGCTCGTGGACGGTGGTGAGGATTTCCTGATCGGCGCGCACATGCACACCGCCATAAATCGTCGCCAGACCCTCAGTGGTGCTGCCGGTCAGGGCGATCTGCTTGGCATTGGCCTGCAAGTAGCGACCGGCCCAGACCCGCACGTTTTCTTCGCGCTGTTCGATCACGCCCAGATCCCAGTCCATCGCCAGGCCCGGGTTCTTGTCGAGGGCGGCGCGGTGCATTTCGATGGCGTCGCGCACGGGTTTGGGGTGCGAGGTGACCAAAAAATTGGAGAAGTGCAGGTAGTCCGGGTCCTGCTCGAACAGTTGCTGCAACTGCGCCCACTTGTTGCGTGGCAAGGGTGCGACGGTCGACGCGCTGGCAACATGCGGCAGACCCGCACCCAGCGGCAGCGCCGCGGCGAGAATCCCGGCCTGCTTCAAGAAGTCACGACGATTGTTCATGGCTTGGCGGTTCCCTGCGCAGCGGCCAGCGAAGGTTTCGCCGCTTTCTCGACCTGATCCCAAACGCGCAGGAAGTTGCCGCCCCACAGTTTGGCAATGTCGGCTTCGGAATAACCGCGCGAGATCAATTCGGCCGTGACGTTACGGATCTCGCCGACGTTCTCGAAGCCTTTGACGCCGCCGCCTTCGTTGAAGTCGGAACTGATGCCGACATGGTCGATACCGATCTTGCGCACCGCGTAATCGATGGCGTCGCCCAAATCCTTGAGGCTGGCTTTCGGCTCTTCTTCGAGGATGCCGTAGAGGCGGCCGGCGTACTGGCCGAACTTTTGCTCGGACCATGCGGCGATGATCGGGTCGCCGGGCATCAGCGCCATGGCCAGGTTGGGCAGTGGCGGCAGACCAAACTCTTTGCGCAGTTCATTGAGCTTGTTCTGGGTTTCCTGGGTGAGCGGACGCAGGTACTGCGAGAACGCGACGATTTGAACGACGCCGCCACTGTTCTTGATCAGTTGCATTTCCTTGTCGCTGAGGTTGCGCGGGATGTCGACCATCGCTCGCGGCGCCGAATGCGAAGCCACCAGCGGTGTGCGGCTCAGTTGCGCGACCTGCTCGAGGGCCTTGGTCGACATCTGCGACACGTCGATGATCACGCCCAGATCGTTCAGGCGCTTGACCGCTTGCTTGCCCAGATCCGAGAGACCGTCGAGGGCATCCGGCGAATCATTGAGGAACGGCAGCGGACGCGACGAGTCCGCCCAGTCGTTGTTGCCGATGTAGCTGAAGCCGAACATGCGCATGCCGCGCGCCGTCCACATGTCCAGCAGGTTCAGGTCGTGACCCAGTGGATAGGCGTTGAGCATGCTGATGAAAATCGCGAATTTGCCTTCACCGTGCAGGCGTCGGAAGTCGTCCGCGGTATAGGCGATGGCGACCTGATTGGGATAGTCGCGGACCATGCCGGAGATGATCTTGAAGCGGATTTCTTGCTGGTTGCGCGCCTCGTCGACGAAACCGGGCGTCGGTTTGTGCGGGGCGTTCGGGCCGTTCCACATTTCCGGCCAGCCGAAGATGGTCAGTGCGGCGCCCGACAGGCGCCCACGGTTGGCCTTGGCCAGATCGAACTGGCCGTCGCCGTCCTTGTCGGCTTCGTGGCCGTCGGTGCCGAAGTTTTGCGTCAGGCTGACATGGCTGTCGAAGGAGAGCATGCGTTCGTGCAGTTCATCGGCCTGTTTCATGACTTTGACCGGGTAGCCGAGGTCGTCCTTGAACCAGTGCTGCCAAACGGCGAAGCCTGCGCCGGCACTGATTGCCAGGGCCAGTGGCAGGCCGATGAATAGAGCCTTTTTCGAACGTGGTTTTGTCATTGCCATCTCTGTCAGGTTCGCCATCGAGGTGCAGGCGCGGGGGCCTTTGCTATCTGGGAAGAACGATTAGTCGGCAGGGAAATTTAGGCGGGCGAGCCTCAGACAAAAGCGGCGACTTAAATTTGCCGGCGCAACAAACGTTCTAGCTTGGATAAAGCCTGCTTCATGGCTGACACAGGTAGGGCAATGAAGATTTCTCGACGATGGTTCATGGCGGGCCTGGCGCTAACGGGCGCTGCCGTGCCTGCGGCTTATTTTGGGCATCGTGAATGGACGAAACCGGACCCGACGATCACGCCGGGTGAGGCGTCATTCGACGTCGCCGACATGGCCGGGCAACGCCTGGCGAATGCATTGCGCGGGGTTTGGGATATCCGTTTCGAAGGTTCTGATGGGGGGCTCGAAGGTCTGCCGCTTAAGGGCCTGCAAGTATTTCTCGACATCGGCCAGAAGGGGCGTGGTGTCTGCGGTTTTCTCGACACGCCCGAACGTCTGCGCTCTGGTGAGACACCGCGTTACCGAATTCTTGGCGATCTTGCAGGGGCCGATGCAGCGAAACTCAGCTGGCGGCTGATTGGCGCTGATGGCCAGATTGGCTATGAACTGGAAATGATCCTCGATGAGGTCTGGGCCGATTTCGGTAATGCCGGCAGCGGCACCCTCAGCGGTAACGCGCTGCGACTTGACCGGCCGTTGAGCCTGCCAGCGCAGGACAATCGCTTCGTGGCCGTCAAGCGCCTGTTTCCCGAAGCGCGCGAGCGCACACCGTTGAACGCGCCGCTGCTGGCGTGGCTGATCTCTCCCGAGCATCGCCTGTTCCATCAGTTGTGGCATGCGACTCGGGACAAGTGGCACAAGCTTCCCGAGGACAAGCGCGAGGCGCTGCGCGGCATTGGCTGGCAGCCCGGCCCGCGCGACAAGGAGCGTGATGCCCGTGGCCCGCGCAAGGATCGAAATGGCTCGGGCGTAGACTTTTTCTTCATGCACCGACACATGCTCGGGACGGCGCGATCGATGCAGGATCTGCCGTCCTGGGAATACTTCCCGCTGCCGCAACCGGAGTTGATCCGCGACCGCATCGGTTTCGCCCGGTACTTTGATAATCACGACGGCACGGCCTTGCCGCCCACGTGGACGGCCGCAGGCGACGACGAGTTCAGCCAGTGGGTCAGCGACATCAAGACCGCCGAGACTTACGAAAGCAACTTTCAGGTCTGGGAGTCGCAGTACCGTGATCCGGCGTATCTGGCCAAACTCACGCTGGGTCAGTTTGGCTCGGAAGTCGAGTTGGGTCTGCATGACTGGCTGCACATGCGTTGGGCGTCAGTACCGCGCGATCCATCCAATGGACAACCGGTGCCGTTTGCTCGCGATCCGGCGGACTTCGCCGCACGCTGGTACAACGCCGAAAACGACTTCCTTGGCGATCCTTTCTCATCCCACGTCAATCCGGCGTTCTGGCATTTCCATGGCTGGATCGATGACCGGATCGAAGACTGGTTTCGCGCCCACGAGCGTTTCCATCCGGGTGAGGTCACGCGCCTGCAGGTCAATGGCGTGCACTGGTTCGCACCGGGGCGGTGGGTCGAGGTCGATGATCCTTGGCTGGGGCCGAGCACCCATGGTTGCAGCACCACGCCGGGATTACAGACGGGCAAAACCGTCGAGATGGACCCGGAAACCATGAAGCTGGCGCTGCGCATCACCTTCATCACCGACGAGGACAAACTCGCCGGCCTGTTCCGCCGCGTGCCGCAACGACCGTGGTATGCGCGCAATCTGAAAGCCAAGGCATAAAAGCCAAACATCGCAGCCTTCGGCAGTTCCTGCAGAGGATTCATTTCCTGTAGGCGGCTGCCGGAGGTTGCGATCCTTTGATCTTCAAAGACTCTGCCAGCCACCCCCAAGCGCCTTGTACAGCGCAATGCTCGCCTGTACCCGGGACAGTCGCAGTTGCGCATTTTGGTCCTGCGCCGCATACAGCGTGCGTTGGGTTTCCAGAACGGTCAGCAAGTCTTCGGCGCCGGCCTCGTAGCGACTCTGAGCGATGTTGAACGCGGTCTGCGCCTGGCTCAATTCCTCGTTCTGCCACAACCGCTGCTCATCGAGGCGTCGAATGCTGTTGAGGGCTTTTTCCACATCGGCGAAGCCGTTGATGATCGCGCCGCGATAGTTCTCCAGCAGTTCTTGCTGGCGCGCCGTGGCCTTGTCGCGTTCAGCGCCGAGGCGGCCGTTATTGAAAATGGGCGCGACCAATCCGGCAGTGAGGTTGTAGAACGGGCTGCGGATCAAATCGTCGAACTGGTTGGCGCCGGAGCCGAGCTGGGCTGTCAGGGTCAGCGCCGGCAGCATGGCTGCACGGGCGACTTTGACGTCGGCCGCGGCGGCGGACAATTGTGCTTCGGCGCGAGCGATGTCCGGGCGGTGGCTGAGCAACTGGCTGGGAACGCCGGCAGCGATATCCGGCCATTGCAGGTGAGCGAAGGACTCTTTCGGCGACAGTTGCTGCACCGGTTGGCCGAGCAGGGCGGCCAGGCTGATCAGCGCGTCTTGCGCTTGCTGCTGCACGCGCGGCAATTGCCATTGCTGAGCGGCCACCAGACTTTTTTGCTGGGCCAGTTCCAATGCGGTCGCCGAACCTGACTCATAACGCGTCTGCACCAGCTTCAGCACGCTTTGGGCGTTGGCCAGATTCAGTTCGGCAATGCGGCTTTGCTCGCGCAGCGACAGGGTTTGTGCATAGGTATTGGCAACGCCGCTGAGCAGTGTCAGTTCGACGGTGGCCCGATCGTATTCGCTGGCTTGCAAGGCGAATTGTGCACTGTCGCGGGATGCGCGTTTGCCGCCCCAGAAATCGATTTCGTAGGTGGCGCTCAGACTGGTATCGAAGTAGTCCACAGCCTTGTTGTTGCTGTCGGCATCCAATTGGCTGTAGCCGGTGCCGCGTAACAGCTTCTGACGGTTGGCATTGAGTCCGGCTTTGACCTCCGGCAGTAATGAGCCGCCGGCGATCACCGTGCCGGCCTGCGCCTGACGCACCCGGGCAACGGCGGCCGCGAGGTCGAAACTGCCGACTCGCGCCTGTTTGATCAGGCTGTCGAGTTCCGGGCTGCCGAACTGCGTCCACCACTGTGCATTGTTGCGGGCGGCGCTGGCAGCTTGTGGCGATTGCCACGTCGCCGGGGGCCGCAGGCCGCTGTCCGGACGCTGGACGGGATTGGCGCAGGCACTGAGCAACAGGCAGACGGTCAACAGGCTAAGGCACGGTTTCATAGATCGATCATTCACTGGTAAGGGCCGTGACCGGGTCGAGCCGGGCAGCTTTGCGGGCCGGCATGAAGCCGAAGACAACACCGGTGACCAGTGCGCAGCCGAAGGCGCCGAGCACGGCCATCAGGGAAAACGCCACAGCGACTTCACTGAGCACCAGCACGCCACCGACGATCAGCGCCAACGCGATCCCGGCAATGCCGCCGACCACCGAGAGCATCACGGCCTCGGTGAGGAACTGGCGCAGGATGTCCCGTTGTCGGGCACCTGTGGCCATGCGGATACCGATCTCGCGGGTGCGTTCGCGCACGGTCATGAGCATGATGTTCATCACGCCGATACCGCCCACCAGCAGCGAGATCGCGGCAATCGAACCGAGCATCAGCGACAGGGTGTTTTGCGTGCGTGCCTCGGCCTGGATCATCGCCGCGTTGTTGGTCAGTTCGAAATCCTTTTTGCCATTGTGCAGGCGCAGCATCAGTTGTTCGATGGCCTGTTCGGCTTCCTTGACCTTGCGTGCGTCGGCGGCGGCGATGGCCACGTATTCCGGATCGCGGGTGCCGAACAGTCGCACGCTGGCTGCCGAGTAGGGCACGGCAATTCGATCATCGCTGTCGGAGTCGCCGGAGCTGGCGCCTTTTTCCGCCAGTACGCCGACCACCTGAAACGGCACGTTCTCGATCAGGATGTAATGGCCGATCGGGTTGATCACATCCTTGAGCAATTTGCTGCGCACCTTGTGGCCGATCACCGCAACGGCTGCGGCATTCTGTTCATCGGCGTCGGTGAAATAACTGCCTTGCACCACCGGCCAGTTGAAGATCGCCGGGAAGTTTGTGTCGTTACCGCCGACATAACTCATATGGTCGATATTGCCGTAACGCACCCCGGCCTCGGCGCCGTTGACCGGCATGATCCGCTGCACTTGCGGCAGGCTCGCCAAGGCACGGACATCGTCCAGAGTGATGACGCCCGGCGGCGTGCGTGGGTTGGGTGCCGAACCGCTCAGGTAGATGATGTTGGAGCCGAACGCGCCCATTTGCGCCATGACCTGGCGCTTGCTGCCTTCGCCGACCGCCAGCATCACCACCACCGACGCCACGCCGATGATGATCCCGAGCAAGGTCAGCGCGGTGCGGAAGCGGTTGATCCACATCACCCGCCACGCCGCGTGCAACGCGTCCACCAGTTCGCCTTTCCAGGCACCGGTCGCCTCGGCGCCCTCGGCCAGACGCTTGCGCAGATCCACCGCTTGCAAGGCGTCCGGGTTGGCAGTGGTTTGTGCGTCGGGATTGTCTTTGGCGCTGTCGCTGATGATCAGGCCGTCGCGGATTTCGATGATGCGCTTGGCCCGGGCCGCCACTTCGCGATCGTGGGTGATGAGGATCACCACATGGCCCTGGCTCGCCAATTCGTCGAGCAACGCCATGACCTCTTTGCCGCTGTGGCTGTCGAGGGCACCGGTGGGTTCGTCGGCAAGAATGATGTGGCCGCCGTTCATCAAGGCGCGGGCAATCGATACCCGCTGTTGTTGGCCGCCGGAAAGCTGATGCGGACGGTTGCCGGTGCGCGAGGCCAGGCCGAGTCGGTCGAGCAGGGCGGCCGCGCGGGCATGACGTTCGGCCGCCGGCGTGCCAGCATAGATGGCCGGCATCTCGACGTTTTCCTGGGCCGAGCCGGACGGGATCAGGTGATAACCCTGGAACACAAAACCGAACGCTTCGCGGCGTAGCCAGGCCAGTTCGTCGCTGTCCAGGCCGGCGACGTTTTCCCCGGCGAAGCGGTATTCGCCGGACGTCGGCCGATCCAGGCAGCCGAGAATGTTCATCAAGGTTGACTTGCCGGAGCCGGAAGCGCCGACGATCGCGACGAACTCGCCGGTATGGATCGACAGGTCGATGCCACGCAAGACGTGAACTTCAGGGGCGTCGCCACCGCCGTAGGATTTGCGGATGTCCTGCAGGTCGATCAGGGGCGTCTGCATTCAACCCCCGCTGCCGTCAGCCGGGCCGATCAGCAAGTGATCACCTTCGCTCAGGCCATCGAGAATCTGCACCTTGAGACGGTCACTGATGCCGGTGTGCACCTCTCGCGATTCGATGTTGCCGTTGGGGGCGACCACTCGAGCCGTTTGCCGATCGGCCTGGTTGCTGCCATTCAGGGCTGCCACCGGTGCGGTAAGGATGCCTTTGGCCTGATTCGCGACGAAGAACACTTGGGTGGTCATTTCGGCCATCAGCGCGTTGTCGGCGTTATCAACGTCGAGCAGCACGGTGTAGAGCACCACGCGGGCGCTGCCACTTTTGCTGGCGCTGGCCGGGCTGCCACCGCCCTGGCTGGTTTGATCCAGCGGTTTGGGCGGCACCGGCAGGATCTGCCGCACGGTGCTGCTCCAGCGCCGGTTACCGCCGCTGAGGGTGGTGAAGTAAGCGGTCATGCCCGGTTTGACGTGGCCGATGTCGGCTTCCGACACCTCGGCCCACACCGTCATCGGTGAGAGTTTGGCGATGCGCAGGATCAGCGGTGTCTGTTGCTGGGCGTTGAGGGTCTGGCCTTCGCGGGCATCGAGGGCGACCACTGTGCCGGCCATCGGCGCATAGATCCGGGTGTAGCCGAGTTCGGCCAGATCGCTGCGCAGGCTGGCTTCGGCCTGACGAATCTGCGCCTGGAACATGTCGACGCGGGCCTGCGTGGCTTTCAGTTCGGCGCGGGCGGTCTGTACGTCTTCTTCACGGGTTGCACCGCCGGCGGCAAGATTCTGCTGGCGCTGGTACTTCTGTTGCGCCAGTTCATGCTGGGCGCGTTGTTCCTGCAATTGCGCCTTTAGATTCTCGACGGAGAAGCGCCCGGCATCGAGCTTGGCCTTCTGCGTCGACGGGTCGATCTCCACCAGCAACTGGCCTTCCTTGACCACGTCGCCGACTTCCACGTGGATCTTCTGAATCTGTCCTGACGCCTGTGCGCCCACATCGACATAGCGACGTGGCTGCAGGGTGCCGAGCGCAGTGACGCTGCTTTCGATGTCGCCGCGTGTGACTTGCACGGTGGCAAATTTATCCCGGCCCGGCGGCATGATCTGCCACGCGGCGTAAGCGACAACGGGGATCAGACAAAGGACTGCGAGCAGGGCGCGTCGGGCGGGGCGGGGACGTTTCATGCAGGGTTCCGGCCAGTGGAAATCGGCCCGTCGTTCGGCTCGCACACAGATTCGGGCAGCGCTGAACGCTGTCGCAGGGCACGACAGACACGGGAAGCTGTCCTGTAAACGAGGAAAGTGCAGGGGAATTTAAGCGCTGACACACGATGTAACAGCTATAGCGCAGGACTATTTATCGGGCAAAGACAAACGCTACTTTAAATCTATATGAGAATTACTATAAATTACGCACCTCACGTTGCCACTATCTTGCTACCGCTCATCGCGTGTTCATCGATCAGTGTGCTCAAGGACAGAAACCGCACCTTTTTGCGGCCGGGAGTCATGTTGGAAAACTACTATCGCGAGCTGGTGTGTTTCCTGAACGCCAAGCTGGGCAACCGTCAGGTTGCCGAGGATGTGGTGCATGACGCCTATTTGCGGGTGCTGGAGCGTTCCAGCGACACGCCGATCGAGCAACCTCGGGCGTTTCTTTATCGCACGGCGTTGAATCTGGTCATCGACGATCATCGGCGCAATGCCCTGCGCCAAGTCGAACCGCTGGAAGTGCTCGACAATGAAGAGCGCTATTTCACGCCTTCCCCCCACGGCACCCTCGATCACGGCCAACGCCTGGAAATGCTCCAGCGTGCCCTGGCCGAACTGTCATCCGTCTGCCGTGAAAGTTTTCTGCTGCGCAAGATCGACGGCCTGTCGCATCCGGAAATTGCTGAACAGCTCGGCATTTCCAAGGCTCTGGTGGAAAAGCATATCGTCAATGCCATGAAACATTGCCGCCTGCGGATCAAGCAATGGGATGCCCATTGAGCCATCGCCGGTAAATTTTATTTCACTGTCCTCGTTCCTACTCAACAGACGACCTGCTGTCCTGCTCAAGGCCGGTCAGGTCACTTAGGCTCTCCTTCCCCTTGTTGAGGGGTTCATCCAGAGGACACTGGAAATGACACAGGCAATTGCATCGCCCATCGTTCACGACCTGATCGGCGTCGGTTTCGGCCCTTCGAACCTGGCGCTGGCCATCGCTCTGCAAGAGCGCGGCCCGACGCACGGCGAACTGGATGTACTGTTCCTCGACAAGCAGGCCGACTACAGCTGGCACGGTAATACCCTGTCGACCCAGAGCGAACTGCAGATTTCCTTCCTGAAGGATCTGGTGACCCTGCGCAATCCGACCAGCCCTTACTCGTTCGTCAATTACCTCAAGTACCACGGCCGTCTGGTCGACTTCATCAACCTCGGCACCTTCTACCCGTGCCGCATGGAGTACAACGACTACCTGCGCTGGGTCGCCGGGCAGTTCACCGAGCAGAGCCGTTATGGTGAAGAAGTGCTGACCATCGAGCCGGTACTGCACAACCATCAGGTTGAAGCGTTGCGCGTGATTTCCCGCGATAGCCAGGGCCAGCAACATGTACGTACCACTCGTTCGGTGGTGGTCAGCGCCGGCGGCACGCCACGAATTCCCGAGGCGTTCAAGGCGTTGAAAGGCGACACCCGCGTGTTCCACCATTCGCAATACCTGTCGCAGATGGCCAAGCAGCCTTGCGTGAACAATCAGCCGATGAGCATCGCGATCATCGGAGGCGGGCAGAGCGCGGCGGAGGCGTTTATCGATCTGAACGATTCGTTCCCGTCGGTGCAAGTCGACATGATTTTGCGTGGCTCGGCCCTCAAGCCTGCAGACGACAGCCCGTTCGTCAACGAAGTGTTCTCGCCTGAGTTCACCGATCTGGTGTTCCAGCAGAACAATGCCGAGCGTGAACGTCTGGTCAACGAGTACCACAACACCAACTACTCAGTGGTGGACATCGACCTGATCGAACGCATCTACGGCATCTTCTACCGCCAGAAAGTCTCCGGGATTGCCCGCCATGCGTTTCGCACCCTGACCACCGTCGAGAGCGCCACCGCTACTGAAAACGGTATCGAACTGGCGGTGCGCAACAACGCCACTGGCGAAGTCACCGTGCGCCTTTACGACGCCGTGGTGCTGGCCACCGGCTACGAGCGGCAGATGCACCGTAAATTGCTGGCACCGCTGGAAGAGTATTTGGGCGACTTCGAAGTTGATCGCAATTACAAGCTGATCACTGATGAGCGCTGCAAGGCCGGCATCTACATGCAGGGCTTCTGCCAGGCCAGCCATGGCCTGAGTGACACGCTACTGTCGGTGTTGCCGATCCGTGCGGACGAGATTGCCGGCTCGCTGTATGAGCATGGCAAGAACCGTGGGCATCGGTCGATGGCGGATCTGTTGTTGGCGACTGCCAGCTGAATCAGCATTGCCTGATACACCGCATTCGCGAGCAGGCTCGCTCCCACAATGGTTCTGTGTACGCAGGACAAAATGTGGGAGCGAGCCTGCTCGCGAAGGGGCCATCAAAAGCACCACAAAATCCGAATCCTGAACCCTTCCTGAACGCCCCCCACATTCCCCGACACACCTCCTTTTGCCGGTTTACTCTCCAGACATCGAGGCGTAAGCTTCGCGCGTTTTCATCAATAGCGGAGACCCACAGTGGGTACTTGTTCGAGTGACAGTTGTCGGCCGGTCTCGGTAACCGGCAGATTCTCGGCAAGATAACGCGCCTCTTTTGTGCCGTTGTCTCGCCGTAACAGCGAGCAGCGGCATCCCGTGCATGGCCAGTCCTTGGTCGTGTCTGGACGTTCCTTCTCATCGACGCTGAACAGAGCGTGATGTCGACTTTATCGTCGCCATTGCAGCCCTATCGACACGCCTGTCTTTTTTGACCGGCGCGCCAAACCTTGCCGTGCCGGTTTACCCGGCGGACGAGGCGCGGCCGTACCTGCTTGACGGTTTCCCGGCTGACCACAGGGGCAACAGCCATGAAACTTACGCTCAAGGAATTTTTCGCAGGTTTTCTGCGGACCCGCCACATCGCCCGGCACTTCCGTCGCCTGGCGCTGCTGGAAACCATCAACGACACCACGGTCAGCCGTGAAGTCCCGCCCACTCTGGCCAACACGCTGGTGGATGCCGCGCATGGCGACAGCGCTGTGTTGCTGTCTTCAATGGGCACGCATGCCGAAGGCCTGACCGATTTCGAAGTCGATGCTTTGCGTGCGCAGCACGGCCTCAATGAAGTCGAACATGAGCAACCGCTGCCATGGTGGACCCACCTGTGGCACTGCTATAAAAACCCGTTCAACCTGCTGCTGACCTTGCTGGCGGTGATCTCGTGGCTGACCGAAGACCTCAAAGCCGCCGTGGTGATTTTCTCCATGGTGGTGCTGTCGACGCTGCTGCGCTTTTGGCAGGAAAGCAAATCCAACCAGGCCGCCGACGCACTCAAGGCCATGGTCAGCAATACCGCCACGGTGATGCGCCGTGACGCACCGCGGGCCGAGTTGCCGATCAAGCAATTGGTGCCGGGCGATCTGATCGTACTGTCGGCTGGCGACATGATTCCCGCCGATTGCCGGGTGCTCAGCGCCAAAGACCTGTTCGTCAGCCAGGCCGCGATGACCGGTGAATCGATGCCGGTGGAGAAGTTTCCACGTCAGGCCGATCGCGACACACGCAATCCGCTGGAGCTGGAAAATATCCTGTTCATGGGCACCAATGTGGTGTCCGGCACGGCGGTGGCAGTGGTTCTCACCACCGGCAACAACACCTACTTCGGTGCCCTGGCGCAACGTGTCGGTGCGACTGATCGTGCGGTCACGTCGTTCCAGCAAGGCGTCAACAAAGTCAGCTGGCTGCTGATCCGCTTCATGTTCGTCATGGCGCCGCTGGTGCTGTTCCTCAACGGTTTCACCAAGGGTGACTGGACCGAAGCGCTGCTGTTCGCGCTGTCGATTGCCGTCGGTCTGACCCCGGAAATGCTGCCGATGATCGTCACCTCGACACTGGCCAAGGGGGCGGTGTTTCTGTCGCGCAAGAAAGTCATCGTCAAACGCCTCGATGCCATTCAGAACTTCGGCGCCATGGACGTGCTGTGCACCGACAAGACTGGCACCCTGACCCAAGACAAGATTTTCCTCGCGCGCAATGTCGACGTCTGGGGCGAAGACTCCGACGATGTGCTGGAAATGGCCTACCTCAACAGCTACTACCAGACCGGCCTGAAAAACCTGTTGGACGTAGCGGTGCTCGAACACGTGGAAGTCCACCGCGAACTGAAAGTCGGCACCGCGTTTCGCAAGGTCGATGAGATCCCGTTCGACTTCAACCGTCGGCGCATGTCGGTGGTGGTCGAGGGGCGCGGTCAGCCGCATCAACTGATCTGCAAAGGCGCGGTGGAAGAAGTGCTTGCGGTGTGCAGCCGCGTGCGTCACGGCGACGTCGATGAAGCCTTGAGCGATGAATTGCTGACCCGGATTCGTCAGGTCACCGCAGCATTCAACGCTGAAGGCTTGCGCGTAGTGGCGGTGGCGGCCCGCTCGATGCCTGAAGGTCGCGACGTCTATAACCTGGCCGATGAACAGGATCTGACGCTGATTGGTTACGTGGCATTCCTTGATCCACCGAAGGAAAGCACCGCGCCGGCGCTCAAGGCCTTGGCCGAGCATGGCGTGGCGGTGAAAGTGCTGACCGGCGACAACGAGCTGGTGACCGCGAAGATCTGCCGCGAAGTCGGCCTCGCGCAACAGGGCCTGTTGCTGGGCAACGACGTCGAACGCATGAGCGATGCCGAACTGGCAGTGGCCGTGGAAACCACCAACGTCTTTGCCAAACTGACGCCGTCGCACAAGGAACGCATCGTGCGCATCCTCAAGGGCAACGGCCATGTGGTCGGTTTCATGGGCGACGGCATCAACGACGCGCCAGCGCTGCGCACCGCCGATATCGGTATTTCCGTGGACAGCGCGGTGGACATCGCCAAGGAAGCGGCCGACATCATCCTGCTGGAAAAGAGCCTGATGGTGCTGGAGGAGGGCGTGCTCGAAGGGCGCCGGACCTTCGCCAACATGCTCAAGTACATCAAGATGACCGCCAGTTCCAACTTCGGCAATGTGTTCTCGGTGTTGGTCGCCAGTGCATTTATTCCGTTTCTGCCGATGCTGCCAATGCACCTGCTGGTGCAGAACCTGCTCTACGACATTTCGCAGATCGCCATCCCGTTCGATAACGTCGATGAGGAGATGTTGAAAAAACCGCAGCGCTGGCAGCCGGGCGACGTCGGGCGCTTCATGCTGTTCTTCGGCCCGATCAGTTCGATCTTCGACATCACCACGTTCGCCTTGATGTGGTACGTGTTTGACGCCAATACCCCGGATCACCAGACGCTGTTCCAGTCGGGCTGGTTCGTGGTGGGGTTGCTGACCCAGACGCTGATCGTGCACATGATCCGCACGCCGAAGATTCCGTTCCTGCAAAGCCGTGCCGCCATGCCGCTGCTGGTGATGACCGGGATCATCATGGCCGTGGGCATCTTCCTGCCAATGGGCCCGCTGGCGCATTACTTCAAATTGCAGGCGCTGCCATCGCTGTACTTCGTGTTCCTGCCGGTGATCCTGCTGGCGTACATGGCGTTGACCCAAGCGGTTAAAGGGTTCTACATCCGCCGGTTCGGCTGGCAGTAAAGTTCGGACAAAACTGTTCCCTTTAGGAGCTGCCGCAGGCTGCGATCTTTTGATCTTGTTTTTAAAAGGCAAAGTCAAAAGATCGTCCGATCGCGGCCCGAGCCTGCGGCAGCTCCTACAGGGACGGTGTGTTTTTCAAGGATTTCATCATGCAAGCCATCAACAATCTCAACCTCACTTCGCTGCTCGACACCCTGATCAGCCTCAGCGCCGCGTTCATCCTCGGCGGCCTGATCGGCTTCGAGCGCCAGTATCGGCAACGCACTGCCGGCCTGCGCACCAATGTGCTGGTGGCGGTCGGCGCGGCGATTTTCGTGGATATGGCCAACCGTCTCGCCGGCGCTGAAGGCGCGGTGCGGGTGGTCGCCTATGTGGTCTCCGGCATCGGTTTTCTCGGCGCCGGGGTGATCATGCGCGAAGAAGGCAACGTGCGCGGGCTCAACACCGCCGCGACCCTGTGGACTTCCGCCGCAGTCGGCGCCTGCGCAGGTGCTGATCTGCTCGCCGAAGCCGTGCTCGGCACACTGTTCATCCTCGCCGCCAACACCTTGCTGCGCCCGATCGTCAACAACATCAACCGTCAGCCACTGGACGTGGTCTCGGCGGAAGTCACCAACATCGTCTACGTCATCGCCCGGCGCTCGCAGCAGAAAGCCGTGTTCGCCTTGCTCGAAGCGGAACTGGAACGCAGTAATTACCCGGCCAGCGATGTCGACGTACATGCCTTCGGCGCCGATGAAATCGAGATCGAAGCGACGCTGGCCACCACCTCGGTTGATGGCGATGAACTGGACGCATTGGTCGCGCGGATCTCGACGTCGTCGCTGGTAGTGCAGGCGTTCTGGAGTCCGAGTACTACCGATTAGCGCTGGGAAATATCCTACATCTTGGAGGGAAAGAACTTACATTTTCACTAGGGGGTATCACTCATTATTTTCCCCGGAGCAGAGATGCCCGGTCCTGAATAATCAGTGAGGCATAAACTTTTTTCACAACTGTTGGGCCAGGAAAATACCGGCGGCGATGGCCAAAAGTATGGGGGGCTTCAGTTGTCGAAATAAGCCATGGTTTATTTGTTACAGCGATAAACCAGGTTGCCGCTCGTGAGTTATTTGGGAAACCAGGCCGCTGGGCCTGATAAATAACTATCCCTAGAGATGCCTACGATGAATAAGTTTTTCGCTGTGACTACCGCTGCTGTTGCCATGAGCCTTGCTTCTTTCGCCAATGCTGCGCCTGCAACCGGCAACCCAGGCACCGTGCGTTTTATCGGTGAAATCGTTTCCGGTGCATGCGGTATCGACGCCAACTCCCTTGATCAAACTGTGTCGCTGGGGCAGGTGCCGTCGAACCGTTTCAAGGCTACGGGTGATCGCTCCGACCCGGTCAAGTTCGACATCGTCCTGACCGACTGCGACACCACCACCCAGAAGAACGCCCGCTTTACCTTCAGCGGTGTGCAGGACCCGGCGGTTCCAGCACTGTTCGCTACTACTGGCCTGGCCCAGAACGTCGGCATCCGCTTGCAGGCCAGCGCTGGTGAAATGCTCGATAACGGCAAGGAGCAGGTCGCGCCGGTCGTTCTGCAAGACGGCAACAACACCGTGACCTTCGCGGCGATGTACGAAGCCACCGCTGCTGCCGTGACCACCGGTGAAGCGGACAGCGTTGCCAACTTCACCGTTGCCTACAACTGATACGCCCGTATCGATTGTTTTAAGGAAAAGGGGCGATAGCCCCTTTTTTCTTATCCGTCAGAGCACTGTTTAAAGGGTATTGCCCGTGTACTGCCGCACACTTTTTGTGTCTTGCGTATTGATCACCTCTGCGCGCTATTCAAATGCCGTGGAGTTCAATTCGGAGTTTCTGAATATTGATCGAAAGGACAATATCAGCCTCGGTCAGTTTACCCATGCCCAATACACTGTGCCCGGCAGTTACTTGCTGGATATCACGGTCAATCAGCGTTACTTCGGCAACCGTTCCATTGAATTCAAAAGTGCTGACGATCCGCAGGAAAGTTACGCCTGCCTGCCAGAAGAACTGGTGGCGATGTTCGGCTTGAAACCGGACGTATTGAAGAGCCTGCCACGACTGTCTGACGGCCAGTGCGTTGATTTGCGCGGGATCGACAACGCCAGCATCAAGTACATCAAAAGTCTGGGCCGACTCTCGATCAGTCTGCCGCAGGCGACGTTCGAATATGACGATCCCAATTACATTCCCCCGGCGGCCTGGAGCGAGGGGCTGGACGGCGCATTGCTTGATTACCGGGTGATTGCCAACAGCCGCCAGTCCTCGGGATCCGGTGATTCCCGTTCGTTGCAAAGTTACGGCACGGCCGGGTTGAACATTGACGCCTGGCGGATTCGTGCCGATTACCAGGCCCGGCAAGAGTCCGGTAACCAGAGTGGCGATATCAACAGCAAGGCGTTCCAGTTGAACCGTCTCTATGCCTATCGCGCCTTGCCGGCCATCCGCTCGAAACTGTCGGTGGGCGAAGATTATTTGAACTCCGATGTGTTCGATACGTTTGCCCTGCGTGGTGCCACGCTGAGCAGTGACGACCGCATGCTGCCGCCCAGTTTGCGCGGTTATGCGCCATTGATCAGCGGTTTGGCGCGGACCAACGCGACCGTGACTGTGTCGCAGCAGGGCCGTGTGTTGTATTCGACCACGGTCACGCCAGGCGCATTCAGCATTCAGGATTTGAACAGCAGCGCCCAAGGCACGCTGGATGTCACCGTGCGCGAAGAGGACGGCACCGAGCAGACCTTTACAGTCACCACGGCGGCGGTACCGTTTCTGTCCCGCGAGGGCGAGTTGCGCTACAAGGTTTCGGCCGGGCAGCCGCGGCTCAACGGCGCCGGTGGCACCGAGCCCGGGTTTATCGCTTCAGAGATCGCCTACGGTTTGCCACGGGACTGGACCGTGTATGGCGGCGTACTTACAGCTTCGGATTACTTCTCGGACGCCATCGGTGTCGGTAAGGATCTGGGGGTGTTCGGCGCCTTGTCGGCAGACGTCACCACGTCGCGGGCCAAGCTGCGCTGGAGTGGCGAAACGGTGGTCGGTAACTCGTACCGGATCAACTATTCCAAGCGTTTCGATGCCATTGGCACAGACCTGCGGTTTCTCGGCTATCGCTTTTCCGACAAGACGTTTACCAACTTCTCGCAGTTTGTCGGTGATGTGGATTCCTATTCGCTGAACTCGGGCAAACAGCGTTATTCGGTGACGCTGGCCAAGCATTTTTCCTGGCTGTCGACGAGTGTCTCCTACGACCATTCCACCTATTGGGATGCCGCGCCTTCCGAGCGTTTCGGTCTGTCGCTGGCGCGCAGTTTTTCCATCGGCAACGTCAAGAACATCAACGCCAACCTGTCCGCGTATCAAACCCGCAATACGCGGCAGAACGACTCGCAGATCTATCTCGGGGTTTCCATTCCGCTGGGTGGTAACTCGATGTTGTCGAGCAACATGCAGCGCTCGGGAGCAGGGGCGTCGTCGGGCAACGTCGGTTATAGCCATGACGACGGCGATGGCCTGAATTATCAGGTGTATGGCGGGATCGGGGACAACCGCTACGTCAACGCATATGTCGGCAAGCGCGCATCCCGCTATCGAGCCAACGCGTCTGCTACCACCGATGGCAGCACCTACCGTTCGCTGACCGGCGAGCTCGACAGTTCGCTGGTCGCCACCCGCTATGGCGTGTCGGCGCATGGCAACGGCTCGAATGGCGATACCCGGTTGCTGGTGTCGACCGACGGCGTGCCGGACGTGGCGTTCAGTGGTCAGACCCGTTCCAACCGGGCCGGTTACGCGGTGATGGACGGTTTGCCCTCGTTCCAGGCCTATGAAGCGCGGATCAACATGGAAAAGTTACCGCTCAACACAGAAGTCTCCAACCCGGTGCAGCGTCTGGCGCTGACCGAGGGCGCTATCGGCTATGTCAATTTTTCCACTGCCCGTGGGCATAACGCCTACGTGACGTTGACCCGGGCTGATGGCAAACCGGTGCCTTTCGGTGCGTCGGTGCAGGACAAACACACCAACAAGGAAGTGGGCATCGTCGGTGAAGCCGGGGTGACTTACCTGCTGGGCGTCAAAGCGCAGGCTGAGTTGGTCGCGGTGTGGGACGACGTCAATCGTTGTGCCCTGGCCGCACTGCCTGAAGAAGACGTCGTGACCAACATCGCCAAACCCGTGCGCTGCCTTTAATCCGGGACCGAACCAGGCCCTGTCCTTATCCTTGCGGAGAGACCTCATGCAAACTCTTTCATCGGCCACAACCCGTGGCCTGTTCAATCGTCTGGGCCTCATTGCAGGCCTGTGTGTTCCGTTGTTGGCCAACGCGGCCGTGGTGCCGGATCGAACGCGAATCGTGTTCGAGGAGAGCGCGCCGTCAGTCAGCGTCACGCTGAGCAACAAGAACGCACAGTTGCCTTTTGTCGTGCAGTCGTGGATCGAAAACGAAGCCGGTCAGAAGGTCACGACGCCGTTCATGGTGCTGCCGCCATTGCAGCGCATTGAACCCAGTGAAAGCAGCGTGCTGCGCATCGTGAAACTGCCTGAGCTGGCCTTGCCCAAAGATCGCGAGTCGGTGTTTTACCTCAACGTGCGCGAGATTCCGCCCAAGACCCAGGCCGTCAATTCGATGCAGATCGCCTTGCAGTCGAAGATCAAGCTGTTCTATCGCCCGGCCTCGGTCAAACGCGAACGTGGCGACGATCTGGCACTGGGCCTGAAGCTGAAAGTCGATCCGGGCACTAAACAGCTTTTGGTGGATAACCCGACGCCGTTTCACATCACCGTGGTCGGGTTGCTGGCCGGTGAGCAAAAGACCCGCATGCCGATCGACACGATCATGATCGCGCCCTACGCCAACGCACGCTTTCCATTGACCAGCACGGCGTTCACCTCGCTGCGGGTATCGAACATGAACGACTTCGGTGGGCAGACCGATACGCTGTTCAATTGCGCAGCGAATGTCTGCACGGGCGTCAAGCCATGAAGCGCACGCAGCTCAGGCTTTGTCTGGCGATGCTGTTGCTGATGTTTTCTCAGGCGTCCTGGGCGATGTTGTGTAAATCCTTGAATGACGGCTCTTACCTGAGTGAGTACATCGGTCCGGTGTCGGTGCCCGATACCGTGCCGGACGGTACGATCATCTGGCGCTCGAAAACGCATGTGGTGCCCGCCAAGTGCTTTAAGGTTCACGACATCCATTTTGCCGAAGACGATCCGATTTATTTCTACGGCAACCCGGCCGGATTGAACGCGACGCCCTGGGGTATTGAGTTTGGTCTGGTGTACAAGGGGGTGACAGCCTGGGACGGTGACTGGAGCGCCAACCCAACCCAAGGGGTGAATACCGGTTTTGTTTCACGCGGCTGCCCGTCTGCCACCAATGATGCAGAGATGTTGCCGTGTTCGTTGGTCAGTCCGAGCATCGCGTTTCAGGTGGTCATCCGCAAACGCGGGCTGTTACCGCTGCAGCGGCCCTCACAAGATACGTACGATGTATTCCAGTTCGACGGTTTATATGGACTCAATGGCGGGCCGGGCAACCCGTTCGGCAATTTCCGTTTTCAACTCAGCGGCCTGCAAAACATTGTCGGGACGGCTTGCAGTGTTGATGTGACGGTCACTCCGGAGCCTGGAATCGTCGATTTCGGGATTATCCAGAAAACCGCCACTGGCTTCTCACCGCCCAATCCGACCCGGCCGTTCAGCCTGGCGCTGGAGAAACGATGCAGCACGGCGATCAACCTGGGTGCCACGTTGGTCACCACTCAACAGCAGGGTGATTACACCCTTGTGCCCACCAGTGATAGCCAGTTCGGCATTCAGGTGCGGGACTCACGCAACCAACTGGTGCCGATCAACGAACCTTTTCCTCTGGTCAATTTCCCGGCGGACGTGACTCATATCGACCTGCCGTTCAGTGCTTCGGTCGTATCGTTGGGCGATCCCAAGGTCGGACCTTTCGAAGCGATCATGGTGGTGCAGATCATCTATTACTGAGGCAGGCTGCCGGCGCCAGCGGCGCTATTATTTGTATGCGTTGTCTCTGGGAAATTTCCTACATGACTGTCGGATAAGTCCTTCGCAGCATGCTCTCGACTGTCGCCAATATGCCTGCTCTCGGGTCGATTAAGCGATGAATTGACGATGGCCTCCCCACGTATTCTGGTGTTGGAAAATCAAGGTTTTGCGCGCAGCGTGCTGGTGAAGATGTTGCAGCGCCTGGGCGTACATGACGTGGTACAAGCCACGGATGGCGAACATGCGATGGTGCAGATGCATCTGTATGGCGGCGTCGACATCGTGCTGTGCGACCTGACCGACCGCGGGCTCGATTGCCTTGAGTTTCTGCGGTGCGCCAGTCAAAGCGGCATGGTGCGCGCGGTGGTGCTGTGCAGCGAATTGCAACCAGAGTTGCATCGTGCGCTGGGGCAAATGCAATCGCTGGCCGGGCTGCAACTGCTCGGGATACTGCGGCGACCCATTCAATTGCGCTCACTGCATCGTCTGCTGCACCGCTTCAGTCTCGCTCGGGCAGTGCCGGTGCCGAGCGTGCTGCGCAAAGAACTGCCCAGTGAAGATGAGGTGCGCCGCGGGCTTGCGTTGGGAGAGTTTCGTGCCTGGTTTCAGCCGCAGATAGAACTCCAGACCGGCACAGCCGTCGGGTTCGAGGCGCTTGCGCGATGGCAGCATCCGGCACGGGGTGTGTTGCTGCCCAGTGAGTTCCTGGCAGCGGTGCTGGCGTATGACTTGATTGATCAAATGTTCAAACACCTGCTGGAGCAGGGCTTGAGCCTGATGGGCATCTTGCGTCGCCAAGGTTTCAACCTGACGCTGGCGTTCAACCTGCATGCCTCGCAACTGGCCAGCGGTGAACTGATCGAGCACATCAAACGGGCACTTGAGCGACATGCCTTCAAGGGCTCGACGCTGATGTTCGAACTGGCGGAAAACGGCTTGCTCGACAGCGCCCCCGGCATCCATGAAAACCTCCTGCGCCTGAGACTGTTGGGCTGCGGTCTGTCGGTCGATGACTTTGGTGTGGGCTTCTCCTCGCTCAAGCTGCTTTGCCAGCTACCGTTCAATCAGATCAAGCTCGATGGACGCTTCGTCCAGCGCCTGGATCGTCAACGCAATCGCGCCATGGTGACCTGCACACAGGGGCTGGCGCAGTCGCTGGACATGAGGCTGGTGATCGAGGGCGTCAGCAGTTCGCGGATTCACGAGGGCTTGCTTGAACTGGGGTGTGACACCGGTCAGGGGTATCACCTGGCCCGGCCGATGACTGGGCACGATTTGCTGCAATGGCTGGAAGCGTTGGAGGGTGCACAGTGAATACTTCACGGTTTGCTCCGATGTGTTTGCAGAATTTTCCTACACTTCATTCTCGCTCGTGTATTTTTGCTGCACGCACCGAATGGCTTGCTGTACCACTCTCACTCATGGCCTTGACGATGTCGGTTGCCGGCGTGCTCTCCAGAGGTTTTTATGCTTAAAGCGATAGTTGTGGACGATCATCCGTTCATTCGCTCTTCGGTCAAAATGCTGCTCAAGCAGGAACAGTTCGAAGTCGTGGCCGAGGCGGACAACGGCGCCGATGCTGTGCAATTGGCCCGTGAACACGCCCCGGATCTGATTATTCTGGATATCGCCATGCCCAAGCTCGATGGGCTGGAAGTGATTTCGCGCATCAGCGCACTGGGGCTGTCGAGCAAGGTGCTGGTGCTGACCTCGCAATCGGCGCTGTTCTATTCCATGCGCTGCATGAAGGCCGGAGCCGCTGGTTATATCTCCAAGACCAACGACCTCGATGAACTGATCAAAGCCATCAAGGCCGTGATGGACGGCTATACCTTCTTTCCCAATCTGGCCACCAGCTCGGTACGGCGCAGTGATGTCGATGCCAATGATCTGGAGCTCATCCAGAGCCTGTCCGATCGTGAATTAGCGATCCTGCAACAGTTATCCAATGGCCTGAGCAACAAGGAAATCGGTGAAGCGATGTTGCTGAGCAACAAAACCGTCAGCACTTACAAGACCCGCCTGATCGAGAAGCTCAAGGTCAAATCGGTGGTGTACCTCGCCGATTTTGCCAAGCGCAATAACCTTGTCTGAATGAATACTTCCTTCAAAAAATGCTTCGTCGGCCTTCTGTTGTCTGGCTTGCTCGTTGCCGGCAATACCTTTGCTGCTGTGCCTGAAACATTGCAGTTGCTTGGGCGTTCGACGGTCGATGAGTATTCGGTTTCACTCGACGAAGCGGACTGGAGCTGGTTGCGGCATCGCAAAACATTGTTGCTGGGCGCTTCGGCGCCCGATTACACACCGTTTGGCATTACCACCAATGACAATGACTACGAAGGTCTGACGGCCGACTATGCGCAGTTGATCGCTCAGTTGCTGCATATCAAGGTCGAAGTGCGTCGGTTTGAATCGCGCACCGAGGTGCTGGCTGCGCTCAAAAGCGGTGAGATTGATTTGCTGGGCACCGCCAACGGTTACGAGGCAGTCGATCCCGACCTGGCGATGTCCAATCCGTACGCCGACGATCAACCGACGTTGTTGACCCGTATCGGCGAGAACCAGAACCTGCCGGTGGATCTGGCTGGCAAACGCGTGGCAATGCTCTATCACTATTTGCCACCAGAAGTGGTGAAGGCGTTCTATCCCAAAGCCATCATCCAGTTGTATCCCTCGACCTTGAGCGCTATCGGTGCGGTGGCGTTCAGCCAGGCGGACGTGTACCTGGGTGACTCGATCAGCTCCAATTACCTGATCAGCAAGAATTACCTCAATAACGTGCAGCTCAGTGATTTCTCGCGGATGGAAGTGCAGCCATTCGGCTTTGCCGTGAGTCGTGGCAATGACCGACTGTTGCGTATCCTCAATACGGCGCTGGACACGATTCCCACCAGTGAGCGCATGAGCATTTTGCGCCGCTGGAGTGCCGGGGGCGCGACCATGCCCGGGCGACAGACCCTGCACTTCAGTGTCAGTGAGCAGCGTTGGCTGGAGGGGCATCCCAGGATAAAAGTGGCGATCAACGAGAATTTTCTACCGCTGACGTTCTTCGACAGTGAAGGCAATTTTCGAGGCATCAGTGCCGATGTCCTGGCCAAGGTCAGTTTGCGCACCGGCCTGAAGTTCGACGTGCAACGTGCCGATTCGGTCAGCGATCTTGTCGATCGGGTGACCAGTGGCAAGGCTGACATGCTCGCCGCTTTTACCCCCAGTACCGAGCGTGAAGGCGCTTTACGTTTCACCCGGCCTTACCTGACCAACCCGTTCGTATTGGTCACGGCCAGCGGCGATGCAAATCCCCAGACCCTGGATCAAATGGCCGGCAAGCGTTTAGCGTTGATTCGCGGCAACGTATTGCGCGAATACCTGGTGGAGCATTTCCCTCAGGTGCACCTGGTGACGGCACAAAATGCTGCCGACGCGATGAACATGGTTGCGCAGGGCGAAGTCGACGGCGCGATCAATTCTTTGCTCAATGCCCGCTACTTGATCTCCCGCCAGTATCGCGGTCAGTTGCAAGTCACCAGCACCGTGGGGACTCAGCAGGCGCGCATAGCACTGGCCACCGATCGTGGTGCGCTGGAGTTGTACTCGATTCTCGACAAGGCGCTGTTGAGCATTTCCCCTGAAGAAATGGATGAAATCACCAACCGCTGGCGTACTGACGTTGTGGTCGACGACAGCTATTGGTTGCGCCACCGCAGCACGATCATTCAAGGGTTCATCATTGCCGGCGTCTTGCTACTGGTGGCGTTCGGCTGGATTGCTTACCTGCGCATGCTGATGCGCAAGCGGCGCCAGGCTGAAATCGCCCTCAACGACCAGATGGAGTTCATGCGCGTGTTGATCGACGGCACGCCACACCCCATCTATGTGCGTGACCGCGAAGGACGGCTGGTGACTTGTAACAGCGGTTACCTGCAAGTGTTTGGCGTTGAACGCGAAGCAGTAATCGGCAAAACCGTGACCGACGGTGTGCTGAGTGACACTGTCGAAGCGCAGGGCTTTGCAAACGATTACCGGCAAGTCATGGATGAAGGCGTGCCGCGGATTGAGGATCGCAGGCTCAGCCTGGCAGACGGTCGTGTCCTGACTATTTATCACTGGATGCTGCCTTACCGTGGCAGTGATGGCGAAGTCAGCGGCATGATTTCCGGCTGGATCGACGTCAGCGAACGCCAGCAACTGTTGCATGAACTGCGCATCGCCAAAGATGGCGCCGATGATGCCAACCGCGCCAAGACCACGTTCCTGGCGACCATGAGCCACGAGATCCGCACGCCGATGAATGCCGTGATCGGGATGCTTGAACTGGCCATGAAAAAAGCCGATCAGGGCGTCATGGATCGGTTCGCCATTGAGGTGGCCTCGGGCGCAGCGCGGGGCTTGCTCGATCTTATCGGCGACATTCTCGACATCGCACGGATCGAATCCGGCCGGTTGTCGCTGGCGCCGGAGCGGGCCAATCTGCGTGAGCTGATCGAGTCGGTGGTGCGGATATTCGAAGGCTTGGCGCGACAGAAACAACTGCGCCTGCAACTGGATCTGGATGCGCTGGCCAACGTAGACGTATTGATCGATCCGCTGCGCTTCAAGCAAGTGCTGTCGAATCTGTTGAGCAATGCGATCAAGTTCACCGAGGTGGGCCACGTCGTTTTGCGCGTGCGGGTCGAATCTGCAACTGACGAGGATCGGTTGGCGCTATGCCTGCGGGTCGAAGACAGTGGTCGCGGAATATCCGTCGAAGATCAGCAACGGCTGTTCACGCCGTTCACGCAGGCTGGCAACCATGGCCAGTCTGCGCAGGGCGGTTCCGGGTTGGGCCTGGTGATCAGTCGCACCTTGTGCGAAATGATGGGCGGCACGCTGACGATGCACAGCGAACTGGGGCAGGGTACGCAGATTGAGGTGCGCTTGAGTTTACCCACTCTCCAGCCCCAGGCACGCGTGACGGTGGCCGAGATCGAACCGGTGACGGTCAGTCGGGCGCTGAATATCCTGGTGATCGATGACTATCCGGCCAACCGTTTGTTGTTGTCCCAGCAACTGACTTATCTGGGGCACCGGGTCACGGATGCTGAAGACGGTGCCCATGGCTTGCGAGCCTGGCGCAACGAGTCTTTCGATGTGGTTATCACCGATTGCAACATGCCGATCATGAACGGCTACGAGCTGGCGCGGGCGATACGCGACGAAGAAGCTGCACGAGCGTTACCGCGCAGCCTGGTACTGGGGTTCACCGCCAATGCACTGGCCGAGGAGAGGGTGCGTTGCGCGGAAGCGGGCATGGACGATTGCCTGTTCAAACCCATCAGTCTCAAGGATCTGAATGCGCGTCTGGCCTCGGTTACGCCTCACGCCCGACCTGCAAACGAAGTTGAGGATACCGGCATGGCGGAGGGCGGCGTTGATTTTGACGTGAGCAGTCTTGAGCAACTGACCCGAGGTGACCGGGCGTCAATCAAGAGCCTGCTGTCAGATCTGGCCACCAGTAATGACGACGACATGGCCAAACTTTTGCGCTTGTTCACACAGCATGATTTGCCCGGGTTGGCTGACCTTGCACACCGGGTCAAGGGGGGGGCGCGGATCATCAAGGCGCAGTCGCTGATTCAGGCCTGTGAGGCCTTGGAAACCGCCAGCGAAGGTCTGGATTCGGCGGTGTTGACCGAGGCGGTGGACGCCCTTCAGCAGGCCATGGAGCACCTTGCTGCGCAATTGGAAACCTACCTGGAGCACTGATCGCAGGCTCTGGATCTTTTAAGGTTTGAACATCGATATTTGCGAATTTTCCTACATTCGCCAATGACCCTCCCTCGCTAACGTGCCGTGGTCTCAGCCTGAGGCTGATTCAGACACCGGGCGATCGACAGGGGCAATCAGCGCAACGCTGACGGCCCCTGTCGAAGCGCCGCACGCAACGAGCAGGGTCACTGATTCTCGGCAACGCCGACCCCTTCGCGCTGCGTGTCATCCCCATTTTTTATTTTTTGGAGCAGTTGATGAACCTTCAACATCTGTCTTCCCGCGCGCGACTGTCGGTCAGCGTGCTGGTTGTAGCGGCAGCCTTGAGTGCCTGTGCCAGCGCACCGATTCCGGAGCAGCAGATTTCGCTGTCAAAAGAGGCGGTCAATCGTGCCGTTTCGGCAGATGCGACCCAATACGCACCGCTGGAGATGAAGGCGGCGCAGGACAAAATGTTCCTGATGGAGCGCGCCCTGGGCGAGAAAAATTACCCGCAAGCCAAAGTGCTGGCCGAGCAGATCGAAGCTGACGCCAACCTGGCCGAACGCAAGGCGCGTGCGGTGAAGTGGCAGAAGCAATTGACGGATGCCCGCAGCGGCATCCAGGTGCTCAAGCAGGAAATGCTGCAAGACCCGGTTACCGGTTTCAATCCGCCTGCCAGCGCTCAATAAGGAAAAGCCCCATGCAGACTTTCAAACTACTGCCAGCCGTTTCCCTGTTTGCCCTGATGCTCGCCGGTTGCGCCACACCGCCGGAAAACCCGCAATTGCTACAAGCCCGTGCGCAATTTGCCGCGTTGCAACAAAAAGCCGAGTCAAACACCCTCGCGGCGATCGAAACCAAGGAAGCGTTCACTGCGCTGAACAAGGCCGATCAGGCTTCCCTCAAGGATCGTCAGGCCCCGGATGTTGATCAGTTGGCCTATCTGGCCAGCCAGAAAATTGCTCTGGCCGAACAGACCATTGTGGGTCGCCAAGCGGAGGTTGGCCTGAAGAAAATCGATGCCGAACGCACTCAGGTGCAGCTCGATGTCCGTACCCAGCAGCTCAAGGCCCTGCAAGCACTGAAAGCCAAGAAGACTGATCAGGGGGAGGTGGTGACCTTCGGTGACGTGCTGTTCGACACCGGCAAGGCTGATTTGAAGTACGGCAGCCAGCGTCAGTTCCAGCAACTGGCCGACTTCCTGGCCAGTAACCCGGAGCGCAAGGTGCGGGTGGAGGGTTTTACCGATAACGTCGGCAACGACGCCGCCAATCAGTTGCTGTCCGAGCGCCGCGCGGCCTCTGTGGCCAGTGCGCTGGCGCAATTGGGGGTGGATCGTCGGCGTATCGTCACCGAGGGTTTTGGCGAGGCATTTCCGGTGGCCGATAACAGTAGCGCGGCAGGACGCCAGCACAATCGGCGGGTCGAAGTGATCCTGTCGAATGGGGCCGAGGTGGTGGGCGCGCGCCACTGATTGCGTCAGTAAAACTGGCTGCCCGCTCTCCCGCGAGGAGAGCGGGTTTGCTGCAAACGATGCATTTTCGCTAGACGAATGCTTGTGATACCGCTCATTTGTTTCGGAAATTTCCTACAAACGTAGGGAAATTTCCTACTCAGAAACTTCTCTTCGATCTCTAAATTACAGACCTCAACTGAGCCGCCGGCCTCCATTAGTCGTTGCTCAGCCCCTATGCCATAGGCATTTCCACTGTCGACCCGGCAGTAAGCATGAGGTACTGAACATGAAGACGATTAACTCCAAACAGAACCCTGTACTGACGCTTTCACCCCTTGCCCTGGCCATCTTCCTGTTGCTGCCGGCACAGGCGAACGCGTTCACATCAACCGTTAACAACGGTGCTGTAGTCGATGGTGAAACCGTGGTCGGTGGCACGCAGAATATCGGCACCAACGGTACGGCCAACAACACGTTGATCGAAGTTACCGGGGCGCAGACGGTTTTTCAGAACGGTGTGTCGAATGACGCCACTGTCAACGGAAGCCAGAGCGTTCAGAGTGGTATCGCCAACCGCAGCATCGTTAATGCCGGTGGCTCACAGGCGGTGGGCATCGCTGGCGTGGCCAACGACACGATTTTGAACGGTGGCGCACAGACCGTGCAAAACCCGACGGGGCGGGCCAACCGGACAGTGATCAATCAGAACGGCGTGCAAACCGTCACTTTGGTGGGCACCGCTGCTGACACCGTCATCAATAATGGCGGCCTGCAGGTGGTGATCAATCAGGGCGTGGCACTAGATACCCAGATCAACGGTGGCGCAGAGCAGAGTCTGCAAAGAGGCATGCTCGGCGGCGTGGTGGCAACCAATACGCGCATCGACGGCGGCTTGCAGAGTGTCTATGACACCGCCACGGCCAACAACAGCACCGTGAGCAATGGCGGACGGATCAACCTGTACCAGGGCGCACAGGCCAACGGGCTGGTCGCGGAGGCAGGCGGTACCGTTAATGTCATGGAAAACGGCGTGAAAACCGTTGACTCCCTGACGCTCAATGGCGGCAGTGTCGCGTTTGTGCCAAGTACCGATGGCAGCTTCAAGACATTCACCGTCAATGCGTTGTCCGGTAGCGGCAACATCCTGATGAACACCGATATCGCCTCCCAGCAAAGCGATTTGCTGGTGGTGCAAGGCGCGGGGCTGGCGAGCGGCGATCATACGTTGATCGTGGGGGACTCCGGTCATGAGCCCGCAGCTATGGACGGACGTCTGGTGCTGGTGGACACCCAGGGCGGCAGTGCGAAATTTGGACTCTACGGTGGCCATGTCGATGCCGGTGCATTCCGCTACACCTTGCAGCAACAGGGGGATGACTGGGTGCTGGCCAGTGGCGGCAGCATTCCCGTCGATCCGGTGACGCCCGTCGATCCAGTAACACCAGTCGATCCGGTGACACCTGTAGATCCAGCTAAACCGGTCGATCCGGTGACGCCGCCGACTCCGGTCAACCCACGACCCGAAAACCTCTCAAAGGGTACTAACGCCGCCATCGCCGCGCACACGGCAGGCGCCAGCCTGTGGAGTGCGCAAATGAATGCGCTGGTCAAACGTCTGGGCGAATTGCGTATGGGACAGGACGACGGTGGGATCTGGACGCGTGCCATCGGCAAGCGCTTCGATGTCAGCGAACATTCCAGCCGTGCTTACACCCAGGACGTCAGTGGCCTGGAAATTGGTGCCGACAAGGCATTCGCGGTCGACAGCGGCAAAGTCTATGTCGGTGCAATGGTCGGCACGGCCCGTTCGGATCTGGATTTCGGCGAGGGCGCCTCGGGTGAGATCGACAGCCGCATGTTCGGCATCTATGCCACCTACCTGAACGACAACGGCGTCTATGTGGACAGCGTGTTGAAGTACAGCCGCTTCGACAACGACATCAAAACCCCGAGCAATCTGGGCGAATCGGTAAAAGGTTCCTACAGCACTAACGGTGTCGGTGCGGACATCGAGATCGGTAAACGCATTGTGCTCAAAGATGGCTGGTTCGTTGAGCCGCAGGTGGAACTCACGGCCTCCCAGACTCAGGGCGCGAGCTATACGGCCAGCAATGGTCTGCGGGTCAAGACCGATAATCTCGACTCGTTGCAAAGTCGGGTCGGTTCGCTCTTTGGTCGCAGTCTGGAACTGAGCAACGGCATGAAAGCTCAGCCATACGTCAAAGCTTCCTACATTACCGAGCACGCGGGCAGCAGCAAGGTCACCGTCAACGGCAATAAATTTGATGCCAAATTGCCGGGTAGCCGTGTGGAAGTCGGGTTCGGTGGCGTGCTGCAAGTCACGGAGAAAAGCAAGATTTCCATGGATGTCGAATACGCCAAGGGCAACGGTATCGAGCAGCCATTCGGTGTGAGCCTGGGTTATCGCTATCTTTGGTAAGAAAAAAGGCCGCGTCGGGTAGTCCCGACGCGGCTTTGTTGTGGGATTTCGGATGTAACCGGATCGCTTTTCAGAACTTTCTTACATAGATCGTCGAGCCATTTGGTTAGCGTGACCTGTACCGAGCCTCATGCTCTGATCTTCACGCCATTGTTGAAACCTCATGCCCTATAAATGCTGGCGAATCCTGATCGCCGAAGACCAGCCGTATCGGCGTAGCAGAATCGAGAAGTCTCTCAAGGAACTGGGTTGCCGCAGGCTCACAGCCGCGCACTCCTTTCGGGAGTTGCTGGGCTTGACTCATTACTCGCACGACCCTTTCGAAGGCTTTGAATTGATGATCATCAACGGCGAACTGTTAGCGGTGACGGGGATTGATCCGGTGCGATTCTTCCTCCGCAACCCCCATATCCGCCACGGAGTGATCCATGACGCACGCCGAGGGCAGCTGAAGGCAGAGACGATTTATGCCAGCCAGCAACGTCAATTGAACCTGATTCGGACGCCCGACCGGCAGTCCCTGGACGCCGTGCTGGTGTCTCTTAGTGCTTAGGAAATTCCCTACACATTTTGGGAGTTTTCCTAGGGTGTTTAATCCTCTGATTCCTGAAAATTATCTTGCCCCTCAAGAGATGAGTCGATCGCCATGCCTACTTTGCCGCTCCGTGTCCTGGTTTTAGAAGATCATACTTTCCAGCGTTCCGTCGCGGTGAGCATGCTCCAGGCACTGGGATGCCAAGAGGTGTTCGAGGCCAGTGACGGCGCTCAGGCACTGGCGGTGCTGGAGACCGTCGGGCAGGTGGATATTGCCTTGTGCGACTTGCAAATGGAGGGCATGGACGGTCTGGAGTTTTTGCAGCGAGTGGGCGCGTCGGGGCAGGTCAAGTCGGTCATCATCAGCAGCTCGTTGTCGGCGGATCTGCGTCGGGCGGTGCATCAAATGGTGACGCTGCTCGGACTCGAGCTGTTGGGCGATGTGGGCAAACCGCTGCATGCGCAGGTGTTGCACGATTTGTTGAAAAAGGCCCTTGCCAGACCGGTCAGCCAGCAGTCACCGATCAGCGCAAGCACACTGGCGAGCGAAGAAGCGGTGCGCGAGGCATTGGCTGAGCGGCAGTTACAGTCCTGGTATCAACCAAAATTCAATCTGCAGACCGGTGAGGTCTGTGGTGTGGAAGTCCTGTGTCGCTGGCAGCACCCGACGCAGGGGATCATTTCTCCTGCGGTGTTCATGCCTGTGCTGGAGCGCTGCGGCTTGCTCGACGAGTTGCTGTTTTGCCAAGTAGATGAGGTGCTGACGTTGCAGCGCAACGCAAAGGCGCAAGGCTTCGTGTTGAACATGGCGCTCAATCTCCACGCCTCTCAACTCGCCAACAGCGATTTGACGGCAACCATCAGGGGGCTATTGGCCAGTCATGCCGCCCCCGGCTCCGGCCTGACCTTCGAACTGACCGAAAGCGGTTTGCTCGAAGCGCCTGCCACCAGTCTGGAAAGCCTGGTGCGTCTGCGCATGATGGGCTGCCGCTTGTCGATCGACGACTTCGGCGCCGGGTTCTCTTCGCTGCAACGCCTGTGTCAGTTGCCGTTCAACGAGATCAAACTCGACGCTGACTTCATTCGCAACCTTGAGCGCGAACCCCGTTGTCGTGCGGCGATCGCCAGTACTCTGGCGCTTGGCGAAACCCTCGGCATGACAGTGGTGATCGAAGGCATCGAGACCGATGCGCAGCGTCATGAGTTATTGGCGTTGGGCTGTATGCAGGGGCAGGGCTACTGGTATGCAAGACCGATGGCCGGAAGCGATTTGTTGCACTGGCTGCACCAACGCAGTCATCGGCAGTTCTCGGATGAATCACCAGGTTTTTAGGAATAGTCCTACATCAGCTGTCGTAGCGCTTGCGTAGTCTTGCCGCACCCAAAACTTGACCACCAGGAGATTGAGCATGATCAACAAAGCCCTGCGTATCCTGATCGCCGACCCCCAGCATTTTCACCGGATGAAAATCGAACGCCTGTTCAACGGCCTCGACTACTACCGCGTTGCCCCGGTACAAAGTCTTGTCGAGCTGCTGACGCTGGTGGACTACGGCTGTGAACCGTTCGATGTGGTGGTCATCAACGCAGAACTGGCGGCAGGCTCACTGGATCTGCCGGAGTTCTTCCTCGATAACCCGCAGGTGCATCATGCGCTGATTTACAACGAACCCTCGGCGCCGCTGCAAGTGGTTTCAGGCTTCGCCCAGGAAAACGTGCAGATCAGTCATGCGGCGTTGCCCAATGCGCAGGCGATCAGGCACTTGATGTCGATCGTCGACGTTCCCCAGTTGCAGCAGCAACAGCCCGTGCAGCGCCGGGCTTACGCATAGAAAAACGTTTATCGCAACTGTCAGACCTGACAGGTGCTTCATTTGCCGTTCCGTGTAACAGTCTCTGCGCAGCCACTGAATCTGGATCAGCCCATACCGGCGGTCATCGTTAACTACTGCACCGGGAGTGCTCATGAAGTCAGCGCTGATCGTCGACGATCATCCAGTGGTGCGCGCTGCCATTCGCATCGTGCTGCAAGCCGAAGGATTCAAGGCAATCTACGAAGCCTCCAATGGTAATGAGGTGCTGGCGTTGATCCGCGAGCACAAACCCCGTCTGGTGATACTCGACCTGCATTTGCCGGCACTTGATGGGCTGGATGTGCTGGTGCGGATAAGGGCCAACGACCTAGATTGCCGAGTCCTTGTGTTCAGTTCCCATGACCCATTGTTTTATCAGGAACGCTGTTTGCGCGCCGGGGCAATGGGCTACGTGACCAAAACCAATCAGTTGCAACAACTGCATAAGGCCATTCAAGCGGTGATGTCGGGTTACACCTATTTTTGCGCGCTGCCGGATAACGTCAGCGTGTTGAATGCAGTGCAGTCCACGGAAAAACAGATGATCGATCAACTCTCTGATCGTGAGCTGAGCATTTTCGTACAACTGGGGCAGGGCAAGGCCAACAAGGCGATTGCCGAGGACATGCACCTTAGCCACAAGACCATCAGTACCTACAAGACCCGGTTGATGAAGAAACTCGGGGTGAGTTCAGCGGTGCACTTGCGCGACTTCGCCAAGCGCAATCATTTGATCTGAGCGAGCAAACATGAGCCTTGCAGGGCGGGTGTGCTGGCTGTGGCTGAGCGTTGTGGCCACCTGCGGGGCAACAGATGCGCCGCAAGTGCTGCAAGTGCTGACCCGCGCCGGGCCGGAGGATATTCAGGTTCGCCTGGACGAACCGGACCGCCAATGGTTGCGTCAACACGCAGTGTTGCGCATGGGCATTTCCGGGCCGGATTACCCACCGTTCGAAATCACCCGCAATCATCATGAACTGGAAGGGCTCACGGCCGACTACGCTGATCTGCTCGCCCAGTTGCTCGGTCTCCGGATCGAAGTCCGGCGCTTTGCCGACCGGGATGCAGTGATGGCTGCGCTTAAACGCGGCGAGCTAGATCTGCTGGGCACGTCCAACAGTTTTGAGTTGGCCGACCCGGCACTCATCCTGTCCCGTGCCTATGCCGAGGATCAGCCGATGCTGGTGAGCCGCCTCGACGAAACCTTGCCGGTGGACCTGGCAGGCAAACGCGTCGCCATGGTCGAGGACTATCTGCCGCTGGCGAGTGTGCAGGCGTTCTACCCCGAGGCGAGCGTGCAACGTTACTCTTCGGCGATGGATGCGCTCGGCGCAGTGGCGTTCGGCACTGATGATGTTTATCTGGGCGACTTCATCAGTGCCAATTACTTGATCAACACCAATTATCGCAACGACCTGCAATTGGCCGGGCCGTCAGGGCTGGATGCCAATCCGTTCGGCTTTGCGTTGTTGCGCAGCGATGTGCGCCTCAAACGCATCATCGACAAGGCGTTGCTGGCCATTCCCATGGAGCGTCGACAACGTATCGAGCAGCGCTGGAGTGCCGGTGTTGCCGATATGGCCGGACAGTCCCGGGTGCAACTCAGTGCCGCCGAGTTGCAATGGCTGGATCAACATCCTGTGGTGCGGGTCGGCGGCATTGGAGATTTCGCGCCACTGACTTTTTTTGATGCCGATGGCCGCTTCAGCGGGCTTTCGGCGCAACTGCTGAACTTGATCAGCCAGCGCAGCGGGCTGAACTTCGAGATCGTGCGCGGGGTTTCGCTGGATCGTCAGATCGAGCAACTGAAGGCGGGTGAACTGGACGTGCTGCCGGTGGTGACGCCCAGCAGCGAACGTGAAACCGAACTGCAATTCACCCGGGCCTACCTGAACAATCCGTTTGTGCTGGTCAGTGCATTAACGGCGCAGAGTCCGCGCAATCTGGATGATCTGGAGGGGAAACGCTTGGCGATTTATCGCGGCCATCCGTTGCGTGGTTACCTGCAGGAGCGCGTACCTCGATTGCGCTTCATCGAAGTCAAGAGCCCCGCCGAAGGTATGGCGTTGGTCGCCATGGGGCAGGCTGATGCCGCTGTGAGTTCGTTGGTGGTGGCTCGTTACCTGCTTGCCCGGCATTACCGCGAGCGTCTGCGCATCGCCAGCACGGTCGGCGATCAACCGGCCCGCATCGCACTGGCCACAGCGCCGCAGGCGCTCATGCTGCATTCGATCCTGAACAAGGCACTGCTGAGCATTGCCCCGCAACAGATGGACGAACTGGTTGAGCGCTGGAGCCATGATGTGGTGCTGGAGGACAGCTACTGGCTGCGTCATCGTCGCGAGATTTTCTTTGGCTTCGCCGGTGCGGCGGGCTTGCTGGTGCTGGCGCTGGGGTGGATCGGTTTTCAGCGTCGGCAGATCCGCCAGCGGCAGCAATGGTTGCAGCAATTGCAGCAAGCCAAAGAGACGGCGGACGACGCCAATCGCGCCAAGACCACGTTTCTGGCGACCATGAGCCATGAAATCCGCACACCGATGAACGCGCTGATCGGCATGCTTGAGCTGGCCTTGAAACGCGCTGAGGAGGGTGTGACCGATCGCCTGGCGATTCAGGTGGCGTCCAACGCCGGGCAACAACTGCTCGCCCTGATCGGCGACATTCTCGACATCGCGCGTATTGAAACCGGGCATTTGTCGCTGGCGCCCGAACGGGCCAACCTGCGGGAACTGGTGGTATCGGTCTGCCGGGTATTCGAGGGGCTGGCGCGGCAGAAACGCTTGCTGTGGCACATCGAACTCGATGCACACAGCGACGTCGATGTATTGATTGATCCGACGCGCTTCAAGCAGGTGCTGTCGAATCTGCTGAGCAACGCGATCAAGTTCACCGAAAACGGCGAAGTGAGTCTGCGCCTTGGTGTGACGCCCTTGTCGGCCGAGCGACTGGCCGTGAAAGTGGTTATCGAAGACAGCGGGATCGGCATCAGTGCGCAGGATCGGCAACGGCTGTTCAGTCCGTTCGTGCAGGCGAGCAATCACGCGCAATCGGCGCGCAGCGGTTCCGGACTGGGCCTGGTGATCAGTCGCAGTCTGTGCGAAATGATGGGCGGCGCGGTGCGCCTCGACAGTGAGCCTGGTCGCGGGACGCAAGTTACAGTCAGTCTTGAGTTGCCTCTCTTGGACGCGCTCCTACAAAAGCCTGCCACCGCTGAAACGTCGGCTGCGACTGCGTGCTCACTGAGCGTTCTGGTGGTGGACGATCATCCGGTCAACCGTTTGTTGCTGTGCTGGCAGTTGAGTGAGCTCGGGCATCGTACGGTCGACACCGAGGACGGCCATGCAGGGCTGGAGCGTTGGCGTGCACAGCTGTTCGATGTGGTGATCACCGACTGCAACATGCCGCGACGCAATGGCTATGAACTGGCACGAACCATCCGTGACGAAGAGGTCGCGAGCGGCCGGCCACCCTGCCTGATCCTCGGGTTTACCGCCAATGCGCAGATCGAGGAGAAACGTCGCTGCCTCGACGCCGGCATGGATGAATGTCTGTTCAAACCGATTCGCCTGCATGATCTGCAGCAGGCATTGAATGGCGCGAGCCCCTGCGAGAGTGATGTCGACTCGAATGAGCAGATTACTCTGACAGAAATCGACCTGAGTACGCTAGAGCAGATGGCCGGCAATGATCAATCGATGATCGAGCGCCTGCGCGAAGAAGTGCTGAACAACCTGCATCTCGATCTGCAACGACTGGACGATCTGGGGCATGAGCATGACCGTGGAGGGCTGCGCGAGCTGGCTCATCACATCAAGGGGGGGGCGCAGATGGTCGGTGCCGCGCGCGTGGTTTCGGCATGCGCAGACCTTGAAAAGGCTTGCCGCGAGGCCGAAGCCGTCGCGGTGATCATGGCACTCAATCAATTGCGCGAGGCCATGCAAAGCCTCGCGCGACGTCTTCGAGACTGAGCCTTCAATCCCAGATGGGCGCAATGCCTTTAGGGCTGGTCAGACGATGGCCGCGATCCAGCGTGGCGATTTGCGCCATGTCGGCTTCGCTCAGCGTCAGTGCCGTGGCACCGAGGTTGCTTTGCAGGTTGGCGCGTTTGGTCGACGACGGGATCACCGCGTAGCCCGATTGCACGGCCCAGGCGAGGGTGACTTGCGCCGGGGTGGCGTGCAGACGTTCGGCAATCTGCTGGATCAGCGGATCCTTCAGCACCTCGCCGTAAGCCAGGGTCATGTACGAAGTGATCTGGATGCCCTGACTCTGGGCGAACTCGACCACTTTGCGATTTTGCAGGTAAGGATGCAGCTCGATCTGGTTGGTCGCGATGTTGTCGGCGCCGACCGTAGCAATCGCCTGTTTCATCAGGTCGATGGTGAAGTTGGAAATGCCGATCTGCCGGGTCAGGCCCAGGCGTTTGGCTTCCAGCAACGCGCCCATGAACTCTTCGACCGGCACTTGATCTTCCGGCGACGGCCAGTGAATCAATGTCAGGTCGAGGTAGTCGGTTTGTAGTTTCTCCAGACTTTCCTTGAGGCTGTCGATCAAGCGGTCCTTGCCGAAGTTGGCGACCCAGATTTTGCTGGTAATGAACAGTTCTTCGCGAGGGATACCACTGGCGGCGATCGCCGCGCCGACATCGGCTTCGTTTTCGTAGATCTGTGCGGTATCGATGACCCGGTAGCCGAGCTCAAGGGCGGTGCTCACCGAATCGATGACCACCTGGCCTTGCAGGCGAAACGTACCAAGACCGAAAGCGGGGACAGACATTGAGGACTCCAGCGTTGCAGTGGGAATGGGCAGAAGTATCCGCGTCTGCATCCGTGAGAAAAACCGTTGGTGGGGCAAAGCACTGTTGACCGTTAGTCACGAATCTTCTGTAGCGTCTCATACCAACGTTCATTGTTCTCCATATAGAACGATGAGGCTGATTTTTGCCGTCTAGTGCATTAATCATCATGGATTTAAGATCAATCCATTGCGTCACTCATCAATTTGGAGCTCTCCATGAAAAACATCATCGGTATCTACACCAGCCCGCGTGGGCATTGGGTCGGCGATGGTTTCCCGGTGCGCACACTGTTTTCCTACGACAACCTGGGCAAACACATCAGCCCGTTCCTTTTGCTCGATCACGCCGGGCCTGCCGAATTCACCCCGACCACTGAACGGCGCGGTGTGGGTCAGCATCCACACCGGGGTTTTGAAACCGTCACGATTGTCTATGACGGCGAAGTGCAGCACCGTGATTCCACGGGCAGTGGCGGCACCATCGGCCCGGGCGATGTGCAGTGGATGACCGCGGCTTCGGGAATCCTGCACGAAGAGTTTCATTCGGAAAACTTCGCCAGAACCGGCGGCAAACTGGAAATGGTCCAGTTGTGGGTCAACCTTCCAGCGAAGGACAAAATGGCCGCGCCGGGTTATCAGACGATTCTCGACAGCGATATCCCGAGCATTGCACTCAAGGACGACGCCGGCAGCTTGCGTCTGATCGCCGGTGAGTTCGACGGTCACATGGGGCCCTCGCGCACCTTCACACCGATTGATGTGTGGGATCTGCGCCTGAACGCCGGCAAGTTGCTGACACTGGATCTGCATGAAGGTCGCAATACTGCGCTGGTGGTGTTGAAAGGGACGGTGCAGATCAACGGTGACGAAGTCGCGCGTGAAGGGCAGTTGGCACTGTTCGAGCGCGATGGCCAGCAACTGACCCTCGAAGCGAACCAGGATGCGGTGGTGCTGCTGCTCAGCGGTGAACCCATTGACGAACCGATCGTTGGCCACGGCCCGTTCGTGATGAACACCGAGCAGGAAATCCACCAGGCCTTCGCCGACTTCCAGTCCGGTCGGTTTGGCCGGATGCATGCCTGACACTAACCGCTGTAGGAGCTGCAGCAGGCTGCGATCCTTTGATCTTGACCTTTAAAAATCAACGTCAAAAGATCGCGGCCTGCGGCAGCTCCTGCATTGGGTTTTGTGGCGTTTTTTGGCGGGTGTTCGTTCTCTGAAATCAATTGCTCCTACACTTGCCCAATCTGTGCGATCTTCTCGCGATTGGCCCCCGTCGGAGTTGTTTGATGCTGTCTCTGCTGAGCGAACACCCGTTGTTTTGCGCGTTTGCCCTGATCCTGCTGGATCTCGGCCTGTGGCGTCTGATCAGTTCCCGTGGCAGTGAGTGGAAACTGTTGGTGCGGGTGCTGATTTTTACCTTGTTCAGCATTCTGCTGTTCAACGAAGGCCTCAACCCGATGGAGCCCGCGCCATGGGCCGATAATGTGCCGCTGCATCTGGCGGCGACCGGTTTGCAGATTGGTTGGTGGCTGTTCGGCGCACGCACCCTGACGGTGTTGATCGGCGCAGTGATGATGCAGCGGGTCGGCCACACCGGGCGGCTGCTGCAGGATTTGCTGGGTGCGGTGATTTTCCTGATCGCAATCATTGCGGCGCTGGCCTACGTGCTGGATCTGCCGGTCAAAGGCGTGCTGGCGACCTCCGGCGCTTTGGCGATCATCGTCGGTCTGGCCTTGCAGAGCACATTGAGCGACGTGTTTTCCGGGATCGTCCTCAACACCACCAAACCCTATCAACTGGATGACTGGATCTCCATCGATGGCACGGAAGGCCGGGTCACCGATATCGACTGGCGCGCCACACGCCTGCAAACCAGTCAGGGCAGCATGGCGGTGATTCCCAATTCGCTGGCGGCCAAGGCCAAGATCATCAACTTCAGTCGGCCGAGCAACATGTTCGGCGTCTCGGTCAGCGTGCAGGTCAGCCCGCATGCGCGACCCAATTCGGTGATTGATGCGCTGGAGCGGGCGATGCAAGGCTGCCGGCAATTACTGGAAACGCCGGCGCCGAGTGTGGCGTTGAAAAGTTCTGGTGGCAGCGGTGCGGAATACGAGATCAGTGGTTTCGTCGCGTCGATGGGCGAAAAGCGTGTGGTACGCAATCAGCTGTTCGATCTGGCATATCGGCACTTGCAGGCATCCGGGGTCAATCTGCTGTCGAGCGTCGAACCTGTCGTCGCGGGCAATCTCTCGCGGCCACGGGCATTGCTCGACAGCTCGCCGATTTTCTCGACCTTGCGTCAGGAAGAGAAAGACACCTTCAGCCAGAACATGGCCCTGCAAACCTTCCGCGCCGGCGAGCAGATTCTGGGGGCAGGGGAGGTCAGCGATCACCTGTTCATCATTGAGTCCGGCGTGGTCACGGTGACTCTGACGCGCCATGGCACACCGTTCGAGTCCGGACGCATGGGGCCGGGTGAAGTGATTGGCGAGGCTGGGATTCTTTCCGATTCGTCGGTGCCCGCCGCATTCACCGCAAAGACATTCTGTGGCTTGTACCGCATCGAAAAGACTTATCTGAAACCGTGCCTGGATGCCCGTCACGATATCAGCGATGCGATGAAAACCTTGCTTGATTACCGCCTGCACAAAGCTCAGGCCCTGACTCAGGACGAGCCGGTGGTCGTGCCGAAGAAAGGCTTTTTGCAGTGGCTGCGCAATCGCGCCTGAGTGATCCTGCGTTACTCGTAGCTGGCGAGTTTCTGTTCCAGGTGCAAGCGCACTTGCGGCCACTCGTCGTCGATGATGCTGAAGCGCACCGAGTTGCGCTTGCGCCCGTCCGGCATGATCCGTTCGTGGCGCACGATGCCTTCCTGCTGCGCCCCTAGGCGCAGGATCGCGTGGCGTGATTTCTGGTTGTTCTCGTCGGTGGTGAACTGCACGCGCACGCAGTTCAGCACTTCGAAGGCGTGACGCAGCATCAGGTACTTGGCTTCAGTGTTGACGAAGGACTTCTGCCAGCTCGCCGAGATCCAGCTGCTGCCGATTTCCAGTTTGCGGTTGAGCGGGTCGATCTTCCAGAAACGGGTAGAACCGATCACTTCACCGCTGTCCTTCAGCACGATGACAAACGGCATCACCGTCCCGGCCTCACGGCCATCAATGGCTTTTTTCAGGTAACTGTCGACGGTGCTTGCCGAGGGTACGACGGTGACGGTCAGGTTCCACAACTCGCCGTCGGCGGCAGCGTGGAGCAGGGCAGCGGCGTCGCTGTAATGAAGCGGGCGCAGGACAATGCGCGGGCCTTCGAGCATGGTTTGCATGGGATTCGGGTCTCGGCAGTGCGGGCGAGTGACGAACGCCTATTACGCCGTAGCGAGACGATCCGATGCAACCAGTGCAGTGGCCGCAGGGTCACTATTTTTATCCCTACCGGCAGGAGCCTGGACGATGAAAAACCTGCGGATCGCCACCTTCAACGTCAACGGCCTGCGCGCACGTTTGCCCAACCTGCTTGATTGGCTCCAGCGCGAGCAACCGGATATTGTTTGCCTGCAAGAGCTGAAATCGCTCGATAGCGCGTTTCCCGCCGCCGAACTGGAAGCAGCCGGTTATGGCGCAATCTGGCAGGGCCAGGCCGCCTGGAACGGCGTGGCGATTCTCGCCCGCGATGCACAACCGCTGGAAAGCCGCCGAGGCTTGCCGGGCGATCCCGAAGACAAGCACAGTCGGTATCTGGAAGCCGCGGTGCATGGCGTGTTGGTTGGTTGCCTTTACTTGCCCAACGGCAACCCGCAACCGGGACCGAAGTTCGATTACAAACTGGCCTGGTTCGAGCGGCTGATCAGTTACGCGAAGGATCTGCAAAGCAGCGATCACCCCGTGGTGCTGGCCGGCGACTACAACGTCGTGCCCACGGACATGGACATCTACAACACCCGCTCATGGCTCAAGGATGCGTTGCTGCAGCCCGAGAGTCGCGAGTGTTACCAGCGCTTGCTTGACCAGGGCTGGACCGATTCGCTGCGGCATCTCTACCCGGATGATCGCCTCTACACCTTCTGGGATTATTTTCGCAACCACTGGCAAACCAACTCGGGTTTACGCATCGACCATCTGCTGCTCAACCCGGCGCTGAGTAGTTATCTGCACGAGGCCGGTGTAGACGCCTGGGTGCGTAACGAACCGCACGCCAGCGACCATGCGCCGACGTGGATTCGCATCGGTTCACGCAAGAAGCGCTAGAGGCGATTGGTGAAATCAATTGTCGAAATCAGTGCCTGATCCCGTATACATGGCGACCATCAACGCAGTGACCTGCGGCCCATGCATAAGGACTGAGCAATGAGCGAGCCACGCCTGACGTATTTGAAGCTGTACCTGCAACGCCTGGGTTTCAATGCACCGCCGGCGCCGGCGCCGACGCTGGAAACCCTGCGTCAGCTGCAGTTGCGTCACACCGGTGTCTTTCCTTTCGAAAACCTGGCGACGATTACGGGGGCGCCGGTGCTGATCGATTTGCCCTCGATTGAACAGAAAGTCCTGCACGATGGCCGTGGCGGTTACTGCTACGAGCTCAATAATCTGTTTTTTAACCTGCTGCTAGAGCTGGGTTTCGACGCTCGCGCGATCAGTGGGCGGGTAGTCATGAATCAGCCCGAAGGCACCTGGACCGCGCGCACCCATCGCCTGACGCTGGTGACCCTGGACGGCGTGCGCTACATCACGGATGTCGGCTTCGGCGGCATGGTGCCGACCGCACCGTTGATCCTCGACACCGAAGACGACCAGGTCACCCCGCACGAGCCTTATCGCATCGAAAAACAGGCTGATGGCTACATGCTGCGCGCCAACGTTGCCGGGGAATGGCGGTCGATGTACCTGTTTGATCTGCAACGCCAGGAAGACATCGATTTCACCATCGGCAACTGGTACGTCTCGACTCATCCCGAGTCACCGTTCGCCAACCGGCTCATGGTTGCGCGCACGGGTGATGGCTGGCGCAAGACGTTGAACAATGGCAGTTTCGCGATCCATCGCATGGGCGCAGACAGCGAAAGGCGCGAAGTGACCGACGTTGCTCAACTGATTGAGTTGCTGGAACAGGAGTTCGATCTGCACTTGCCCGAGCAGCCCCAAGTGCGCGATGCCCTGGCGCGGACGATTGCGCCAGCCTGACGGCTAAGGCTTCGCCTCCGGTTCCAGTACCCGACGAATTTCCCCAACCGCTGCCGACAGTTTTTTCTCAAGACTCTTGAGGTCGGCGGCGGTAATACCTTTCTTGAACTGCCCTCCGTGGTCAGACTCGGTCTGGCCCTGACTCTCTGCGCCATTGAGCAAGGCATGGCGAAGGGTGTTATTGATCACCGTCTGATAACCAAACCCTTCGTTTTCCGCCACGGTGCGCGCGGCCTCGATAACCGCATCGTCGAGCATGATGGTGATGCGGGTTTTGCCCTTGGTGGACACCACTGCACCACGTTTGCCCTGAGAGAAGTCGTATTCGTCTTTCATCGGTCAAGCCTCCAGAAAATACTCGCAACGTTCGCTCGGTGTGGCGACACGCGCAGAAATGATTCGTATGACATTCGCTTCGCGGTAACTGTACGCAACCACCAGTAAACGTCCTTTGGCGTCGAGGCCGAGAGTGATCCAGCGTTGTTCCTCACGGTCGTTGTCTTCAATCGTCAGCGCTCGTTCGTCGTGAAAAACCGCTTCGGTCTCGGCGAGGCTCGCGCCTCTGTGCTTGAGTTTGTTGGCTGCGTTCTTGCTTTTGTCGTACTGAATGTCGAATGACTCAATTATGCATACTTTATATGTATAAAAAAGAGCGCGACCACGCCGTCGGTCGCCGTGAACACTTCAGCCTAGTGGGAGAAAAAGCCGGGGAAGTAGCACATGTGTTGCCGGATTTGTGGGGCATGCAAGCAGCGGGATAGAAGGTTGGGTGGCTACCTATCCATTATGTGACTGACAAGTTGTATACAACTCTATGGACATTTGTCACGAGTATTGAATACAGTGTGCGCATAACAAAAACCAGGGAACCCCCCAACCATGAAAACGCCCCATGTTTCACACCAACGGCCCGAGGACGAAAATCTCGGGGTCGGCGCGAATATGGCTTACGGCCTGCAACATGTTCTGACCATGTATGGCGGTATCGTCGCGGTGCCTCTGATCATCGGCCAGGCGGCCGGGCTGTCGCCGGCAGACATTGGTTTGTTGATTGCTGCTTCATTGTTTGCGGGGGGGCTGGCGACACTGCTGCAAACCCTGGGTCTACCGTTTTTTGGCTGTCAATTGCCGCTGGTGCAGGGTGTGTCGTTCTCCGGCGTTGCGACCATGGTGGCGATCGTCAGCAGTGGCGGGGAGGGCGGTTTCCAGTCAGTGCTTGGCGCGGTGATAGCGGCCTCGCTGATCGGGTTGTTGATTACCCCGGTGTTTTCGCGAATTACCAAGTTCTTCCCGCCCCTGGTGACCGGCATCGTCATCACCACCATCGGTCTGACGCTGATGCCGGTGGCCGCACGCTGGGCCATGGGCGGCAACAGCCATGCGCCGGACTTCGGCAGCATGCAGAACATCGGCCTGGCGGCGGTTACGCTGGTGTTGGTGTTGCTGCTGAGCAAGGTCGGCAGCTCGACCATCTCGCGTCTGTCGATCCTGTTGGCCATGGTGATCGGTACGGTGCTGGCGGTGTTCCTTGGCATGGCGGATTTCTCCAGCGTCACGACCGGCCCGATGTTTGGCTTCCCGACGCCGTTTCACTTCGGCATGCCGACGTTCCACTTCGCCGCGATCCTGTCGATGTGCATCGTGGTCATGGTGACGCTGGTGGAAACCTCGGCGGACATTTTGGCCGTCGGTGAAATCATCGGCACCAAGGTTGACTCAAAACGGCTGGGCAATGGTCTGCGTGCGGACATGCTGTCGAGTATGTTTGCGCCGATCTTCGGTTCGTTCACCCAAAGTGCCTTTGCCCAGAACGTTGGGTTAGTGGCGGTGACCGGAATCAAAAGTCGCTTTGTAGTCGCCACCGGCGGTCTGTTCCTGGTGATTCTCGGCCTGCTGCCGTTCATGGGCCGGGTGATCGCGGCGGTGCCGACTTCGGTGCTCGGTGGTGCCGGTATCGTGCTGTTCGGCACGGTGGCAGCGAGCGGTATTCGGACCCTTTCCAAGGTTGATTACCGCAACAACGTCAACCTGATCATCGTTGCCACCTCGATCGGTTTCGGCATGATCCCGATTGCCGCACCGAATTTTTACGATCACTTCCCGAGCTGGTTCGCGACCATTTTCCATTCGGGCATCAGCTCGTCGGCGATCATGGCGATTTTGCTCAACCTGGCGTTCAACCACTTTACCGCCGGCAACTCGGATCAGCAGTCGGTGTTTGCCGCGGCGGAGGAGCGGACCCTGCGTTATCGTGATCTGGCGGCGCTGCGTGAAGGCGATTACTTCAGCGACGGCAAGCTGCATGACTGCGATGGCAAGGAAGTGCCGGTCATCGAGCCGGATGATCACGATCATGGGCACGGTGCGCCGAAGGTGCAGGTGAAAAGCAGTGAGCATGTCTGACGGCTGCCTCTGAATAGAAAAGGGCCGATCTGTTTTTTACAGATCGGCCCTTTTTCATTCCGAGATCAAAAGATCGCAGCCTTCGGCAGCTCCTACACAGATCTCATACTCCGCCGATTCTGCGGATGAACGCTGAACTTCTAGGAGCTGCCGAAGGCTGCGATCTTTTGATCTTTTCGAGCGCCCACAAAAAAGCCCCTGAATCTTTCGATTCAGGGGCTTTGCTATTTGGCTCCACAACCTGGACTCGAACCAGGGACCCAATGATTAACAGTCATTTGCTCTACCAACTGAGCTATTGCGGAATTGGTGCGTATGTTACTGATTCAAAAAGAGAAGTCAAGCATCGGTTGTCAAAATAGTTGTTTCTTCGGGACGGACGGTGGTTTGTCAGCGATTGGCGGTTACCAGAACCGCGCCGGAGGTCTACCATGGCCGCCCGGAAGTGGTAACACGCGCTGCCGGCCATTCGCCGAAAAGGTACGGGCCATGAATCACCCAGCCATCCAATCTCGTAACAGCGGGGTGCTCGCATGAGCATCGCTCAGATCAGCCTGCCCAAAGGGGTTGGCCCGCACGCCGAAAAACTTTTCGACGCAATCACTCAGGCCAGTACCGCTGAAGAATTGAACCGCGCTGGCGGCAAGGCCGAAGGGTTTGTCCTGGGCCTTGAAAGCACCAAGGCGATCAAAAGCCAGATCGCCGAATCGCTGTACGTCGCCTATGACGATGCCGCCACCCAGCGCGCGAGCGAATTGGCTTAACTGCCGAAAGTAATGGTGCCGAGCATCAGTTTGGCGTAAGCCGCGGTCGCCGCCAGTTGCACCAGCCACAGGGCCAGTCCGCCGATAAATACGCCGGTGGCGACTTGCAGAACCAGGCTTTTTTCGCGTTTGGCCGAGGCGCGGGGGATGAAGTCATCCAGGTCGTCACGGTCGGCACGCAGATTGTCGTTTTTCATATCTGATCTCACGAGATTCACTGATGTATACAAAACCCTGTAGGAGTGAGCCTGCTCGCGATAGAGGTGTGTCAGACAGTGATGCTTCGGCTGACAGGACGATCGCGAGCTGGCTCGCTCCTACAGTTTTGATTTGTGTGCAGTCTAGAGGGTGTGGGGCGTCTTTCGGGACAAATAAAAACGGGAAGCCCAAGGCTTCCCGTTTTTCATCACTCTGCGAAATCAGATGACCTGAACAATCGCATCCGTCACAGCCTTGATATTGCTCTGGTTCAGCGCAGCCACGCAGATGCGGCCGGTGTCCAGGGCGTAGATGCCGAACTCGTTGCGCAGGCGGTGAACCTGTTCGGTGGTCAGGCCGGAGTAGGAGAACATGCCGCGCTGACGGCCTACGAAGCTGAAGTCACGCTGTGGAGCTTTCTCTGCCAGCATGGCGACCATTTGCTCGCGCATGCCGCGAATGCGCAGACGCATTTCCGCCAGTTCGGCTTCCCACTGGGCGCGCAGTTCCGGGCTGTTCAGTACGGCAGCCACGATGCTTGCGCCGTGGGTCGGCGGGTTGGAGTAGTTGGTGCGGATCACGCGTTTGACTTGCGACAGCACGCGCGCGCTTTCTTCTTTCGATTCGCTGATGATCGACAGGGCGCCAACGCGCTCGCCGTACAGCGAGAACGATTTGGAGAACGAGCTCGACACGAAGAAGGTCAGGTCGGACTCAGCAAACAGACGCACGGCGGCGGCGTCTTCGTCGATGCCATCACCGAAACCCTGGTAAGCCATGTCGAGGAACGGTACGTGCCCCTTGGCCTTGACCACTTGCAGCACGTTGTTCCAGTCCGCCGGGCTCAGGTCGACGCCGGTCGGGTTGTGGCAGCAAGCGTGCAGGACAACGATCGAGCCGTTCGGCAGGGCGTTGAGGTCGTCGAGCAGGCCTGCACGGTTCACATCGTGGGTGGCGGCGTCGTAGTAGCGGTAGTTCTGCACCGGGAAACCGGCGGTTTCGAACAGCGCGCGGTGGTTTTCCCAGCTCGGGTCGCTGATCGCCACGACAGCGTTCGGCAGCAGTTGTTTGAGGAAGTCGGCACCGATTTTCAGTGCGCCGGTCCCGCCGACGGCCTGAGTGGTGATGACGCGACCGGCGCTGATCAGCGGTGAGTCATTGCCGAACAGCAGCTTTTGCACGGCCTGGTCGTAGGCCGCGATGCCATCGATCGGCAGGTAACCGCGCGAAGCGTGTTGAGCAGCACGAACGGTTTCGGCCTCGATCACGGCGCGCAGAAGTGGAATTCGCCCCTCTTCGTTGCAGTAAACACCTACACCCAGGTTGACCTTGGTGGTCCGGGTATCGGCGTTGAATGCTTCGTTGAGGCCCAGGATTGGATCGCGGGGTGCCATTTCGACAGCGGAGAACAGGCTCATTATTACGGCGGCTCTGAATGGAGAGTGGAGGGACGTGTCGCGCTCCAGCCGGATGCACTAGAGCGGTGCACAAACGGGGAGCTAGTATAGAGGCCATCACCGAGCAATGGCGACAGGCGAATCGGCTTTTAGGGCAAGTTTTTCCGATTATTTCTCGACCGTTAGTCGATTGGTCGTGTCAGAGTCTTTACCGGATGTAGGACGTTTACCTTGAAAGCTGAGGCAATCGACACCACATTGAGCACAATCCAGGTTTTTCTTGCGCGACATCGGTCGTTTGCGGTCGTCCCCGTGGTGTTCCGCTTTGCTCGGAACGCCGCGATCCCAGAGGTGTGTATGTCCGAATTCCAGCTAGTCACCCGCTTCGAGCCCGCCGGCGATCAGCCGGAAGCTATTCGCCAATTGGTGGAGGGCATCGAAGCCGGGCTGGCGCACCAGACGCTGCTCGGTGTGACCGGCTCGGGCAAGACCTTCAGCATCGCCAATGTCATCTCGCAGATACAGCGCCCGACACTGGTGCTGGCGCCAAACAAGACCCTCGCCGCGCAACTCTACGGTGAGTTCAAGGCGTTCTTCCCGAACAACGCCGTCGAATACTTCGTTTCGTACTACGACTACTACCAGCCTGAAGCCTATGTGCCGTCGTCCGACACCTTCATCGAGAAGGATGCGTCGATCAACGACCACATCGAACAGATGCGTCTTTCCGCGACCAAAGCGCTACTGGAACGCAAGGACGCGATCATCGTCACCACGGTGTCGTGCATCTACGGTCTCGGTAGCCCGGAAACCTATTTGAAGATGGTGCTGCACGTCGATCGCGGCGACAAACTCGATCAGCGCGCGTTGCTGCGGCGTCTGGCCGACCTGCAATACACCCGTAATGACATGGATTTTGCCCGTGCCACGTTCCGAGTGCGTGGCGATGTGATCGATATCTACCCGGCGGAATCCGATCTGGAAGCGATCCGCATCGAGCTATTTGATGACGAAGTCGAAAGCATTTCCGCGTTTGATCCGCTGACCGGCGAAGTCATCCGCAAGATGCCGCGTTTCACTTTCTATCCCAAGAGTCACTACGTGACGCCCCGCGAGACCCTGCTCGACGCCATCGAACACATCAAAGTCGAATTGCAGGAGCGCCTCGAGTACCTGCGCAGCAACAACAAACTGGTAGAAGCCCAGCGTCTGGAGCAGCGCACCCGTTTCGATCTGGAAATGATTCTCGAACTGGGCTATTGCAACGGCATCGAAAACTACTCGCGCTACCTGTCCGGGCGGCCGGCCGGCGCGGCGCCGCCGACCCTCTATGATTATTTGCCGGCCGACGCTTTGCTAGTGATCGACGAATCCCACGTCAGCGTGCCGCAGGTCGGTGCGATGTATAAGGGCGACCGTTCGCGTAAAGAGACCCTGGTCGAATACGGCTTCCGCCTGCCCTCGGCGCTGGATAACCGGCCGATGCGTTTTGACGAGTGGGAAGGGGTGAGCCCGCAGACGATTTTCGTCTCGGCCACGCCAGGTAACTACGAGGCCGAGCACGCCGGGCGTGTGGTCGAGCAATTGGTGCGTCCGACCGGTCTGGTCGATCCGCAGATCGAAGTGCGTCCGGCGCTGACTCAGGTCGATGATTTGCTCTCGGAAATCTCCAAACGCGTGGCCATCGAGGAGCGGGTGCTGGTCACCACGTTGACCAAGCGCATGGCCGAAGACCTCACCGATTACCTCGCCGATCACGGCGTGCGCGTGCGTTATCTGCACTCGGACATCGACACGGTCGAGCGCGTAGAGATCATCCGCGACCTGCGTCTGGGTACCTTCGATGTGCTGGTCGGGATCAACCTGTTGCGCGAAGGTCTGGACATGCCGGAAGTGTCGTTGGTGGCGATTCTCGATGCCGACAAGGAAGGCTTCCTGCGTTCCGAGCGCTCGCTGATCCAGACCATCGGCCGTGCCGCGCGTAACCTCAATGGCCGCGCGATTCTGTATGCCGATCGCATGACCGGTTCAATGGAGCGGGCGATTGGCGAGACCGAGCGCCGCCGTGACAAGCAGATCGCCTTCAACCTGGAAAACGGCATCACCCCGAAAGGTGTGTTCAAGGACGTCGCCGACATCATGGAAGGCGCTACGGTGCCGGGCTCGCGCAGCAAGAAACGCAAAGGCATGGCCAAGGCTGCCGAGGAAAACGCCAAGTACGAAGCCGAACTGCGCTCCCCGAGCGAGATCACCAAGCGTATTCGTGCGCTGGAAGAGAAGATGTATCAGTTGGCGCGGGATCTGGAGTTTGAAGCGGCGGCGCAGATGCGTGATGAGATTGCCAAGTTGCGCGAGCGACTTCTCGCTGTTTGATTTTTATTGCCTGACCGGGCCTCATCGCGAGCAGGCTCGCTCCCACCTTGGATCTGTGTCGTTTACAAATCCCCTGTGGGAGCGAGCCTGCTCGCGAATGGCGGCAACACGGTCTTAATGAGACTCCCCGCCCTTCAGCCCCTGCGGCAATTTCTTGGTCAACAAAATCGCCAGCATACTGATCCCCAGCGCAATCCCGACAAAGTGAAACGCATCGTTGTAGGCCATGATCGCCGCCTGCTGATGCACGATCTCACTCATCTTGCCCAGCGCCGCCGTATCACTGCCAAACCGATCGGTCATCGACGCCAGCCGCTCGGCCACTTGCGGATTGGTCGGCACCACGGCCTCGCGCAAATAATCGAAGTAAGTCTTGGTCCGCGCATCCAGCAGTGTCGCGAGTAGGGCGATGCCGATGGCGCCGCCAAGGTTGCGCAGGATGTTGAACAAGCTCGACGCCGACCCCGCGTCCTGCGGCAGGATGTAAGCCGTGGCAATCAGCGAGATGGTCACCATGATCAGCGGCTGACCCAGCGCCCGAATGATCTGGATCTGATTGAACTGCGGCCCGGCAAAGTCCGGGTTGAGCACCCCTGATGAAAAACTCGCCAGACCAAACAGGCCGAATCCCAAAGTACACAGCCACTTCGGCGAGATGAACTTCATCAGCTTCGGCACCAGCGGAATCAGAAACAGCTGCGGCACGCCCATCCACATGATTACTTCGCCGATCTGCAGGGCGTTGTAGTTCTGAATCTGCGCCAGATACAGGGGTAGCAGATAAATCGATCCGTACAAACCCACACCCATGCCAAGGCTGGAAATGCTCGACAGGCCAAAATTGCGATTGCGCAGAATGCCGAGGTTGATCAGCGGATTGGGTTTGGAAATCTGCACGATGACGAAGGTGATCAGGCTCAGGAGGGCGATGCTGCCCAGGGTCACGATCAGGCTCGACTCGAGCCAGTCCTTGCGATGGCCTTCTTCCAGAAACACCTGCAAGCATCCAAGGCCGACGCCCAAAGTGAGGATGCCGGTGTAGTCGGTGCTCTTGAGCAGCTCCCAATGCGCTTCCTTTTTCTCCAGCCCGTACATCAGTCCGGCGATCATGATCAGTCCCGGCGGAATGTTGATATAGAAGATGTATTCCCAACCCCAGTTTTCCGTAAGCCAGCCGCCCAGCGTCGGTCCGATGGACGGAGCGAAGGTCGCGGTCATGGCAAACATCGCCATGCCTTTGGCGCGGTGGTGCTCGGGGAGTTTGATCAGGGTCAGGGTGAACGCCAGCGGAATCAGCGCGCCGCCGGTGAAGCCCTGCATGGCGCGAAAGACGATCATGCTCTCCAGGCTCCAGGCCATCGAGCACAACAGCGAAGACACCAGAAACCCCAGCGACACCCACACCGCCAGGCGCCGTGCCGAGAGCAGCTGCACCAGCCACGCGGTCAGCGGAATCATGATGATTTCCGCCACCAGATACGAAGTGGAAATCCACGAGCCTTCTTCCAGCGTCGCCGACAGTGCGCCCTGAATGTCCTTGAGCGAAGAGTTGGTGATCTGGATGTCGAGCACCGCCATAAAGGCGCCGAGCATCACGCTCATCACCGCGATCCAGTCCCGTCGGGTCGGTTCGCCGACCGGACGGATCAGCGAATCACCGGCCATTGTCCGGGGCGTCTTTGATGTTCACGGTGGCGGTGACGGACATGCCCGGACGGATCTTGCCGTGCAGCGGGTTGTCGGCCTTGAAGGTCAGTTTCACCGGAATGCGTTGCACGACTTTGGTGAAGTTGCCTGTTGCGTTGTCTGGCGGCAACAGGCTGAACTGCGCGCCGGACGCAGCGAACAGGCTGTCGACCCGCGCTTCGATTGGCGTGTCGCTGTAGGCGTCGAAAGTCAGCTCGGCTTTTTGCCCGGGCAGCATGCGGCCAATCTGGGTTTCCTTGAAGTTGGCCTGCACCCAGATGTCTTCGTCCGGGACGATCGACAGCAGATAGGCGCCGGCCTGCACCACTTGGCCATTGCGCGCGGCACGCTGGCCGACCAGGCCGCTGATCGGTGCGTGGATTTCGCTGCGGGTCAGGTTGAGTTCGGCCTGGGCCAGATCGGCGCGAGCGTTGGCGATTTGCGCGTCGAGGCGTTTGATCTCGGCGCTTAGTGCGTTGACTTGTTGGCGCTGACTTTGGGCATCGGCCTGGGCCTTGGTCACTTGCGAACGGGCGATATGGGCGTCGGCGGAGAGGGTGGTCACTCGTTCTTCGGAAACGTAACCGGGTTTGCGCAGGGTTTCTGCGCGCGACAAATCCATCTGCGAGCGGCCAAGCGTCGCTTGAGTGGTCGCCACTTGCGCATCACTGGCGGCGATCAGACTCGCTTGCTGTGTCAGTTTGCTCTGCGCTTGCAGGCGCTCGGCTTCGCGGGTGGCGAGGGCGGCGTTGGCGCGATCTACAGCCAGACGGAAATCCTCGCCTTCGAGGCGTACCAGCAGCTGGCCTTTTTCGACATGCTGGTTGTCCTGCACCAGCACTTCGTCGATGCGCGCACTCAACTGGCTCGACACGCGGGTGATTTCGCCCTGGACATAAGCGTTGTCGGTGCTTTCATAAAAGCGGCCCTTGAAAAACCAATGGGCGAAAAAGCCCCCGGCAATCAACAGGACCAGAAGCAGCAAAATGAGCAGGCGACGCTTGAGTTGGGCAGGCATGGGCAAACTGTAGTCGAGGAATTGTAAGGAAAGTTATCAGGGGGCGAATCTGGCATACAGCCGATAAACGGTAAATGCCATCCGCTGATATTCGGCCATTCACCGCGGCCAATGGGCGTTCCAGACGCAAACTTGGCTTAAATGCCCTGCCCGCTGGAGCGGGGCGGGTGTCGCCTGTTACCATTCGCCGCTTGATTGTTTTGCTTTTCATTCTTTTCGAGACATGCCATGACCACCGTCCGCACTCGCATCGCGCCATCGCCTACCGGGGACCCCCACGTAGGTACCGCTTACATCGCATTGTTCAACTACTGCTTTGCCAAGCAGCATGGCGGTGAGTTCATCCTGCGCATCGAAGACACTGACCAGTTGCGTTCGACCCGCGAGTCCGAACAGCAGATCTTTGACGCCTTGCGCTGGTTGGGTATCGACTGGAGTGAAGGCCCGGATGTTGGCGGCCCGCACGGCCCTTACCGTCAGAGTGAGCGTGGCGATATCTATCAGAAGTATTGCCAGCAACTGGTCGACATGGGCCATGCGTTCCCATGCTTCTGCACCGCCGAAGAGCTGGACCAAATGCGCGCCGAGCAAATGGCTCGCGGCGAAACCCCGCGCTACGACGGCCGCGCACTGCTGCTGTCCAAGGAAGAAGTCGCCGCCCGCCTGGCGGCCGGCGAACCGCACGTGATCCGCATGAAAGTGCCGAGCGAAGGCGTCTGCGTAGTGCCGGACATGCTGCGTGGCGACGTCGAGATCCCGTGGGATCGCATGGACATGCAGGTGCTGATGAAGACCGACGGCCTGCCGACGTACTTCCTCGCCAACGTGGTCGACGATCATCTGATGGGTATCACCCACGTGCTGCGCGGTGAAGAATGGCTGCCATCGGCGCCAAAACTGATTCTGCTCTACGAATACTTCGGCTGGGAACAACCGGAGCTGTGCTACATGCCGCTGCTGCGTAACCCGGACAAGAGCAAGCTGTCCAAGCGCAAGAACCCGACTTCGGTGACGTTCTACGAGCGCATGGGCTTTATGCCGGAAGCGATGCTCAACTATCTCGGTCGCATGGGCTGGTCGATGCCGGACGAGCGCGAGAAGTTCTCGCTGCAGGAAATGGTCGACAACTTCGACCTCAAACGTGTCTCCCTCGGCGGGCCGATCTTCGACATCGAGAAGCTGTCGTGGCTCAACGGCCAGTGGCTGCGTGACCTGCCGGTGGAAGAGTTTGCCGCTCGCGTGCAGAAGTGGGCATTCAACTCCGAATACATGATGAAGATCGCGCCGCACGTGCAGGGCCGCGTCGAAACCTTCAGCCAGGTTGCACCGCTGGGCGGGTTCTTCTTCGCGGGTGGCGTCAATCCGGATGCGAAACTGTTCGAATCGAAAAAGCTCTCGGGCGATCAGGTTCGCCAGTTGATGCAGTTGATCCTGTGGAAACTCGAAAGCTTGCGTCAGTGGGAGAAGGACAACATCACCGCGACGATTCAGGCGGTGGTCGAATCCCTGGAGCTGAAACTGCGTGACGCGATGCCGTTGATGTTTGCCGCGATTACCGGGCAGGCCAGTTCGGTGTCGGTGCTCGATGCGATGGAAATCCTCGGGCCGGATCTGACTCGTTACCGTCTGCGCCAGGCGATTGACCTGCTGGGCGGCGTGTCGAAGAAAGAAAACAAAGAGTGGGAAAAGCTGCTGGGCGCTATCGCCTAATCGCTTCTGGCTTTGTGTAGGAGCTGCCGCAGGCTGCGATCTTTTGACTTTGATTTTTTAAAAACAAGATCAAAAGATCGCAGCCTGCGGCAGCTCCTACAGGTATGCCTTCGATGCAGACCTCCCGGAGTTTCGGGGGGAGGGCGGTAAGTGATTGTTATGTCGGCAAAAAACTTTGAAATATTTTAAAAATAAGTTTGACAGCCCTCCGATACGCCCTTAAGATTCGCCCCGTCCTCAGCGATGACATCAACGATGAGGGGCTATAGCTCAGCTGGGAGAGCGCTTGCATGGCATGCAAGAGGTCGACGGTTCGATCCCGTCTAGCTCCACCAATTTACACTTCGATGCCTGGCCACACCGGCTTCGAAGCGGTCAACACTCAGTGTTGATCAGTTGTATAGAAGGGTTTGCGTCCCCTTCGTCTAGTGGCCTAGGACACCGCCCTTTCACGGCGGTAACAGGGGTTCGAGTCCCCTAGGGGACGCCAGTTTTACAGAAGTGATGTTGCAAAATGTCGCTCCGCCGCGAGGCGAAAAATCCGGGGCTATAGCTCAGCTGGGAGAGCGCCTGCATGGCATGCAGGAGGTCAGCGGTTCGATCCCGCTTAGCTCCACCAATTTTACAAGTTCAAGGTCTGGCCACACCGGCCTTGAATCGATCAGCTCTCAGCACTGATCAGTTGTATAGAAGGGTTTGTGTCCCCTTCGTCTAGTGGCCTAGGACACCGCCCTTTCACGGCGGTAACAGGGGTTCGAGTCCCCTAGGGGACGCCACGATTACCCGCTCTGCGGGATTTATAAGGGTCATTCAATTATTGAATGGCCCTTTTGTTTGTCTGGCGTTTGGCCAATTCTCCTTTTTCCTTACACTGTGCTTCAGACCAGCGGTCATATCCTCGACTTGCAGAATATTATTATGCGAATAATATTCTAGTCGTAATATTCGGAGGCAACGATGAACGATAAAAAAGCTCAAACCCGCGAACGCATCCTCAAGGCTGCCAGTGCTGCACTGATCCAGCGCGGCCCGGCAGACCCAAGCGTGGGCGAAGTGATGGGCGCAGCCGGCCTGACCGTCGGCGGTTTTTATGCGCACTTCGAAAGCAAGGACGCAATGATGCTCGAGGCGTTCAAGCAATTGCTCGGCCGCCGTCGCGACCTGATTGCCGACATGGACGCCGAACTGACCGGCGAAGAGCGTCGCGCCCTGGTCGCTGCTTTTTACCTGTCGCGCAAGCACCGTGATTCCAGCGACGCGGCCTGTCCTATCCCGGCCTCGATCGGCGAACTGGGGCGTTTGCCGGAGTCGTTCCGCATCGCGCTCAACGAACATCTGGAATTGATGCTTGCGCAGTTGGCGTCCAGCCCTGAGGACACCGACAAAGCCCTGGCCGACGTGGCCTTGATGGTGGGAGGTCTGGCACTCGCAAGAGCGCTCGGCCCTGGCGATTTATCTGATCGATTGCTGCGCGCGGCCAAGTCGGCGGTGCGCTGACCTGAAGGCAGCATGCCTGAGGAGAGAGCGATGAACACGTTGAAGTGGGTTCGTGGCGTTAATGGCACCTTGGGCTGGATTGCACCGAAACGGGTAGCGAGCAAAATGCGCCTGGCGTTCATGACGCCGCGTGCGCTACCACTGCGGGATTGGGAGTTGCCGTTGCTGGCCAATTCCGAACGGATCACCTTGCGCTTTGGTCTGTCAGCCCTGCGCTGGGGTCAAGGTCCGACCGTTTTGCTGATGCACGGCTGGGAAGGGCGGCCAACCCAATTCGCCGCGCTGATCACCGCGCTGGTCGAGGCCGGTTACACGGTCGTCGCACTCGATGGCCCGGCTCACGGCAGATCGCCAGGGCGTGAAGCCAATGTTGTGTTGTTCGCTCGCGCCATGCTTGAAGCTGCTGCCGAACTGCCGCCATTGCAAGCGGTGATCGGTCACTCCATGGGCGGCGCCAGTGCGATGCTGGCCGTGCAACTGGGCTTGCGCACCGAAACTCTCGTCAGCATTGCTGCACCCGCGCGAATTCTCGGCGTGCTGCGTGGTTTCGCACGCTACGTCGGGATGCCGCCCAGAGCACGTTCCGCGTTCATTCGTCAGGTCGAGCGGGATGTCGGCATGCGTGCGGCCACGCTGGACGTCGCCCACTACCAACTGGATATGCCCGGCCTGATCGTGCATGCCGAGGACGACAACTTCGTCTCGGTCAAAGAATCGCAACTGATCCACGAAGCCTGGTTCGACAGTCGACTACTGCGCCTGGAAGCCGGCGGCCATCAGCGTGTGCTGGCCGACCCTCGTGTGATTGATGGTGTGTTATCACTGCTGGCTGGCCGCAGCCTTCAGGCCCGGCAATCGGCGTAAGCATCCGTTACACTGCCCCGGTTGAATAATCTGACCGGGAGTGGGGCATGGGCTGGGATCGGGCAACGCCGTTTACCATTGATCTGCAAGTGGGCGCCGAGGACATCGACGGGCTGGGCCACGCGAACAACGCGGTTTACGTCACCTGGCTCGAACGCTGCGCCTGGCGCCACTCGCAGCGTCTGGGGCTGGATCTGGTCGAATACCGGCGTCTGGATCGGGCGATGGCGGTGGTACGTCACGAGATTGATTATCTGGCGGCCGCCTATGAAGGCGACGAGTTGCAATTGGCGACGTGGATTGTCGATTGGGATCAACGCCTGAAAATGACTCGGCATTTCCAGCTGATTCGCCCGAGCGACAACGCTACGCTGTTACGTGCTCAAACCACGTTCGTCTGCATCGAGTTGTCCACCGGCAAGCCCAAGCGCATGCCGGCCGAGTTTATCGAAGGCTACGGGCCGGCGATCCAGCTCTCAGAATCTGCGCAAATTTGAACTGTAGGAGTGAGCCTGCTCGCGATAGCGGTGTGTCAGCCACCTATGTCTCGACTGAAACATCGCTATCGCGAGCAGGCTCACTCCTGCATGGTTTCTGCGATTTCTTGCGATATCCAGTAAACTGCCGCACGTTTTTCCTTTAAGTAGTGTTTCCCCATGCAAATTGCTCTGGCGCCCATGGAGGGGTTGGTCGACGACATCCTTCGCGACGTGCTGACCCGCGTTGGCGGCATTGACTGGTGCGTGACCGAATTCATTCGGGTCAACGATCAGTTGCTCACACCGGCCTATTTCCACAAGTTCGGCCCGGAGCTGCTCAACGGTGCCCGCACGGCGTCCGGCGTGCCGCTACGTGTTCAACTGTTGGGTTCTGATCCGGTGTGCCTGGCGGAAAACGCTGCGCTGGCCTGCGAGCTTGGCTCGGAAGTGATCGACCTCAACTTTGGTTGCCCAGCCAAGACCGTCAACAAATCCCGTGGCGGTGCGGTACTGCTCAAAGAGCCGGAACTGCTCAATCAGATCGTCGAGCACGTGCGTCGCGCCGTACCTGCGCACATTCCGGTCACCGCGAAAATGCGCCTGGGGTTCGACAGCCCGGACGGCTCGCTGGTCTGCGCCACGGCATTGGCTGAAGGCGGCGCCGAACACATCGTGGTTCACGCCCGGACCAAAATGGACGGCTACAAGCCGCCAGCGCACTGGGAATGGATTCCGCGTGTGCAGGAAGTGGTCAAGGTGCCGGTGTTCGCCAACGGGGATATCTGGAGCGTCGAAGACTGGCGTCGTTGCCGCGAGATCAGCGGCGTGGAAGACATCATGCTCGGTCGCGGTCTCGTTTCGCGCCCGGATCTGGCCAAACAGATCGCCGCTGCACGGGCCGGCGAAGAAGTGGTCGAGATGACCTGGGCCGAGCTGATGCCGCTGATCCAGGACTTCTGGTTGCAGGCCAAGGCGCAGATGACTGCACGTCAATCCCCGGGTCGTTTGAAGCAATGGCTGGCCATGCTGACGCGCAATTATCCCGAAGCCACCGAGCTGTTTACCGTCCTGCGCCGTGAGACCGAACCGGATCATGTCTCGCGTTTGCTCGGTCTGCCGGTGGCTGAAGCCGCCTGAAAAAAATCTGCAAACAATCTCTTGAAATCAAATCAGCGGTCCCTATCTAAGGGTTACGCGATGCCGAATTCGGGTCGCGGAATCAAAAAACCTTGCTGATTGTTTTCAGGAGATTTGAACCATGAGTACTGCATTTTCCCTCGCACCACTGTTCCGTTCCTCGGTAGGTTTCGACCGTTTCAACGACCTGTTCGAAACCGCCCTGCGCAACGAGCCTGGCAGCAGCTACCCACCTTACAACGTCGAAAAACACGGTGATGACCAGTACCGTATCGTCGTTGCCGCCGCCGGTTTCCAGGAAGAAGACCTGGAACTGCAAGTCGAAAAAGGTGTGCTGACCATCAGTGGCGGCAAGCGTGATGCCAACGAAGGTGTGACCTTCCTGCACCAGGGCATCGCCCAGCGTGCGTTCAAGCTGTCCTTCCGCCTGGCCGATCACATCGAGATCAAGGCTGCCGATCTGAGCAACGGTCTGCTGAGCATCGACCTGCTGCGTGTGATCCCGGAAGAAGCGAAAGCCAAACGCATCCCGATCAACGGGGTGCAGAAGCCGGCGTTGCAGCACTGAGTCATGTGCCGCAACACAATCGTCTGAACAGGCGATGAGCCGCTGAATGAAGGCCCCGATACGTCGGGGCCTTTTTTGTGCGCGCAAGAAAACCGCTGTGCGACTTTGCCGCTGGCGGCGGTTTCTCTACAATCCGCCGCAGTTTTGCCGACCCCCATTCCTCACCGGTCGGCCTGGAGCCTTTTTTCATGGACGAGATTCAACAGCGCTGGCTGTGCGCCCTGTCTGCACCCATGGCGGCGATCAATACCGGCGCCAGCTACGACGACCCCGCGTTCTGCAATGATCGCTACATCGATCTGCAGGACAGTTGGGGTATCGATGACCGTGGGCAATTGTTCGACATGCTCGAACGGATGACCGACGACGGCCATGCCAAACACCTCAGCGCGGCCTATCTGGCGTGGCAGCGTTGTCTGCCGAGTGAATGGCAGGCCTTGCTTGACGACCTGAGTCCCCGCGAACGCATCCTGCATGAGTTTGCCAGTCGCACGTTCGGCAGTTGTGGGCCGGGCGGGATTTTGTCCTGGGACTATGGTCGCATGGGTTTTCTCTTGCGCTGTGCGGTGCGCAATCAGTGGGTCGACCTGGACGAAAGCAACTGGCTGCACAGTCGTTTGGCCCTCAGAGCGCAATTTCACTACGGTAGCTGGATGGCTTACTTCGATGGCTTTGTCGTGGGCCGGACGTTTTGGTCCTGCCTGAGCGCCAGCGACGACGAGCTGGCGCGCGAACTCGATCGACAAGGCGCCAACGCCCTTAACCTGCGGATTGCCCGCGGCCTTGCCGAAAACATCCCTCGGTTCCTTGCTGATTTGCCGTGGCATATGGAAATCGATTTGCCGCCACGCCCGGCATCGCTCAAGGAGTTCGACTGGTCATGAGTTGCTGGATCCGCCTGGGCATCGAGCCTACTAACGACGAAACCCTGATTCGCAACGCCTACCGCGCACGCTTGCCGGCACATCACCCGGAGACTGACCCGCAAGGCTTCCAGGCGCTGCGCATGGCCTACGAAAACGCCCTGCGTCTGGCGCGTGAAGACGAGGAAGAAGAACCCGAGGACGAGTACGAGTCCCAAGCCTCAGAACAGACTGTCGTTGAGGTCCCTCCCGTGTTCGGGGATTTTTGCGAGCTGCTGGATGATTCCGCGCGCCGGTTCAATTTCGCCGCGTGGCAGGCCTTTGTCCGAGGGCTGGATGAGCTGTCGCTGGACGTGCTCGATGAACTCAACTGGGCGCTGTACCACCGGATGGCCGACGCCGGTCCGTTGTCGTACCGTTGCGCGAATCTGTTGGCCAAGCGTATGGCCTGGGATCAACAGTTGCTGGATCTGGGCTTCGACGACGCACATCAGGTGGAGTTCTTTCTCCAGCGAATCGAAACGCCGGACCCGTTTGATACGGATCTGATGAGCACATGGTCCGAGGCAGCCCAAACTGAATCGCTGTGGTACGCCCGTAGTCTCGACTTCATCTTCAACCAGCGCCCACTGCAGGAGTTCGCCGACTTCGCCAGTCAGCATACCTGTCTGCCGTTGCCGGATGATGCCGCGTTTCTCAAGCGTCTGTTGGTGCAGTTCACTCAGGCAGGTATTGGCGGGCCGACGTTTTTGCAGTGCTGTATCGAACAGCAGCTTGCCGTACCGGACGATGTCGACTGGCTTTACCTGTTGGCGTGTCAGAACAGTCTGCTGGGCCAGGACGATCAGGCATTGCCGTGCTGGATCCGGCTGTGGAACGAGCATCGCCATCCGATGGCTGAAAGTCGTTTGCTGGAGCTGTGCGCCAAGCGTCAGCCGACTTTTCTGCCGCTGCTGATTCAGGCATTCGATCGCCTGCAGGGTATTTCTGCCTGGCCAGAGGATCTTGGCGATGACGGCCAAGTGTATGGCTGTCCGTCACAACATCCCGAGACGCTGAACCGCTGGCTGGGTGTCGGGCGGTTAAAGCTTGAGAGCCTTGCGCAAAGCTTTGTCGATTGGCGCATGAGCGGTGATGAGCTGCCATTGCTCGCGCAATTGTTGGGCGAAAATGCCGACAGCCGATTGCTGCATCTGTACCGGCATGCCTGGGCGCTGCATCGGGGTAATTCGGCTTTGCTGCAGCAGATTGTGGATGCACCGCTGCCGATCGATGCCCTCGAAAGCCTGGTGATGAGCGGATTCAAATATCAGGCTGAGCAACACCTGCGCTGGCTGAGCAGGGCACCGATTGCACTGGCCATGGGCGCTTTCAGTGACGCGGATTCTAGTGCGCGGCCCTTGCCGCAGGTACTGACGCAAGGCGAGCCGCATAAGGTCTGTCGTCTATGGTTGCGTCGCTTGCGGCCTTACAGCGACGCTGCGCTGGAAAGACTGGCAGACGCGTTCAAGCTGGCTGCGGTCAAAGACGACTGCGACTTGTCCGAACTCGATTTGATTCTGCAGTTAAGCCGGCGCGGGATTCAGTTGCCGCCGGTCGGGCTGGGTGAGGCCACTTGGGAGTGGCACTCGCAGACCCTGTTTTTGCTGGCATTGCTGGACCAGCCCCAACGCTGGCTGCAAATGATTGATGCGCAGTGCGTGGAGCGCCTGCCTTTCAATCCGGCCCATCCCTTGAGTCGCCTGCAACCTTTGTTGCGGCGCTTGCAGCGTGAGCAAGGCAGTTGCGATGGTTTGCTCGGATGGCTGCAAGGCAATGACCCGGTACATGGCTTGTTGGTGCAGCAATTGTTCAGCGTACAGCAGGCACTCGACAGCACGCGGTTACCGGCCAATACCCTGCTTTACACCTGCCTTGAAAGCGATCGTGCTGCCTGTGGCGACGATTTGCTGGGTTTGATGATGTTCTGGGGCGTGCTCTATCACGACCCGAGTCTGAGTGCCGAACAGCATCGCGCATTGCTGCAGTCGATTGCGGCGGTCAGTTGTGAAGACGCCTGGTTCGAAGGTTTTCGCGATGGCTTGATCAAAGGCGAGCCGGTATGGCCGCCGCGCAAAGTGCTGACGGATTTTGGTGTCGACAAACTGCTGGCGTATGAAGCGCTGGATGCGCTCAAGGGCTTGATTCGCTATGGCACTGCCGGGGTGCCGAAAACGCGCGTCCTGCGCCAACTGCAACAGGGCAAGGACGATGTGCAGAACAGTGTCGGGTTGCGCCTGGCCCTTTGCGCGATATTGTCCTGGTCGGAACGATTACTGCTGGCGAAAAGCGATGTGCAGCCGGTACCGGCGAGAGCGATCTGGCGTCTCGGCTCGCGGTTGGGGCGCAAGGCTTTTATCGCTCAGGTCTTGGGGTGTTTGGTGATTGCGCCGGTGGCAGGGTTGATCAGTGGCACCACGGGCGCTGGCATTCTTATCCTGTTATTGGGCGTGCTGCTGGTGTTCGGCGCTATTCTGCGCCGCTTGCACGACATGGGCCGGGGCATTCCGACGTTGCTGATCTTCATGGCGCTGACGCCGGTTCTGCCATTTTTGCCGTTGGTGTTGTTCGGGCTTGCCGGTGACAAGTTGCCCAACCGCTATGGTGTGCCGCCGGACAGCGGCGATTCCGAGATGCTATCCGGCGGCTTGCAGGCTGCTTTGCGGCGGCTCAACGGTTAGAGACGCAGTTGATCCAGCGCCTTGTTCAGCTCTGAGCGATGGCTGGCGATCTCCGAGGGTTGCTGGCCGCTGAGCACGCTGGTGAAGTTGTGCAGCCATTCGGCAATGTGCTCGCGTTGCTCGCCCAGACTCTGCATCCATGCTCGCTCCAGGCGGGCGAGCAACGTGCGGTTGGGCAGCGCATCGCGCGGATGGACTTTCAGTGTCGACAGCCGGTTATGGCTGTCGCGACGCGCTTGCTCGTCCAGACCGGTGGGGCTGCGGTCGATGCTGTGACTGTGACGCTCGCCGGTTTCGAGCAGGGTGACGTCGACTTCGAGCAAACCGTTGATGTCATAGCTGAAGCGTACGTCCAGCTCCTGGATGTGTTCAGTGGGCGTCAACGTCACATCGAAAGCATCAATCAGAATGTTGTCGCAAACCCACGGCCGTTCACCCTGATAGACGGCGATGCGCAGCAGCGATTGCTTGGGCTGGGTGGTGTAATAGCGCTCCACCCTTGACGTAGGAATGATGGTGTTACGTTCGATGATGGGCGAGAAGGCACCTTTGATGTCTTCTCCACGCATGGTCGCAATCCCCAGCGTATACGGGCAGACATCCGTCAGAATCAACTCTTCAACCGCCCCGTCACGCGCCTTGCACGCCGCTTGCGTCGCCGCCCCCAGCGCAACAATCGTGTCTGGATCAAGATGCCGGTAAGGCAGGCGCCCGAACAGCGTGGCGACCATTTGCTGCACCGCCGGCATGCGCGTGGCGCCGCCAACCAGCACCAGGCTGTCGAGGTCGCGGGGCTTGAGTCGGGCATCGCGCAGCGCTTGTTCGATTGGCGCGCGCAAACGCGCCAGCAACGGTTCCCAGATTTTTACCGCAGCGGCTTCGTCCAGTGACCATTCGAAGGTCTTGTCGGCGTGGCGCCAGCTCAGGTGTTGAGTGCCTTCGCCGAGTTTGCATTTGAGCTGCTCAAGCGCATCACCGAGGCTGGCCATGCTTTGCGCATCGACCATTGCCGGGGTCAGTTGCCAGTGTTTCAGGCAGGCCTGTAACAGCGCGGCCGTGAAGTCTTCGCCGCCGAGAAAGTTGTCGCCGGTGGAGGCGTGCACTTCGATCAGCGGCAAAGCGTATTCCAGCACCGTGACGTCGAACGTACCGCCGCCAAGATCGAAGATCAGCGTACGTTCGAACTTCTGCTCATGCAGTCCGTAAGCCATGGCGGCGGCGGTCGGCTCGTTGATCAGACGCGTCACCGAGAGTCCGGCGAGTTCAGCGGCAAACAGCGTGCGTTTGCGTTGTTCGTCGCTGAAATACGCCGGAACGGAAATCACCGCTTCCGACACCGGGTGGCCGAGAAAGGCTTCGGCGTCCTGCTTGAGTGAGCCGAGCACCAGCGCCGACAACTCTTCCGGACTGAACTGACGTGCACCGAGCTGGACTTGTTTATCGCTGCCCATGAACCGCTTGAATGCAGCGGCGGTGCGCTCCGGGTGCGTGGTCAGTCGGGCGCGGGCGGCTTTGCCGACCAGAATCGTGTCGTCTTCATCGAGGCTGACCACCGATGGGGTCAGCACGTCGCCGAGGGCGTTGGGAATCAATCGGGCCTGACCGTCCTGCCAGACGGCGATCAGACTGTTGGTGGTGCCAAGGTCAATGCCCAGCAGGGCCGGGCGGGGGAGGGTTGCATCCTGCATGATCGATCTCGAAACGGCGCAAAAAACGCGACCCTACAGGTTGCCGTCAGTACTGGCAATTGCCGGTCTGTTGCAACCTGCGCGCATCAGGGCAGCAGCTTTTTCAGACCCTCCAGCGGCAATGGCCGACTGTGCAGATAGCCCTGATACAAGTGGCAGCCCAGCCCTTGCAGGAAGGCCAGTTGCTCCGGGGTTTCCACGCCTTCGGCAATCACTTCGAGTTCCAGGCTGCGGGCCATGGCAACGATGGCGCGGATGATCTCCGCGTCGTTCGGATCGGTGGTTGCATCGCGAATGAACGACTGGTCGATTTTCAGCGTGTCCACCGGCAAACGCTTGAGGTAAGTCAGCGACGAATAGCCGGTGCCGAAATCGTCCATGGCGAAGCTCACGCCGAGTTTTTTCAGACGACGCATTTTACTGATGGTGTCTTCCAGGTTCTGAATGACGATGCCTTCGGTGATTTCCAGTTTCAGCAGCGAGCAAGGCAGGCCGTGGCTGGTCATGCTGTGTTCGATGCGCTCGACGAAATCGTTCTGGCGGAACTGTCGTGGGCTGATGTTCACGCACAGGCTGAATTTCAGCGGGTCGACCAGCTTCAGGGCAATCAGTTGTTTGAGGGACTTGCAGGCTTCGTCGAGGATCCATGTGCCGACCTCCAGAATCAGGCCGCTGTCTTCCAGTACCTTGATGAACTCGGTCGGCGACTGCGTACCGAGTTCCGGATGATTCCAGCGCACCAGGGCTTCGGCGCCAATGATGCGATTGTTCTGCGCGTCGACCTGCGGCTGGAAGTGCACTTTGAATTCGCCGCGGGACAGCGCCATGCGCAAGTCAGTCTCCATGCGCAACCGTTCGCTGGCCGCCTTCTGCATGGTGTTGTGGTACATCGTCGTGGTGTTGCGCCCGGAATCCTTGGCCCGGTACAGGGCGATGTCGGCGCGTTTGAGCAGGTCGGTCGGGGTCGAGCCGTGGTCCGGAATCAGCGCCACGCCAATGCTCGGCGTCACTTGCAGGCGTTGACCGTCGAGGAACATCGGCTCCGATAGTAGCTCGCGTATGGTGTCGGCCAGTTCGCGCACCTGCGCGCTGACTTCATTGCGAGTGCCTTCCAGGCCGCTGAGCAGCACCACGAATTCATCGCCGCCCAGGCGTGCGACCGTATCCTCCATACGCACGCTGGCTTCGAGCCTTGCGGTGATGATCTTCAGCACGGTGTCTCCGACCGGGTGGCCGAGGGAGTCGTTGATGTGCTTGAAGTGATCCAGATCGAGAAACAGCAGCGCACCGCGCAGGTTGTGGCGTTTGAGCAGGGCGATCTGCTGGCTCAGACGATCCATCAGCAGGGCGCGGTTGGGCAGGTTGGTCAGCGGGTCGTGGTAAGCCAGATGACGGATCTGTGCTTCGGCGTTTTTCAACAGGCTGACGTCCCGGGCAGTCAGCAGCAGGCACGCTGTTTCGTTCAGGGTGATCGGCTCGACCGAGACCTCAACCGTTAGCATTTCCCCGCGTTTGTTGCGCCCGAGCATTTCCTGATGATGCACGCGCCCCTTGATCTGCAACTCGGCCAACAATGCCGAGCGTTGCTTCTCCTCGGCCCAGATGCCCACCTGATATACGGTTTTACCGACCACTTCATCGGCGCGATAGCCGGTGAGGCGGCAGAAACCATCGTTGACCTCCAGATAGCGCCCGGTGTCGCGCTCGGTGATGGTGATCGCGTCGGGGCTGGAGTGAAAGGCCTTGGCGAATTTCTCTTCACTGGCCTTGAGTGCGGCTTCCGAGCGTTGCTGTTGGGTGATATCCCGCAGCGTGGTGACGATGCACGGTTGGTCGCCGACGCTGATCTGCCGGCTGGAAATCACGCAGGTCAGCGACTGGCCATCCTTGTGCTGGACGATGATCGCGACATTGCTCAGGCCCTGTTCACGGATAACCCGTTCGATGCGTTGCAGGCTTTTGGCCGAGGCGTCCCACAGGCCGATATCTTCGGCCGTGCGACCGATCACGTCAGCAGCGCTCCAGCCGAACGTTTGGGTGAAGCTGGAGTTGATTTCGATGAAATCGCCGCTGTCCTGGCGCGTGACGCAGATCGGATCGGGGCTGACCTGGAACAGCGTGGCGAATTTCTCTTCCGACGCCACCAGCCGCTGCTCGCGCTCGACCTGATCGGTGATGTCCAGCAACGTGCCGGCCATGCGCAGCGGTGCGCCGTTTTCATCGCGGTAGAGGCGGGCGCGGCTTTCCAGATAGCGCGAGCTGCCGTCCGGCAGTTGCACGCGATACGTCAGTTGATAATTGCCCGCCGGGCCTTCGCGCAGGCTTCGGTAGGCATCGCGCATGCTGTCGCGTTCTTCGCCGGGTACGCCTTCGAAAAACTCATCGAATGATTCATGAAACGGAATCGGTTCCAGGCCATGCAGTTGCGCAGCACGGGCCGAGCCGTAGAGCATGCCACTGGGAATGTGCCAGTCCCAGGTGCCGAGCTGCGCCGAATCCAGCGCCAGATCGAGGCGTTCCTGGCTGTCTTTGAGGGCGTGTTCGGCGGCTTTGCGCTCGGTGGTGTCGAGGAAGGTGCTGAGCAGATAGGGTTGGCCTTCGAGTTCAACCTTTTGCGCGCTGAGGATGCCGTCAAGGACTTGGCCGTTACTGGCGCGAAATTGCACTTCCATGCTGACCAACTCGCCCTTGGCTTTGGTTTTCTTGACCAGTTCGCCCCGTTGCTCGGGGTGAACCCACAGGCCCAGTTCCAGGGTGGTGCGGCCAATGGCACTCTGTACCGGCCAGCCGAACAGACTTTCAAAATACTGGTTGGCTTCGCTGATCAAGCCGTCTTCCTGTCGGGTCAGCAGCACCATGTTCGGGCACAGATGAAACAGCGTGGCGAAACGTTTCTCCGAGCTGCTCAGAGCCTGTTCGCGTTGGCGCTGGTGGGTGACTTCACGAATCACCCCGATCATTCGGGGGCGGCCGTTTTTATCCGGGAGCAAGCTGCCGTTGATCTCCAGCCAATGCAGGCTGCCGTCGGGCCAGCGGATACGGTGGTGCATCGCCTGTTCCAGCGGTGCGCCGGCAATCACTGCGTGGAAGGCACGCACGGTTTTTGCCCGATCTTCCGGTGGCAGCAAATCGAGGTATTCGAGATCTTCCGGCAGCGGCTGGCGCGGATCGAAACCGAACAACGCCTGGGTGCCCCGTGACCAACTGATCTGCCCACGCTCGATATCCCAATACCAGGCGCCGAGCCGCGCGCCATTGAGTGCCGCGAGCAATTGCGGCGCGCTCTCCCAGCTCTGCTCGGAGTGTCGCGGGTCAATGGCTTGAATGCGCGGCATCGGCGGAATTCGGTCAACAGATTTCGGCATCGTTAACAGGCCTTGAGCGGGTGGTGGCGTTAGGCACAGAGACAGCAGCTCTATAGGAGTAGCACAAGTTAGCCCTGAGTCCCTGGCAGATCGATTTGTGCATCCAGCAAGGCCATAAATGCCTTCGCCGCATTCGATAGCGTCCGTTCGGTGTGCACGATATAGCCTAGCTGGCGAGTGAGCTGTATGCCCGGCAATGCGATGCTCGCGACCTGATCGTCTAGCATGGTGCGCGGCAGAACGCTCCAGGCCAGACCGATGGAGACCATCATTTTGATGGTTTCCAGATAGTTGGTGCTCATGGCGATGTTAGGCGTCAGGCCCTGCGCCTCGAATAAACGCTGAACAATATGGTGTGTAAATGTGTTGCCGCCGGGGAAAACCGCCGGATGACCGGCAATGTCCGCCAGGCTGACGGCGCCATTGCTGATCAGTGAATGCTCGGGAGCGACCACGAAATCCAGCGGGTCGTCCCACACCGGGGTGGCCTTGACCAGCGTATGTGGCTCCGGGGCTAGGGTGATGACCGCCAGTTCCGCACGGCCATGGAGAATTTCTTCGTAGGCCACTTCCGAATCGAGAAACTGAATATCCAGCGCGACCTGTGGGTAGCGGCGGGTGAACTCCCTTAATAACGGCGGCAAACGGTGCAGGCCGATGTGGTGACTGGTGGCCAGCGTCAGGCGGCCGCTGACTTCGCCGGTGAGGTTGGTCAATGCGCGGCGGGTGTCGTCCAGCACGTTGAGAATCTGATAAGCCCGAGGCAGCAGGGCACGGCCCGCCTCAGTCAGACCGACTTCGCGACCCAGCCGATCAAACAGGCGCACCTTTAATTGCTGTTCCAGCCCGGCGATGCGCTTGCTGATCGCAGGTTGCGTCAGGTGCAGGCGTTCGCCGGCGCCGGAGAAGCTGCCGGTCTCGGCAATCGCGATAAAAGCATTGAGGTTGGCCAGATCCATGTTCGTATTCCAGTTGGTTATCCAAAGCATAAAAAATATGAATTTGAGTTATTTAATCTAACCCCATAGGATCGGCCTCACAAGCCAAAGGGTTATTGATAAGCCCAGGGCATAGAAACAAGCTGATGAGGAACCGTCTGATGGCCGGCAAAACGCTCTACGACAAGCTCTGGGATTCGCATTTGGTCAAACAGCGCGACGATGGCTCGGCGCTGATTTACATCGATCGTCACATCATCCACGAAGTGACCTCGCCGCAAGCCTTCGAAGGCCTGCGCCTGGCCGGGCGCAAGCCTTGGCGCATCGATGCCAACATCGCGACCCCGGACCACAACGTACCGACGACTCCAGAGCGCAAGGGCGGCATCGAAGCCATTGCCGATCAGGTCTCGCGTTTGCAGGTTCAGACCCTCGATGACAACTGCGATGAATACGGCATCGTCGAGTTCAAGATGAACGACGTCCGCCAAGGCATCGTCCACGTGATCAGCCCGGAGCAGGGCGCGACCTTGCCGGGCATGACCGTGGTCTGCGGCGATTCCCACACCTCGACCCACGGCGCATTCGGCGCGTTGGCTCACGGTATCGGCACTTCCGAGGTCGAGCACGTGCTCGCCACCCAGTGTCTGGTCGCCAAGAAAATGAAAAACATGCTGGTGCGCGTCGAAGGCCAATTGCCGTTCGGTGTGACCGCCAAGGACATCGTCCTCGCCGTGATCGGCAAGATCGGCACTGCCGGTGGTAACGGCCACGCCATTGAATTCGCTGGCAGCGCGATCCGCGACCTGTCCGTCGAAGGCCGCATGACCATCTGCAACATGTCCATCGAAGCCGGCGCCCGCGTGGGGCTGGTGGCGGCGGATCAAAAGACTGTTGATTACGTGAAAGGTCGTCCGTTCGCACCGAAAGGCGCGCAGTGGGACATGGCAGTCGAAGCCTGGAAAGAGCTGGTGTCCGACGCCGACGCGAAGTTCGACACCGTGGTTGAGCTCGACGCCACGCAGATCAAGCCGCAAGTCAGCTGGGGCACTTCGCCTGAAATGGTGTTGGCCGTTGATCAGAACGTGCCCGATCCGGCCAAAGAGATGGATCTGGTCAAGCGCGACTCGATCGTCCGCGCCTTGAAATACATGGGTTTGACCGCCAATCAGGCGATCACTGACATTCAGCTCGATCGCGTCTTCATCGGCTCCTGCACCAACTCGCGGATCGAAGATTTGCGCGCGGCGGCAGTTATCGCCAAGGGCCGTAAAGTCGCTTCGACGATCAAGCAAGCGATCGTGGTGCCGGGCTCGGGTCTGGTGAAGGCGCAGGCTGAAGCCGAAGGTCTGGACAAGATTTTCCTCGAGGCTGGTTTCGAATGGCGTGAGCCGGGTTGCTCGATGTGCCTGGCGATGAACCCGGACCGCTTGGAGTCCGGCGAGCATTGCGCCTCGACCTCCAACCGTAACTTCGAAGGCCGTCAGGGCGCCGGTGGCCGTACCCACCTCGTCAGCCCGGCCATGGCTGCTGCGGCAGCGGTGAACGGTCGTTTCATCGACGTTCGTGAATTGATCTAAGGAGCGCAGCATGAAAGCTTTTACCCAGCACACTGGTCTTGTCGCGCCCTTGGATCGTGCCAACGTCGACACCGATCAGATCATTCCCAAGCAATTCTTGAAGTCGATCAAGCGCACCGGTTTCGGCCCTAACCTGTTCGACGAATGGCGTTATCTGGATGTGGGGCAACCGTATCAGGACAACTCCAAGCGCCCGCTGAACAAGGACTTCGTCCTCAACGCCGAACGTTATCAAGGCGCCAGCGTGTTGCTGGCCCGCGAGAACTTCGGTTGCGGCTCCAGCCGTGAACATGCGCCGTGGGCGCTGGAAGAATACGGTTTTCGCAGCATCATCGCGCCGAGCTACGCCGACATCTTCTTCAACAACAGCTTCAAGAACGGCTTGCTGCCGATCATCTTGAGCGACGCGGAAGTCGACGAACTGTTCAAACAGGTCGAAGCCGAGCCGGGCTATCAATTGCAGGTCGATCTGCAAGCGCAAACCGTGACCCGTCCGGATGGCAAGGTTTACAGCTTTGAAATCGATGCGTTCCGCAAACATTGCCTGTTGAACGGTCTGGACGATATCGGTTTGACCTTGCAGGACGGTGATGCGATTGCGACGTTTGAGGCCAAACATCGGGTCAGCCAGCCGTGGTTGTTCCGCGACGCGTGATTTACCTATGACGAATGACGCCATCGCGAGCAGGCTCACTCCCACAGGGGAACGCATTCCAAATGTAGGAGCCTGCTCGCGATGAGCCCCTCAGAAGCAACACAAGGCTTAAACAAAAGGATGTCCCCATGACCAGCTCCGCCCAGCACGCTCAGGTCGTACAGAAGCAATTCGGTGAACAGGCCGCCGCCTACCTGAGCAGCGCCGTTCACGCTCAGGGAACCGAATTTGCACTGCTAAAGGCTGAACTGGCGGGGCAGGGCGAGGCCCGGGTGCTGGATCTGGGTTGTGGCGCCGGGCATGTGAGCTTTCACGTCTCACCGCTGGTCCGGGAAGTGGTGGCTTACGATCTGTCGCAGCAAATGCTCGACGTGGTCGCGGCCGCTGCTGTTGATCGCGGCCTGAGCAACATCGCCACGGTCAACGGCGCCGCCGAGCGTCTGCCGTTTGCCGATGGCGAGTTCGACTTCGTGTTCAGCCGTTATTCGGCGCATCACTGGAGTGATCTCGGTCTGGCCCTGCGTGAAGTGCGCCGGGTGCTGAAACCGGGCGGTGTGGCGGTGTTCGTTGACGTGTTGTCGCCCGGCAGTCCGTTGTTCGACACTTACCTGCAAAGCGTCGAAGTACTGCGCGACACCAGCCATGTGCGCGATTATTCCGCCGGCGAGTGGTTGCGTCAGGTCAGCGAAGCTGGCCTGTATACCCGCAGCACCAAGCGTCAACGCCTGCGTCTGGAGTACAGCAGTTGGGTCGAGCGCATGCGCACACCCGAAGTGATGCGCGCGGCGATCCGCCAGTTGCAGCAGTCGATGGGCAACGAAGTGCGCGAATATTTTGAGATTGATGCCGACGGCTCGTTCAGTACAGATGTGATTGTGTTGATGGCTGAACGCTAAGAATTTTTCCGGGAGTGCCAGTAAACGGCGCACCGATTGAAGACACGAGGAAAGCATGAGCAAGCAGATTCTGATTCTCCCAGGTGACGGTATTGGTCCGGAAATCATGGCCGAAGCGGTCAAGGTGCTGGAGCTGGCCAACGACAAATACAGCTTGGGTTTCGAACTGAGCCATGACGTGATCGGTGGCGCGGCCATCGACAAGCACGGCGTGCCGCTGGCTGACGAAACCCTCGACCGTGCCCGCGCTGCCGATGCCGTGCTGCTGGGCGCCGTGGGTGGCCCGAAATGGGACACCATCGAGCGCGATATCCGTCCTGAACGCGGTCTGCTGAAAATCCGTGCGCAATTGGGCCTGTTCGGCAACCTGCGTCCGGCGATTCTCTATCCGCAACTGGCCGATGCTTCCAGCCTGAAGCCGGAAATCGTTGCCGGCCTGGACATCCTGATCGTCCGTGAGCTGACCGGCGGCATCTACTTCGGCGCGCCACGCGGCACCCGTGAGCTGGAAAACGGTGAGCGTCAGGCCTACGACACTCTGCCTTACAGCGAAAGCGAAATCCGCCGTATCGCCCGTGTCGGTTTCGACATGGCCATGGTCCGTGGCAAGAAGCTCTGCTCGGTGGACAAGGCCAACGTACTGGCGTCCAGCCAACTGTGGCGTGAAGTGGTCGAGCAGGTGGCCAAGGATTACCCGGAAGTCGAACTGAGCCACATGTACGTCGACAACGCCGCCATGCAGCTGGTGCGCGCACCGAAGCAGTTCGACGTGATCGTCACCGACAACCTGTTCGGCGATATCCTGTCCGACGAAGCGTCGATGCTCACCGGCTCCATCGGCATGCTGCCGTCGGCCTCGCTGGACTCCAATAACAAGGGCATGTACGAGCCTTGCCACGGTTCCGCTCCGGACATCGCCGGTAAAGGCATTGCCAACCCGTTGGCGACCATTCTGTCGGTGTCGATGATGCTGCGTTACAGCTTCAATCTGCACGATGCGGCCGATGCCATTGAAAAAGCCGTCAGCGTTGTGCTCGATCAAGGGTTGCGCACTGGCGACATCTATTCGGCCGGTTGTACCAAAGTCGGTACGCAGGAAATGGGCGACGCAGTAGTCGCCGCGCTGCGGAATCTGTAATCTCTCGGGCCCGCTGCGAAATTCAATACAAAGCAGCGGCCCACTTTTCAAGAAGGTGTAGTTGCGATGAAACGTGTAGGTCTGATCGGTTGGCGCGGCATGGTCGGTTCCGTGCTCATGCAGCGGATGCTGGAAGAGCAGGATTTCGATCTTATCGAGCCGGTGTTTTTCACCACTTCCAATGTCGGTGGCCAAGGCCCGTCCGTGGGCAAGGACATTGCTCCGCTCAAGGACGCTTACAGCATTGAAGAGCTGAAGACCCTCGACGTGATCCTGACGTGCCAGGGCGGCGACTACACCAGCGAAGTGTTCCCGAAGCTGCGTGAGGCCGGCTGGCAGGGTTACTGGATCGACGCGGCTTCCAGCCTGCGCATGAACGATGACGCGGTCATCATTCTCGATCCGGTCAACCGCAAGGTCATCGACCAGCAACTGGATGCGGGCACCAAGAACTATATCGGCGGCAACTGCACCGTCAGCCTGATGCTGATGGGCCTGGGCGGTCTGTTCGAGGCCGGTCTGGTCGAGTGGATGAGCGCCATGACCTATCAGGCGGCGTCCGGTGCCGGCGCGCAGAACATGCGTGAACTGATCAAGCAGATGGGCGCGACTCACGCCGCTGTTGCCGATCAACTGGCCGATCCGGCCAGCGCGATCCTCGACATCGACCGTCGCGTGGCTGAAGCCATGCGCAGCGAAGCGTACCCGACCGAGAACTTCGGCGTGCCGCTGGCCGGCAGCCTGATCCCTTGGATCGACAAGGAATTGCCGAACGGCCAGAGCCGCGAAGAGTGGAAGGCCCAGGCCGAGACCAACAAGATTCTGGGTCGCTTCAAGAGTCCGATCCCGGTCGACGGCATCTGCGTGCGCATCGGCGCCATGCGTTGCCACAGCCAGGCGCTGACCATCAAGCTGAACAAAGACGTACCGATCGCCGACATCGAAGGGCTGATCAGCCAGCACAACCCTTGGGTCAAACTGGTGCCGAACCAGCGCGAGATCAGCATGCAGGAGCTGAGCCCGACCAAGGTCACCGGCACTCTGAATGTTCCGGTCGGCCGTTTGCGCAAGCTGAACATGGGTTCGCAGTTCGTCGGTGCTTTCACCGTCGGCGACCAACTGCTGTGGGGCGCGGCCGAACCGCTGCGTCGCATGCTGCGGATTTTGCTCGAGCGTTGATCGTTTGAAGCAATGAAAGAACCCGCGCCTTGTGAGAGGTGCGGGTTTTTTTATGCTTCAGATTTCTCGATTGCCTGGACCGGCCTCTTCGCGAGCAGGCTCGCTCCCACTTTGAAATGCATTCCCCTGTGGGAGCGAGCCTGCTCGCGAAGAGGCCGGTACAGCGACCACACATGCTGGGCAGAAATTGCCTGTGCGCCAGTCACCCGGTAAAGTGCCGCTCCCCCCGTTTCGCCAGAGGCCGCACCATGACCCAGACCCTAGATATTGCCGTGATCGGCGCCACCGGTACTGTCGGCGAAACCCTTGTGCAAATTCTCGAAGAACGCGACTTCCCGGTCGGCAACCTGCACCTGCTGGCCAGCAGCGAGTCCGCTGGCAGTTCGGTGCTGTTCCGTAACAAAAACGTGCGCGTGCGTGAAGTCGACGAGTTCGATTTCAGCAAGGTCAAACTGGTTTTTTTCGCCGCCGGCGCTGCCGTCTCGCTGAGTTACGCCGCTCGCGCCCATGCTGCCGGTTGCTCGCTGATCGATCTGTCCGGCGCCTTGCCGGCCGATCAGGCGCCGCAAGTGGTGCCGGAAGCCAACGCCGATGTACTTGCCGGTCTGAAGGTTCCGTTCCAGGTCAGCAGCCCGAGCCCGTCGGCCACCACGCTCGCCGTGGTGCTGGCGCCGTTGCTTGAGCTGATCGACCTGCAATACGTCAATGTCACTGCCAATCTGGCCGTTTCCGCCCAAGGTCGCGAAGCCGTGACCGAGCTGGCGAGACAGACCGCCGAGCTGCTGAACATGCGCCCGCTGGAGCCAACGTTCTTCGACCGTCAAATGGCTTTCAACCTGCTGGCGCAGGTCGGCACCCCAGACGCACAAGGCCATACGCTGCTGGAAAAACGCCTGGTGCGCGAGTTGCGTCAGGTGCTGGCGCAGCCTTTATTAAAGATTTCCGCAACTTGCGTTCAAGCCCCGGTGTTTTTTGGCGATAGCTTTAGCGTGACCTTGCAGTCAGCGAAGCCCGTCGACCTGGAAAAGGTCAATGCCGCGCTCGAAGATGCGTCGGGTATCGAACTGGTCGAAGCGGGTGATTACCCGACCGCAGTCGGTGATGCGGTCGGGCAGGACGTTGTCTATGTCGGGCGCGTGCGCAGCGGTGTCGATGACCCGGCGGAACTAAATCTGTGGCTGACGTCAGATAACGTACGCAAAGGCGCCGCCCTCAATGCTGTGCAGGTGGCTGAATTGTTGATAAAAGACCTGCTGTAAAAGATACTTGGCAACAATTTGTCGACTGATTCTAGCCGAGCGCTATGCTTGGCCGAAGTGTTCGACGACGTGTCACCCTCCGGGACTTTCCGGGGCATCAAAGAAATGATCGCGCGCGACACCTGTCGTCGTCGCGCGCAATGCCTTACGGCAGCGGCAATCAACATCTTCTCGCTGGCCGAGGAACGTTCAAACAAAGGATGAGGTTATGGTTCAAGTTCGCAAACTGGTGTTAGCAATAGCGGCCGCCTCGGCGCTGTCCTCCGGTATGGCGCATGCCCTCGGGCTCGGGGAGCTGACCCTGAAGTCGACCCTGAACCAGCCGCTGGTGGCCGAGATCGAGTTGCTCGACGTCAAGGATCTCACCGCTGCCGAAGTGGTGCCGAGCCTGGCCTCGCCGGAAGATTTCGCCAAGGCCGGCGTTGATCGCCAGGCCTTCCTTAACGATCTGACGTTTACCCCGGTGCTCAACGCCAGCGGCAAGAGCGTGTTGCGCGTGACCTCGAGCAAGCCACTGTCAGAACCGATGGTGAAATTCCTCGTCCAGGTGATGTGGCCGAACGGCCGTCTGCTGCGCGATTACAGCGTGCTGCTGGATCCGTCGAAGTTCTCGCCACAGACCGCAGATGCTGCCGCTCAGCCAGCACCGTCGCAAACTGTCACTGCGCCGACTACTGGCGCCACGCACTCGAATCAATACACCACCACGCCGCGCGATACCCTGTGGGAAATCGCCGCGAAGGCGCGCACCGGCGGTTCGGTGCAGCAGACCATGCTGGCCATTCAAGCGCTGAACCCGGATGCGTTCATTGGCGGCAATATCAATCGATTGAAAACCGGCCAGGTGCTGCGTCTGCCTGACTCGGTACAAAGTACTTCGCTGCCACAGTCGAAAGCTATTGCTGAAGTCGCTGCACAAAACGAAGCCTGGCGTCAGGGGCGTCGTTACGTGGCCAAGCCTGGCACTGGCCAGCAGCAACTCGATGCGACCAATCGTGGTCGCGGCAATGCGGGCGCTGCGCCCAATGCCCAGGACAATCTGAGCCTGGTCTCCGCCGAAAGCGCCAAGGCGCGCGGCAACGGCCCGGCCGGCGATGCCAAGGCCCTGAGCAACAAGCTCGCGCTGACTCAGGAAAGCCTCGACACGACCCGTCGTGACAACGAGGAACTGAAAAGCCGCATGTCCGATCTGCAAAGTCAGCTGGACAAGCTGCAAAAGCTGATCGAACTGAAGAACAATCAACTGGCGAAGATGCAGGCCGAAGGGTCGGGCGCCGCGCCAGTCGCCAACCCTGCCGTAGCGCCGGTTCCAGCGATCACTGCCGAATTGGCCGCCACTCCGCCAGCCACGCCGGCAGAAGCGGCAGCGGCATCGCCTACGCCGGAATCGGCTATTGCGCCGCCGGCTGAGACACCGGCTGAAACTCCGGTGGTCGAGCCGAAACCGGTTGTCGATGACGAGAAGACATTCAACGAGCTGCTGACCAATCCGATCCTGCTGGGTCTGATCGGTGGCGGTGCTGTGGTTCTGCTGCTCCTGTTGTTGCTTTTGGCGCGTCGCCGCAAAGCTCAGCAGGAAGCCGAGAAGCATGTGCGGATGGCTCGTGCTTTGGCTGAAGAGCAAGAGTTCTCCGCTGAGCAGGATCTGCCGGAAAGCAGCTTTGAAGGTCTGGAAACACCGGCCGCCAGTGTCAAACTGAACACGCCAACGCCTGCGCCATCTCCAATCCCGGCAGCAGTAGTCGCGCCGATTGTCATGGCTGAACCGATTGCCGCGCCATTGGTTGCCCCGGCCGCCGAGCGCTCCGACGATGTGCTGGACAAGGCGCAGTCGCACATCAATGCCGGTCGCCTGAATCAGGCAGCCGCGTTGCTGGAAGAGGGCGTCAGCCTTGAGCCGCAGCGCAGCGACCTGCGTCTGAAGCTGATGGAGGTGTACGGTCAGCAAGGTGATCGTGATGCGTTCGTTGCTCAGGAGCGTCAACTGGTGGCCAACGGCGACAACTTCGCCAAGGTCGAAGAACTGAAAAGCCGCTTCCCGGCCATGGCCGTAGCGGTCGCCGGCGGTCTGGCGGCAGCGGCTATTGCTGCCGAACTCGATGCGCAGTACGTCAAGGATTTGCTGCTGGATGAGCCGCAAGCGCCAGAACCGACTCCTGTTGAAGATGATCTCGACAGCGCTTTTGACCTGAGCCTGGACGATCTCGACAACATCACCCCGGTTGAGCCTGCGCCAGTGGTTGAGCCAGAGGCTCCGGTCGAGCTGGATGAATTCCCTTCGGATGACGATTTGAGCTTCGAATCGGTGCTGCAACAGCAAACCGACATCAAGGAAAATCTGGACGATCTGTCGGATTTCGACCTGGATATGGACCTGGGTGCTGAACCTGCGCCAGTCGCGTTGGACGATGACGACTTCCTGTTGGAACTGGATGAGGGCGTGAAGGATCTGCCGCCGGTCGAGGCGCCGGTCGTTGCCGACGTGCCGCAGGATGATCTGGAGCTGCCAGCCGATTTCGATCTGTCGCTGGCTGACGAAATGGACAGCAATCCGGCCGAGCCTGATGCGTTTGCTGCCGAACTGGACGATGTCAACGCCGAGCTGGATCGCCTGTCGCAAAGCATCGCCGAACCGACCTTCACCGAAGCCGATGCGGCGCTGGGTGGTGACGATCTGGGCGAAGATGATTTCGACTTCCTTGCCGGCACCGATGAAGCCGCCACCAAGCTCGATCTGGCCCAGGCCTACATCGATATGGGTGACAGCGACGGAGCACGGGACATCCTCAACGAAGTGTTGACCGAAGGTGATGAGAAGCAGCGTGGCGAAGCCAAGGAAATGCTTTCGAACCTGGCTTGAGTTCAGCGGTAAACAAAACGGCAGCCCATTGAGGCTGCCGTTTTTTTTCGGGTTGAACTCTGTGGTGTCCCGGCTATCGCTATCGCGAGCAGGCTCACTCCTATATCTGGAACGCATTTCCCTGTAGGAGTGAGCCTGCTCGCGATGAGGTCGGCGCTGTCAATCGAGAACTCACTGGCATCCCTGACCTACGGCCTTATAATGCCCGCCTTTGCAAAAACAGCAGGCTGTCCCACCTTGGCAAACATAGATAACCCGGTCGCCGAAATGGCCCCCGACGGCTTTTACCGCGTCGCGCTTGGCGTTGAATACAAAGGCTCGCGCTACAGCGGCTGGCAGCGTCAATTAACGGGTGTGGCGACGGTGCAGGAAGAACTTGAGAAAGCCCTGTCGAAAGTCGCCAATGCGCCGGTTTCCCTGCAGTGTGCCGGCCGTACCGACGCAGGCGTGCACGCCTGCGGACAAGTGGTGCATTTCGACACTCAGGTCGATCGTTCGCTGAAAGCCTGGGTGATGGGCGCCAATATCAACCTGCCCCACGACATCAGCGTCAGTTGGGCGCGGGTCATGCCGGCGCATTTTCATGCGCGGTTCAAAGCCATCGCCCGGCGTTATCGCTACGTGATCTACAACGACCAGATTCGTCCGGCGCATCTGAACGAAGAAATCACCTGGAATCACCGCCCGCTGGATGTCGAGCGCATGGCCGAGGCCGCTCAGTATCTGATTGGCACTCATGATTTCAGCGCCTTTCGCGCAGGGCAATGTCAGGCCAAATCACCGATCAAGAAGATGCATCACCTGCGCGTGACCCGTCACGGCAAGATGATCGTGCTCGATATCCGCGCCAATGCGTTCCTGCACCACATGGTGCGCAACATCGCCGGCGTACTGATGACCATCGGTGCTGGCGAGCGGCCAGTTGAGTGGATGAAGGAAGTGCTGGAGAGCCGCGAACGCCGCTCCGGTGGTGTCACGGCGCATCCATATGGGTTGTATCTGGTGCAGGTCGAGTACCACGACGAATTCCCGTTGCCCGAGCGTTTTATCGGGCCGCATTTCCTTACGGGTTTCTCGGAACTTGACGGCTGACGCCCTCGAGCGCTTTTGTTACCATCCGGGACTTTCCCGGATTTGCCTCGGAGTTTTTCTCGACATGTCAGCCGTTCGCAGCAAGATCTGCGGGATTACCCGCATAGAAGATGCGCTGGCCGCCGTTGAGGCGGGGGCGGATGCGATCGGATTCGTGTTTTACGCCAGGAGCCCGCGCGCGGTAACCGTGCAGCAGGCTCGGGCGATCATCCAAGCGCTGCCGCCGTTTGTGACGACGGTAGGGCTGTTCGTCAATGCCAGCCGCTGCGAGTTGGGGGAAATCCTCGATGCCGTGCCGCTGGATCTGTTGCAGTTCCATGGCGACGAGACCGCTGACGAGTGCGAAGGCTGGCATCGTCCGTACATCAAGGCGCTGCGAGTCAAGGCTGGCGATGATATTGCTGCCGCCTGCAACGCTTATCCGAGTGCCAGCGGCGTATTGCTTGATACCTACGTTGAAGGTGTGCCCGGCGGAACCGGCGAGGCGTTCGACTGGTCATTGATTCCTCAGGCGTTGAGCAAGCCGCTGATTCTGGCGGGTGGGCTCACTCCAGAGAACGTCGCAGACGCGGTGGCGCGGGTTCGTCCGTATGCAGTTGATGTCAGCGGCGGCGTAGAGGCGAGCAAGGGCATCAAGGATCACGCAAAGATTCACGCGTTTATCAACGCTGTACGCGGGACAGGAATGTGACGGCTGGCGAACTGCCGCCGTCCATCAATGCACCTGCATAAAGCAGGCGAGGCTGAGGGTTTCCGGATTGCACGCAGGTCATGTTTCGCGCTGACCGTGGCTGTCCATCAACCATCGCCACACACATGAATTTAGCTGAAGGGCATACGCGGGGCTGCGAACCAGAGCGTTCGGGCCGCCGGTACTGGAGAAAGAAAGCATGAGCAACTGGTTAGTAGACAAACTGATCCCTTCGATCATGCGCTCGGAGGTCAAGAAGAGCTCGGTGCCTGAAGGTCTGTGGCACAAATGCCCGTCCTGCGAGGCTGTGCTGTATCGTCCGGAGCTGGAAAAGACCCTGGACGTTTGCCCCAAGTGCAACCACCACATGCGCATCGGCGCACGTGCGCGTATCGACATCTTCCTCGATGCCGAAGGTCGCAACGAACTGGGCGCCGATCTGGAGCCGGTTGACCGTCTGAAATTCCGCGACGGCAAGAAGTACAAGGATCGCCTGACCGCTGCGCAGAAGCAGACGGGTGAAAAAGACGCACTGATCTCCGTAAGCGGGACCCTGCTGGGCATGCCTGTGGTGGTTTCGGCGTTTGAATTCAGCTTCATGGGCGGCTCCATGGGCGCCATCGTTGGTGAGCGTTTCGTACGCGCCGCCAACTACGCACTGGAAAATCGTTGCCCGATGATTTGCTTCGCCGCCTCCGGTGGCGCGCGCATGCAGGAAGCCCTGATCTCGCTGATGCAAATGGCCAAGACTTCGGCCGTGCTGGCGCGTCTGCGTGAAGAAGGCATTCCGTTCATCTCCGTGCTGACTGACCCGGTCTACGGCGGTGTTTCCGCCAGTCTGGCGATGCTCGGCGACGTGATCGTCGGCGAACCTAAGGCGCTGATCGGTTTCGCCGGTCCGCGTGTAATCGAGCAGACCGTGCGTGAAAAACTCCCGGAAGGCTTCCAGCGCAGTGAATTCCTGCTGGAGCACGGTGCGATCGACATGATCATCCACCGTCAGGAACTTCGCCCGCGTCTGGGTAACCTGCTGGCCCAAATGACCGGCAAGCCGACGCCAAAATTCGTCGCCGCGCCAATCGAGCCGATCGTGGTTCCACCGGTACCTGCTGGCCTATGACCGAGCGCACCCTTGGCGAGTGGCTCGCCTACCTTGAGCAGTTGCATCCGTCGGCCATCGACATGGGCCTGGAGCGTTCGCAACAGGTAGCGTCCCGCATGGGGCTGGGCCAGCCGGCGCCTCGGGTGATTACGGTCACCGGCACCAACGGCAAGGGGTCGACCTGCGCATTCATGGCTTCGTTGCTGCGGGCGCAGGGCCTGAGCGTTGGTGTCTACAATTCTCCGCACCTGCTGCGGTACAACGAGCGGGTGCAGCTCAATGGCGTCGAAGCCACTGACGCACAGCTGTGCGAAGCTTTTGCGGCGGTCGAAGCCGGACGCGGCGAAACTTCCCTGACTTACTTCGAAATGGGCACCCTGGCGGCGTTCTGGCTGTTTCAACAGGCCGGGCTCGATGCGGTGGTGCTGGAAGTCGGTCTGGGCGGGCGTCTGGACACGGTCAACGTGGTAGGCGCCGATATCGCGCTGGTCACCAGCATTGGCGTCGATCACGCCGATTATCTGGGCGATACTCGTGAATCCGTGGCCTTTGAGAAGGCCGGCATTTTTCGTCAGGGCAAGCCAGCCCTTTGTGGCGACCTGAATCCTCCACAACCGTTGCTCGATAAGGCGCGCGAACTGGCATGCCCGTTCTTTTTGCGTGGGCGCGATTTCGACCTTGGCATCACTGACCAGAACTGGCAGTGGCGCGGCACCGATGCGCAGGGCCAGGTTGTCGAATTGCACGATTTGCCGCTGCTCGATCTGCCGATGGAAAACGCCGCGCTGGCGTTGCAGGCTTATCTGCTGCTCGGTTTGCCATGGAATGCCCGGCAAATCGTGGCCGCCTTGCAGTCGACTCGCGTGGTCGGTCGGCTGGATCGTCGTTCGTTCGAATGGAATGGCAAGCGCCTGAATCTGTTACTGGATGTGGGTCATAACCCGCACGCGGCCGAGTATCTGGCCCGTCGTCTGGCCTCGCGACCACCGGTCGGCAAGCGCCTGGCAGTGTTCGGCTTGCTGGCGGACAAGGATCTGGATGGTGTTGTCAGTGAATTGAATGCTAGTGTCCAGCACTGGGCCGTGGCGCCGCTGGATTCGCCCCGCGCGCGTCCGGTAGCAGAATTGCACGCAGCCTTGCAGAACCTTGGCGCGTCGGTCACGTCTTACGACAGTGTTGCCGCCGCTCTGGAAGGGCAGTGCGCAGTCGCAACCCGCGACGACGAGATTCTGTTGTTCGGATCATTTTATTGTGTCGCCGAGGCCCTTGAATGGCTGGCCCGGCGCTCCACGGAGGAAGCGGCAAATGGCTTTGCTGGATAAAGCGTACAAGCAGCGCATGGTTGGCGCGCTGGTGCTGGTAGCGCTGGCGGTGATCTTCCTGCCGATGCTGTTTTCCCGTCAGGACGAGCAACGGCAAGTGACTGTCGAGGCGCCGGCGGCTCCACAAGCGCCCGCTTTACCGCAAGTGCAAGTTGAGCCGGTTGCCGTGCCTGAGCCGCAAGCCTTGCCGCAAGAGCCTGTGCCAACGGATGAAGAAGTCGCAGAAGACACTGCACCTGCTGCACCGATCGCGCCTGCCTCGGCGCCGACAGCTCCCATAGCAATCGTCAAACCGACTGCGCCGCCTGCGGTGGCCAAGCCGATTCCGGCGCCTGCTCAGCCTATCGCTGCTGCGTCGACCAAGCCTGACACCACGCAAAGCCGTGTCGATGCCAATGGCCTGTCGGTCAGTTGGTCGGTTCAACTGGCGAGCCTGTCGAGTCGCGCCAGCGCCGAAAGCTTGCAAAAAAACCTGCGCAGCCAGGGTTATAACGCCTACATCCGTTCTGCCGATGGCAAGAATCGGGTGTTTGTCGGTCCGCTGATCGAGCGTGCCGAGGCCGATCGTCTGCGCGATCTGTTGAGCCGTCAGCAGAACCTCAAGGGCTTTGTCGTGCGTTTCCAGCCCGAGCGTGGCTAAGATCTATCGATTCGATTGAAATGCACTGAAAATCGCAGCTTACCGACAGCCATGGGCTCTGCTAAAATGCGCCGCCTTATCCGTCTGTAGGCTGCACTGTGCCATTTACCTGGGTTGACTGGGCGATCGTTGCAATCATCGCCATCTCCGCTTTGATCAGTTTGAGCCGCGGCTTCGTCAAGGAAGCATTATCGCTGGTGACCTGGATCATCGCAGGAGTCGTCGCCTGGATGTTCGGTGGCTCATTGTCCGAGTACCTCGCCGGATACATCGAAACCCCATCGGCTCGCGTGATCGCGGGCTGCGCCATCATGTTTGTCGCCACACTGATCGTGGGCGCAATGATCAATTATCTTATCGGCGAGTTGGTTCGCGTCACCGGGTTGTCCGGGACCGACCGATTCCTGGGCATGGCCTTCGGCGCTGCGCGTGGCGTGTTGCTGGTGGTCGTGGCAGTCGGGCTGTTGAGCCTGGGGCCGGTACAGCAGGACGGGTGGTGGAAAGAATCACAGCTCGTGCCAAAGTTTCTATTGGTCGCTGACTGGTCCAAAAACCTGATTCTCGGGTGGAGCAGTCAGTGGCTTGCCAGCGGAATCAGCGTACCCGCTGATATTCCGTTCAAGGAGCAACTCTTGCCGTCGGCGAAAACGCCACAGTGAGTGTTGTTCAGTTCAGATCCATTAAGTAGGGGTTGCGTCGCATGTGTGGCATCGTCGGTATCGTCGGTAAGTCGAACGTCAATCAGGCGCTGTATGACGCGCTAACCGTGCTCCAGCACCGCGGCCAGGACGCTGCCGGTATCGTGACCAGCCATGATGGCCGGTTGTTCTTGCGCAAGGACAATGGCCTGGTGCGTGACGTGTTTCATCAGCGTCACATGCAGCGCCTGGTCGGCCATATGGGTATCGGCCACGTCCGCTACCCGACAGCGGGCAGCTCGACTTCAGCCGAAGCACAGCCGTTTTACGTCAACTCGCCTTACGGCATCACTCTGGCGCATAACGGTAACCTGACCAACGTTGAGCAGTTGGCCAAAGAAATCTACGAATCCGATCTGCGTCACGTCAACACCAGTTCCGACTCGGAAGTGCTGCTCAACGTGTTCGCTCACGAGCTGGCCCAGCGCGGCAAGCTGCAACCGACCGAAGAAGACGTGTTTGCCGCTGTGACCGACGTGCACAACCGTTGCGTCGGCGGTTACGCGGTAGTAGCGATGATCACCGGTTACGGCATCGTCGGTTTCCGCGATCCGCACGGCATTCGCCCGATCGTCTTCGGCCAGCGTCACACCGACGAAGGCGTCGAGTACATGATCGCCTCGGAAAGTGTTTCGCTGGACGTGCTCGGTTTTACTCTGATTCGCGACCTGGCGCCGGGCGAAGCGGTCTACATCACTGAAGACGGCAAGCTGCACACCCGTCAGTGCGCGACCAACCCGTCCCTGACTCCGTGCATCTTCGAACACGTCTATCTGGCGCGTCCTGACTCGATCATCGACGGTGTGTCGGTGTACAAGGCTCGTCTGCGCATGGGTGAGAAACTTGCCGAGAAGATCCTTCGCGAGCGTCCGGAGCACGACATCGACGTGGTCATCCCGATTCCGGACACCAGCCGCACTGCAGCGCTGGAGCTGGCCAATCACCTGGGCGTGAAATTCCGCGAAGGTTTCGTCAAGAACCGTTACATCGGCCGTACCTTCATCATGCCGGGCCAGGCTGCCCGCAAGAAGTCGGTTCGCCAGAAGCTCAACGCCATCGAACTGGAATTCCGCGGCAAAAACGTGATGCTGGTCGACGACTCGATCGTGCGCGGCACCACCTGCAAGCAGATCATTCAGATGGCCCGTGAAGCCGGCGCGAAAAACGTCTACTTCTGCTCGGCTGCTCCAGCAGTACGCTTCCCGAACGTCTACGGCATCGACATGCCGAGCGCTCACGAGCTGATCGCCCACAACCGTTCGACTCAGGACGTGGCTGATCTGATCGGCGCAGACTGGCTGATCTATCAGGACTTGCCTGACTTGATCGAAGCGGTCGGCGGCGGCAAGATCAAGATCGAGAACTTCGATTGCGCGGTGTTCGACGGCAAGTACGTCACCGGCGACGTCGACGAGGCTTATCTGGACAAGATCGAACAGGCACGCAACGATGCCTCGAAGGTCAAGACCCAGGCGGTCAGTGCGATCATCGATCTGTACAACAACTGAGTTTCTACCGGCCCTGAGGGGCCGGTTTTGTATCTGGCAAAAGACTTTTATTTATTCAGAACAGGGCAAGGAGTGACAGCATGAGTCAGGAATGGGATGCCGGTCGTTTGGATAGCGACCTCGAAGGCGTAGCGTTCGATACCCTGGCCGTACGTGCCGGTCAGCACCGTACGCCGGAAGGCGAACACGGTGATCCGATGTTCTTCACCTCCAGCTATGTGTTCCGCACCGCTGCAGATGCGGCTGCGCGATTTGCCGGAGAAGTGCCAGGCAACGTTTATTCGCGTTACACCAACCCGACCGTGCGCGCGTTCGAAGAGCGTATTGCTGCGCTGGAAAGCGCCGAGCAAGCGGTTGCGACGGCGACCGGTATGGCGGCGATCATGGCGGTGGTCATGAGCTTGTGCAGCGCCGGCGATCACGTGCTGGTGTCGCGCAGCGTGTTCGGTTCGACCATCAGCCTGTTCGAAAAGTACTTCAAGCGTTTTGGTGTGGAAGTCGATTACGTGCCATTGGCCGATCTGTCGGGCTGGGATGCGGCGATTAAATCCAACACCAAATTGCTCTTCGTCGAGTCGCCGTCCAATCCGCTGGCAGAGTTGGTGGATATCACCGCACTCGCGGAAATCGCTCACGCCAAAGGCGCGATGCTGGTGGTCGACAACTGCTTCTGCACGCCTGCGTTGCAGCAGCCGCTGAAGCTCGGCGCCGATATCGTCGTGCATTCGGCCACCAAGTTCATCGATGGCCAGGGCCGTTGCATGGGCGGTGTCGTTGCTGGTCGCAGCGAGCAGATGAAAGAAGTTGTCGGCTTCCTGCGTACCGCTGGGCCGACCTTGAGCCCGTTCAATGCGTGGATCTTCCTCAAGGGTCTGGAAACCCTGAACCTGCGAATGAAGGCTCACTGTGCCAATGCTCAGCAACTGGCCGAATGGCTGGAGCAGCAGGATGGCATCGAGAAAGTCCATTACGCCGGTCTCAAGAGCCATCCGCAGCATGAGCTGGCGCAGCGTCAGCAGAAGGGCTTCGGTGCGGTGGTGAGCTTTGAGGTCAAGGGCGGCAAAGAGGGGGCGTGGCGCTTTATCGACGCGACCCGATTGATCTCGATCACTGCCAACCTCGGCGACAGCAAAACCACCATTACGCACCCGAGCACCACCTCCCACGGCCGTCTGGCGCCGCAGGAGCGTGAAGCCGCAGGTATTCGTGACAGTCTGATTCGCGTTGCGGTCGGTCTGGAAGATGTCGCTGACCTGCAAGCCGATCTCGCGCGCGGTCTGGCGGCGCTGTGATCGAGTTGTCCTCTCCGAAAGCGGGCACCCATGGCCGCGTTGCGCTGGTCACGGGGGCCGCGCGCGGCATTGGTCTTGGTATCGCGGCATGGCTGATCAGTGAAGGCTGGCAAGTGGTGCTGACCGATCTGGATCGTCTGCGCGGTTCAAAAGTGGCGAAGGTGCTGGGCGAAAACGCCTGGTTCATTGCCATGGATGTTGCCGATGAAGGTCAGGTGGCACTGGGCGTGGCTGAAGTACTGGGGCAGTTTGGCCGTCTCGATGCGCTGGTGTGCAACGCGGCGGTGGCTGATCCGCACAACATCACCCTGGAAAGCCTTGATCTGGCTTACTGGAATCGGGTGATGGCGGTGAATCTCGGCGGGCCTATGTTGTTGGCCAAGCACTGCGCGCCGTATCTGCGGGCGCATAACGGCTCAATCGTCAATCTGGCGTCCACCCGTGCCGGGCAATCGGAGCCGGATACTGAGGCTTATGCGGCGAGCAAGGGCGGGTTGTTGGCGCTGACTCACGCGCTGGCGATCAGCCTCGGCCCGGAGATTCGGGTTAACGCGGTCAGTCCGGGCTGGATCGATGCGCGAGATCCCTCGGCGCGTCGCGCGGAGCCTCTGGCCGATGCCGATCATGCCCAGCATCCGGCCGGCAGGGTAGGGACGGTCGAAGATGTGGCGGCGATGGTTGCCTGGCTGCTGTCGCGCAATGCCGGGTTTGTCACCGGGCAGGAATTTGTGGTCGATGGCGGTATGACCAAGAAGATGATCTATACGGAATGACTCAATTTCGTCTTTTTTAGAAAAACTTCAATCCTGCTATTGACTTAGGTTCGCTACCTGCGTAAATTTCGCGGCCTCGGAGATGCAAACGGGTGATTAGCTCAGCTGGGAGAGCGTCTGCCTTACAAGCAGAATGTCGGCGGTTCGATCCCGTCATCACCCACCACTCCCCGAGAAACTTGCGAAAGCAAGAGGTAGGCTGAAAGTGCCTGCACCGACGCGCAGCGGTAGTTCAGTCGGTTAGAATACCGGCCTGTCACGCCGGGGGTCGCGGGTTCGAGTCCCGTCCGCTGCGCCATATTTTACGAGTCAGGCCTTGTCTGGTTCGCGATTGCAAAGCACCGAAGCTTTCAGTCAAAACGAGTTACTTGAGCGCAAGCTCAAAGCGATACGCAGCGGTAGTTCAGTCGGTTAGAATACCGGCCTGTCACGCCGGGGGTCGCGGGTTCGAGTCCCGTCCGCTGCGCCATATCTGCTTCAAGGACCACTGAACGCCTTGAAGCACCGAAAGTGACCGTTGGTTGATTCGGAATCGATAGCAAAGACCCTGGTCGAAAGACCGGGGTTTTTTGTGTCTGAAATTTGGCTTTCCTCTTTCCTCTTTCCTCTCTCCTATTTACGTCCCTGCACGATATCCCTGTAGGAGCTGCGGCACGCTGCGATCTTTTGATTTGATTATTAAAAAACCAGATCAAAAGATCGCAGCCTCGTTTCACTCGACAGCTCCTACAGGGTTTTGTATTTGGCAAAGATAGTGTGAGCAGGGCTGTCTACCTGAATGCTGCGATACCACGTCGCATTGATTTTTTGATTCTTTAGTCAGAATTATGTAACTGGTTGTTTGCTGCGAGCCAAGAAACCTTTAAAGTTAACCTTTCGGTCAGCTTTGCACTGTCAACACAGCTCTTTGCTTCGCCAGAAAGAGCTTCTGCAAGACTCGAGATTCCCAGTAGATAACCAGAAGGGCGGACACATAACCGCCCAGAGGATGATCCATGTCCAACCGTGAAATATCCCGGCGCTCGTTCCTCCAGGGCGGGCTGGTGGCGGGTGTGAGCGTTACGCTCACGCCGCTCAGCAGTCAGGCGCTGGCTGCCTTGATGGAAAACAGTGTGACCGTGCCGTCCGAGAAGTGGCTCGGCAACAACGGCAAGGCGCGCCAGCGTAACGATGCCTTGTCTAAAGTCTGCGGCAGCAAAGTGTTTGCCCGCGACATCCGCTCCAAGGACATGCCGGGCTGGCCTGAGCAGCAAGGCCACGCCATGCTGCTCAAAACCATCAAGGCTGACCGTATCTACGAGGGTTACGATCTGTCGTGGCTCGGCGCCGACTTGCAACCTGACCGCATCGTTACCGCTGCTGATCTGGACAAGGACGGCATCGTTTTCCCGGAAGAGCACGCGCCGGATCCGCTGCTGCCGGAAGGCAAGGTGCCGATGTTCATCGGTCACCCGGTGGCGATCCTGATCTGGAACGACTTCGAGCGTTTCCGCCAGGCCAAGAACAAACTCAAATTCAATGACAAGGCGATTCGTTACGGCGCTCAAGTGCCGTTCTACGAAGGCGATCCCTACGGCAGCTTCCGCTACGTGCGCGTCGGCGGCCCGACCTCGGCCGATGAAGACGAGTTCGCCAGCCTCAAGGACTCGATCCTGTTCCCGATGCTGAAAAACCGTCGCCCGGTGTGGAATTCACAGCCGAACCTGCACGGCAACCTGACCGAGCGCGGTCTGTTCTACGCCGAACGCATGAAGAAAGAGATCGACACACCGCCGGACAACTGGCTGGTGTTCGACGAGCGCTACAAGACCCCGTCGATCGAGCCTGCCGCCATGGAGCCGGATAACGGCAACGGTTGGTACGATCCGAAAACCAAGACTTTGCACTTCGTCGTGGCCACTCAGTGTCCACTGGAAACTGCGACCGATACCGCGAAAATGATCGCACCGTCGCGTTTCGGCCTGGATAACCTGAACATGCACCCGGGTTACACCGTCGGTTACGGTTCCAAAGACCACAACATCTTCGTCTACTACGCAGCCCTCGCTGCGCTGTATGGCGCCGGTGTGCCGGTACGTCTGGCCAACGACCGCTACGAACAGTTTCAGAGTGGCATCAAGCGTCACCCGTTCGACATCCGCTACCAACTGGCGGTGGACAAGAACGACTACAGCTTCAAGATCTTCCGTGCCGAAATGAGCGTCGACGGCGGTGGTCGCATCAACTACAGCCCTTCGGTTGCTGCGGTTGGCGCTACGGCGGCGCAGTCGATCTACTACATGCCGCAGAACGACTTGCAGGTCACCGCTTACCACTCCCGTGCTGTTGAGGCGGGTTCGATGCGCGGTTACGGCACGCTGCAGAGCATGGCCTCGACCGAAATGATGGTCGACGAAATCGCCAATCGCCTCGGTGTCGACGCGATTGATCTGCGTCGCAAGAATGCTCTGCGTTCCGGCATGAAAAACACCCAGGGTGCGATCCCTGCCGGTGCCTTGCGCCTGCACGAAATTCTCGACAAGGCCTCGGTGCACGAAGTCTGGAAAAACCGCGACGCGATCAAGAAGCAGCGCGAAGCGGCAGATCCGGATAACTGGTACGGCGTTGGTTTCGCCATTTGCCAGAAAGACTTCGGCACCGGTTCCGAAGCGCCGATGGCCAGCATCGAATTCACCGCGGACGGTCGCATCACCTTGCGCCACATCGGCATTGAAATCGGCACCGGCATGTCTACTTCGCAAGCTCTGGTGGTCGCCGACTTCCTTGGCAGTCCGGCCCACGAAGTAAAGACGGGCGAAACCGAATGGAAGGAAATGCAGCTGATCACCAGCGGCAACCCATACATCATGAGCCAGGCCGAGCAGGACAATCTGCTGCGTAATCCTCGTTGGGTTGGCAAGTTGGCTTCGGCGTCGTCGGCGACCAACTCGGCTTACTACTTCAGCCACGCCACCCGCGAAGCGGCGCGCGTGTTGTTCAATCACGGCTTGTGGCCGGCGGCCCTGGAGATCTGGCGTCAGGGCCCTTATGGCGGTCAGGCCAACCCTTATGTGGTGCGTCGCGAGGATGCGCATTGGATCGACGGCAAGCTCACCGCCAACGGTATGCAGCCGCTGAGCTTTGAAGAGCTGGCCAAGCGTGCTCACGAGCGCGGTCTGGTCACTGGCGCCACTGTTCACGCGTTCAACCGCTGGAGCTGGGCTGAGGCCGAATACAGCATCGACGGCGTAAAAGAGCGCCTGCCGCTCGACGGTCTGGCGGTGAAGTACGGCGACGGTGCGCCGAAGGCTAAGCAGGCAATGATGAGCACAGCCGGTTTCCACTTGCTGGACCGCCAGAACATCAACTACCCGGTAACCCAGCTGAACAACGCTGCGGTGACTTACTACAGCCCGGTTGCCACGCTGGTCGAGTTGAAGGTCAACAAAGGCTCGGCGGAAGTCGAAGTGCTCAACCACCATTCGTGGGTCGAGTGCGGTCGTGTGCTGGTCGAAGAGCTGGTCAAGGGTCAGCTCGAAGGCGGGATAGCCATGGGAATTGGCCACGCGCTGATGGAGGAGATGCCGCTGTACGAAGGTGGGCCGGGGGAGGGTGACTGGAACTTCAACCGGTATCGTCTGCCAATGGCGCGCCACGTCGCGGTTTGGAAGCAGACGGCGGAAATTCTGCCGCCGCTGTCGCCAAGCGACCCGTCCAAAGGCATTGCCGAAGTGGTGATGATCCCGGTGGTCGGTGCCATCGGTAACGCCGTGGCACACGCCATCGGTAAACGTGTTCGCGATCTGCCTATCACTGCTGCGCGCATCAAGGAGGCCCTCAATGGCTAACCGTCCGCTTCAACTGACCCTTAATGGTCAATCCGTCGGTCCGGTGGACATCCCTGATGACCTGCCGATGATCGACTACCTGCACGAATACAAAAATCTCACCGGTTCGCGTCTGGGTTGTGGCCAGGGTATTTGCCACGCCTGCGTGGTGATCGTCGACAACCCGGACGGCACCAGCGAAGAAGTGCGCACCTGCATCACTGGCGCGCATTACTTCGAAGGCAAAAAAGTCCGCACCATCGAAGGCCATGCGACCCGCGATAAGCAGGGCCAGGTCACTGAGCTGAATCCGATCCAGCAACGCTTCGTCGATGAGTTCGCCTTCCAGTGCAGCTACTGCGCGCCGGGCTTCGTCAACGCCGCGACCGTTTTGGTTGAAAAGCTGCAACGCCAGCCGATCGTCAAAAGCAAACTGGAACAAGTCATTGAGGATAGCCTCGGTCACCACGTCTGCCGTTGCACTGGGTACGTGCGTTACTACAACGCCACCCGCAACGTGCTGACCGATCTCGGCCTGGTCAAGGAGGGTTAAGCATGAAGCTTTTACTGACCCGTCTGACCTTGGCGGTCGGGCTGGCTGCGCCGGTGCTTTTTGCGCATGCCGATGATCAGGTCAAGCGCGGTGAATACCTCGCCCGTGCCGCCGACTGCATGGCGTGCCACACCGCGCCGGGCGGCGCGCCGTATGCCGGCGGCCTGCCGATTGTTTCGCCGTTCGGCACGATCTACGGCACCAACATCACGCCGAGCAAAGAGCACGGCATCGGTTTGTACACCGATGACGAGTTCTTCGCTGCGCTGACTGCAGGCAAGCGTCGCGATGGTGCGAACCTGTATCCGGCAATGCCGTATACCTCGTATCACTTGGTGCCGCGTGAAGATTCGGACGCGATTCATGCATACCTGAAAACCGTCGAGCCAATCGAGCGCGCGGCTCCGGTCACTAGCCTCAGCTTTCCGTTCAACGTGCGTCTGGGCCTGATGGGCTGGAACATGATGTACGGCAAAGCAGTGAAGCTGGAATCTGCCGAAGGCAAGAGCGAAGGCTGGAAGCGTGGCCAATACATGGTCGATGTTCTCGGCCACTGCGGCGAGTGCCATACACCGCGTGGCCTGCCGGGTGCGATGCAGATGGACAAGCGTCTGACCGGTGGCATCCTCAATGGCTATTTGGCGCCGAGCCTACTGGCCACTGATCTGGCGGCGCGCGGCTGGAATAATCAGGATCTGAGCACCTTCCTCAAGCACGGCATGAGTGCGCAAGGGACGATGTTCAACGAGATGTTTCCGGTGTTCCACAACAGCACCCAGGGGCTGAACGACACCGATCTGGCAGCGATGGCCACCTTCCTGCTTGGCGATAAACCTCCGGCAGCCAAAGCACTCGTCGAGGTGCCAGTGGACAAGCTCAGCCCAAGCGCCCAGCGCGGCCGTCAGGACTACTTGAACGTCTGCGCCGGTTGCCACGCCGAGGGTGGCGAAGGTAAGCCGCACATTGCGGTGGCGATGCGCGGCAACACCACGCTGCGACTGGAAGATCCACGCAATCTGTTGCGCGTGATCGAAGACGGTATCGGCGAACAGAAGTTCGCCGGATTCGAGCACATGCAGCCGATGCCGGGTTTCGCCGACAAGCTCAAGCCTGAGCAACTGACCGATCTGCTCAATTACCTGCGCCAAGGCTGGGGTGGTCAGTCTGGTGAATTGGCGGTGACCGAGGTGCAGAAGCTGCAAGCCGAAGCGCCGTCCATTGAGCACAAGGCGCACTGACATGCAGCATCTTGATCTACAAGTGGTGCGACGGGCGCTGGAGTGGTCGGTGGCGGGGCAGCGCATCTGGCTCTGCACCGTGCTGACCACTTATGGCTCGGCACCGCGTGCGCCGGGTTCGCTGCTGGCTGTGAATGATGGCGGACTGTGGATCGGGTCGCTGTCCGGCGGTTGCGTCGAGGAGGATTTTCTCGAGCGTGTCGCCGAAGGTGCGTTTCTCGATGCGGTCAACGTGGTGCGCTACGGTGAAGGCGATGATCCGCGCTCGCGTGTCAGCCTGCCCTGTGGCGGCGTTCTCGATGTGCTGGTAGAGAAATTTGACGCTGACTGTGATGTGCAGGCGCATTTGCGTGAACTGGAGTCGGCGCTGCTTGGTCAGCGTCGGCTGATTCGCGAGGTCGATCTGGCCAGTGGTGTGCGCAGTCTATTTGCTGATCGCGAGCAGGGTGCACGGATCGAGCGCGAGATTGATCGGGTACGCATTCGAGTCGGTGCGGCGCAACGCTTGTTGCTCGCCGGATATTCCAGTGTGGCGCAGGCGTGTGCCGAGTTTGCCGTGGGATTGGGCTTCGAAGTGATTCTCTGCGACCCGCGCGATGAAGTGCTCGAAGGCGTTATGCTGAACGGCGTGGAGATTCGTCGACAGCTGCCGTCGGTGTTCATTGCCGACGGCGGTTGCCACCGCGACACGGCAGTGGTGGCGCTGACCCACGATCCACGGATCGACGATCTGGCGATGATGGAAGCGGTACGCACTGATGCGTTCTACATTGGTGTCATGGGGTCGCAGCAGACATCGCAAAAGCGCTTCGAGCGTTTGCGTCGTATCGGCGGGTTGGGGGAGGGCGAGTTGGCGCGGATTCATGCGCCGATTGGTCTTAACCTCGGCAGCAAGACACCGGCGGAGATTGCCCTGGCGGTGCTTGCCGATATCTTGCGGATTCGTAGCGGGATTGCTCGGGATCAGCTTTGAACGCTTTCTCTGTGCGATAAAAAGGGCCACTTTCCAGTGGCCCTTTTTTACATTCCGTATTTGTCGCGCAACCCGTAATACCAGGCACCCAGCGCCGCAAACGGCGTGCGCAGCAACTGCCCGCCCGGGAACGGATAGTGCGGCAGATCAGCGAACGCATCAAAACGCTCGGCCTGACCACGCAATGCCTCGGCCAACACCTTGCCGGCCAGATGCGTATAAGTCACACCATGGCCGCTGCAGCCTTGCGAGTAATAGATGTTGTCGCCCAAACGCCCAACCTGAGGCAAACGCGACAGTGTCAGCAGGAAATTTCCTGTCCACGCGTAGTCGATCTTAACGTCCTTGAGTTGCGGAAAGGCCTTGAGCATTTTCGGACGGATGATCGCTTCGATGTTCGCCGGATCCCGTGCGCCATACACCACGCCGCCGCCGAAGATCAGGCGTTTGTCGCTCGTCAGACGGTAATAATCGAGCAAGTAGTTGCAGTCCTCGACGCAGTAGTCCTGAGGCAGCAGGGACTGTGCCAGTTCATCACCCAGCGGCTCCGTGGTAATCACCTGCGTGCCGCACGGCATGGATTTGGCTGCCAGCTCCGGCACCAGATTGCCGAGGTAGGCGTTGCCGGCGACGATAATGAATTTGGCTCTGACCTTGCCTTGCGGTGTATGCACGACCGGGTTGGCGCCGCGCTCGATGCGCACGGCGGGCGATTGCTCATAGATAGTGCCGCCGAGGGATTCAACGGCGGCCGCTTCGCCGAGCGCCAGGTTCAGTGGATGTATGTGGCCACCGCTCATGTCGAGCATGCCGCCGACGTATTGATCGCAGGCGACCACTTCGCGAACACGGCGCTGATCCAGCAACTCCAGTTGCGTGTGGCCGAAACGCTCCCACAGGCGTTTCTGCGATTCCAGATGGCCCATTTGTTTTGCTGTCAGTGCGGCAAACACGCCCCCATCCTTCAAATCGCACTGAATGTCGTATTTGGCCACGCGTTCGCGAATGATCCGCCCGCCCTCAAAAGCCATCTGCCCCAGCAACTGCGCCTGTTCAGGGCCGACGGAGCGCTCGATCACGTCGATGTCGCGGCTGTAGCTGTTGACGATCTGGCCACCATTACGGCCCGATGCGCCGAAACCGACCTTTGCCGCTTCCAGTACGGTCACGCGAAAACCGTTCTCCAGCAGGAACAGGGCGGAGGACAGTCCGGTATACCCGGCGCCAATCACACAGACGTCCGTCTCCACATCATCCTGCAAGGCCGGACGTGGCGGTACGGCATTGGCCGACGCAGCGTAATAAGACTCTGGGTAAAGGGTGTTCGCCATCCTGCAGCCTCTGTTTAATATATTTTACGAGTGCGTCGATCCTACCCGAGTTGAAAAACCTCCGCCAGCCACCGGAAAAATCTCTTCGATGACTGGAAATTAAATATTTTGCATATTCATAGGGTTAGGTGAAAAAAAGGTGTTGACACCCCTCCGAAATTCCGTAGAATGCCGCCTCACAGCAGGCACGTAGCTCAGTTGGTTAGAGCACCACCTTGACATGGTGGGGGTCGTTGGTTCGAGTCCAATCGCGCCTACCAAACAAAATCCGCTCTGCTGGGCGGTCTGGAAGGGCTCACCGAAAGGTGAGCCCTTTTTTGTTGTCTGCGATTTAAATCTCTTTCAAAGCTCTTCGTTTCGCTCTCTTTTGATGCATTGGTTTGGGCGAGTACGCTGTTTTCCGATGTTGATCGCTCGGAACTGAAAATTTCAACGGGTCGACTTTGTCGACCATTAAATAGTGTTGATATTTAATGGCTTACGGATGTTACGAACCAACCGGTTATCAAAAAAGCATTGTTACCGACCGTGGAATTCAGTAACATCCCTCCCGCGTTCACCACCACGGTTTATGCATTTTTAAATCCCAAGCTTCCATCAGCTGCTTGGGATTTTTTTTGCCTGCGATTTGGCTTTCGCAGTGCTTCTCTTTGTTCCTGCGATCCTGTACGGGCAAATCCGCACTTTTTCAACTACTACTGACTGGCCGAATTCCAACCCTTCCCAAAGGAGTGTGTCGATGCTGGTTCACTGGTTTCTAGCGGCTATTCATCTACTGGCTTTTGCCTTGGGCTTTTGGGCGGTACTCACTCGTGGAGCCGCGTTCAGTCGCTTGGCAGAGGGAGTGGGGGAGGTCAGGCGCGTGCTGCTCGCCGACAATCTATGGGGTATTTCTGCGCTGGTTCTGCTGGTGACAGGTGGGATGCGGGCGTTTGGCGGGTATGAAAAGGGTGCTGACTATTATCTTCATCAGCCACTGTTCCATCTGAAGATGACGCTGTTTGTGCTGATTCTGTTGATAGAGCTTGCGCCGATGATCACGTTGGTCAAATGGCGGATTGCGTCAGCGCGGGGTGCGGCGTTCGATACCAGGCGTGCAAAGTTGTACGCACGAATCAGTCATGTCGAGGCATTGCTGCTGGTGCTCATGATGGTAGCCGCCACGGGTATGGCGCGTGGCGTGATATTCGCTTAGGAGAGCGAATTCCTTGCGCTCTATCGGAAACGTCCGACAGCCAGCCTCGAGAATGACGGGTAGTATCGGGCGGCAACTGGGGGGGGAGCAGCAATGAATCGGAAGGGGATTCGTGTGTCAGGCGCCGTGCCCAGCAGAGTGGGGAGCGGATGGCGATACGGCGCGTGAATCTTTAGCCAGTCATTACACGAGGCAAACGAACTGGCTACTGACTGCGAGTCGTTTCAGGGCGTTTGTGGCTTGTCCGGAGCGGTCAGGCCAGCCTGAATGCGCTGGTAAATCTCTTCACGGTGCACCGCAACGTTCTTCGGGGCATTGATGCCAATTCGTACTTGCTGGCCGCTAACGCCCAGGATAGTGATAGTAATGTCATCACCAATATTTATGCTTTCACCGACTTTGCGGGTGAGTATCAGCATGGTCTTCTCCTTGATTGCTTTGTAGGGCACCTGATTCAGACAGTGCAGAGGTCGGTGGTACGTATAGATTAGTGCGAAGTCTCATGGTTTGGGTGCCTCTTTCTGACGCGCAGATGCGGCATTAATTCCCAGGGCGTAACTATACAGAGGCTGCAATCATCAATCTCGTTGTTTTGTGCCCATTTTGCGGGGCTCGCGAAGTATTTATGAATGATAAGATCGCCGCTTTGAGATTTCCGAGGAAAGCGTTGTGCGCAAATTGGTCTGGATGGTCGCGGCACTGGCATTGGCAGGATGTGGTGAAGGCAAGAGTGTAGACGTGCAGAAGCCGAAAGCGGCAGTGGCGAGCGCTCCAGCGGTGGTCTCTGCTCCACAGTGGGATCTGGAAGTGCGCGGCGAAACCCCTCAGGCAGTCAGTGACCTGAGTGGCTGGTTGATCGAACATGCTTTCGTTCCGACAGTCATCAAGGACAGTAGCGGCAAGACGCGCATTCTGATTGGTCCGTTCAATTCCCAGGCCGAGGCAGAAGCACGAAAGGTGCAAGTTGATGCAGCATTGGTAAAGGCCAAAAAGCAGAATGTTGAATCGGTGCTGGTTGAGCATCCGCTCACGCCGTAAACGATCCATTCGGCGGAGCTGCCTAAAGGTTGTCAAACGCGATTCGTTCCTTTTGAAGTCGCCGATGATTTCCAGAAGGAGCTCCGCATGGCCTCCGCCAATCCCTACAAATTATTCGATGTCATCCTGCATCGTAAGACGCAGTTGACCCCGCACATGATGCGGATCACGCTCAGCGGCCCGCCAGTCAATGAAATGGCCACTTGGGCGCCGGATCAACGGGTGAAGCTGTTTTTTCCTGCCGCGGACGGTTCGCAATCCAGGCTTTCCCAGAGTGAAGGTTGGTACGCTCGCTTCCGGGCGATGCTGGCGGATCGACGTCCTGCGATGCGCACTTACACCATTCGCCATTTGCGCGCGTCAGAGGGTGAAGTGGATATCGATTTCGTCTTGCACGGCGAGACTGGGCCCGCATCGCGCTGGGCGCTTCGAGCGCAACCTGGTGACTCGATGCAGATACTCGCCCCCGACAGCCATTTCCCGGCACGGGATGCAGGAGGATTTGAATGGAAACCGCCGCAAGCCCTCAAGCAGGTTCTGCTCGTCGCCGACGCGACGGCGCTGCCGGCTGCCATGGGTATTCTGGATGAGTTGGCAGTGCTCACCGAGCCGCCGCAAGTCCAGGCATTTTTCGAAGTCGATAGCGCACAGGACATGCTTGCAGTGCCTCATTGGCCGGGGCTGTCAGTGCGGTGGTTAATCCGCGATCAAGCGGGTGAAGTGGTCGCTGGAGCATTGATGGTTGAGGCGGTGCGTGAGGCAAAGCTGCCCATTCATACGTCGACAACAGGGCGTGCAGTCGAGTTGGCCGATGTCGACATCGACAAGGACATTCTCTGGGAAATTGCCGAGACGGCTCCCGAAGGATTTTACGGTTGGGTTGCTGGAGAGTCTGCGGCGGTCATGAGCTTGCGCAGATACCTGATCAAGGAATGCGGTATCCCTCGCGAGTCGCTCAACCTGATGGGGTATTGGCGCTACAACAAGTCTGGCAGCTAGCCACAAAAAAGGCCTCGAACATAACGTTCGAAGCCTTTTTTTTGCGTTGCAATCAGCCGCAAGCTTTCATATTGACCGGGCCGACAAATTCATTGCCGCGCCCCATCACGCACGCCACGCTTTGATTTCGCTGACGTTCCCAGTCTTGTACCGGGTAAGTCTTATCCCACGCCTCATACAATTGCCGATCCTGTTTCGACAGACGCAATCCGTACTGCTTGCTCATGTAGAAATAGGTGCGGGCGATCATGCCGCGAATCGACGGACGAGGCATTACCTTCTTGGCCTTGAAGTCGACTTGGGTCAGGCACGAGCCATACTGGCCAGACTGTACCGGCAGCCAACCGTAGCTGAAGTTGCTCCGGTCGCCGTTGACCTCACCAATACTCGGTACCAGGTTGTGCAGGTCGGCCTCGGCTTTCTGATAGCTTGGATCGTAACGTGTGCAATTCTTGCGTCCACCTTCCTGCCAGCATTGTCGCTGATGGCCGAACTGCCAGGCCGGTACGATGTGCTCCCACTCGATGCGCGAGGCCCGCTTGGCATTTTTGCGTGGCACGTATCCGCAGGCTTTCAGATCAACCTTGTTGCCGGTGTATTTACACCCGCAATAAAACTCGGTGGACTGCGGCGCATATAGCTTCCAGGCGACCTTCTTGGCTTCCGTGAATGTACGAGGTGCACCCGCCTGGGCGCTCGTGGCGATGAACAGCAACAGCAAAGCAAAACAGCGGACACTCATTGAATCAATCTTCCTTTGGCACAACCCAAAAAATCTGTACGCCGCCATCGTCGCGGTAGGCGAGGGTGACGTTGTCGTTCTCGTCGATTTCCTCGAGTAGCCGCTCCCATTCATTCATCGGCTCGTCCGGCAGTCGGAAGATCAGTGCGGCTTTGGCTTTTTGTGCGGAGGGGGAATTGATGATTTTCTGAACGCGCATACCCATGCGTTCATAAGCGTCAGGAGCATCAGGGGAAGTGGCCACGAGGTTATCCTTATTAAGCTGTACGTGCATACAGTATTTAACTGTAAGCCTTTTCGCAACTGCTTAAAATTCAAGAAAATCCTCTGACAGCGGTTTTCTGACTTTGGTGTAAGCCACGTCGATTTTTTTGTATGAAATATGCCTACGGGTTGTAGGCGACGCACCGCCCGTCAAAGCAACGAGTGGTGCGAAGAATGCCCGACCGATAGTCGATCGGACGAAGGTCAATCAATATTCCCAGAACATCCGTTGCAGCTCTTTGCTGTCGTTGGTTTTGGTCAGTGCAACCATCGCCAGAATGCGGGCTTTTTGCGGATTCAGGTCGTGAGCAACGACCCAGTCGTACTTGTCGTCAGGCTGTTCGGCGTTGCGCAGAACGAAGCCGCCGGCATTGACGTGGGAAGAACGGATGATTTGCACGCCATCCTTGCGCAGTGCCTGCAGGGATGGAACCACGCGGGAGGACACCGAGCCGTTGCCGGTACCGGCGTGGATAATGGCTTTGGCGCCGGATTGGGCGAGTGCCTTGTAGGCGGTATCGCTGACGTTGCCGTAGGAATAGGCAATTTCTACGTCAGGAAGGCTCTTGATGTTTTTGATGTCGAATTCCGAATCCATGGTGTGACGCTTGGCCGGCAAGCGGAACCAGTAGGATTTGCCTTCAACCACCATGCCCAGCGGGCCCCAGGCACTTTTGAATGCTTCGGTCTTGATGTTGATTGTTTTGCTGACGTCGCGACCGGACTGGATTTCATCGTTCATGGTCACCAGTACGCCTTTACCGCGAGCTTCCTTGCTGCTGGCCACGGCTACGGCGTTGTACAGGTTGAGCATGCCGTCCGCCGACATGGCGGTGCCCGGGCGCATGGAACCGACGACAATGATCGGTTTGTCGGTCTTCTCGACCAGGTTCAGGAAGTAGGCGGTTTCTTCCAGGGTGTCAGTGCCGTGGGTGATGACGATACCGTCGACGTCTTTGCTGTCTGCCAGTTCGGAGACGCGACGACCCAATTGCAGAAGGTTGTCGTTGGTGATGCTTTCCGAGGCGATCTGCATGACTTGTTCGCCACGTACATTGGCCAGTTTGCTCAATTCAGGAATGCCGGCAATCAATTGCTCGACACCGACTTTGGCGGCCTGATAAGTCGCGCTGTTGGCGGCGCTGGCCCCGGCCCCGGCGATGGTGCCGCCAGTGGCGAGAACCACGACGTTGGCGAGTTTGGTCTGGGTTTCGACTTCTTTTGCTTGAAGGGCGGCAGGCAGAAGCAGGAGGAGGGCCAAAGCGCCCGGAGCGAAGGTGTTGAAAGCAGATTTCATTATTTTTCTCTCTAGTAGTGAGACGGTGCTGATGCAGGTTCATCTAGATTCACCCCGAGCCGATCTGAATGCCCGGGTGCGGTGAAGGGAGCAGGATCTATACCAGCCGTACTGTGCGTCGGAGAAATGTTTAACATCATGATTTATATCAATATTTTGTAATCTGAAAAATACACTGTTGATTCATTTATCCGGGTTTCCGAACAATGCACGCTTTCGCGTTCGGCTCTCCGAAAAGGACTACCGCGTCTGTCGAACAAATTGGGTTGTCGGTATCGGGTTTTCTGCTAAAGAATCCATCGCACAGGTCGATGTGTGTTCAAGAGCACTAAATTTCCAGGGAGTTCACATGTCACTTACTGTCGGTTTTACAAACCCCGGCGCAGTTACCATCGGCGGCAAAACCGCCGCGACGATCAGTGCACTGAGTGAGGCGGAGGAGAGCGCTGCCGCCGAGGCGCTGGGTACGGATAAAGATGACGGCAATCAGGTCAGAACCGGTGGCGCCGCCCAAGAAGAAAGTAAGGCCGAAAGCGGTGATAACCTGAGTATCACCGTCAAAATGCTGCTGAAGCGGATGCAGGAATTGCAAAAGCAACTTCAGGAACAGCAGCAGCAATTGTCTGCGGCACAGACGGCGAGCTATCCGACACCCGAGGCCAAGGCGCAGGTGCTCATGTCCATGCAGGGGCAAATCGCTGACACCAATAGCGCGCTGTCGGAAGTCACCAATGCATTGGTCAAGGAGATGGCCAAGGACTCCAGCAGCGGTGGCCTGGTCAATACCACGGCATAAGCATCGCGGCGCGGTCAGAAGAATCGCCCTGCAATAAATGACGATTTCTGATTGTTGACAAATGTCGGCGGGATTCGCATAGTTCGGTCTACGCAAACGTTTGCGCGGCCTTCCCGATGAACATGCCATCGGCGAAAGCGACGTAGCTTAAGCCAGCGCAAGCGTTGCTCACAATAATCATAAGATCGGAGTGAACCCATGAAGCTGCCATTCGCTGGACGTCTTCTTGCTGTCGCTATGCTGGCTGCCACAGCCGCTGCACTGCCTGTCTCTTCGGCGTTCGCCGAATCCCCGGAAAAACCAAAAGTCGCACTGGTCATGAAATCTCTGGCCAATGAATTCTTCCTGACCATGGAAGACGGCGCCAAAGCCTACCAGAAAGAACACTCCGCCGATTTCGACCTGATTTCCAACGGCATCAAGGACGAAACCGACACTGCGGGCCAGACCCGCATCGTCGAGCAAATGATTCTGGCCAAAGTTAATGCCCTGGTCATCGCGCCTTCTGACTCCAAGGCCATGGTGCCGGTGATCAAGAAAGCCGTTGATGCCGGTATTACCGTGATCAACATCGACAACCAGCTCGATCCGCAAATCGTCAAAAGCAAAAACATCAGCGTGCCATTCGTAGGTCCGGACAACCGTAAAGGCGCGCGCCTGGTCGGTGAGTACCTGGCCAAACAGCTCAAGGCTGGTGACGAAGTCGGCATCATTGAAGGTGTGTCCACGACGACCAACGCCCAGCAGCGAACCGCTGGCTTCAAGGATGCGATGGAAGCGGCGCAGATCAAGGTTGTGTCCCTGCAGTCCGGTGACTGGGAGATCGACAAAGGCAACAAGGTAGCCGCTTCGATTCTCAGCGAATACCCGGATGTCAAAGCATTGCTGGCAGGCAACGACAGCATGGCTGTCGGTGCCGTTTCCGCCGTGAGGGCCGCTGGCAAGGCTGGTCAGGTTCAGGTTGTCGGCTACGACAACATCAACGCGATCAAGCCAATGTTGAAGGACGGTCGCGTACTGGCGACTGCCGATCAATATGCCGCCAAACAAGCCGTATTCGGCATCGAGACTGCGCTGAGAATCATCAAGGGCGAGAAGGTCGACAGCGGTGCCAATGGCGTGATTGAAACGCCGGTCGAGCTGGTCACCAAGTAAGTCCTCTGGCGACACAATGGCGCTCGTCCGTCCGGGCGAGCGCATGGAGATTTTTTATGTCAGTTTCCGCCCCGAACGCTGTCCTCTCGGTCAGCGGTATCGGTAAGACCTATGCGCAACCGGTGCTTGCCGGCATCGATTTGACGCTGATGCGCGGTGAAGTGCTGGCGCTGACCGGCGAGAATGGTGCCGGTAAAAGCACGCTTTCGAAAATCATAGGTGGTCTGGTTACGCCGACCACTGGCCAGATGCAGTTTCAGGGCAAGGACTATCGTCCGGGCAGCCGTACCCAGGCTGAAGATCTTGGCGTGCGCATGGTCATGCAAGAACTCAATCTGCTACCGACGCTGTCGGTAGCGGAGAACCTGTTTCTCGACAACCTGCCGAGTAACGGTGGCTGGATCAGCCGCAAGCAATTGCGAAAAGCAGCGATCGAGGCCATGGCCCAGGTTGGGCTAGACGCGATCGATCCGGACACACTGGTCGGCGAGTTGGGCATCGGGCATCAGCAGATGGTCGAAATCGCTCGCAACCTGATCGGCGATTGCCACGTGCTGATTCTTGATGAGCCGACCGCGATGCTCACCGCGCGCGAAGTCGAAATGCTCTTCGAGCAGATCACCCGATTGCAGGCTCGCGGCGTTTCGATCATTTACATTTCCCACCGTCTTGAAGAGCTGGCGCGAGTCGCCCAGCGCATTGCCGTGCTGCGCGACGGAAATCTGGTCTGCGTCGAGCCGATGGCCAATTACAACAGCGAACAGTTGGTCACGCTGATGGTCGGCCGCGAACTGGGCGAACACATCGATTTGGGGCCGCGCAAGATTGGCGCTCCGGCATTGACGGTCAACGGCCTGACTCGCTCAGACAAAGTGCGCGATGTCTCGTTCGAAGTGCGCGCCGGGGAGATCTTCGGGATTTCCGGGCTGATTGGAGCGGGGCGCACGGAACTGCTGCGTTTGATCTTCGGCGCCGATGTCGCCGACAGTGGCACGATCGCATTGGGTTCGCCTGCTCAAGTGGTGAGCGTACGTTCACCTGTCGATGCTGTACGTAATGGCATTGCGTTGATCACCGAGGACCGCAAGGGTGAAGGCCTGCTGCTCAGTCAGTCGATCAGCGCCAACATCGCCTTGGGCAACATGCCGGAAATTTCCAGCGGTGGTTTCGTCAATAACGGCGACGAGATCTCGTTGGCGCAACGTCAGATCGCCGCCATGCGCATCCGCAGTTCCAGCCCGACACAGTTGGTGTCAGAGCTGTCCGGCGGCAACCAGCAGAAGGTCGTGATCGGCCGTTGGCTGGAACGCGATTGTGCGGTGCTGTTGTTCGACGAGCCAACGCGCGGTATCGACGTCGGTGCCAAGTTCGACATTTATGCCTTGCTCGGGGAACTCACTCGCCAGGGTAAAGCGCTGGTGGTGGTGTCCAGTGACCTGCGTGAATTGATGCTGATCTGCGACCGGATCGGCGTGCTGTCGGCAGGGCGTCTGATCGACACCTTCGAGCGCGACAGCTGGACCCAGGATGATTTGCTTGCCGCCGCGTTCGCCGGCTACCAAAAACGTGATGCGTTGCTCAACGAAGCAGCGCCTAGGGATCTCCCATGAAAACTGCATCTCCTGCCGGCAAACGTAGTGGCAATTTTTACGGACTGGGCACCTATCTGGGGCTCGCCGGTGCCTTGCTGGCAATGATCGCGCTGTTCTCGGTCTTGAGCAGCCACTTTTTGTCCTATAACACCTTCAGTACGCTGGCCAACCAGATCCCCGATCTGATGGTGCTGGCGGTCGGCATGACCTTCGTGCTGATCATCGGAGGCATCGATCTCTCGGTCGGTTCGGTGCTCGCGTTGGCAGCATCGACGGTAAGCGTGGCCATGCTCGGCTGGGGCTGGAGCGTGTTACCGGCGGCATTGCTCGGCATGGCGGTTGCGGCGCTGGCCGGCACCATTACCGGTTCGATCACCGTGGCTTGGCGGATTCCATCGTTCATCGTTTCTCTTGGTGTGCTGGAAATGGCCCGCGGTCTGGCGTACCAGATGACCGGTTCACGTACGGCTTACATTGGCGATTCGTTTGCCTGGCTGTCGAACCCGATCGCTTTCGGCATCTCGCCGTCGTTCATCATTGCCTTGCTGGTGATCTTCATTGCACAAGCGGTTTTGACGCGCACGGTGTTCGGCCGTTACCTGATCGGCATCGGCACCAACGAAGAGGCGGTGCGTCTGGCCGGGATCAACCCGAAACCCTACAAGATTCTGGTGTTCAGCCTGATGGGCCTGCTGGCCGGTATCGCTGCGCTGTTTCAGATTTCTCGTCTTGAAGCGGCTGACCCGAATGCCGGCTCCGGTCTGGAGCTGCAAGTGATCGCCGCTGTAGTCATTGGCGGTACCAGCCTGATGGGCGGGCGTGGTTCGGTGATCAGCACATTCTTCGGCGTATTGATCATTTCCGTACTGGCGGCCGGTCTGGCTCAGATCGGTGCAACCGAACCGACCAAGCGCATCATCACTGGCGCCGTGATCGTCATTGCGGTAGTGCTCGATACTTATCGCAGCCAGCGCGCCAGTCGGCGGGGCTGAGACATGGCGACGATCAAGGATGTAGCGGCGCTCGCGGGAATTTCCTATACGACCGTGTCTCATGTTGTGAACAACACCCGCCCGGTCAGCCAGGAGGTACGGCTGAAAGTCGAAGCGGCCATCAAGACCCTGGACTATGTACCGAGCGCGGTGGCGCGTTCGCTGAAAGCAAAGACCACTGCAACTATTGGCCTCTTGGTGCCCAACAGCCTCAACCCGTACTTTGCCGAGCTGGCGCGGGGCATTGAGGATTACTGTGAGCGTAACGGCTACTGCGTGATTCTCTGCAACTCCGATGACAACCCTGAGAAACAGCGCAGCTATTTACGTGTGCTGCTGGAGAAACGCATCGATGGTCTGATCGTCGCCTCAGCCGGCGGTGACAGTGGCCTGGCCCAAGGGTTGGCCGGTGTGAAGACACCAATGGTGATTGTCGACCGCGGCCTGGATGGCGTGGATGCGGATCTGGTACGCATCGATCATGAGTACGGCGCTTACCTCGCCACCCGGCATCTGCTGGAGCTTGGTCATCGCGACATCGCGACTATCGGCGGCCCGGCGAGCACCAGCGTGGCGCAGATGCGTCAAGCCGGATATTGCCGTGCACTGAAAGAGGCGGGTATAGACGTACGCCCGGCGCGCATGCTGGAAAGTGATTTCACCAGCACTGGGGGTTACAACGCAGCTGCGATCCTGCTCGAAAAGAATCCGCCGAGTGCGATTTTTGCCGGTAACGACATGATCGGTATCGGTGTGTTGCGCGCGGCGGCAGAGCGCAACGTACGGGTGCCGACCGAGCTTTCGGTGATCGGCTTCGACGATATCCAGATGAGTCGTTACGTTTACCCGGCGCTGACCACCGTCGGCCAATCGATTCTGCAACTGGGCGAGATGGCGGCCGAAGTGTTGCTGCGAAGGATTGCTACCCCGAGTCTGGGCACTGATCAACGAATCGTGACCCCGAGTATTGTCTTGCGCGAGTCGACCGCGCCGCTGTCCGGCGTGTTCACCGAATACCGCTGAAACCGAATTGACGAGTAATGATGTATGCCAGCAAATGTAGTGGTAATAGGCAGCCTGAACATGGACCTGGTGACCCGGGCGCCACGGTTGCCCCGGGGTGGAGAAACCCTGATCGGTCATTCGTTTACCACCGTATCTGGTGGCAAGGGCGCCAATCAGGCCGTGGCTGCAGCGCGATTGGGCGCGCAAGTGGCGATGGTTGGTTGTGTTGGCAACGATGATTACGGCGTGCAACTGCGTGACGCCTTGTTGGCTGAGCAGATTGACTGTCAGGCGGTGAGCGTTGTCGAGGATTCCAGTGGTGTTGCGCTGATCGTGGTCGATGACAACAGTCAGAACGCTATTGTGATTGTCGCCGGAGCCAACGGCGCAATGACGCCTGGGGTGATCGACCGGTTCGACCCGGTTTTGCAGGCCGCTGAGGTTGTCATCTGCCAGCTCGAGATCCCGGATGCAACGGTGGGCCATGCGCTCAAACGCGCACATGCGCTGGGCAAGACCGTCATTCTCAATCCGGCCCCCGCCAGCCGTCCATTGCCGAGCGACTGGTTCGCGGCCATCGATTATCTGATTCCCAATGAAAGCGAAGCTGCCGCGTTAAGCGGCTTGCCGGTCGACTCGCTGGACACCGCGAAAAGCGCGGCGAGTCACTTGATCGCGATGGGGGCTGGCAAAGTCATCATCACTCTCGGCGCTGAGGGTTCGTTATTCGCCGACGGCAAAGGTTTCGAGCATTTCCCCGCTCCGAAAGTGAAAGCTGTCGATACCACGGCGGCGGGGGACACTTTCGTCGGTGGTTTCGCCGCTGCGCTGGCCGCTGGCAAGTCTGAGGCCGAAGCGATTCGCTACGGACAGATTGCCGCCGCATTGTCAGTGACTCGCGCCGGTGCGCAGCCATCTATCCCAACAATGTCCGACGTACAGGCGTTTAAACCCGCATGAAAAAGACTCCATTGCTCAACGTTGCGTTATCGCGGCTGATTGCCTCTCTGGGGCATGGCGACATGGTGGTCATTGGTGATGCCGGATTGCCGGTGCCGCCCGGTGTCGAACTGATCGATCTGGCGCTGACCCATGGTGTCCCTGATTTCGTCAGCACGCTGAAAGTCGTGCTCAGCGAAATGCAGGTAGAAAGTCATGTGCTGGCCAAAGAGATCTTCGACAAGCAGCCTACAGCGCTGATCACGCTGGACGAGCTGAATGAAGAGGGCGCCCTGGGTCGTCGGGATCTGGTCAGTCACGAGCAATTCAAGGTTCTCAGCCGACAGGCACGGGCGATTGTTCGTACAGGCGAATGTCAGCCGTACTGCAACATCGTTCTGTTGGCAGGTGTTACGTTCTAACTTTCGATTTCACATGCACAAGGAATGCGCTATGCAACGCTATGCTCAAAAACTGCATCAACTGATCCGGAGTCTGCTGCTTTTGTCCGTGATAACTGCAACCGGCGCTCATGCGGCGGAAAAAATCGACCTGATCATCGATACAGACCCAGGTGCCGACGATGTGGTCGCCTTGCTGTTCGCGCTGGCCTCGCCGGACGAACTGAACATTCGTGCGCTGACCACCGTGGCCGGCAACGTGCGTCTCGACAAGACTTCGCGTAACGCGCGTCTGGCTCGTGAGTGGGCGGGGCGCGAGGATGTGCCGGTCTATGCTGGCGCACCGAAGCCGCTGATGCGTACGCCGATCTACGCCGAGAACATCCATGGCAAGGAAGGCCTGTCGGGTGTCACCGTACACGAACCGAAAAAAGGCCTGGCTGAAGGCAATGCGGTCAATTATCTGATCGACACCCTTAAAAAAGCCAAGCCGCACAGCATCACCATCGCTATGCTCGGCCCGCAAACCAACCTGGCGCTTGCGTTGATCCAGGAACCGGAAATTGTCCAGGGCATCAAGGAAGTGGTGATCATGGGGGGGGCGCACTTTAATGGTGGCAACATCACCCCGGTGGCTGAATTCAACCTGTTTGCCGATCCGCAAGCGGCAGAAGTGGTGCTCAAGAGCGGCGTCAAGCTGACCTATCTGCCACTGGACGTGACCCACAAGATTCTCACCAGTGATGCGCGCCTGAAGCAGATTGCCGCGCTGAACAATAACGCGAGCAAAATTGTCGGCGACATCCTAAACGAATACATCAAAGGCGATATGGAGCACTACGGCATTCCGGGCGGCCCGGTGCATGACGCCACCGTCGTGGCTTATCTGCTCAAGCCCGAACTCTTCACCGGTCGTTCGGTGAATGTCGTGGTTGATAGTCGTGAAGGCCCGACTTTCGGTCAGACCATTGTCGATTGGTATGACGGCCTCAAGGCACCGAAGAATGCCTTCTGGGTGGAAAATGGCGATGCCCAGGGTTTCTTTGATCTGTTGACCGAGCGCCTGAAGCGCCTGAAGTAAATGAGCGACCCGCAGGTGCCAGCCTGCGGGTTTTTTATTCTCCCTGCGCTTGTTCGACCTGCTCGGTCGGATACCTTTCGAAAATCTGCTGGATGAAATGCTGGGCCGCTTGTGTTCCCAGATCCTTGACCAGAAGATCAATACCAATCAGCGCCAACTCTTCTGTGGTTCCCGGGCTGTAGGAGCTGTGTCCGTCGGCCCATTTGGCTTTGATGTCGGCTTCGATGCTTAGGCTGGTCATGATGAGGCTCGGAAAGTCGGGAGGTCTGTGCGTCGAGTTAACCATTTTGTCGGGCGTTTGGCACTGCGACTTAGGCATGAGCGGAGCGCTATGCGACACTTGGTCTTTTCCGGCTTATCCAAGGATTGTGCTGTGCAGATCGATTTGAATACCCCTGATGGCCTTACGCTTGATGCTGTGCGTCGATTGCTGGCTTCGGCCAGCGATGATGAACACACGCAGTTGCGAGTGACCAAGGGCGGTATCGCTTACATCTCTTCTGGTGTGACGGGCGGGCAGGACATCGATGGCTTGTTGTTTCGCCTGGAAACCTGGGCCAAGGGGTCGGGTTACGTTGGCAATGTCGCGGCCAGTGACGACGTGTGGGTGATGCAGATTTTCAACGCGCTCAAGGACAACTGGCCGAATCCGCCATATGACTACATTGACGTTTACTGAGCTCGTTAATATTCAGTCACGATTGATTGATGAGTGGCCCTCGCCGCTCAGGCACACTCGGCGTTTTTCCGATTGTGTGGCCGGGTGATGGCATTTGTCATGAAACCAAACGTCTGATCGGCGGTCGCACGATCTCAGCTAACTATTTGAAAACAAGGAGGCTTCATGCCTTTGAAGTTCGCATCACTGGGTGCACTAATGGCCGTTACCATGTTGGCCGGTTGCAGCACAACCTCCAGCGAGTCGGCAAAGGATCCTGTGGCAACCGAAGCCGGTCATAGCCGCTGTGAAGCAACGGCAGCGGAGTTCGCCATTGGCAAGAAAGCTTCGCCTGCCCTGTTGGAGCAGGCTCGCGCCAAGGCCGGTGCGCAAAACGCCCGATTCCTCAAGCCAGACGACATGATCACTCTGGAATATCGTTCTGATCGCTTGAACCTGAATACCGACAACAGTCTCGTGGTGACTCGCGTCAACTGCGGCTGATAGCCGGCAGCTTTTGTTTCAGGCATAAAAAACCCCGTCACATGGACGGGGTTTTTTTAGTGCGCCGAGAAATTACTCTGGGCGAACCTGTGCAGCTTGCATACCCTTTTGGCCTTTCTCAGCCACGAAGGAAACGGTCTGGCCTTCTTTCAGGCTTTTGAAACCGTCGCTTTCGATAGCTTTGAAGTGTACGAACAGGTCGTCACCGCCACCTTGAGGAGTGATGAAGCCGAAGCCTTTTTCATCGTTGAACCACTTAACGGTGCCGGTTTGGCGATTAGACATGGTGTATCTCCAAGAAACATATATTTTTCAGTACTGTGCTGCTCAGGCCAACTGGGCACACCCGGGTATCATAGTCGAAATGTTCGCTTTGGGAGCCCCCCGGACGTGCTGTTTGCCAATCAGTCGTGTTTTCTTTACTGCCTGTTTCCGCTGAAAGCCCCGGTTTGAAAGGCTTTGAGCGAAAAATAAAGACAATAAAAAAACCTGTAAAACCTGCATAAAACGTCCGAAAAGGCTCAATTACCGCCTTTTTTACGGGCGCCGAGTCCTGTCACGACGCGTTTTTAATTACTTTTTCGCCGGGGTATTGGCCTTGCATTTGGCGATTTGGCCCAGCGCTTTCTGCTGCAGTTCAGGGGTGGCCTTATTATCCATCAGCGCCTGAATGTCGCCGGCAGGGTAAGACTTGATTGCATCGGCGCCACAGGCACAGTGTGATTTGGCGGCAGCGGCGCCAATCTGCGGAGTCGCCGCCTGAGTGCACTGCGCCATGTATTTTTCACGCTCGCCCTTCGGCCAATCGGCGTGAGCGCTCAGCGGCAGCAGCAGAACAATGGGGGCGACTACAGCGAACAGGGTATTCAGACGCATGCGAGGATGCTCCTTTTGGGTCAATGTCTTGTTATCTGAGGGCATAAAGGCCCATCAAGTTCAGCACTCTGGCATAAAAGCGGACGATTTGCCTTCTGGTGAAACAGAGGCATTAAGTGCCCGCTCATCTGTGCTAGCATGCCGGGCTCAAGCGTTCACAGGCTTCGGATGGCTTTCAGTCCCGGCGGCGGTCAACGTGCGAATATTCTGATTTGAATCCCAGTCACTCTGGTTCGGTTTTCCGGTTGGCCGCAAGGCTCCTGCCGCTGTAAGGCAGGCGTTCGTCATTGAATGGCCTGGATCGGATCTTGTACTGGCTCATCCCAACCCACGTGACCTTTGGTAGGGGTCACCACTAGGAGAGGAGGCGCCATGCCAACTATTACTCTTCCCGACGGCAGTCAACGTTCATTCGATCACCCGGTTTCCGTAGCCGAGGTCGCCGCATCCATTGGTGCAGGTCTGGCCAAAGCCACCGTAGCCGGCAAGGTCAATGGCAAGCTGGTTGACGCCAGCGACATCATCGACAGCGACGCTACGCTGCAAATCATCACGCCAAAGGATGAAGAGGGGCTGGAGATCATTCGCCACTCTTGCGCCCACCTGGTTGGTCACGCGGTCAAGCAGTTGTACCCGACCGCCAAAATGGTGATCGGACCGGTCATCGACGAAGGCTTCTATTACGACATCGCCTTCGAACGTCCTTTTACTCCGGACGACATGGCGGCCATCGAACAGCGCATGCAGCAGCTGATCGAGAAAGATTACGACGTCATCAAGAAAGTCACTCCGCGCGCCGAAGTGATCGAAGTGTTCAAGGCCCGCGGCGAAGACTACAAGCTGCGCCTGGTCGAAGACATGCCGAATGAACAGGCCATGGGTCTGTACTATCACGAAGAATACGTCGACATGTGCCGCGGCCCGCACGTGCCGAACACGCGCTTCCTGAAATCCTTCAAGTTGACCAAGTTGTCCGGTGCCTACTGGCGCGGCGACGCCAAGAACGAGCAACTGCAGCGCGTTTACGGCACCGCCTGGGCGGATAAGAAGCAGTTGGCTGCGTACATCCAGCGCATCGAAGAAGCTGAAAAGCGCGATCACCGCAAGATCGGCAAGCGTCTGGGACTGTTCCATACCCAGGAAGAAGCGCCGGGCATGGTGTTCTGGCATCCGAATGGCTGGACCCTGTACCAAGTGCTCGAGCAGTACATGCGCAAAGTGCAGCGTGACAACGGCTACCTTGAGATCAAGACGCCTCAAGTGGTTGACCGTAGCCTGTGGGAAAAATCCGGGCACTGGGCCAACTACGCCGACAATATGTTCACCACGCAGTCTGAAAGCCGCGACTACGCCATCAAGCCGATGAACTGCCCGTGCCACGTGCAGGTGTTCAATCAGGGCTTGAAGAGCTACCGCGAGCTCCCAATGCGCTTGGCCGAGTTCGGTGCGTGCCACCGTAACGAGCCTTCGGGTGCGCTGCACGGCATCATGCGTGTGCGCGGGTTCACTCAGGACGACGCTCACATCTTCTGTACTGAAGAGCAGATGCAGGCTGAATCCGCAGCATTCATCAAGCTGACCATGGATGTTTATCGTGACTTCGGCTTTACCGATGTCGAGATGAAGCTGTCCACTCGTCCGGAAAAACGCGTCGGTTCCGATGAGCTGTGGGATCGCGCCGAAGCTGCATTGGCTGCAGCCCTTGATTCTGCGGGCTTGCCGTACGATCTGCAGCCGGGTGAGGGTGCGTTCTACGGTCCGAAGATCGAATTTTCGCTGAAAGATTGCCTCGGTCGCGTGTGGCAGTGTGGTACCTTGCAGCTCGATTTTAACCTGCCTGTCCGTTTGGGCGCTGAATACGTCTCCGAAGACAACAGCCGCAAACACCCAGTGATGTTGCACCGCGCGATCCTTGGTTCCTTCGAACGTTTCGTCGGGATTCTGATCGAGCACTACGAAGGTGCGTTCCCTGCCTGGCTGGCGCCAACCCAGGCAGTGGTCATGAATATCACTGATAAACAGGCAGATTTTGTTGCAGAAGTTGAAAAAACTCTCAACGAAAGCGGATTTCGTGCCAAGTCCGACTTGAGAAATGAAAAGATCGGCTTTAAAATCCGCGAGCATACTTTGCTCAAGGTTCCCTATCTCTTGGTTATCGGAGATAAGGAAGTCGAGATGCAGACTGTCGCTGTGCGTACTCGTGAAGGTGCTGACCTGGGCTCAATGCCCGTCGCCCAGTTCGCTGAGTTTCTCGCGCAAGCGGTTTCCCGGCGTGGTCGCCCAGATTCGGAGTAATTATTATTAAGCGTGAAATGAGACAAGATAAACGAGCTGCACCGAAAGCCCCGATCAACGAGAATATCTCGGCACGCGAGGTTCGGTTAATTGGTGCTGAAGGTGAACAGCTTGGGATTGTGTCAATTGAAGACGCGCTTCTTAAGGCTGAAGAGGCCAAACTGGATTTGGTGGAAATTTCCGCCGATGCAGTACCCCCTGTTTGCAAGCTGATGGACTACGGCAAATCGATCTTCGAAAAGAAGAAACAGGTTGCCGCTGCAAAGAAAAACCAGAAGCAGATTCAGGTTAAAGAAATCAAGTTTCGTCCAGGGACGGAGGAAGGGGATTACCAGGTAAAACTGCGCAACCTGGTACGTTTCCTGAGTGATGGGGACAGGGCCAAGGTATCCTTGCGATTCCGCGGCCGTGAGATGGCCCACCAGGAGCTGGGGATGGAACTCCTCAAGCGGGTTGAAGCTGACCTGCTCGAGTACGGTTCGGTCGAACAGCATCCTAAGATGGAAGGACGCCAGCTGATCATGGTCATCGCCCCGAAAAAGAAGAAGTAATCAACAGGGCACGGCAGGCCTTCTGATTATGTTTATCAACTGAATGCGGAGTATCCGAACATGCCAAAAATGAAAACCAAAAGTGGTGCTGCTAAGCGGTTTCTGAAAACTGCTAACGGTATCAAGCACAAGCACGCTTTCAAGAGCCACATCCTGACTAAAATGTCGACCAAGCGTAAGCGTCAACTGCGCGGTAGCAGCTTGCTGCATCCGTCTGACGTGGCAAAAGTCGAGCGCATGCTGCGCCTTCGTTAATTTTAGTCAAGAATAGAGGAAGTAACTCATGGCTCGTGTAAAGCGTGGCGTCATTGCCCGTAAGCGTCACAAAAAAATTCTGAAACTTGCTAAAGGCTACTACGGCGCACGCTCCCGCGTATTCCGTGTTGCCAAGCAAGCGGTAATCAAGGCAGGCCAATACGCCTACCGTGACCGTCGTCAGAAAAAACGTCAGTTCCGCGCTCTGTGGATCGCTCGTATCAACGCTGGTGCTCGTGTTAACGGTCTGTCCTACAGCCGTTTCATCGCTGGCCTGAAAAAAGCGTCCATCGAGATCGACCGTAAGGTTCTGGCTGATCTGGCAGTGAACGAAAAAGCGGTGTTTGCTGCGATTGTCGAGAAAGCTAAAGCCACCTTGGCTTAAGTACCCCCGACAATCACCCGGCCTCACTTCCGTGGGGCCAGGTGGTAAACGTCTTAAATAGGGGAAGAGCCTTCAAGCTCTTCCCCTATTTTGTATCTGGAGTCTGTACATGGAAAACCTGGATGCGCTGGTCTCTCAAGCACTAGAGGCTGTGCAAAGCGCTGAAGATATCAATGCCCTGGAGCAAATCCGGGTTCAATACCTTGGTAAAAAGGGCGAATTGACTCAGGTGATGAAGACCCTGGGGAATTTGCCGGCAGAAGAGCGTCCGCAAGTCGGCGCGCTGATCAACGTTGCCAAGGAACGTGTTACAGGCGTTCTCAATGCGCGCATGGCGCTGTTTGAGGAAGCCGAACTGGCTGCCAAACTGTCTGCCGAATCCATTGATGTGACGTTGCCGGGCCGTGGCCAGACCTCCGGTGGTCTGCATCCGGTTACCCGGACTCTGGAACGTGTCGAACAGTTCTTCACTCGCATTGGGTACGGCATCGCCGAAGGCCCTGAAGTCGAAGACGACTATCACAACTTTGAAGCGCTCAACATCCCAGGCCATCACCCGGCCCGGTCGATGCACGACACCTTCTATTTCAATGCAAACATGCTGCTGCGCACCCATACCTCGCCGGTACAGGTCCGCACCATGGAATCGAAGCAGCCGCCGATCCGCATTGTCTGCCCAGGCCGTGTTTACCGTAGCGACTCCGATATCACCCACTCGCCGATGTTCCACCAGGTCGAAGGCCTGCTGGTTGATCGCGATATCAATTTTGCCGATCTCAAAGGCACCATCGAAGAATTCCTGCGTGTGTTCTTCGAGAAAGAACTGGCTGTACGTTTCCGTCCTTCGTACTTCCCGTTCACCGAGCCGTCCGCTGAAGTCGACATGGAATGCGTGATGTGCAGCGGTAAAGGCTGCCGTGTCTGCAAGCAGACTGGCTGGCTGGAAGTGATGGGCTGCGGCATGGTTCATCCGAACGTGCTGCGCATGTCTGGTATCGATCCGGAAGAGTTCTCCGGCTTTGCCTTCGGCATGGGCGTCGAGCGTCTGGCCATGCTCCGTTACGGCGTGAACGACTTGCGTCTGTTCTTCGACAACGACTTGCGGTTCCTCGCGCAATTTCGCTAGTCGTAACGAATTCTTAGGAGAGCAGGATGAAATTCAGTGAACAATGGCTGCGTGGCTGGGTTAGCCCGCAGGTAAATCGCGACGAACTGGTTGCCCGTCTGTCGATGGCCGGGCTTGAGGTCGATAGCGTGACCCCGGCCGCCGGTGTCTTCAGCGGCGTGGTAGTGGGCGAGGTGCTGAGCACCGAGCAGCACCCTGACGCCGACAAATTGCGTGTGTGCCAGGTCAGCAATGGCGCGGAAACCTTCCAGGTCGTGTGCGGTGCGCCAAACGTGCGTCCGGGCCTGAAGATTCCATTCGCCATGATCGGTGCAGAACTGCCGGGCGACTTCAAGATCAAGAAGGCCAAGCTGCGCGGCGTCGAGTCCAACGGCATGCTGTGCTCGCAAGCCGAGCTGCAAGTCGGTGAAGGCAATGACGGTCTGATGGAGTTGCCGGCCGATGCGCCGGTGGGCGAAGATTTCCGTGTGTATCTGGATCTGGAAGACGCCAGCATCGAGGTCGACCTGACCCCGAACCGTGGCGACTGCTTGTCGCTGGCGGGTCTGGCCCGTGAAGTTGGCGCGTTGTACGCCGCTCCGGTCACCCGTCCAGTGGTGCTTGCCGTTCCTGCCGTGCATGACGAAGTGCGTTCGGTAGAAGTGCTGGCGCCAGCCGCGTGCCCGCGTTACCTGGGTCGTGTCATTCGCAACGTTGATCTGTCCAAGCCAACACCGCTGTGGATGGTTGAGCGTCTGCGTCGCGCCGACGTGCGCAGCATCGACGCTGCTGTCGACATCACCAACTACGTGATGCTCGAACTGGGTCAACCGCTGCACGCCTTCGACCTCGCCGAAATCAATGGCGGCATCCGTGTGCGCATGGCGGAAGAGGGCGAGAAGCTGGTATTGCTCGACGGCCAGGAAGTTAGCCTGCGTAGCGATACGCTGGTGATTGCCGACCACACACGTGCTCTGGCGATTGCCGGTGTGATGGGTGGCGAGCACAGCGGTGTGTCCGCGACTACTCGCGATGTGTTTCTTGAAAGTGCGTTCTTCGACCAGATCGCTGTCGCCGGCAAGGCTCGTTCGTACGGCCTGCACACCGATGCTTCGCACCGCTATGAGCGTGGCGTGGACTGGCAACTGGCCCGTGAAGCCATGGAGCGCGCTACTGGCTTGCTGCTGGAAATTACGGGTGGTGAAGCCGGTCCGATCATCGAGACGGTCAGCGAGCAGCACTTGCCGTCGATTGCCCCGATTACTCTGCGTGCGCAGCGCATCACTCAGATGCTGGGCATGGAAATGGATTCGGCACAGGTCGAGCGTCTGCTCAGTGGCCTGGGCCTGAATATTTCCGCCGACGGAGCAGGGCAGTGGCGCGTTGAAGTGCCAAGCCATCGCTTCGATATCAGCCTGGAAGTCGACTTGATCGAAGAGTTGGCTCGTTTGTACGGCTACAACCGTCTGCCGGTTCGTTACCCGCAAGCGCGCCTGGCGCCGCAAGCCAAGGCAGAAGCGCGTAGCGATCTGCCGGAACTGCGCCGTCTGCTGGTGGCTCGTGGTTATCAGGAAGCGATCACTTACAGCTTCATCGATCCGCGTCAGTTCGAGCTGTTCAACCCGGGCGTCGAGCCGTTGTTGCTGGCCAATCCGATCTCCAATGACATGGCTGCCATGCGCTCCTCGCTGTGGCCCGGTCTGGTCAAAGCGCTGCAGCACAACCTCAACCGTCAGCAAGATCGCGTGCGTCTGTTCGAAAGTGGTCTGCGTTTCGTCGGTCAGCTCGAAGGCCTGAAGCAAGAGCCGATGCTCTCCGGTGTTGTTTGCGGTAGCCGTCTGCCGGAAGGTTGGGCGCAAGGTCGCGACACGGTCGATTTCTTCGACGTCAAGGCTGACGTGGAGGCCGTGCTGGGCTTTGCCGGTGCACTGGATTCGTTCACCTTCGCACCGGGCAAACACCCGGCGTTGCACCCGGGTCAAACCGCGCGCATCGAGCGAGAAGGGCGTGAAGTCGGGTTCATCGGTGCCATTCACCCTGAGTTGTCGAAAGCTTTGGGGCTGGATCGTCCAGTCTTCGTTTTCGAACTGGTTCTGGCTGAAGTGGCGCTCGGTAAAATGCCGAAATTCCACGAGTTGTCGCGCTTTCCTGAAGTGCGTCGTGACCTTGCATTGATTGCGCACAAAGACGTCGCAGCCTCGGCTGTATTGGACGTAATCCGTGAAAATGCAGGCGAATGGCTCACAGATCTCAGGCTGTTTGACGTATATCAGGGTAAAGGTATTGATCCTGATAGAAAAAGCCTCGCAGTTGGCTTGACCTGGCAGCATCCATCGCGCACTCTTAATGACGATGAGGTGAATTCGACGACGCAAAATATCCTCACCTCGCTCGAACAAAGGTTGAACGCCACGTTAAGGAAGTGACGTATGGGGGCTTTGACGAAAGCTGAGATGGCGGAACGTCTGTATGAAGAGCTGGGCCTGAACAAGCGGGAAGCCAAGGAATTGGTAGAACTGTTTTTCGAGGAAATCAGGCACGCTCTTGAAGACAACGAGCAGGTCAAATTGTCCGGTTTCGGCAACTTTGACCTTCGGGACAAGCGCCAGCGGCCTGGCCGCAACCCGAAAACGGGGGAAGAAATCCCGATCACGGCTCGCCGTGTGGTCACCTTTCGTCCAGGGCAGAAGTTGAAGGCCCGAGTTGAGGCTTATGCTGGAACCAAGTCATAACGACGAACTACCCGTCATCCCGGGCAAACGCTACTTCACCATTGGTGAAGTCAGCGAGCTGTGTGCCGTAAAGCCACACGTGCTGCGCTACTGGGAGCAGGAGTTTCCTCAACTCAACCCCGTCAAACGCCGCGGAAACCGCCGGTATTATCAGCGCCAGGATGTGCTGATGATCCGGCAGATCCGCGCGCTCCTTTACGACCAAGGGTTCACCATCGGCGGCGCACGCTTGCGCTTGTCCGGCGATGAAGCCAAAGACGACACCACCCAATACAAGCAAATGATCCGCCAGATGATCGCCGAGTTGGAAGATGTGCTGGTGGTACTCAAGAAATAAAAAGCAGCGTATGAATACTTCCAGTTTTCAAAAGCTTGCGATATATTCTTGAGCGTTCTTCGAGGTGAAGAGCGAGTTACAAAACCAGTCGGGGCGTAGCGCAGTCCGGTAGCGCACTAGCATGGGGTGCTAGGGGTCGAGTGTTCGAATCACTCCGTCCCGACCATTATTCCTGAGTAAAATCAGACAATTAAGCCGATCAGATGGATCGGCTTTTTTGTGTCTGCGCAAAACTACTCGGTGAATTCGCTGATGTTGAGGTCTGGAATTGCTTCCGACCAGACGATTCCAGCGTGGTCCTTCTGGTAGTTTTTGGTCATGGTTTCGCTGGCGTGTCCGGCTATCTTCTGACCGTCCTTTCCAGCTTTCTGGTACAGGTGCAGCGACAGTGCCCGCACTTCATGGAAGCCTGGCATTTCCTCTTCCTTCCAGCCCTTGTAACAACCCGCCGCTTCCCGGGCCTCCTTGAAGGCTCGCGTCAAATATCGCTCTTCGACCTGAGTCCAGTGTTCCTTCGTCTGCGCCTGCTTCTGTTTTTTGCGGTCTGGCCGGCGCTGGATCAGGTAAGGCGATACGATGTCATCCCGGCACCGGCTGATAACGGCCTTAGTTCTTCGGTCACTTTGAACCGGATCCACGCCGCATCACTGGCTTTGGCCGTCTTCTGCTGCACCACATACAAAAAACCTTCCCGAACACCATCGAATCGCATATTCAAGATGTCCGTCCGGCGCTGCGCGGTGATCAGTGCCAGGTTGATAGGGTTTTGCAGCCAGAACGGCGACGTCTCCCGGATGGCTTTCAGGCTTCGACGGTGTGCCGTTTTCGCTGCTTCTTCTCAATTCGGTTGATGGTGCTGGCCGCCGGGTTATCCGGACATAGGCCTTGCCGCGGCGTGGTTGAATATGTCGATCAGCAGAGCGCGGCACTGGTTGGCAGTGCGCGGGGTGAGCGCATCAAGCATCTCTGTGATCATGCGGATCGTGATCTGGTCGACGGCTTTGCCTTCGAACTGTTTCCGGAAACGGTGAAAGTGCACGGCATAAAGGCCCAAGGTTCCTTTTGCCAGTTCGCGCGGCGGGAGCACGTCACGCTCGTATGTGTCCAGGAAGCCGGCGAACGATTCGGATGTGCTGCCCATAACGGCGCCGATCAGGTCAGCGCCTCGCATGAACTCCAGCTTCAACTGCTTCGCGGCATTGATCGCTTTGATCCGGTCGGCGTCGAGCTGGAACCACTTACCGTCGGTAGGCCGCCGGTAGCGATAGGTCGAGCGCCGCGAATCGAAGTACAGGTTCTGCGGGAGGCTCTTGTTCGCCTTGTTGCGCGGCCGTAGGACCATCATGCAGCTCCTTTCAATACCATCGCGACCAGATCGTTGCCGTCTGACCTGCTGAACGCCGTCCAATCAAGTACTAGAGTTTCCCGATCTGCTCGCCGGGCACCTGGCTTTCAATTCCTCTCAACTCGTTGCACTTGCCCACAGCCCTCAGAATTCAAGGGATTTCATCGCATGACGACCATTGCCTACAAAGACGGCGTGATCGCCTACGACTCCCGCGTCACTCGTGGATCACTCATCGACCACGACGACTACGAGAAGCTCGTCCATAGGAATGGGCATCAGTTCCTGTTAACGAGTTGTGGTGCGGACTTTGCCTCCCTGATGGATGAGTTTTTCGGGGTGAAGATCGACGATAAGCCGCTCGATGCAAATGGGCTGGTCGTCACCAATGGCAGGCTTTGCCAGATTGGTCGCGACGCCGAGAGCGGTTTCTGGATGGACGAGGTGTGGATGGAACGTTCATTTGCCATTGGTAGCGGACGCGACTTCGCACTCGCTGCGATGGATATGGGCGCAACAGCTAAGGAAGCTGTCGAGTCTGCGGCCAAGCGTGATGTTTACACCGTCGGTACGATCCGCACGCTGATCATTGATCCGGGCAAGGCTGGGTAGATGTGCCGCAGAGTGCGGCACGGAACGTTCTATTTTTTGAATTCAACATTGGCTGTGACTAGGAGCTGGCCGTTGACGGTGACCTTGCACGCCCGCCCGGTTTCAGTCTTAGTGCCAGGTGCAAGAATCGGGTCACACTGTAGAAACACAGTCTTCCCTTGATAATCTCGTGTCACACCTGCCGTTGTTGTGCTTGCTGGTTCCTTCATGAATTTCCGATTCCACGGCCCAAAGTAGATCTCTGGTTCGCCGCCGCCGAAGAAGCCAGATTCAGGAGTGGCGCAAATAGTGCCTTGCATACGCTCTCCGTCGATGATGTTTGCGTCTTCGTAGCAAGAGATCATCCCTTTGGCGGTGACAATCGTCGACGGCCCTCTGTTAGTCCATGTTGGAGCGGTCACACAGCCAGAAAGTGTGATTGCGGCAAGACCAGCGGCGACGAGGGAAATTTGTGGAATTCGCATTAGTTGGGTGTCCTTACTTTTCGAGGCGCATACAAATACCGGCTATAGGCCACTATTTCAAGCGTTAAGAGTGAATAATGGACAGGCCATATCCTCCACCTTAACTAGTTATGGGGACCGATTTCAGGATGCGGCTGATTCCTGCTTCATAAGTTTGGGAGTGGCTCCAAGCCGAAATCTTCGCCGTCCGTTTTTTAGATTCTGCGGAATTCATCGACAGAATGAGCAGTGCACTTTCTCCCGATATGTGGCGTGCAGCCCAATGGGCGAGCTGGTTTCGCACGTCCCGATGAAGTTCTATTTCCGCAAAATGCTCAGCCCAAATTTCACCATCTTCTGTTTGGGAGATTCCCTTCATGGCGACAGAAGAAAGGTGCACTAACGGGGGCGTTTTATCGGTTTTTACGATCATTCCAGCGTGAGTGAACAGCTCAATGCATCGTCTTAGGTTGAACTCAACATAGTTATAGATCTGAATTAGCTCCCCGATTAGCTGCAGATCATGAGGGTGTAATGGCTCTGACCGTTCTAGTTCCTTACCGTCAATTTCAATAAGGATCCTATTTTTTTCCTGCAACGAATACGTGACATCCAGCGTGGCCCACCCGCTTTGGAATTCTGCCTGCGTTGGTTTCAAACGAGAAAGGACGCGATAAACGTTTTCAAATATGGTTGCCCCGGGGATTTTTGCTCACTGCTGATTAGGGGACGGATATGCCAGAAATCGCACTATGAGCAAGCTAATGGGAATGGCGCTTGCCATGCCTAGATTGCGCAAAACCTCTCCTGAAAGCCACGGTTTACCGTTTGCATAAGCACAAAAAAAGCGGATGTTTTGCCACCCTAAAAATGGCTTTTATCCTTATAAAACAATTGCTTGGGTGGCTATAGTTACCAGCATGGAGTGCTAGGGTGCGAGTTCCCGACCATATAATTCAATGACTTAGGCCAATGTTCACCGCATTGGCCTTTTTCATGCGTGTCAGTTTTTCGGGACTTGTTCGAATTTGGTATTTATCAAGACGGGGCTGTGTAAATGGATTGCGGTTGCCCGATATTTCTCCGTCGGTGCCGCGCAGTCGAGCGTTCTCGATAAATCAGCTGTTTTTTGCGTTTAGCTTGCGAAGCTCTTCGTAGGTCGCGGATTGAACGAACCAGAAACCAGAGATGATGCACCAGCTCAACGTACCGACAACGAAGGTGCTGATGGCTGCGAGAAAACTCTGGCTTAGCATGACAAGTGCAGCAATCCAGATGACTGCCAGTGCAATGTAGAGAACGGTGTTGTTGACGCTGATAACGAAGTCTTTCATGTGCATTCCTTGAATAGATTTTTCCTCTGGTTACCCTTCATGGGATTCCAGTGAAGGCATCATATTGCCATCGCACCAACCTTCGCTAGCCGCTATTGGGGAAAGACCCGATATCAGTCATGCTGTTTTAGTCATTACTGATTGGGCTTTTTCTCGATATCTTCCGAGTCACTCGACGTCGCCGCATCTTTTTCCGTTTCATGGGCTTGCGCACCCGCATTTCCCCCTGAAGACTCCTCTCCCTTTTTGTTCGCCCTCTCATCATTGGCGCGCGTGCTTTTCGATTGATTGACGCCCGGCAGGGCATTCGGTGGTGCGGCAGAGTCAGCGCTGGTTTTCTCTGTAGCCAATGCGTATGCCGGCCCAATGAGCAACAGACTGGCAAACGATACCGCCATAATTTTCTTGTTCATCATGCAGACCTTCCACGCGATGGTGTGTACTGCATTGGAATTGTGAGTCGGGAAAAGGTGCTCGGCGATGGACGAGTGGTAGTAATTAACGGTTTGCAACCCGCGCCATTTGGCTGAGCCTTTGGCTTGATGAGTTGTCGCCAGATATTGCCAAAAAGCGGCAAATTGCTGGCCCCCGAGTTGTCCTTTCATCGTCAAACTCGCCTTTTTTCAAAAGGTTAGGTTGGCTATATGCGGACGATTGTCATAACCGTTGCAACGCTTTCCCTGGCTGTCTTTGCCTCGGGAGTACAGGCAAAAGAGTTAAGCAAAAGCCATCGTTTTGCCTGTACCTGGGGCTCGGATATCGCCGCAGGCGCGCAGCGATCCAAGCTCTCAGGGATGTCTTTGTATGGCGCGCGTAAACAATTGCAGGTGCGTAAATTCCAACAACCGTGGATGCGCATGACTGCAATGGGGATTACCGAACAGACCTACAACAGCAGCTCAAAGCTTAAACCGGCGGCGGTCAAGCAGACCTACTACGAGCAGTGCGTGCGACATGAACTGGCCCAGCGATAGACGGGGACTACTCGACAACCAGAACCAATTGGCGAATTGCGGTCTACAGTTCAGTGGATGATCCCACTGTCTGAGAGTACGGATATGTTCAGATCAACTCGATGGGTTGCAGGCTTGATGTCGCTCGTTTTGGCCGCCGGCCCGGTGGTGGCGCTGGCCGATCCCGGTAATGGTAAAGGGCAGGGCAACGGTAAAGGCAATCCCCACAATTCCCAGGGTCAGGGTCAGGGTCAGGGTCAGGGTCAGGGCCAGGGCCAAGGGAACAAAGGCAAAAATGCTGGCCATGACGACTGGGGTCATGGCCCATCCGTCGACCGCGGCAATGTGATCGGCGTGATCGGCGGCTATCGCGACTACTGGAGCCCCGGCCCGGCGCTGCCTCCGGGCATCCAGAAGAACCTGGCTCGCGGTAAACCTTTACCGCCCGGTATCGCGAAAAAACTCGACAATCGACTGCTCGGCCATCTCCCACACTATGACGGCTACGAATGGCAGCAGGTGGGTACGGATTTGATTTTGGTCGCCCTCGCCACGGGGCTCATCTACGAAGTGCTCAATGGTGCCTTTGATTAAGTGCAATCAAGTCAACAGCCCAACCTTTTCAGGTTGGGCTTTTTAATGCCTTGAAGACGTCGTAGCAGGAGCAGCGGAGTACCATGTCGCGCTCTATTCACTTGCCGAGCTTAATGTCCTATGCCTGCATTTTCCCGCGTCACTTCGTTGCTCGACCAAGCGCAACGCGCCTTGCGATTGGTTTGGGGGACGTCGCGCGGTTTGTTTCTGGGCTTGGTGCTGGCGACATTGATTGCGGGTGTGCTGCCGGCACTCGCGGCATGGTTGGGGCAGCGGATTGTCGATGCAGTGGTCGCAGCCATGCAGTTGCATGCGCAGCAGGGTGATGCGCCGTTATGGCCGGTGTTGCGTTATGTGCTGCTGGAGGCGGGTGTGCTGGCGTTGCTGTCCGCTACACAACGGGCGTTGTCGGTGCAGCAGTCGTTGTTGCGGGTGCAGTTGGGGCAGAAGGTCAACACGTTGATTCTGGAGAAAGCTCAGACCCTGTCATTGGTGCAGTTCGAGAACTCCGAGTTCTACGACAAACTGGTGCGCGTGCGCCGCGAAGCCTCGACACGGCCACTGGCATTGGTCATGAAGTCGCTGGGGCTGATCCAGAACCTGATCATGCTGATCAGCTTCGGTGTGCTGCTGGTGCATTTTTCCCCGTGGGCATTGGTGCTGCTGGTGATCGGTGCGTTGCCGGTGTTCTTCGCCGAGGCGCATTTTTCCGGTGATGCCTTTCGGCTGTTCACCCGTCGCGCGCCGGAGAGTCGCCAGCAGAGTTACATCGAAACCCTGCTGTCCCACGAGGCCTACATCAAAGAGGTCAAGCTCTTCGGTTTCGCTCCGCTGCTGTTGCAACGCTATCGCGACACCTTCGCCAAACTTTATGCCGAAGACCGGCGACTGACATTACGTCGCGATAGTTGGGGGTTCGGTCTTGGCTTGCTGGGCACTGCGGCGTTCTACATGGCGTACGCCTGGGTGGTGATCGATGCGGTGCATGGCAATATCAGCCTGGGCCAGATGACCATGTACCTGGTGCTGTTCAAACAGGGGCAAAGTGCAGTCAGTAGCAGTCTGAGCGCAATCAGTGGTTTGTACGAAGATGGCCTGTACCTGACGAGCCTTTATGAATACCTGGCCGAGCCGGTTCTCGCCGATAGCGGTCACCTGACTGCCGGCGCGCGGCCGGGCGACGGGTTACGTTTCGAAAACGTCGGTTTCCGCTACCCCGGTGCGAGTCGTGCGGCGCTGCAAGGCATTGACCTGCGTCTGGTGCCGGGTAAAAGCATGGCGCTGGTCGGGGAGAACGGCTCCGGCAAAACTACCCTGATCAAGTTGCTGACTCGGCTCTACCGGCCCGATCAAGGACGGATTCTGCTTGATGGCAGCGATTTGCAGGATTGGGAGGAAACCACATTACGGCAGCGCATTGGCGTGATTTTCCAGGATTACATCCGCTATCAGTTCAGCGTCGGTGAAAACATCGGCGTCGGCGACACGCTGGCGTTCAACGATGAACAGCGCTGGAAGGAGGCCGCTGCCGAAGGCATGGCGGCACCCTTTATCGAAGAACTGGATCGGGGTTACGCGACACAACTGGGACGCTGGTTCGCCGGTGGTCAGGAGTTGTCTGGCGGGCAATGGCAGAAGATTGCCTTGTCCAGGGCCTATATGCGGCGTGATGCCGACGTCCTGATCCTCGATGAACCGACGTCAGCCCTTGACCCGGCAGCAGAGGCGGCAGTGTTCGAGCATTTCAGCCAACACACTGAAGGGCGCATGACCTTGCTGATCTCGCACCGCTTTTCCAGTGTGCGCAATGCTGACCACATCATTGTTCTGGAGCAGGGGCGGATACTCGAGCAGGGCGGCCACGAAGATCTGATCGCCGTTGCAGGGCATTACGCCCAACTGTTCGATTTGCAAGCCCGCGGCTATCGCTAGGAGTCCCGTGCGCGGCGCAGTGTCGCTGGCCCGGCAATCCGCGGAGCAGGTTTGGTCTGCATCAACGCATCGATTGCCTTGCGATAATTCTGCCCACCCAACGCCATGCTGTTGTTGTGCGTGGCGCCCGGTACCAGCAGCAGGCGCTTGGGTTGTTGCGCGGCGTTGAACAGTTGCTCACTGAAGCGCGACGGCACAAAAGCATCTGCCAGACCATGCACCACCAGCAGCGGCATATGAATATCGGCGATCTTGTCGATGGAATCGAATTTCTGCGACAGCAGCCAGCGCACCGGTAGCGAGGTGTTGGCCACGGCGGCAGCGACATCCGCCAGCGACGTGAACGTCGACTCGATCACCAGACCGCGCACCGGTAGTGGCGAGTGATTGCGGGCGGCGTCCTGACCGAGTTCGGCCGCCAGATCGATCGCCACAGCGCCCCCGAGGGAGTGACCGTAAATCAGGCGTTTTCGCGGATCCGGTTGCAGCAGTTTGAAACGCTCCCAAGCCACGCGGGCATCTTCGTAAACGCTGCTTTCCGACGGCAGATCACCCTTGCTCTTGCCGAACCCCCGGTAATCGATGGCCAGCACCGAGTAGCCCGCCGCGCGCAATTGCTCGATGCGGAACAACTGCCCGGTGAGGTTCCAGCGCACGCCATGCAGATAGAGAATCGCCGGGGCATTGGCTTTTTCCGCCGGCCACCACCAGGCATGAATGTTTTGCCCGGCCTCGAAGCTCTTCGGTTGCAGATCGAGTTCCTGCACGCTGCCGGGCAGGCCGCGATACCAGCCGGCCGTGCCCGGTTCGATGCGAAACAGCAGTTTGCGTTCGGTATGTTCCAGCACGGCACAACTCGTCGGCACGCCGATAATCAAAGCGGCCATGCAGGCAAACGCCAAGCGGCGACGGCGCAGACGAGTCATGAAGGAAAGGAACATTAAACGTTTCACCACGGCGCAGACAAAGAACGCTTTTTACCAGATGCCTCGGCCTGCGCGCGATAATTTCGACCATCGTGCATGTGCAACGATTACAAAATGCTGCAGCGGTTCAATCGACCCGCAGCACAATCTTGCCGATATGGTCGCCGGCTTCCATGTGCGCATGGGCCTGCGCCGCGTCGGTGAGTGAGTAAATCTTGTCGATCATCGGGAGGCAGCGTCCGGCGTTCAGTGCTGGCCAAACGTGCTCGCGCAGGGCATCGGCGATGGCGGCCTTCTCTGCAGCGGTTCGCGCACGCAGCAGCGAACCGGTGACCACGGCGCGCTTGCCGAGGATTGCCAGCAGATCCACGTCGTTGGCCTTGGCGCCGCCCAGAAAACCGAGCATCACCAACCGCCCGTCCATCGCCAGGGCGCTGACGTTATCGTTGAGGTACGAGCCGCCCATGATGTCGAGGATCACATTCACACCCTGGCCAGCGGTTTTCTCGGCGATGACTTCAATAAATTTTTGATCGCGATAGTTGATCGCCTCGCCACCCAGCTCACGGATCGCCGCACATTTTTCAGGGCTGCCGGCGGTGGCGAAGGCTTCGATGCCAAATTCGCGGCAGAGCATCAGCGCGGTGGTGCCAATACCGCTGGTGCCGCCGTGAATCAATACACGTTGCCCACGGCTGGCGCCGCCGAGGCCGAACAGATTGGCCCATACGGTAAAGAAGGTTTCCGGGATCGCGGCGGCGTGCACCCAGTCGAGGCCATCGGGAATTGGCAAAGTCTGACCCGCCGGGACTGTGCAATATTCGGCATACCCGCCGCCATTGGTCAGCGCACAAACCTTGTCGCCCACAGCAAACTGGCTGACGCCGGGACCGAGCGCGACCACTTCACCCGCGACTTCCAGACCGGGAATCGGGTTCATGCCGGGCTTCATCGGATATTTGCCGGCACGCTGCAAGGCGTCCGGGCGGTTGATGCCAGCGGCGTGTACGCGTATCAGCACTTCACCTGCTGCGGCCACGGGTAGCGGCACGCGTTTGGCTTGCAGGACATCAGGGCCGCCGGGTTCAGTGATTTCGATTCGGGTCATTTCGTTGGGTAAAGACATGTCGATTCCTGTTGCTAGAGGTTCTGTAGATCGGAGCACGGCCCGCAGGCAATGATTCCCTTCAATTTGCGCAGCAGCGTTGTTCAGTCGAAGAGGGCAGCCATTTCAGGGCCTGCTCCAGCAAAAGCGCCACTGCAATCGCGCCGGCGGCGATCACGAACAGCAATGCATGATGGCCGCCCGTGGCATTGAATAACGCCGAATAGGCAAACCCGGCCAGCGCCTGAAACGTGGCAAACGAAACGGTGGCGCGGCTCCAGGCGATTTGCTGGCGATGATGATCCGGCACCAGTTCATGCACGCGGGCCAAGGCCAATGGCACGATGCCGGGTGGGAATGAGCCGATGATTACCGCCAGCACGGCCAGCGCCATAAAGGATTGGGAAATCGCCAACAGCCCCAGCGCAATCGCCTGCACCACCAATACCAGCCGAATGCCCATCCGCGCGCCAAGCCGATCCGCCAGAAAGCCATAACTCACCGGCCCTACGATTGCACCCAGGCCATACATGACCCACACCAGCGCGCCGATATGCGCGCCGGCACCTAGTCCGCGAGCCACGTAATCCACCAGGAACACCATGGCCGGCACCAAACCTGCGGCCATAAACGCATATTGGGCGAACAGCAAATAGACGGCGTTCGGTGTTGGTTCAACTGCCGCAACCTCGTGGGTCGCAGTCGGGTGCGGTAGATCAGAGGGCCAGCCAAACCAGCTCAGTGCCGTCAGCAAAAACGACAATCCGCCCAGCCCCAACCAGGTGGCTTGCAGGCCAAGGCTCAACAGCGGCGGCACGATTGTCCCGGAACCGGCAATCCCCAGACCGATGCCCAGAAAAATCGCTCCACTGGCCAGCCCTTTGCGGGACGCTGGCACATGAGGCAGTACGGTCGCTGCCACCAGCACCATGATCGCGCCACCCGTAATCCCCGAGAGCAAGCGCCAGCCAAAGAACCAACTGACTGATATCGGAAACGCACAGGCAAAAAACGCTGCGGTGACCAGCAGCATCATGAGCCGCAGGGCGTTTTTATTGCCGAGTTGCCGCGCTATCGGTCGGCCGAGCAGGGCGCCGATCAGGTAGCCGACCAGATTGGCCGCGCCGAGGTAGACGACATCGTTGGCGGAAAACCACTGCGCCTGAATCAGCGAGGGAATCAGCGGTGTGTAGGCAAAACGCGCCAGGCCAATGCTGACCAGGCTGGCGCAGAGTCCCGCGAAGATCGGTAACGCTGAGGTTGATGTACGCATGACAGCAATCCTGAGGAAGGTTTATGGCGCTTAGCATATCGGCTATCTTTGCTGCGTTAATGCAGCGATTTGGTTTTCTAGTGATGCAGATTTGCATCGAGTGGGGACAGGATGAATTGGGATGATGCACGGGTCTTTCTCGCGGTATGTCGGGAGTCGACATTACGCGGCGCGGCGCGGGTACTGGGCGTGGATCAGGCCACCGTCGGGCGACGGATCACGGCGCTGGAAAAGTCCCTGAGCGCGACGTTGTTCCTGCGCACGTCCGACGGTTATGCGCTGACGGCGGTCGGCGAAGCAGCGTTCAAAAGCGTTGAGAAAATGGAACATTCAGCGCTGGAGCTGGAACGGCAGATTCAGGGTCTGGATGATCGCCTGACCGGTATCGTGCGTGTCAGCACCACCGATTCGCTGGCCATCGACTTCCTGATCCCGGCCATTGCCCGTCTGCACGAGCAACACCCTGACGTGCGCGTGCAACTGGATGCCTCCACGCAGATCCTCAGCCTGGCCAAGCGCGAGGCGGACATCGCCGTGCGCAACACCCGACCAGACAATCCCGATCTGATCGCGCGGCGGATTGCGCGCTGGCCAGTGGGATTGTTCGCGTCACAGGCGTACATCGATGCCAAGGGCATCCCACCGCAGGGCGCGGCGTTCGAAGGCCATGACCTGGTGGTCTACCAGCCGTATTTGCAGACGAACAAAGACATGACGTTGGTTTCCGAGCCACTGCATCGCGGGCGGATTGTCGCCAGCCTGAGCTCCAGTCTGTTGGTGCGCCGCTCGATTGCGGCGGGTCTGGGCGTAGGGGAAATTCCGGTGTATATGGGCGAGCGTGACGGCCTGGTCAGGCTCTGGCCGGAGCGCAATCGCCCGCAACCGTATGAGGTGTGGCTGGTGACCCACGCGGACTTGCGCCACACCGCGCGGGTCAGGGCGGTGATTGAACAGATTGTCGAGGCATTTGCACTGGAGAATGAGTGACGGCTTAAAGCGCTTTGGAGAAGCTACGTCGACTGACGAAACGCCCTACATCCACAGCAGAATCTGCCGGCTTGTGGGCTTGGGACGCCAGCCCTATTGTTGATGCAGCACACAGCGCCAGCAGTCGGGTTGTGAGTGATGCATCAGGGAAGGTATCGGTAACCCAAGGAAGGGGATCGGATTGAGGGCCAGCGAATTCGAGCAATATCAAAGCACCGACACATTGAGCAAAGGTCGTAACACACAAGCCATGAACGCTATCAGCCGTGAAGAATTCAACGCCAGGATCGAGACCATTGAGGCAAGGATGGATGCGCGGGTCGAATCCGTGTCGGCGAAAATCGAGAGATTTCTGGATGTTCAGACCGAACGAGACAAGGCCCTGCTCGACCGCTACAACTCCATTTCTGCCAATGTGCAGCAAATCGCTCTGGAGTCAAAAGAGGCGGTCAGACAGACCTCGACCATCAAGGCGAATTATCGGGCCTCAACCGCTGTGTATTTCCTTGGAATCGTCGGCATCGTCGTGGCGACTTACTACGCCAATCGAGCCAACGTCTATGTAGCGATTCAAACGACTTTGTCGGCGGTTCAAGCAGGTAAGGACACCCATCCGCCCAAACCTGCCGTATCGCCATTACCGAGCACGCCACAATAAAAAACGGCCTTCAAATGAAGGCCGTTCTTGTGGGCGTTGAAATCCTGACTCATGGCATTTGCGGCAACTCCTGAGGCCGCAGATCAAACACCAATACCTCGGCATCCACGCCATTGCTCAAGGTCAGCGCCTGTTCCTCGCGAACCCGCACGCCGTCACCTTCCTGCAACAACTGGCCGTTGAGTTCAACGCTACCGCGTGCCACATGCACGTAGGCGTAACGGTTGGCCGGCAGCTCCAGAGTGGCACTCTCTTTGCCGTCGAACAGCCCGGCATAGACTCGCGCATCCTGGCGCACTGTCAGCGAACCATCGCTACCGTCCGGCGAGATGATCAATTGCAGACGACCGCGTTTTTTCTGCGCGCTGAAGTGCTCCTGCTGGTAGCGCGGTTTGGCACCGCCGACCTCCGGCACAATCCAGATTTGCAGGAAGTGCACAGGCTTGGTGGCCGAATGGTTGAACTCACTGTGTGCCACGCCGCTGCCGGCGCTCATCAGTTGTACGTCGCCGGGGCGGATCACCGAGCCGGTGCCCAAGGTGTCTTTATGTTCCAGCGCACCTTCAAGCACGTAGGAAAAGATCTCCATGTCGCGATGCGGGTGTTGGCCGAAACCTTTACCAGCGGCAACGCGGTCATCGTTGATGACCAGCAGGTCGGAAAAACCCTGTTCACGCGGATCGCGGTAGCTGGCAAAGGAAAAGGTGTGGAACGACTTCAACCAGCCATGATTGGCGAGGCCACGATCGGAGGCTTTGCGAAGAGTCAGCATGATGAAATCTCCTGGGGGGACGTGAATTCGTCCGAGTGAGGAGAAGGTTACTGTTTACTCTTCAAGGCAATAAGTAGATGGAAATTGAAATACTGTCCCGTTTTGGTTGACAGTTGTGTGCAGTCGATCACGTATTTTTTCCGACGACTGCGCCGTAGTTGGCCATAATGCTCAGCCTGTCTTGTCCGTTTACCCTTCTTTATCAGTGATGTTTACCCCATGAAAACCGTGGCAATGGTGTTGTTCCCCGACTTTCTTCTGCTCGATATGGCTGGGCCGCTGGAGGTGTTTTCGGTGGCCAATCGCTATTTGAAACCGGAGTTGCACTATCAATTGACCACCCTTGGCACCGAGCGCGGCCCGTTACGGGCATCCAATGGTGTGCTGGTACACACCGACCGGCATATAGAAGAAGCCCCTGAGCGCTACGACTTGCTGCTGGTGCCGGGAGGGCCGGGGGCTTACAACGAAAGACACCCGGCGCTGCTTGCCTGGCTGAAAGCGGCCGTACCCTGTGCCGAGCGATACGGTTCGATCTGCACTGGCGCCTTCGTGCTCGGACATGCGGGGTTGCTCGACGGCTATCGGGTGACTACCCACTGGAACTACACCGAACGCCTGATCAAGGCATTCCCTAAGGCTAGCGTCGCAACCGATCAGATTTTCATCGAGGATCGCAATCTGATCACCTCTGGCGGCGTCACGGCCGGTATCGACATGGCGTTGGCGCTGGTCGCCCAGGATCACGGCAAGAAGCTGGCCCAAGACGTTGCGAAAGTGTTGCTGGTCGTGATGAAGCGTCAGGGCGGACAGGCGCAATTCAGCCCTTTGATGGCAGCGGTCGCCCCTCTGGAAACACCGGTCACCCGAGTACAGAATTACGTGCTGGAGCACCTCGACGAAGCTTTCAGCGTCGAGCGCATGGCTGGGTTGGCCAACATGAGTGCGCGGCACTTTGCGCGGATTTTTACACGCGACATCAATATGACACCGATGGAGTTCCTGCAAAGTGCACGCATCGACTGCGCACGAAATCTGCTGGAAACCACTGATTTGCCTTTAAAAACCGTGGCCTACAAGAGCGGTTTTGGCAGTGTGCGGCACATGCGCCTGTTGTTTGCTGAAAAACTCGGCCTCACCCCTGTGCAGTACCGCGAACAGTTCAGCTAGAGCGGTTTTGTCCGTTACGCGCACCCGGATGTCCGTGATGCGCCCTGTACGGAGGTTGTGCCGTCATCGCAGGCTGCCAAGATAGTTGGCATGAACAGCCTCAACGATTTGAACCCGGTATCGGTGCTGTATTTCGGCCCTTACGCCTTTCATCTGCGCCAACGGCTGATCCTCGAAGGGGATCGGCCACTGCGCATGGGCGGGCGTGCGCTGGACATTCTGCAGGTGCTGGTCGAGCGCGCAGGCCGAGCGGTCAGAAAGGAAGAGCTGATTGCGCTGGTCTGGCCCACGTCGGTGGTTGAGGAGATCAATCTTCGCGTACACATCGCTGCCCTGCGACGGGCCCTCGGTGATGGTGAAAACGGCCAACGCTACATCGTCAACGTGCCGCAATGCGGCTACTGTTTCGTTGCTCCAGTGCACGGCGACAGTACCGCGCAAGTGGCCCTGGAAAACCTCCACGTACCGCAACACAACTTGCCTGTGCGGCTCACGCCGGTCACCGGTCGCGACTCAGTAGTGGGCGCGATGGTGCGGCAATTGCCGCTGTGCCGGTTGATGACCGTGACGGGGCCTGCGGGTGTCGGTAAAACCACGGTGGCGTTGCGCGCTGCGGAATTGCTGTTACAGCACTTTCGTGACGGGGTATGGCTGGTGGATCTGGCGGTAGTCAACGACGCCACGCCACTGCTCGATCATTTGTTGCAAACCCTCGAAACCGATCTTGTCACGCTGTCTGCCCGCCACACGTTGTTGGTGCTGGACAACTGCGAGCACCTGCGCGAAGCCTGCAAGGCTTTGGTTGAACGTTTATTGGAGGTCGCGCCAAGGCTGTCGATTCTCGCCACCAGTCGTGAAGCATTGCAGGCCAGTCTGGAGACGGTGCAGATCCTGCCGCCGCTGGTCATTCCAAAATCCTCGGCGTTGAGCAGTGTCGAGGAGACCATGGGCTGCTCGGCAGTGCAGTTGTTTGTCAGTCGAGCCCGTGCCCGACAGCAGGGTTTTATCCTGCGCGAACAGGATCTCCCTGCCGTGCGTGACATCTGTCAACGACTCGACGGGCTGCCGTTGGCGATTGAACTGGCGGCGGCGCACATCGATGCGTTGGCGATGGTCGGGTTGCAGTCACAGCTCGACAACTGTCTGCAACTGCTCAGTCATGGCCGGCGTACGGCCGTGCCCCGTCATCAAACCTTGAAAGCTGCGCTGGACTGGAGTTATCAGCACCTGAGCGATCAGGAACAACGAGTGCTGCAACGCCTGTCAGTGTTCAAAATGGCGTTTGCCATTGATGCTGCGATGGGGGTGGTCAGTTGCGCGCAATTACCACCGTCGACGCTGGCCTTGATCATTGAGCGGTTGGCGCAGAAGTCCTTGCTGACGGTGGAGCGGGGCAGTGCCGGGTTGCGCTATCGCATGCTCAACACGACCCGTCGTTATGCCCGCGAGCAACTGGAGCGCAGTGGTGAATCCAACGACTACGAGCGACGGCATGCACGCCACGTCAGTCGCAGTCGCAGTCGTTTGGCTTCAGGTTCGCAGTTGACCGCCCAACTCGTCGAGTAACACGCGCACCTTGCGCAAGTCCGGGGTCGCGTAGCCTTCGGTGAAGCGTTGATAGATCGGGTTCAGTAGATCCAGCGCTTCGCGGTGGCGGTTTTGCCGTTGCCACAGTTGGGCCAGCGAAGTGGCGCTGCGCAATTCCCAGGCCAGAGCGCCTTGGGTTTGGGCGATCGAGAGCGCTTGGCGCAATACTTCTTCTGCTTGCCGGGTGTTTTTCGTGTCCGGGCAACCCGATTGGTCAGTCAACAACCGATCCGCCCGAGCGCGCAAAATTTCTGCCGTGCTCCAGCCTGCTGCACCGCTTTGTGCCCTTTCAAGCAATGCATCATCAACAAAACCACTGTCCAGCGTCACCATGATTTCCCTGATCAGGCCGCTGTCATCGCTTGGCATCGGCGCGGCGGTATCGGCGTCGATGACCAGCGCGTAGTGCCGTGCCCATCGATAGAACAGCAGTACCGAATGCTTCTGTGCCTGCTCCAGCAACAGATGCAACAGCGCGCGGGCGTTTTGCTGATCGCCGTTGTAATGCGCGATCAGGCAACTGGCTAACGCCAGGGTGTAGCAAATCGAGGTGCCGTGGTTGATTTGCACGGCGATGTCCAGCGCCTGCCGGGCCGTACGCCAGGCCTGGTCAGGGAAACCTTGCAGCCATAACACCCGCGCAAGCACCGTCAGTGAGGCGACGCTTTGGTCGTACTGCACGCCGAAGCCATGGGTGAAACGGTTGAGATTACCGCTTTGCGCCATGCGCTGAATCACCTGCTCGGCATGCAGGCGCGCCTGCGGCTGATCGCCGGCGTAATGCAGCGCCAACACCCGCAGGCGATGCGTGCTCAGCGACAGCAGCGGATCACCGTGCAGGCCGAGTCGATCAAACTGTTCGCTCTGTTCCAGCGCCAGTCGATAGTGACCACAACTGAGGTTGACCGCCATGTGCCCGGACACCGCGCGCAGTTGCCCGGCTACATCGTCAAGTTCCTGCGCCAGCGCGTGGGCGTCGACGAAGGCCGCGATGGTTTCCGGGGTGCCGCCCCAGGTGTGGTAGCAGGCGCTGCCGAGCGCCAGCTTCAACGCGATTTTCACCCGAGGGCAAGCCTCATCAGCGTTTTCGAGCAGGGCCAGCGCCTGACGCACGTAACCGCCGTATTCCTTGAGCAGCGACAGCTCTTGCCACAGCGGCGCCGAGGTCGCGGCCAGATAAATGCCTACATCATTGGGGCCGACACCGTTCAGGCTCCAGTCCAGCGCCGCGCGCAAGTCTTCCAGACCGCGTGCATAACGCTCGATCCAGAGAGCGGTTGAGGTGTTTTCCCAATCGGTCTGCCCCTGATACATAAGGGCCAGGCAGCGTTCAGCGTGGCGTTCGCGGGTTTCGGCGAGTTCGGCGCACTGGTCGAGCTTTTCCAGGGCATAACGGCGCGTGGTATCGAGTAGCCGGTAGAACACCTCTTCATCACCGACTTCGACGTTGAGCAACGACTTGGCGACCAGTTGCGTGATCGAGCCAAACACTTCGTCGGGCTTGATGTGCTGACCACCGATCACGGCGGCGGCAGACTCCAGGGTGAAACCGCCACGAAACACGCCGAGTCGACGCAGGCAGGTCTGTTCGCAATCGGTGAGCAGGTTGAAGCTCCAGTCCAGCGTGGCACGCAGAGTGAGATGACGCTCCACGCTGCTCTGATTGCCGGCGGCCAATGCCGGCAAGCGGCCTTGTAGCTGACTGAGCAAACCGTGCAGGCCGAGCTCACCAACCTGTGCCGCCGCCAGCTCCAGCGCCAGCGGAATCCCGTCCAGACGACGGCAGATTTCAATGGCATCGGGCAACTCGGCGTCACTGAGTTCAAAGCCCTCGTGAGCCGCCAACGCGCGTTCGGCAAACAGTTGCAGTGCAGAAAAACTCAACGCCTGTGCTCGATCAAGCACGGCAATCGGTGGCGGGTAATCAAGGGATTCAAGGCGCTGTACATATTCGCCTTCGGCACGCAGGCTCTCGCGGCTGGTGGCCAGTATGTGCACCTGCGGCGCGCCGCGCAAAATGCTTTCGCCGATCAGCGCCACGGCATCAATCAGGTGTTCGCAATTGTCGATCACCAGCAGCATCTGGCGCTCGCGCAGGGCGTTGACCAGACTGGTCAGCGGCTCGTTGTCATGCAGTAGAACATCAAGCAGGGCGGCGAGGTGCGAGCAGATCATTCGCGCGTCGTTGATGGGCGACAGATCCAGCAGCCGAATACCGTCCCGATAGTGGCCGATCATCTGTTCGGCAACGCGCAGGGCCACGGTGGTTTTACCGATACCGCCGGGGCCGACCAGCGTGATGCAGCGCTGGCGCGGCAACTGCCTGATCAGGCTGTCGACCAGCGGCTGCCGGCCGATCATTCGCGTGCGGCGCAGCGGCAGGTTATGCCGCGTGCCGGTCTCGGCGCAGGTGGGTTGTTCGATCAATTGCCGCACGAGCGGTGCGACAAAACTGTAGCCGCGCTGTGCCACGGTGACGATATATCGCTGGCCAGCCTGACCATCGCCGAGTGCTTTGCGCAGGGCCGCCATGTGCACCCGCAGGTTGATGTCTTCCACGACGCTGTCCGGCCAGACTCCGGCGATCAATTGCTGCTTGCTCACGACTTCGCCGGCATGCGCCAGCAGGATCAGCAGAATGTCCATGGCGCGTCGGCCCAGGCGCAACGGCTGGTCGCCCTCAAGCACCAACCGTTGTCCAGGATGAATCCGATAGGGGCCGAAACCGATGGCCTGATTCGGGGAAAGACTCAACAGCTCACTCCTGCGAAATTCTTGTCATCCTGCCCCAGGCTTGTGAAGCATCCGTGAAGGGCAGGGCGGATCAGGGCGTCAGTTGCACGCAAGCCTTCTAATCCGCAGTTTGCGGACATATTCCTCAGGTTCTGGCGCCAGTGCAACGTGCAGATTGCCCTCAACACTCGAAACGCTGTGGCGTAACTTCCGTTTTTACACACTGCAATGCCCAAATCACCGCTCTGTGCCACGGACAATTAACAACGATTAACTCGTCTGCGTCCGCTCCAGCCTCAAAACTCCGATCAAACAAGTTCAACCTCAGGCACAGACCTGATGGCTGCAATGGAATGCACACGTCCGGAGGACGGCGCAATGAGCAACGTGGTGGTGGTCTATCACAGCGGCTATGGCCACACACGCGTCATGGCCGAGGCCGTGGCGCAGGGCGTCGAACGGCACCTGGGCAGTACCTGTCGGTTGGTCGCGGTAGAAGAAGTCGAACGCTATTGGGATGAGTTGCACCGCGCTGATGCGATCATCTTCGGCGCGCCGACCTACATGGGTAGCGCGTCGGCGGGCTTCAAGCGTTTCATGGAGGCCAGCGCGGCGTTCTATCTGGCCAAACCGTGGCGCGACAAGGTCGCTGCGGGGTTCACCAATTCCGGCAGTCTGTGCGGCGACAAGCTCAATACGCTGCTGCAAATGGCGGTGTTCGCCGCGCAACATTCGATGATTTGGGTTGGGCTCGATTTGCTCCCGGCACGTTCGGCGGCCGGGTGCTTTGATGGGCAATTGAACCGTCTGGGCAGCTCGCTCGGTGCGATGTCCCAATCCAATGTCGAACAGACGCCCGAGCAGGCGCCGCCGCTCGAAGACCGGCGCACGGCGGCCCATCTGGGGGAGCGGGTGGCACAAGTGGCGCAGCGGTTGAGGCACAAGTGAGGAAGGGGGCGATAGGATCGGAGCCTACACCGCAAGGCGCATGCCGGCAGACGCTGGCGAAGGTTGCGATCTTTTGAGCTTCATATCCGGCACTTCACGACAGCGCCAGGCAAACGGGCTGATCCCTTCGCTACGGGTGAAGATGTGGCAAAAGTGCGCTTGATCACAGAAACCGCATTCAAGGCTGATCTGCGTCAGGCTCAAGTGAGTGTGCTGGATCAACAGCTTGGCGCGGGCGATGCGCTGAGTACGGATCCAGTCCTGTGGCGAGAGCCCGGTACTGCACTTGAACGCTCGGGAAAAATGACTGCGTGACAACGAACATGCCTCTGCCAGTTCGGTGACCTCCAGGCTTTCACCCAGGCGATCAAGGATCAACTGTTTGACCCGCCGTTCGCGCTGTGGACTGAGGCCGCCGACGCGCTGTGTGCGAGATTCGCTGGCGGGGGCGAGGGCGACTGTTTGTTGTAAGTGAGCCATGGCCAATGTCCGTGTCGGGGGGGGTACGCACGCTGGGTGCTTTCCCCTCTGGTCAAGAAAACAATGTTTCGCGGTGGGTTTCATTGTTGGACGGGGCCGGAGGACTGACGAGTTAAACGTTGTTAATTGCGCCGCAAAACGTTGAACTCAGCACATCGCTGCAAGTCGGCGACGGGGCGGATCGGCGAGGATGACGTCTGATAAGAGGCACACGTTCGGTGCCGTCGAAGATCGATCAAGCAAGGGGACTCGCATGACAGGTTCGTTGCACGCTGCATTGGGCACACTCGGTTTGGCACTCGCGTTGGCGGCCGGTAGTGCTGTGGCACAAGCGCCGCAGGTCGGTACCCAGGCGCCCGGTTACTTCCGTTTGGCGTTGGGCGACTATGAAGTGACCGCGCTGTTCGACGGCTACAACGATCTGTCGCCCAAACTGCTTCAGGGCATGAGTCAGGGACAGATCCGTGCATTGCTCGCTCGCCGTTCGATTGAAACCCCGGGTGTGCAAACGGCGTTCAACGCGTTTCTGGTCAACACCGGCAAACAGTTGATTCTGATCGACACCGGCGCCGGGCAGTGCATTGGCGCAACCGCCGGCCAGCTCTCGGCGAACATGCAGGCAGCGGGCTACAAACCGGAACAGGTCGACACCATCCTGCTGACCCATCTGCACCTGGATCACGTTTGCGGGCTGGTCGACGCTCAGCAAAAGCCACTGTTCGCCAACGCTACGGTGTACGCAGCCAAGGCCGAAGCCGACTATTGGCTCGATCCGCAGGCCTTGGCCAAGGCACCGGCCGGGGCGAAAGAATTCTTCAAAATTGCTCAGGACTCCACGGCGGCCTACGTGGCTGCCGGCCGCTTCAAGACCTTCACGCCAGGGCAATCACCCTTGCCGGGCGTGGTCGAGGCGCAACTCGAAAGCGGGCACACGCCAGGCAGCACCACTTACCGTTTCACCTCGCAGGACCAGAGCATCGTGTTCATGGGCGACCTGGTGCACAACCTTGCCGTGCAGTTCGAACACCCTGAAGTGTCGATCAGTTTTGACGTCAATAGTCAGCAGGCCATCAAAAGCCGTAACGCCGTATTCAGCGCTGCTGCCGCCAGCAAAACCTGGGTGACCGCTGCGCACCTGCCGTTTCCGGGGATCGGTCACATCACCGCTATCGACAAACACTTCCAATGGGTACCGGTGGAATACGGCCCTTACAAACGCGCGGCCAAAGTACCGTTGATCGAGTAAAGTACGGCGCTCTCGCATGACTGCACAAGACCTCCAGGCAAGGAACACGAGCCCATGAACCGTAACGATCTGCGTCGCGTCGACATGAACCTGCTGGTGATTTTCGAAGCACTGATGTTCGAAAAGAACCTGACCCGCGTCGCCGAAAAACTGTTCATGGGCCAACCCGCCGTGAGCGCGGCGCTCGGCCGTTTGCGTGATCTGTTCGATGATCCGTTGCTGCTGCGTAACGGTCGCGGCATGGAGCCGACCGCCCGTGCCCTGGCGATTCTCAAAGAGCTGCAACCGGCGATGGACGTCATCTCCGGGGCGGTCAGCCGGGCCAAGGAGTTCGAACCGGCGAGCAGTTGCGAGGTGTTTCGCATTGGTCTGTCGGATGACGCCGAATTCGGGCTGTTTCCGCCGCTGCTGCGCCAACTTCAGGAGGAAGCTCCGGGGATTGTGGTTGTGGTGCGCCGTGCCAACTATTTGCTGATGCCGGCGCTGCTGGCCTCCGGGGAAATCTCGGTCGGCGTCAGCTACACCACCGATCTGCCGGCCAACGCCAAACGCAAGAAACTGCGCGACATCCCTTGCAAAGTCCTGCGCGGCGACGACCGTCCGGGGCCGCTGACGCTGGACGAATATTGCGAGCGCCCGCACGCAATGGTGTCGTTCTCCGGTGACTTGAGCGGCAATATCGATCTGGATCTGGCCAAACTCGGCCGTTGCCGTCGCGTGGTGCTTGGTGTGCCGCAGTTCAGCGGCTTGCGCGCTTTGCTGGCGGGCACCGAAATGATCGCCACCGTGCCGGATTACGCTGCCTGTGCGCTGGTTGAAGGCTGCGCCCTGCGCGCCGAAGACCCACCGTTCCCGATTGATGCGGCGCAATTGTCGATGGCCTGGAGCGGGGTGCATGACAACGACCCGGCGGAGAAGTGGTTGCGCTCGCGGATCAGCCAGTTCATGTCGGCATCGCTGGATATCCCGCCAGCCTGAAAAAAACCTGAATCCCCTGTGGGAGCGAGCCTGCTCGCGATGGCGCCCGGTCAGTCGACATCAAGGTTGAATGACACACTGCTATCGCGAGCAGGCTTGCTCCCACATTGGTTTCAGGTGACTGAAAGAAAGAGAGCACACCTATCCAATTTCTCCCCGCCCCGCATTGGCATTATTCAGGTCAATGACATTTACAGGGTCGGGTCATGAATGCTTTGCAACGAGACGAACGGGCACGCGACGCCGGTTTACTGTTTCTACGGGTCAGCGCCGGGCTGTTCCTGCTCGGGGTACACGGCTTGCCCAAGCTGTTGGACTTCAGCGCCCAACTGCAACTGATCGAAGACCCGTTCCACCTCGGCGCCCACCTGACCTTATGTCTGGCGATCTTCGCCGAAGTCCTCTGTCCGCTGCTGATCGTCGCCGGTGTGCTGGCGCGATTGGCCTGCTTGCCTATTCTATTTGTGCTGCTGGTGGCGCTGTTGGTCGTGCATCCGCAATGGAGTGTGGCTGAAGGGCAGTTCGGCTGGTTGCTGTTGATCCTGTTTACCACTGTGTTTATCGCCGGGCCAGGACGGCTGGCGCTCAATATTCGTTTGCCCGGAGTACTGCGTTATGCCTGAAGTCCTTAGTCAACAAGCACCGGGGGCTGACGAGACTGTCACGCTGATCGTCAAGCACCGGATCAAAGCCGGTTTTGAAGCGGCCTATGAAGCCTGGCTGCGCAATATCGTGCGGGTGGCGGGGCAACGCGAAGGGCATTTGGGTGTGGACGTGGTACGCGGCAAGCGCGCCGGCCTCGACACTTACACCTGCGTGCTGCGCTTTCGCTCGACCGAGGCGATGCAACAATGGCTGGAGTCGCCAGAGCGTCAGGCACTGGTCGAAGAGGCCGCACCGATGCTCGCCGATGGCGACCAGACCGAAGTCGCGCCCATCAATGAATTCTGGTTTGCCCCGCTGGCTGATGCCGCGTCGCCGCCACCGCGCTGGAAGCAGGCAGTGGTCACCTTGCTGGTGATTTTTCCACACACCCTGTTGGTGCCGCTGATCTGGGGGCCTCTGCTCGCGCTGCATCCGTTGCTTTCCAACTACGTGGTTGCCACGTTCCTGATCACCCTGACCATCGTGTTGTCGGTGGTGTACGTGTTCATGCCGCCCGTGACCCGTTTGTTTGCGCCGTGGCTGGAAGCCAGTCAAGCCCATACCCACGTCGAATCTACAGAACACCCGTCACGCTGAACCCCATTCATTTTTTGTCGAAGGAACTGCGATGAGCGCCGATCTGATTCTCTTCAATGGCCAATTTCATACCGTAGACCGCAGCAAACCACTGGCCAGCGCCGTGGCCATCAAGGACGGCCGCTTCGTGGTCGTCGGTAACGATACCCAAGCCATGGCCCTGCGCGGCCCGGCCACGCAAGTGGTCGACATGCACGGCCGCTGCGTCATCCCCGGTCTCAACGACTCGCACTTGCACCTGATTCGCGGCGGTTTGAACTACAACCTCGAACTGCGCTGGGAAGGTGTACCGTCGCTGGCCGATGCGCTGCGCATGCTTAAAGAACAGGCCGATCGCACGCCGACTCCGCAGTGGGTGCGCGTGGTCGGCGGCTGGAACGAATTCCAGTTTGCCGAAAAGCGCATGCCGACCCTCGAAGAACTCAACCAGGCCGCGCCGGACACCCCGGTTTTCGTCCTGCACCTGTACGACCGCGCCTTGCTCAACCGTGCCGCATTGCGCGTGGCCGGTTACACCCGCGATACGCCAAACCCGCCGGGTGGCGAGATCGTGCGCGATGCCAACGGCAACCCGACCGGCATGCTGGTGGCCAAACCCAACGCGATGATTCTCTACTCGACGCTGGCCAAGGGGCCGAAGCTGCCGCTGGAGTATCAGGTCAACTCGACTCGCCAGTTCATGCGTGAACTCAATCGCCTCGGCCTCACCAGTGCGATCGATGCCGGCGGTGGTTTCCAGAACTACCCGGACGATTACCAAGTGATCGAGCAATTGGCCAAAGATGACCAGTTGACCGTGCGTATCGCCTACAACCTGTTCACCCAGAAGCCGAAAGAAGAGCTGACCGATTTCCAGAACTGGACCGGCAGCGTCAAGTTGCATCAGGGCGACGACTTCCTGCGCCACAACGGCGCCGGCGAGATGCTGGTGTTCTCGGCAGCGGATTTCGAAGACTTCCTCGAACCGCGCCCGGACCTGCCGCAAACCATGGAGGAGGAGCTAGAGCCAGTGGTCCGCCACCTGGTCGAGCAGCGCTGGCCGTTCCGTCTGCACGCCACCTACAACGAATCGATCAGCCGCATGCTCGACGTGTTCGAGAAGGTCAACCGTGACATTCCGTTCAACGGTCTGCCGTGGTTCTTCGACCACGCCGAAACCATCACCCCGCAGAACATCGAACGGGTGAAAGCGCTGGGCGGCGGCATCGCGATTCAGGATCGCATGGCGTTCCAGGGCGAGTACTTCGTCGACCGTTACGGCGCGAAAGCCGCTGAAGCCACGCCGCCGATCAAGCGCATGCTCGCCGAAGGCGTTCCGGTCGGCGCGGGCACCGACGCCACACGGGTTTCCAGCTACAACCCGTGGACGTCGCTGTACTGGATGGTCAGCGGTCGTACCGTCGGCGGTCTGGCCCTTTACGAAGAAGGTTTGCCGCGCACCACCGCGCTGGAATTGTTCACCCACGGCAGCGCCTGGTTCTCTTCCGAACAAGGCAAGAAAGGCCAGATCAAGGTCGGGCAACTGGCGGATCTGGCGGCGCTGAGCGCGGATTTCTTCCACGTCGAAGAAGAAGCGATCAAGTGGATCGAGTCAGTACTGACCGTGGTTGGCGGCAAGATCGTTTACGCCGCGGGCGACTTCCAGGACCTCGGTCCGGCCAGCGTGCCGGTGCTGCCGGACTGGTCGCCGGTGGCGAAAGTCCCGGGCCACTGGCGCCAGAACGCGCCAATGCAGGCTCAGGTGCACCAATGCGTCGGCGCCTGCGCCGTGCACTCTCACAGCCATGAAAAGGCGCGCCTGTCGAATGCCCCGGTCAGCGATTTCGCCGGTTTCTGGGGCGCGTTCGGCTGTTCCTGCTTCGCGTTCTGATTCTTACCCAAAAGCGCTGGCCTCGACGGTCGGCGCTTCACGCAACAACCATCCACCCAGGAGTTTCCCATGAGCGTTCCATACAAGCGTCTGAACAAAGATGATGCGGTTGTGCTGCTGGTCGATCACCAGACCGGTCTGATCTCGCTGGTACAGGATTTCTCGCCAAACGAATTCAAGAACAACGTGCTGGCACTGGGCGATATCGCCAAGTTCTTCAAGCTGCCGACTATCCTGACCACCAGTTTCGATGCAGGCCCGAACGGCCCGATCGTACCCGAGCTGCTTGAGCAGTTCCCGGACGCGCCGTTCATTCAGCGTCCAGGCCAGATCAACGCCTGGGACAACGAAGACTTCGTCAAAGCCATCAAGGCTACCGGTCGCAAGCAACTGATCATCGCCGGTGTGGTAACTGACGTGTGCGTGGCATTCCCGACCCTGTCGGCCATCGCTGAAGGTTTCGAAGTGTTCGTGGTGACCGATTCTTCCGGCACCTTCAACACCACCGTGCAGCAAGCGGCGTGGGCACGCATGTCGGCGGCCGGTGCTCATCTGATGAACTGGTTCGCGGTGGCTTGCGAGCTGCAGGGTGACTGGCGCAACGACATGGAAGGCCTGGCGCATCTGCTCTCGGAACGCCTGCCGAACTATCGCAACCTGATCAACAGCTACACCAAGTTCACGGCCAAGTAAGAAGATCAAAAGATCGTCCGATCGCGGCCCGAGCCTGCGGCAGCGCCTACATTGGGAATGCGTTCCTCTGTAGGAGCTGCCGCAGGCTGCGATCTTTTGCTTTAACGCTTCTGCAACCAGCCCAGAAACCCACCTTTTCTGACCGGTGCCGCTTTGGCCAACAACGCCAGTTGACTGCTCTGCTGCCGTACGGCCTGCAATTTGTTCAGCGCCGTCCCCACCTCTCTGCGCTTTTCCATGCACTGGCGCGTCAGGTTCTTGTCGAGACGGTAGATGATCGAAGACGTCAGCGCCGTAAACGTAGCCTGCGAAGGTGTATCCGCCAGAATGCTTTGCTCGCCCATGACCTCACTCGGCCCCATGCGCCCGGCTTCGGTCTGGCCGCTGCCATCGGGCACGGTCGCACTGACCACGCCGGTGGCAATCACAAACAGATTGTCCGGCACTTCATCCAGATCCAGCACCACCTGGCCCGCGCTGTACTGCTGCGCAACCATCGATTCGGCGAGGCGGTCACGTTCCTCGGCGCTCAGCGAACGGAAGATTTTCACTTCATCGAGCAATGCCCGGGCGCGGGTCGAAGGCTCGATCACGCCATCGGGATGCCGGGAAATACCCGCCGCTTCGAGATGACGGTGTGCGAGGTCGAAGAGTTGATTGCGCACTTCGCTTTTCTTGCCCAGTTCGGCGATGAAACCGCTGGCCACGTATTCCGACATTTCTTCACCGGCCTCTTTCAACACCACTTTTGGCGCCGGACTCAGCAGCAGGCTGCTACTGCCTTGCAGCGTGCGGTCGAGGGCGTCGAGTACCCGGCGTGGGCGGATGTGGTTCGGCACTTTGATGCTGATCGACACGCCGTGCATGTTGGTCGGGCGGCTGAGGTTGACGATTTTGGCCTTGGCCGCCACCGAGTTCGGCACCACCGCCATGGTGCCGGCACTGGTCAGCAGGTGCGTTGCGCGCCAGTCGATGTCGAGCACTTTGCCTTCGACGCCATCGATCACCACGAAGTCGTCCACTTGATACGGCTTGGTGGTGTTGAGCACGATCCCCGAAAATACATCGGCCAAGGTACTTTGCAGCGCCAGACCGACGACGATAGCGAACACACCGGATGTCGCCAGCAAGCCTTTGACCGGCAGCTCCAGCACGTAGCCGGCCGCAGCGACGATGGCCACCAGAAACACCAGCGCACCGATGACGTCCTGCAACAAGCGCCCGCTGTGGCCGATGCGCCGCATCAGGATCAGGCCGATGACTTCGGTAAGGACTCGCGCGGCGTACAACCACCAGAGAATGCCCAGCGCGGTTGCGCCCAATTGCGCGACCTGGTCATCGGTAAACTGCGGCGCCTGCAAAGGGCTGACACCGGCGTTGATCACCAGCGCGGTGAACGCCAGAAAAAGTACCAGTCGCACACCGACTCTCGGGGCGCGATGGGTGAAGGGCGAGAAGTGCCAGAGTACCGCATCGAGCAGCAGCAGGGCGGCGCTCCAGGACAGCAGGTGAGTATAGAAAAGGGTCATGGCTTGAGCTCCGCAGTGTCTGCCAATAAAAAGATCGCAGCCTGCGGCAGTTCCTACAGGGAAATGCATTCCAATGTAGGAGTTGCCGCAGGCTGCGATCTTTTGCCGTTAAGGCTGCAAATGGGTTTTCAGCTCAGCCGCTGCCTGGCGCACAGCCGCTTTAACCTCGGGAATCTGACTCAGCGGATTGAGCAGGCCAAAGTCATGAATCATCCCGTTGTAGCGCACCGCGGTCACCGGCACACCCGCTGCATCCAGGTGCCGTGCATAACCTTCGCCTTCATCACGCAACACGTCGAACTCGGCGGTCTGCACCAGCGCGGCGGGCAGGCCTTTGAGCTGTTCGGCGCTGGCGTTCAGTGGCGAGGCGTGGATCTGCGCACGCTCGGCCGGGTTGGTGGTGTAGTTGTCCCAGAACCATTTCATCATGCCCTTGGTGAGGAAGTGACCCTCGGCAAACTGCTCGTACGAGCCGTCTTCGAACTGCGCATTAGTCACCGGCCACATCAGCAACTGAAAGCGCAGCGCCGGGGTTTTCTGTTCTTTGGCCATCAGTGCCACGACCGCCGCCATGTTGCCGCCGACACTGTTGCCGGCCACCGCCAGACGCTTGCCGTCGACACCGATGTCCTTGCCGTGCTCAGCCACCCATTTGGTTGCGGCGTAAGCCTGGTTGATCGCAGTCGGGTACTGCGCTTCCGGCGACGGCGTGTAATCGACGTACACCGCCACAGCGCCGGAGCCCACCACCAAATCACGAATCAGGCGTTGGTGCGTGGGGAAATCACCCAGTACCCAGCCGCCACCGTGGAAGAACATGAACACCGGCAGTTCGCCTTTGACCTTGGCCGGACGCACCACTTTCAGGTTGATCGTCTGGCCATCGACCTTGATCGCCTTGTCGCTGACTTCCACACCGGACAGATCAACCTTCACCGAAGCTTGCGCGCCGGTCAGCACCGCACGGGCGTCTTTCGGGCTCAGTTGCTCAAGCGGCTTGCCACCACCGGCGGCGAGGGCTTCGAGAAAGGCTTGGGTGTTGTGTTCGACACCCGGGCTGCCGGCAGCGAAGGCGTTGCCGATGGACAGGGCGAGGAGGGAAGCGGTCAGGGTTTTTTTGACGATGTTCATGTGCAATTCCATTTTCGATTAATTGAGGTGTGGTGTTTTCAAACCGTGAGCACAGATTAGTGGGATGCCGAAAAGTGAAAAAGCGGCTATAAAGCGTTTAACTGTCCACCAGAGAGTGACAATGAACCCGTTCGAAGACATGCGTATTTTTTGCCAGGTCATGGACTCCGGCAGCTTTACCTCAGCGGCCGATCAGTTGGGCCTGTCCAAGCAGTTCGTCAGCCGTCGGTTGATGCAGTTGGAAGAGCGCCTTGGCGTGCGCTTATTGAACCGCTCGACCCGGCGGCTGGACGTCACGCCACTGGGTCAGAGCTATTACGAATCAGCGCTGCGCCTGTTGGGCGAGGTGGAGCAGGTCGAGCAGGGCATCGCCGGGCAAACCGCCGAGCCACGCGGGACGATTCGCCTGAGTGCGCCGCTGTCGTTTGCCGTGGCGCACCTGGGTTGTCTGTTGCCGATGTTCTTGCAGCGCTATCGCGAGGTCACGGTGGAAGTCGACTTGAGCGACCGCCCGGTGGATCTGCTCGGCGAAGGCTATGACCTGGCGCTGCGCATTGGTGTGCTGGAAGACTCGACCTTGATCGCCCGCCGTATCGCCTCCATCGAACGGGTGTATTGCGCCAGTCCGGCTTATCTGGCCGAACGCGGTACGCCGCTCAAACCCGAGGATTTACTCAGCCACGATTGTCTGCCCTACGGCCATGGCCGCTCGGTGCAATGGCGGTTTGACGCGGGGCAGGGCAAGCCGGTTTTGGTAAACGTCACTGGACGCATGCGCGTCAACAACGGCGAGTTGCTGCGCGATGCGGCAGTGCAGGGGATGGGGATCACCTATCTGCCGACGTTCATTGTCGGCGCGGCATTGAAAGATGGGCGACTGGTGCCGGTGCTCGATGACTTGCGTCCGGAGCCGCTGACGTTGTCGGCCGTGTATCCGCAACATCGTCAGGCTTCGCGGCCGGTGCAGGCGTTGATCGAGTTTTTGCGTGAGCGCTTGAATCAGAGCAACGTCGCCCTATAAGCCCTGCGGCGCCCAAAATATGGACGGTGTGAGCATCACATGACCCTGTGGGAGCCGGGCTTGCCCGCGATAGCGGTGGGTCAGGCACTAAGGCTGTGTCTGAGCGGACGCCATCGCTGGCAAGCCAGCTCCCACAGGGATCGTGGTGTTTTCAGTTGGACTCAGTTGGCGCGTTTGTCATCACCAGGTTCGCCGCCGACATGAACACCGCGATCATCACCGACTTCACCTGCACGATGGACGCCGTGGTCGTCCCCCGGTTCGGCGTGAGTGCCGCTGCGTCCCGAGGCTGAGTGATCGCCGGAATGTCCCGAGCCCTGACCGCTGCTGCCACTGTGTCCGCCGCCTTCGCCATGACCGCTACCGCTGCCACCGTGTCCGCCGCCATTCCCGCCGCCGCCACTGCCGCCACCACCGCTTCCTCCGCCGCCGCCACCGCCACTGCCGCCGCCACTACCACCGCCACCACCATGGCCGCCGCCACCGCTACCACCGCCGCCATGTCCGCCACCGCCTCCGCCACTGCCACCTTCCTTGGCCTGAACACTGGCTACTCCCGACAGGCTGTCCGGGATCAATACGGTTGACGCTGACAGAACTGCGCCGATGGCCATTGCGAGCACGAGCTTTTGAATGTGCATATCGTTCTCCGTCTTTATGATTTTGTTGGGAACTTCGATGAGCATTGTTGCGTCGATCCGACCCGTTCCCCAGGTCAGTGAATACTTGAAGCCAGTTCGAAAATCGGGATGTACATCAGGATCACGATGACCCCGATCAGCAGGCCGATGAAGGTCATCAGCAGCGGTTCGAACAAACGCACGAACCACTCGATCCAACGGCTGATTTCTTCGTCGTAGAAATCGGCGCTGCGTTCCATCATTTGCCCGAGGTTGCCGGATTGCTCGCCCGCTCGCAGCAGCCGCAGGGACACCGGCGTCACCAGGCGATTGAGTTCCAGTGCAGCAGACAATGACTGGCCTTCGCGCACTCGCTCGCAGGCCTGATCCAGCCGCGCCCGCGACGCCACGGTGAGCAAGCCGCGGACCATGCCCATGGCCGTGACCAGCGGAATCCCGCCTTGCAGCAAAATCCCCAGCGAACGGTAAAACCGCGCCAGTTCATACATGAAAATCCGTTGATGCACGGCGGGCAGCTTCTCCACCAGCCGATCCAGCCATCGGCGAAACGCCGGCTGTTTTTGCAGCAGGGCGAGGGCCACGACAATCGCCGCCAACGCAGCGAAGAACTCAAGCTGATGGGCATGCAGAAACATCCCGCAGCTCATCAGAATCTGCGACAGCCACGGCAGGTTCGAGCCCAGTCCTTCGAACACCAGGCTGAAGCGCGGCACCACGTAACCCATCAAAAACAACACCACGCCACCGCCGACGACCAGCAACAACAGCGGGTAGATCGAGGCGCTGACGATCTTCTGCCGCACCTCGTCCATACGTTGGCGATAACTCACGTAACGACCCAGTGCTTCGCCGACCGCCCCCGTCTTTTCGCTGGACTGCACCAGCGCCACGTACAGCGGCGGAAACACCGCCGACAACTGGCCCAATGCCTGGGAGAACGATTTGCCCTCGTAGAGCAGACGCACCAGTTCACTCAAGGTTTTGCGGGCAGCGGGGGCGGTTTCTTTTTCGGCGAGGCTTTCCAGCGCATCGATCAACGGCAGACCGGCGTTGATCAGGGTGGTCAGTTCCTGGCTGAACAGCACCAGATTGAAGGTTTCGCGCTGGCGCAGGCGCAGTGAGCGCCAGTGTTTTTCCGCGTGCAGGCTGAGCACGCGCAAACCCTGATCTTCGGCAATGTGCCGCGCCTCGCTGTGCCCTGGCGCCTCGATGCTCAACGAGACCACGCCAGCCTTGCCGACCGCTTTCAGATGAAATCGCATGGGCCGCGCTCCGCTTACTGCCAATTGGTCACTTCGGCGTTTTCGCCGTCACCGCCGGGCTGGCCGTCCTTGCCCATCGACAGCAGGTCGTACTCGCTGTTTTCGCCGGGATAGCGGTAGGCGTAATTACGCCCCCACGGATCCTGCGGGAGTTTTTTCTGTAAGTACGGGCCGGTCCATTTCGCCTCATCGCTCGGCGCGATCACCAATGCCTGTAGACCCTGTTCGGTGGACGGGTAGTGACCGACCTCCAGTCGATACAAGTCCAGCGCCTTGCTCAGGCCTTCGATCTGCGCCTTGGCAACTTTCACCTCGGAGCGGCCCAACTGGGCGAAATATTTTGGCGCGACGATCCCGGCCAACAGACCGAGCACCACCAGCACCACAAGCAGTTCGAGCAGTGTGAAACCGCGTTGGCCACGCGGACGAATTTGCAGCTTCATGATGACCTCCCGTGAGTGGCAGCCGTGTCGCCAAGAGGGCTTATGCAATTGCCATGCTCAGCCCCCGCTTAAACCTGGTTGGTTGGCTGAAGCCCTTGTGTTTCGGGCTTTCCACGAAACGGCACAGTGCTTGCGTACGGCTCAAACGTGATCGGTCATTGGGGCATTTCCCCCAATTTATCGGGGCTGATCCGGGGAGGCCCGACATGAAATTTCTTGCCAGCGGATTGCTCGGCTGTGTGCTGCTCAGCGGCACCGCGCAAGCCGATGTGTTCATCTCCGTGGACGCCAAGGGCAGCTACGTTCTGTCCAATGTTCACCGTCCCGGACGCACTTACGAACGGGTGATTCAGGAAGCCGAAAAACCGCTGGTCAGCCTTGATCAGCAGCCGCAAATGATCGCCAGGCAGCCCTATGCCGAACTGGTCTCGGCGGCGGCGACAGCCCATCAATTACCCGAAGCGTTGCTGCACGCGGTGATCAACGCCGAGTCGCATTACAACGCCGGCGCGACCTCGCCCAAAGGGGCAGGCGGGCTGATGCAGTTGATGCCTGACACCGCACGGGAATTGGGGGTGAAGGACGTCTATGACCCCAAGGCCAACATCCAGGGCGGAGCCAAATACCTCAAGCGTCTGATGACCCTGTTCGACAACGATATCGCGCTCGCGGTGGCGGCCTACAACGCCGGGCCAGAAGCCGTGCTCAGCCGTGGCCGGGTGATTCCGCCGTTCGCTGAAACCCAGCGTTATGTGCCCAACGTGCTGCGCCAATACCGGCGATTGCAGGGGCTGGCGATGGATGCGCCGTTGTAGACCCACCCGGTTCCCCCACTTTCGGGGCAAGCCGGGCAGGCCCGAATAGGGGGGAAAAGCGGTGGGGAATATCCCCCGTAATCTCAAGTCGATGCGGTAACTGACTGAACAGTAACGAATTTTTTTGTGGCATGCGGATTGCTCCAGCGGTTTTGTCGAGACGCTGTTATCGATAAAGGTTCCCGAGAGCACCCACTACGAGGTTTGCGATCATGGTTGGCATTCATCACGCTCATCGCTCATTCAATTGGTTGCTGATACTGGCCTCGATGCTCAGCATCGACCTGGCCAGCGCGGCCGTGCGCTGCGAGCGCAACCTGGTGGCCAATGTCGTGGCCTTCGATCAGCCGCTGATGTTCAACCGCCTCGGTGCGCAGAATGCCAACGGCATGATGTACGCCCTGCGACGCGATGTGGTCGATGAGCATGACGTGTCGCTGGCCTACGGCGGCGCGGCGGTGCCGGGCAAGGTGTCGTTGCGTGCGGACAAGCGTCCGCGGCCATTGGTGCTGCGGGTGGCGGCGGGGGATTGCCTGACGATCAATCTGCAGAACCTGCTCGACTATCAGGCCAACCCGAACAAGCATGTCGAAGGGCCTGAAGGCGAGGAAAATTCCAACGCCATGGACGCTTTCAAAGTCGACGAGCAAGTCGCTGACCGTCATGTCGGTTTTCAGGTCAACGGCCTGCAAGCGGTGAACAGCATCGACGACATTTCTTCGTTCTCCGGCCGTAACCCCAACACTCTGGTCGTCCCCGGCGCGAGCCGTTCCTATACGTTGTTCGCCGAGCGCGAAGGTGCGTTTGCCGTCAGCAGCCGCGGTGCGACGTTTGGTGGTGAAGGCGCGGCGGGTAACGTTGCCAACGGCCTGTTCGGCCAGGTTGTCGTGTTGCCCAAGGGCGGCCGCAGCTATCGCAACACCCTGACCGAAGAGGAGATGCGCCTGGCCACCACCGGCCGCGCACCGACCGGTCAGCCCATCGTCGACTACCAGGCACGTTACCCGCAGCGCGAACCGTGGCTGCGCGAAGGCAAGGCCGGCACGCCGATCATCAACATGGTCGACGGCAGTGAAATCATCTCCAGCGAAAGCGACGCGATTGTCATGGGCAGCAACGCCGACGGCAGCTTCCCGGCCAGCACTTATCCGCTGGAGTCAGTCGGCAAACGCAACCCGGCGATCCCGAACAGACTCGAACCATTCCGCGATTTCGCCTCGCAATTTCAGGACGAAACCGCCGCCACCCAAGCATTTCCGGCTTACTGGGCAGACCCGGTGATGGCCCATGTGCTGGAGCCGACCCGCGACTCATTCATGATCAACTACGGCTCCGGCGGCATGGGCGCCGAAGTGGTCGCCAACCGTTTGGGTGTAGGGCCGATGCATGACTGCCTGTCCTGCGCTTACGAAGAGTTTTTCCTCAGTTCGCACACCGTCGGCGACGTGGCGATGCTGGTGGATGTGCCGGCCAACGCCGGGCTGGAGAACATCGCTCCGGGCCAGACGCCTCGCGCCGATCAGATCGGTGTGAAAGCGACCATGGCCCTGTATCCATCGGAGCCTTCGAACGTTAACCACAGCTACATCGGTGACTTCGTCAAATTCCGTAACACCCACAACGGTCACGAACAGCACGTCTTCCACTTGCACGGCCATCAGTGGCTGTTCAACCCCAACGACGACAACTCCGATTACGTCGACGCCCAAGGCATTGGCCCCGGCGCCGGTTACACCTATGAAATCGCCAACGGCGGTTCGGGTAACCGCAACCGGGTGGCGGGGGATGCGATCTATCACTGCCACTTCTATCCGCACTTCGCCCAGGGCATGTGGGCCATGTGGCGGGTTCACGATGTGTTTGAAGAAGGCACCCGGCTCGATGTTTCGCAGCAAGGCGCGGACGGGTATCACAGCGAACCGTTTGCCCTGCGCAGCGGTAAACCTGCGGTCGGCGCCCGGGCCTTGCCCGATGGCGAAATCATCGCCGGCACACCGATTCCTGCAATAGTGCCGCTGCCAGGCAAAGCCATGGCACCGATGCCCGGCAAAGTCGTGGTGGTACCGAAAATCGGTGAAACCCTGGTGGCCGGCAACGATGACGATGACGAGGAAGAAGGCGCCGACGACGGCGGCAACGCGGGCGGGCAAGCCATCGGTTCCCTGGCGCTGGTGGATCGCAGCGAAGCCAACCGCAATGCTGACGGCAGTCTGAAAAACCCCGGTTATCCATTCTGGATCGGCGGCATGGAAAGTTCGGTCGGCCAACGTCCGCCAACCCCGCCGCTGGACATGCTCGACGCCGCTACCGCGCAATCCCTGAAAACCAGTGGCAATGCGCTCTGGGCCAACCTCGACCCGGCGCAATCCGGTGGTTGGGACGGTGGTTTGCAGCGCCATACACTCGATGGCGTGTCGGCGGGAGGCGAGGCGCGCACCGTGACCACGTCGCTGGATTTCTCCAAGGAAGTCACCCGCGCCAAACCGATTTATATGCCGGAAGAGGGCACTGAAGTCGAACAGGCCGCGATGGCGTTCCACGCCAAGAAGGATCACCCAAGCTATGCCTTGCTACCCGGCAATCAGGTGGTGGCCAAGGCTTTTCGCACCAACGGTGCCTTGCCGATTGCCGGCGCGCCGTACTACGAACCGTGCATGGATGACCGGCAAAAACGCCTGACCAGCAGCGCCGGCAGCGGTGAGTTCGCCAGCGGCGAGCGGGCGGACGGCATGTCCTTCGTCGGCGCCTCAACCTTTACCGCCGACCGTCCGCGGATCTACAAAGCCGCCAACATCCAGTTCGACGCGGTGTACAACAAGGTCGGCTACCACTTCCCGCAGGCGCGCATTCTGGCGCTATGGGAAGACGCCTGGCCGGTGATCACCAAGCAGCGTCCGCCAGAGCCTCTGGTGATGCGCATGAATACTTTCGACTGCGTGCAGTACCAGCAAACCAACCTGGTGCCGGCCACCTACGAGATGGACGATTATCAGGTGCGCACGCCGACCGACGTGATCGGCCAACACATCCACTTGCCGAAGTGGGATCTGACCTCGGCTGACGGCTCGTCCAACGGCTGGAACTACGAGGACGGCGTGCTCTCGCCCGGCGCCGTGCAGGAACGTATCCTCGCGATCCGCGAGTTCAACCAGTGCGAAGGCACCGACCCGCGCGATGGCACTCAGGCTTGCCCGAAAGCCAAGGCGCATCCGTACTTTGGTCAGTTCGGTCGTGCCGACTGGATCGGTGCGCGCACGGCGATGCAGCGCTGGTTCGTCGATCCGGTGGTCAATATCAAAGGCGTGGACCGTGGCCTGGGCACCATTTTCACCCACGACCACCTCGGTCCATCGACGCACCAACAGATTGGTCTGTACGCCACCGTGCTGGCTGAACCTGCCGGTTCCACCTGGCTGCACGCCGAAACGGGTGAGCCTCTGTACAGCGGCGCACGTCAGGACGGCGGGCCGACCTCTTGGCAAGCCGTAATCAACACCGGCGACCTCGATGGCGACGGCAAGAACGACAGCTTCCGCGAGTTCTTCCTCGAGTACAGCGACTTCCAGCACGCCTATGAAGCCGGTGTGTATGTCGGTGCCGGGCCTAACGGTGTACCGAATGCGCAAGCGTTCCCGGCCACGGCCGACAGCTTCCGCTACGCGATTAACCCGCCAGTGCGCAACAACGCCAGCAACCTGCTCGAAGGCATCGTTGAAGTGCAGGGCGGTCAGGTGCCGGGCTGCCCGAGCCGGCCATGCCCGCAAGCGATCTCGGTGGATGACCCTGGCATGTTCGTCGTCAACTACCGCAACGAGCCGCTGGCCCTGCGCGTGTATGACCCGAACAAAGTCGGCCCGGACGGCAAGCGCGGCATGCAGGCCGACGGCCTCGGCGGTGACCTGGCGTATGCCATGCAGAGCCGTACCGACCGTGCAATCCCGGCGATGAACCTGGCGCCTAACCTGCTGACCTCCGCCACCGGCCCGACCGGCGGCACCACGCTGTTCCCGCCGCACATCAACAAGGGCGGCGCAGAACCGGGCGACCCGTTCACGCCAATGCTGCGCACCTACACCGGCGACAACGTGCGGCTGCGGGTGCATGCCGGTGGTCATGAGGAAGAGCACAACGTCACCCTGCACGGCGTGAAGTGGCTGCAGAGCGGCTCCGGTTTCGGCAACAGCTCCAACTCCGGCTGGCGCGCGTCGCAGATGATCGGCATCTCCGAGCAGATGGGCTTCATTGCACCGGTGTCGATGCTTTCCAGTTCTGCCGCAACGACGGGCGACTATCTGTACTCGATGGATGCCTCGATCGAAGGCTACTGGAGCGGTATCTGGGGCGTGATGCGCAACTACACTGCCAAACGCAGTGATCTGTTTGCCATCCCGAATAACCCGACGCCGGCCGGCATGCGCAACACCGTCGCGTTTGAGGGCAGTTGCCCACGCTATGGCGCCAACCCGAACGGCATCGGCACCCGGCCGACCGTGCAGCGCAATTATGAAGTGGTCGCAGCCCTGGCCAACGACATCCTCGGCAATGCGTTGGGCCTGACCATCGGCGATCCCGAAGGCCTCGGCCAGCATGTCGGCGGGCCGCTGAACCCTGCGGGCGGCACCCTGGTGCTGAACTCGCGCACGGTGAGCATCCCGCAGGTCACGGTGACCGACCCTGAGGATGGCGAGACCATCACCCTTGGCGGGCAGAGCGGTCCGCTGCATGACCCGACCGCGATCCTGTACGTGCGCAAATCCGACCTTGATCCGGTCAGCGGCAAGCTCAAGCCTGGCATCCCGGTCGAACCGCTGGTGCTGCGCGCGGCTGCGGGGGACTGCATCAACATCACTCTGGAAAACCGTCTGCCGAGCGTGATGCCCGACCTGACCCAGACCGCAGTAGTGCAAGGCATGGTCAAGCGCGACCGCAACAGCGGCCTCGGTTCGACCACTTTCAGCAACAACCTGATGCGGCCGTCCAGCCACGTCGGCCTGCACGCGCAACTGCTGGCCTACGACATCACCAAATCCGACGGCACCAACGTCGGCGCCAACCCGACCCAGACTGTGCCGCCACGCGTTGGTAGCAGCGGCGCGTACCCGACCCGTACTTATCAGTACTACGCCGGGCACCTTGAGCGTGAAGGCAAACCGGTGACCCAGCTGGGCCGCAGCGTCGACAACATCAATGCCACGGCGGTCGAGTTTGGCGGTTTGAACTTCACCCCGGCGGACGTGATCAAGCAGCCGCAAAAAGGCCTTGGCGGGGCGATGAGCATTCTGCCGATCGGCGCCACCTGGGTCGACGATGCGCGCAAGGTCAACGCCACGGTCACCGCGCCTGGGCAAACGACTTACCGCGACTTCGCGATGGTCTGGCACAAGGCGTTGAACACCCGTTGGGCCAACGGCCGGCCGGTGGAAGGTATTGCCGCCGAAGGCTTCGGCCTGCCGACCGATCCGCAGGACAACTCGAGCATGGCGATCAACTACAAGACCGAGCCGCTGTGGTATCGCTTCGGCCTCGCCCCGGATGCGCCGTTCGGGCATGCCGATGGCGCAGGTTATGGCGACATGACCAACGCGCACATGGCCTACAGCAATGCGTTGGTGGGCGGTGATCCGCAGACGCCGGTGCTCTACGCCAAACCGGGGCAACCGTTGCGCACGCACATCCTGATGCCGAGTGGTGGCAGCCGTGGCAGCACGTTCCAGCTCGATGGTCATGTCTGGTCGGTCAACCCTTTCCAGGCTGAGAAGAGCGACACCGGTGGCTATCCGCTGGGCTCGCCGGGCGTGGGGTCGGTGCGCTTCGGCTACAACCCGATGTCGATGTACATCGGCGCCCACGAAAGCATCCTGCCGGCGGCGCACTTCAGCTTCATGCTGCCGAGCGCCGGGGGTAGCAACGCGATACCGGGGGACTACCTGTTCCGCGACTACGGCGCCTACGGCAACATTTCCGGGTTGTGGGGATTGCTGCGGGTGACCAACGAGCCGGAGCCGGCACCTCAGGGGCAGTAGCTGCAAAGCAATGGATCTGTGGATGCAAAACCTGTAGGGGCGAGCCTGCTCGCGATTGGGAGCAACTCGGTTTTGGATGGTGTAGCTGAAAATGCCATCGCGAGCAGGCTCGCTCCTGCAGGAACCGTGTCGTCTGGATTGGATTTGAAGGGGAGTGCGGTATGAACAGGATCATCAACATCACGGGAGTTTGTCTGCTGACCGCCGCCGGGGCGTTAGTGACTCTTGGCGAAATTGCCCTGGCACAAGCCGAGTCCGGCCAGACCCTGGCCCGCGATGGCGTGACGGTGGACTTCAAACTCCAGCCGCTGGCCGCCGACGGCAAACTGCGCGAAGGCGAGTTCGCCGACGTGCAGTTTCGCATCACCGACAGCGCTTCGAGCCAGCCCTTGTCCGGTCTGGCGCCGGGGGCGTGGGTCGATCCGGAAACCGTCGCCGCCGATAAAGCCCAGGGCCGTGACCAGAGCTGCAAATCCCGGGTCGGGATGTTCCTCAAATCCAACATCGGCGCGCGGCCACTGCTCGATCTCAACAGTTATTACCTGTTGGTGATGAACCGCGACGCGAGCATTGCCGTGGTCGATCCTTCGGTGTCGGTCGGCGGCATCACCAGCACCATGGCGCGGATCGAACTCAAGCAAGCGCCGATGGATTGGGTCACTCCCACTGACAACAAACGCGTATTCGTGTCGATGCCCACGGCCGGCGAAGTGGCGGTGATCGACAGCGAACAATTCAAAGTCCTCGACTCGATTGCCGCCGGCAGCCAACCGGTGCGCGTAGCACTGCAACCGGACGAACGTCTGCTCTGGGTCGGTAACAACGCGAGCAAAACCGAAGAGTCCGGGGTGACGGTGATCGACACTCAGAGCCTCAAAACCCTCAAACATCTGGCCACCGGCCGTGGCCATCACGAAATCAGTTTCAGCAAGGACAACCGTTTTGCCTTCGTCAGTAACCGTGACGACGGCACCGTGAGCGTGGTGGATATCGCCAGCCTGAAGATTCTCAAGCAAGTCAAAACCGGCTCCAGCCCCTTGTCGGTCGCGTACTCGCCATTGTCCGGCGCGGTTTACGTCGCCGATGGCAAGGACGGCACCGTGACCGTGATTGACGGCAACAGCCATGCCGTGCGCCGGGTTATCCCGCTCCAGCAAGGGCTCGGCCCGATGGGTTTCAGCGCTGACGGCCGCTTTGGCGTGGTGCTCAACACCGTGGAAAACCGCGCCTCGATCATCGATGCCGCCAACGATTCGGCGATCCACGACCTCGACGTGTCCGCTGAACCGTATCAAGTGGTGTTCACCAAGGCCTATGCCTACGTACGCGGACTGGCCTCGCCGAAGGTCACCATGATCAATCTGGCCTCGCTCGGTGAAGGCCGCCAGCCGATCAGCCAGGGTTTTGAAGCCGGCCCGCAACCGCCGCGCATGGCCGGGGATTTGCCGCTGGCCTCAAGCCTGGCGGTATCGCGCGACGACAACGCGGTGTTCGTGGTCAACCCGGTGGACAACACCACCTACTTCTACGCCGAAGGCATGAACGCGCCGATGTCCGGGTACCCCAACCGGGGTCAGATTGCGCGGGCGGCCATGGTCATCGATCGCAGCCTGCGCGAAGTGTCGCCGGGGCTATATAGCTCGCGGGTGAAACTGCCGGCGGCGGGACGTTTTGACGTGGCGTTCCTGCTCAATCAACCGAACATCATTCACTGCTTCGCGGCGCAGATCGAAGCCGATGGCACGGTGGCAAAACACCTCGGGCAGCCGAAGGTCGAGTTCCTGCTCGACAAGACTGCCGTGGCGCTCAATGCCCCCTACGTGGTGCGTTTTCGCATCGTTCAGGGCAAGCAGAAAATCCAGCGCAGCGGCGTCAAGGACGTGCAGTTGCGCTACTTCCTCGCACCGACCTCGCACCCCCGCGAAGTGGCGGCACGGGAAGTCGCCGATGGCGTGTACGAAGCGCCGGTGACGCTTGATCGCAGCGGCGCCTGGTACCTGCATGTGCGTGCGGCATCGCTGGGTGCCGGTTTCGATGACAAGACCTTTGCCAGTGTTCGGGTAGCCCCCGGCCAGATCCGTTGAAGAGGAAGTCGACATGAACCGATTTGCATCCCGTGGCCTGCTGACCCTTTGCCTACTGAGCGTCGGCATTCATCAGGCTCAGGCCCATTCAGCCGACGAACATGCCGGGCACAAAGTAGCGGCCCCCAGCAACACGCAGGAAAACGCCCAAGTCAAATTCGCCAACGTCTCGTTGCTCGATCAAAACGGTAAAACCGTGCACCTGGAGCAGGATCTGGTGCAGGGCAAAATCGTCGTCATGAGCTTCATCTACACCAGTTGCACCACGGTGTGCCCGGTGGTGTCGTCGATCATGGGCAAGGTGCAAAAGCAGCTTGGCGCACGGGTCGGCAACGAAGTGCAACTGGTGTCGATCAGCGTTGACCCGCAACGCGATGACCCGAAACGCTTGCAGGAATACGCCCGCACCTTCCAGCGTGGCCCGGGCTGGAGCTGGTTGACCGGCTCGTCGCAATCGATCACCGAAACCCTCAAAGGGCTGGGCAGTTTCAGCGGCGACTTGAAGAGTCATCAGCCGCTGATCCTCGTCGGCGACGGCGACAGCCGCCACTGGACCCGCTATTACGGCTTCACCGACCCGGCGTTGCTGGCCAAGGAAGTGGAAAAACTCAGCGGCCTGCGCACCCACGACAAACACACTGCCATCGCCATGGAGCAACAGCCATGAGAGCCCTCGACTGGATTTCCCTGACCGTGTGTTTCTGGATTCTCGGCAACGTCGCGGTGGCCCACGAAGGCCATGCCCCCGAGGCTTCCGCTACTGCCCCTGAAACCGTTGCGGCGGCACCGGCCACAGGCACCCGCGACGCTAAAACCTGGTTCACCGATACACCGTTGCAGAATCAGAACGGCGAAACCCTGCGTTTCTACAGCGACGCACTGCAAAACCGCGTGGTGCTGCTCAACGTGATCTTCACCAGTTGCAACGATGCCTGCCCGTTGATCACCCGCAAGCTCAAGGAAGTGCGCGAGTTGCTCGGTGACAAGGCCCAGGACATCACTTTCATTTCCCTTACCAGTGACCCGCTGCGCGACACGCCGGCGGTGCTCAAGGCTTACACCTTGAAGCAGGGTTCCGATGACCCTCATTGGCTTTTTCTTACTGGCGACAAGGCGCAGATGGACCTGGTGTTGAGCCGTATCGGCCAGATCATTCCGACCCCGGAACAACACTCCACGCAGTTGATCGTCGGCGATGTCGCCAACAAACGCTGGAGCAAAATCCGCCCGGATGCCCCGGCCGCCGCCATTGCCCAGCGCTTGCAGTTGCTGACAATGCCCGTGGCTGGCCGTTGAGCACGCACCATGAAGCGCTGCCGCGTTCTCGCCCTGTTCCTGCTCGTCGGCGTCAGCTTTGGCGCGTTGGCGCTGCCGCTGACGCCGGAAGAAGCGGCGGGCAAGCGCGTTTACCGCGAAGGTCTGTCGGCCAGTGGCGAGGCAATCATGGCGCGGGTCGGCGCGGCGGATGTGTTATTGCCGGCCACCCGCCTGCCGTGCAGCAATTGTCATGGCGCTGATGGCCTCGGCCGGCCCGAGGGCGGGGTGCGTCCGCCGGCGTTGAACTGGTCGCGGCTGACCAGCAGTTATGGCCAGCAACAGGTCAACGGCCGCCGCTATCCCGCCTACACCGACAGCAGTGTGGCGACGGTGATTCAGCAGGGACGCGACCCCGGCAACAATCGTCTCGACCCGAGCATGCCGCGCTTTCTGCTGTCGATGAAGGATCAGCGCAACCTCACCGCCTACCTCAAACGACTGGCCGATGAGCGCGACCCCGGCCTCGATGCCGAGACGTTGCGCCTCGGTACTTTGCTGCCCAGCCAGGGGCCGTTGGCCGAGGAGGGTGCCACGGTCGCAGCGGTGCTCAACGGCAGTGTGGCGCGGATCAATCAGGCGGGCGGCATTCACGGCCGACAGTTGCACCTGACGGTGATCGACCCCGGCCCGGATCGCGCCAGTGCCGAACAGGCGTTGCAGCGGTTGATCGAGCAGGAACAGGTGTTCGCCCTGATCGCGCCGCTGGCGCCAGCCCTCGACAGCGCGCTGGCTACCCGTCTAGAGCAGGCCGGTGTGCCGCTGATCGGGCCGCTGTCACTGCTCGGTTCGGTACAGGCCAGTGCGCAGATTTTCGAACCGTTGCCGGGATTGCGCGAGCAACTGATGGCCCTGGCCGATTACGCCACGGCCAGCCTGCGCGTGCTGCAAGGGCCAACGCTGATTGCCTATCCCGACGACACCGCACAGGCCCAGACAGCGCAAAACCTGGGTGAGTATTTGCAGGGTCACGGCTGGCAGAACGTCCAGGTACAAGCCTATGACCCGGCGGCGGATGCGCTGCCACTGGGCTCGCGTTCAGTTTTCTATCTGGGCAGCGGCACTGGCTTCAGTCGCCTGGCCACACGCTTGCAAGGCTCCGGGCAGGTGCCGTACCTGTTCGCCGCCTCAAGCCAGGTGGCCGGGGATCTGCACCAGGTGCCGGACGGCTTTTCCCGGCGGGTGTTCCTCGCCTATCCGTTCGTGCCCAGCGACTGGACCCAGAGCGGACGCATGGCCCTGAGTTTGCTGCGCGAGCATCAAGGCCTTGGCGCTCAACACGCAGTGCTGCAAGTCGGCGCCTACGCCTCGATGTTGTTGTTCAGCGAAGGCATGAAACAGGCCGGACGCGATGCCAGCCGCGAAAAACTGGTGGCCGCGCTGGAAGGCCTGCACGACTTCGACACCGGCCTCACCCCGCGCCTGAGTTTCGGCCCCGGGCGACGCCTGGGCTTGAGTGGTGCGCATGTGGTCACGGTGGATTTACCGGATCAGCGCTTTTATCTGGTCGCCCCCTATAAACCGATTGTTGCCCGCCCCTGAACGGAGGCCCTGACCATGAAGCTCAGAACGTTAATGCTGTTGCTGACATGCTTCTTGCCCGTCGCGTTGGCCAACAACGGCCCGGCGGCCGCGCGGGTCAATGGCGAGGAAATCTCTGAGTTTCGCCTTGAGCGGTTCTTCGCCGAGTACCTGGAAGATCAGGGTCGCGCAGTGGCGAGCATTCGCAATCCCAAGGCCTATAAACAGCTGCGTCAGGCTGCACTCGATGCGCTGATCGACAAGGAGCTGCTGTGGCAGGAGTCGCGCAAACGGGGGGTGGTGATTGACGAGCAAAGTGTGCGCCGGCAGGTTGAGCAGACCCGCACGACCATCGGCGGCACCGAGAACTTCAACCGGCGTTTGCAGGAGGCGGGTTTCGATGAAACCTCGTACACCGAGTACATGCGCCGCGAACTGGCCGCGCAGCAGATGTTCGCTGATCTGATCCGGCAAAGGTTCACCCAGACGAGGCACGTCTTGATCAAAGTTGCGCCGAACGCCGATGCCGCCACGCAGGCTCAGGCACGTCTACGCTTAAATCAGATGCGAGCGTCTATCATCAGCGCTTCGGGGTTTGCCAGCGGTGCGGTACGTTCGCCGTTTGGTTGGCATCTGATTTATTTGCAGAACCAGTTGGAGGCGAGCGATGTCCCACATTCACAGGGGCTGGAAGCAGTCACGGGCGAGTTCGCCCGGCAGCAACAGACCCAGGCTCGTCGCCAGGTGCTCGCGCAATTGCGGGCGCAGTACAGGATCGAACGAATTGACGACGATTGAAGGTTCCCCCCCCAATAGTGGGGAATGGCTTCGATGCCCATTCAGGTGCTTCCCCGTTTCTGGGGAACGGGGTACCGGGACGAGCGGGCATTGTCATTGAATTCAAGGACATGAAGACTAAAAATTACCGGCACTCAGCTTGGCATGAAGTGTGCGTTACCCAGGGTAAGGCGCACTCCAGCGGGTTCAGTTTTCGGACTTGCGGGTTTCAAGGAGTCGACCTTGGTTAACAAAGTACTGGTTGTCGAAGACGAACAGCTGCTTGCACAGAACCTTCAGGATTATCTGTCGGCGCAGGGGCTGGACGTCCGGATTGCACATGACGGAGCGACGGGTATCGGTTCAGCCGAAACGTTTGCCCCCGACGTGCTGGTGTTCGATTACCGCTTGCCCGATATGGAAGGCTTTGAGGTGCTCGACGCGGTCCGCCAGAACAGGGCGTGTCATTTTGTGCTGATAACGGGTCACCCGACCGCTGAAGTGTGTGAGCGGGCACGGCAACTGGAAGTCAGCCACATCCTGTTCAAACCGTTTCCACTGGCGGAACTGGCCCGAGCTGTCTGCGACCTTCTGGGGTTCAAGCGCGAAGCGAAACCCGGTGCGAACCCTTCCGAGGGTTTCGTCGAACGACGCCAGAGCAGGACCGAGAGCTTCCCGTTGCAGTTGTACGATGGCAGTTGGGTGCTGGCGGATCGACGACGACAGTCGCCATCCCAGGCACCGGACGACGATCAAATGCTCACCGGGGAGTAGTGGCGCGATCAGACGTTCCGGCATTTGCCGCCAGGGTTTGTCGCGCCGACAGGGCTTTAAGCCCCGGTTGGAGAGCAAACCATGGAACGTCTGTCCGTTGTCGTCGAACCGCTGGTCCCGGAAAGTGTTCCGGTACGCTTTTCCAGTGAGCAACTCGCCCAGGCCCGGGCGCGGGCCGCCAGTTCCGGGGAACGGGTTCTCGATGCGCTCGGCGTGCTGTGCGAATTGGCGCCGATGCCGTTCATTGATTGCCTCGGCGCCACCCTGCATTACCCGGTGCTCGACACCGACAGCCTGTTTCAAGCGACGCCGGTGTTCGACCGGGTCACCCTCGCACAATGCCTCAAGCGTGAATTCATCCTGCTGCGCCACAACGACGAGGTCATCGGCGTGTTCGCCGACCCCTTCGACCCGGCGCGGCTGGCCTGGATCGACGACTGCCTGCACGGCGCGCCGCTGCATCTGGTTCACGCCGATGACCTGAAAGCCTATCTGGCGCGCCATGAAGAAAGCTTTCACGCCGTCGAATCGCTGAACGCCCAGGGCGACACCCACAGCGAGATCGACACCCTGCAAAGCCTGTCGCTGACCAGCATCAGCGAAGACGCCAGCAGCGTGGTGAAACTGGTCAACTCGACCCTCTACGACGCGCTGAAAATGCACGCCAGCGACATTCACCTCGGCACCACCGGCCACGGTCTGGTGATCAAGTACCGCATCGACGGCGTGCTCAACAACATCAGCAAAGTCCAGGGCGCCGAGTTCGCCGAACAGGTGATCTCGCGGGTCAAGGTCATGGCCGAACTCGATATCGGCGAGAAACGCGTACCGCAGGACGGTCGTTTCAAGATCGGCATCAGTGGCCGGCAGATCGACTTCCGCGTATCGATCATGCCGAGCATCTTCGGCGAAGACGCGGTGCTGCGGGTGCTCGACAAACAGGATCTGGCCGACAAGGTCTGCGGTGTGCAACTGCAAGCGCTGGGTTTTGAAGACGAGACCCTGCGCCAGTTGCGTCGCCTCGCCGCCGAACCCTATGGCATGGTGCTGGTCACCGGCCCGACCGGCAGCGGCAAGACCACCACGCTCTACGCGATGATCACCGAGATCAACCACGGCGTGGACAAGATCATCACCATCGAAGACCCGGTCGAATATCAGTTACCGGGGGTGCTGCAAATCCCGGTCAATGAGAAAAAAGGCCTGACCTTCGCCCGGGGGCTGCGCTCGATCCTGCGTCACGACCCGGACAAGATCATGGTCGGCGAGATCCGCGACCCGGACACCGCGCAGATCGCCGTGCAATCGGCACTGACCGGGCACCTGGTGTTCACCACCATCCACGCCAACAACGTCTTCGACGTGATCGGCCGCTTCACCCAAATGGAAATCGACCCCTACAGCCTGGTCTCGGCGCTCAACGCGATTCTCGCCCAGCGCCTGATTCGGCTGGTGTGCAGCAGTTGCAGCGCGCCGGTCAACCCCAGCGATGAAGAACTGCGCGCCTCGGGCCTCGATCCGCAGAAAGTCGACCACTACCACTTCGTCCACGGCAAAGGCTGCGGCCACTGCCGGGGCAGCGGTTATCGCGGGCGCACGGCGATTGCCGAGTTGCTGCACCTGGACGACGAACTGCGGCAGATGATCGTCGAGCGCCAACCCATCACCCAAATCAAAGCCCTGGCCTGTGCCCGTGGTTTGCGCCTGCTGCGTGAATCGGCGCTGGAGCTGGTGGAGCAAGGTCGGACCACGCTGGAGGAGATCAATCGTGTCACTTTTATCGCGTGAACATTTTGTCGCCGTGCTCGGCGCCAGCGGTGTTGGCCTGGGGCAGCGGCGGGGCAGCGAAACCCTGTGGCTGGGCAGCGTCGGTTACATCGACGAAGGCTTCCAGAGCTACGCGGTGGCGCTGGACACCCTCGACCGTCTGCTCGGTGAACACGCCCGCGCCGGTGCCGAATTGAGCGTGGTGATCTCCGGCCACTTCAGCCGTTTCTGCCTGGTGCCGTGGAGCGCACAAATCAGCAGCCCGGACGAGCTGCGTGGCTTCGCCCAACTGTGCTTCGAAGATTTGTTCGGCGCGCCGACGCAAGCCTGGAGTCTGGTGCTGTCCGCCGAGCCTGCCGGGTACGACCGCATCGCCAGCGCCTTGCCGCAAGACTTGCTCGATCGCCTGCGGGCACTGGCCAGCGGCCGTGGCGTGCGTCTGCGCTCGGTGCAGCCGTACCTGATGGCAGCGTTCAACCGCTTCGACAAAAGCCTGGATGCCGGTGACTTCCTCTTCGTGGTCGCCGAGCCGCAACGCAGCGTGTTGCTGCTGGCCCGGGAAGGGCGCTGGGCCGGCGTACGCTCGGCGGGTGGCAGCGACAGCGATGCGGCGCTCAGTGCCTTGATCGGTCGCGAACGGCAGTTGCAGGCGTCGACCAGCGAACGCGCCTTCAACGTGTATCTGCATGCCCCGGCGCGCCTCGACGCGCAGCCGGATGTGGCCGGGGTGCAACTGCGCACCCTTGAAGACGACTCGACGACTGTGCGTGACGGCTTGTACGTCATGTCCCGGGCGGTGGCCTGACATGCGCGCCCTCAACCTCGACTTTCAGCCACGTCCACGCTCCGGCCTGCTGGGTTGGAGCCTGCTCGGCGGCGGCGCGCTGCTGGCGCTGCTGTGCTTTGGCGTGCAACAGCACCTCGATGCCCAGGCCGAACAACAGCAAGGTCATTTGCAAACCACGCAACGCCAGCTCACCGGCGACAGTGCAGGCAAAAGCACCTTGAGCCCGGCCGAAACCCGTGAGCAAGCGCAGAACCTCGCCGAAATGCGCAAGGTCTCGCAGCAACTGCGCCGCCCGTGGGAACGCCTGTTCGCCATGCTTGAGGCCATGCCGCGCGAGGACATCGCGCTGCTGACCCTGACCCCGGATGCGCGCAAGGGCCAATTACGCATCAGTGCCGAAGCGCGGGATCTGCCAGCGATGCTGGATTTCCACAAGCGTCTGGAAGCCAGCGACGAGCTGTCCGACGTGTCGCTGCTGAGCCACGAAATTGTCGTCAAATCGCCGGAACAACCGGTGCAATTCAACCTGTCGGCGACTTGGGAGATTGGCGATGCGAATCCCTAGACTGATCGTCCACGAATACCTGCAAGGCCTCGGCCTGCCGGGCCTGGCCGGGCTGGCGCTGCTGCTGATCGCGCTGGCCTGGGCACTGGGCGGCTTGCTGCCGGGCTGGCAATCGTTGCAGCACCTGAGCCAGCAGACTCAGGAAGCCAGCGAGTATCTGGCCAAGGTGGAGGACGGCAGCATCGCGCCGCCGGTGGTGCCACAGCGTCAGCTCGACGATTTCCGCAACAAACTGCCGGCGCAGCCGCAGGCCACCGTGGCTATCGACCGCATCTACGCGCTCGCCGCTCAGGAACACATCACGCTGGCGCGCGGCGAGTACGCCCTCGGCGTCGATCCGAAAACCCATCTGGCGCGCTATCAGATTTTGCTGCCAGTGCGCGGCAGCTATCCGCAACTGCGCCGCTTCCTGCACGCCTTGCTCGGCCAGTTGCCGGCGGTGGTGGTGGAAGACGTCGAGTTTCAACGCAAGAAGATCGGCGACACCGACCTCAACGGCCGGATCCGTATGACCCTTTACCTGTCGAGGTCGTGATGAATACCAAGCGCGTGACAGGTTGGGTGGCGTTCTTCGGTGTGGCGGCGGCGCTGGCCTGGTTGCCGGAATTTCTCTCGCCGAGCGAAGACGCCGATTCGGCTGAAGTGGCCGTAGCGACGCCTGCGAAAAGCGCCAGCCGTGGTGCGTTACCGGCCAGCAACGGCAAAGTCAAAGCGGCGCCGATCAAGGACTTGAGTCCGGCCGGCGATCTGTTCGCCACCAAGAGCTGGAAGGCCGCGCCAACGCTGGCCACCGTCACTGAACAAGCGATTACGCCAACCCCGGTGGTGCCTGCCCCGAGCCTGCCACCGGTGCCGTTTCAGTTCGTCGGCAAGCTGCATGACCGCAGCGACCTGCAAGTGTTTTTGCTGAGCGGCGAAAAGATCTACGTCGTGCGCAACGGGGATGTGATCGACGACACCTGGAAGATCACCGGCATTTCCGAACTGGAATTGAGTCTGGTCTACCTGCCTTTGCATTTGTCGCAGACCTTGTCTGTGGGGAGTACGCAATGAACAGATCCCTTTTACTGATGAGCCTGGGCCTGTGCGCCGGGCTGGCCGCGTGCAGTTCTGCGCAGGTGGCCAACAAGGAAGCTGCCGACCTGATCGAGCAGGGCCAATACGAGGCCGGGCTGGCCCGGATCGAGGAAGGCTTGCGCGAGGATCCTCGCGACACCGAATTGCACCTGCTGCTCAACAGCGGCCGGGCCAAGGCGATCACTGCATTGCTGACCTCCGGTGACACCGACCGCTCACGCCGCGATTTTGCCTCGGCGCGCACGGCCTACAACCGTGTGCTGACCATCGAGCCGAACAACCGCCGCGCCCAGGATGCCCTGCGCCAGCTCGACTACCTGCGCAGCATGGACGAGAAGCTTGAACTGGCCCGTGGCGACCTGCGCCGGGGGGACATCTACGGTGCCGATCGGCAGGTCAAACAGATCCTCGAACTCGACCCTGCCAACGAAGGCGCGCTGGAGCTGCAAGGCAACATCCGCCTGGTGCAGAGCCGCAACGTGATCCCGTATCCGCAACTGCGCACCAAGCTTGATCGCCCGGTCACCCTGGAATTTCGCGAAGCCAACCTCAAGACCATTTTCGAAGTGCTGTCGCAAGTCGCCGGGCTGAATTTCATCTTCGACAAAGACCTGCGCCCGGACATGAAAGCCACGATCTTCGTGCGTGACGTGCGCATCGAAGACGCGGTGACACTGTTGCTGCAACAGAACCAGTTGCACCAGAAAGTGGTGAACGAAAACACGCTGCTGATCTACCCGGATTCGCCACAGAAGCTCAAGGACTATCAAGAGCTGGTGATGCGCACCTTCTACCTGACCAGCATCGATGCCAACACCGCGTTGAACATGGTCAAAACCATGCTCAAGACCCGCGACGTGTTCGTCGACGAACGCCTCAACACCCTGACCATGCGCGACACCGAAGACGCTGTGCGCATGGCGGAAAAACTCCTGCAATCGCAAGACCAGTCCAACCCGGAAGTGGTGCTGGAAGTGGAAGTGATGGAAGTCGCCACCCAGCGCATTCTCGACCTTGGTCTGCAATGGCCGAACACCTTTGGCGTGGTCAACAGCGACGGTTCGGCGGTGACCCTGCTTGATCAACTCAAAGGCATCAACTCCAGCCGCATCAGCATCTCGCCATCGCCACAAGCCAAGATCAACGCGCAGGACAACGACATCAACACCCTCGCCAGCCCCGTGATTCGGGTCAGCAACCGTGAGCAGGCGCGCATCCACATCGGTCAGCGCGTGCCAATCATCAGCGCCACTTCGGTGCCTTCAACCCAAGGCCCGGTGATCACTGAAAGCGTTACCTACCTGGATGTCGGTTTGAAGCTCGAAGTGCAACCGACCGTGCATTTGAACAATGAAGTGGCGATCAAGATTGCTCTGGAAGTGAGTAACGCCACGCCGCTGGAGCCAACTCGCCAGGGCACGATTCCGGTGCAGGTCGACACCCGCAACGCGCAGACCTCGCTGCGCCTGCACGACGGCGAAACGCAGATCCTCGCCGGCCTGATGCGCAATGACCACGGCGCCACTGGCAACAAGATTCCGGGCCTTGGTGATATTCCTGGCATCGGCCGGTTGTTTGGCAGCAACAAGGACACCGTCGGCAAATCGGAGCTGGTGCTGTCGATCACCCCGCGAATCGTGCGCAACCTGCCGTATCAGAGTCCGTCGGACATGGAGTTCTCCACCGGCACTGAAACCAGCATGCACATTCAGGCCCCGGATCGCTCGATGCAGACCTACTCCGCGCCAGCGCCTGTCGTGCAGCCTCGCGCTGTCGGTGGTTCGGCCGTGGCGACCACCCGTGTCACCGTCGAGAAGCCTTGATCATGAACGCCTCCCAGCGCGGTTTTACCTTGATCGAAGTCGTGGTGACGCTCGCCCTGATCGGCCTGTTGGCGAGCATGGCCGCGCCACTGACCGAGACCGTGGTGCGTCGCGGCAAGGAGCAGGATTTGCGCACGGCGCTGTATCAGATTCGCGATGGCATCGACGCTTACAAACGTGCCTTCGATGCCGGTTATATCGAGAAGTCGATGAACAGCAGCGGCTACCCGCCGAACCTGCAAGTGCTGGTCGAAGGCGTGCGTGATGTGCGCAGCGCCAAGGGTGCCAAGTTCTACTTTTTGCGCCGCATCCCGCGTGACCCGCTGGTGCCGGCCAAACGTGATGACGAAGGGGGTTGGGGCGTGCGCGCCTACAACAGTTCGGCTCAGAACCCGCGCGATGGCGAAGACGTGTTCGACGTCTACTCCACGGCGCGCGGCAAAGGCCTCAACGGCATCGCCTACCGCGAGTGGTGAACCTCATGCGCCGGGAAAAAGGTTTTACCTTGCTGGAGCTGATGGTGGTGATGGCGATCATCGCCACGCTGATGACCATCGCGCTGCCACGCTACTTCAACAGCCTCGAAGCGTCGAAGGAAACCACCTTGCGCCAGAGCCTGTCGGCGATGCGCGAAGCGCTGGATCACTTTTACGGCGACACCGGGCGCTACCCCGATTCCATCGAGCAATTGATCGAACAGCGTTACCTGCGTAACGCGCCACTGGACCCGATCACCGAACGCAAAGACCTCTGGGTGCTAATTGCGCCACCGGAAGGCGTCGCGGGCGGCGTGGCCGATATCAAAAGCGGTGCCAACGGGAGGGCGCGTGATGGCAGCCAGTATTCCGAATGGTAACCGCGCGCAGCAGGGTGGTTTCACCTACCTGGGCGTGCTGTTCCTGATCGTCGTGATGGGCATGGGCCTGGCCAGTGCCGGCGAGTTGTGGTCGACCGCCTCGCGCCGCGACCGCGAGAAGCAATTGCTCTGGGTCGGTACCCAATACGCCCAGGCGCTGCGCAGCTACTACCGCAGTTCGCCGGGGCTGGCGCAGTACCCGAAAGAGCTCGCTGACCTGCTCGACGATCAGCGTTTTCCGGAGGCTCGGCATCATCTGCGTCAGCTCTATCCGGACCCGATCGGTAAAGGTGAATGGGCACTGCAACGGGGTTTTGACGGACGCATCACCGGCCTCAACAGCCCTTCGACCGAGGTGCCGTTGAAGCAGGCGGACTTCCCCACGCAGTGGTCGGATTTTCAAGGCATGCAGCGTTATTCGGACTGGCAGTTCGTTGCCGAAAAGGCCTTCCTCGACGGCACCAACGGCCCGGCCAAAGGCCAGTCGGTCTTGCCGCAGGCGTTGCAGCCATGAGCCGCCAGTGGATGTGCGCGCTGATCCTCAGTGTCGTGGTGGGCTGCGCTCACGCCGCTGAAGAGGATGAATTGATGGGCTTCATTGTCGACGACACGATCTCGCACATCGGCCACGACTTTTACTACTCGTTCAGTGAACGCCTGCGCGACACCAGCCGGATGGATTTCAACCTGGTGGTGCGCGAGCGGCCCGACGCGCGCTGGGGCAGCCTGGTGACCGTGGAATATCAGCAACGCCTGGTGTATCGGCGCTTCCTGCCGCCGAACACCGTGGAACTGAAGGACGAGGCCTATGCGGCCGCTGACTGGGTTCGACGCCAGGTTGTCCAGCGCAAGCTGGAGGCTCTGTTGCAGGACACCACCGACCTTGAGAAGGACGAACTATGAAAACCACAACGTTCTCACGGCGCAACGGATTCTGGATCTCGGGGTTGTTGATCGGCCTTGCCAGCGCTGCCGCCGTCCAGGCCACCGAACTGGTCTACACGCCGGTCAACCCGTCATTCGGCGGCAACCCGCTCAACGGCACCTGGCTGCTCAACAACGCCCAGGCGCAAAACGATCACGACGACCCGGACCTCAAAAGCCGCTCGACCGTGGCCGGCACCTCGGCGCTGGAGCGCTTCACCAGTCAATTGCAATCGCGGCTGCTAGGGCAGTTGCTGGACAACATCTCCACCGGCAACACGGGGAGCCTGTCCACCGACTCTTTTATCGTCAACGTCATCGACGACTCCGGGGCACTGAGCATAGAAGTGACCGACCGAGCGACCGGTGAGATTTCCGAAATTCAGGTGAACGGCCTCAACCCATGACGGGCTGACGGTTCCGGGGAGAGACGGACATGAAAAAGATCATCGCGCTAGGGCTGATGTTGGCGACATTACAAGGGTGCAGTCTGCGTGAGCCGATGTCGGCCGAGCAGGACACCGAAACCCCGACCCTGACCCCCAGGGCTTCGACCTACTACGACTTGCTGAAGATGCCGCGACCCAAGGGGCGTTTGATGGCGGTGGTGTACGGCTTCCGTGACCAGACCGGGCAGTACAAACCGACGCCGGCGAGTTCGTTTTCCACCAGCGTGACCCAGGGCGCGGCCTCGATGTTGATGGACGCGATGCAGGCCAGTGGCTGGTTTGTGGTGCTGGAGCGCGAAGGGCTGCAGAACCTTTTGACTGAGCGCAAGATCATTCGCGCCTCGCAAAAGAAGCCCAATACACCGGTGAATATTCAGGGTGAGCTGCCACCGTTGCAGGCGGCGAACATGATGCTGGAAGGCGGGATCATCGCTTACGACACGAATGTGCGTAGCGGTGGGGAAGGGGCGCGGTATCTGGGGATTGATATTTCCCGGGAGTATCGGGTGGATCAGGTGACCGTCAACTTGCGTGCGGTGGATGTGCGCAGTGGGCAGGTGTTGTCGAATGTGATGACCAGCAAGACGATTTATTCGGTGGCGCGCAGTGCCGGGGTGTTCAAGTTTATCGAGTTCAAGAAGTTGCTCGAAGCCGAGGTGGGTTATACGACGAATGAGCCGGCGCAGTTGTGTGTGTTGTCGGCGATTGAGGCGGCGGTGGGGCATATGGTGGCGCAGGGGATTGAGCGGCGGTTGTGGCAGGTGGCGGGGGACAGTTCTTCGCCTTCTCAGGATGATGTTTTGAATCGGTATTTGAGTCAGAACAGGGTTGATCCTGAAACCGAGTGAACGTGGCGGCCTTTGGGCCGACCAGGTTCTTGCAGATGTACCCAGTTCCCACTGTGGGAGCGAGCCTGCTCGCGATGGCTTTTTGTCAGGCGGCGGGGTTCTTTTTGACTGAGTACATATCCGTTTCTGCGGTAACGGCTGCTTAGGGTTCCGCCCTTACGGCGGGTCACTTTTTCCAGACGCCGAAAAAGTAACCAAAAAGGCTTGCTCCTACGTGCGGCCCGCTCGCTAAAGCTCGGGGTTCCTTCGCTCCAGGATCGATCCGGGCGCAGCGCCTACGGTTTGCTTCGCTGCACCTCCTCTCGCTGTGTTTGGCTGCGCCAAACGGTCGCTGCGCTCCCACGCCCGGATCAATCCCTCCACTCAGCCTTCCGACGTCGCCCGTGGATCAAGATCAAGAGCAGGCGAGCTGACACTCGGCCTAATGGTGGGCGTGGTTACTGTGGGAGCTGCGGTGCGACGATTAGACTTGCCAGCGATGGCGGCCTGACAGCCGGCCAATTTCTTGGGGTTGTACGCATCCCTGTAGGAGCTGCCGCAGGCTGCGATCTTTTGATCTTGCTGTTGAAAAATCAAAAGATCGCAGCCTTCGGCAGCTCCTGCCTTTGCGTATTTCAATTCTGGATGTTTAACGGTGTTTCGAGTTTGCGGAACCTTCCCACAATGTTTTCAGGTTGTCCGTCGGACGTGCGGTCTCTAGCCTGTGTTCGTCGCTGCCAAATCAGCGATCGGGCGTGGAAACCCGAGAACTACAGAGCGCACAAGCGCCATTCATAACGTATCCTTCCGCACCTTCACTGTGTGCACTTTGTTATGGCGGCTGTGCGTGGGAGACCTTGTGTCTGCCGGGTTGCCTCTGTCCCGGGTTTCCAACCTGCGTACAGCTGCCACCTATTCGCTTGGAAACCGAATGGGGGGCCAGCTATAACCGTCATACAGGGTAAATAATCATGAAAAAACCAACACCCAATCCGCCAGAATCAGAAATCACCACCGAAACCACATCCCCCTACGCCTCAGTCGACAGCAGAAAACTCCACGAAGCCGCCGACCGCGCCCTCGATTTCTACCTCAACCCCACCGCCCACATCATGTCCAGCGCCAACGAGCCGGAACCCATGTACCTCGCCAACCCCAGGTACAACACCGAATCCCTGCTCGCCAACGCCAGCGAAACCCTCGGTTCGGCCAGTGAAATGCTCAACAACTTCGCTGCTTTGCTGCCACCCTCACACCGCAAAACCGCGCTCGGTATCGCACAAGTCGTGATGCTGGGTGAACTGGCGGTGAATCAGGCCCTTGATCACGTCGAGTTACCGAATGAATAGTTCGTCGCAGTCGTTCAGCTTCGCCGAGGCAGAACATCATCGCCTTACTCTGGATGCGTTGGCGGATGTGAAGGCGGGTCGAGTCATTCAGCATCAATCGGTACTGGCATGGGTCGACTATCTGATTTACCTGTCATCGCTACCTGAGTTTTCCCGATAGACCAAGAGCGATAAAAAACGAAAAAACGCGGCCCGGAAAAGGTCGCGTTTTTTGTGGGGGGCAGAGTAATAGGAATGCAGGCATTTCTTCGATTGGCTTTATGGATATTCCTGACGGGTATGCAAAACGCTCAAAATCTCGATTTGATCCGCCACTTCATAGATCACTAAATAGTTCGGATGCACAACGATCTCCCGAGTGCCGGAAGATCGACCCTTACGATAGAGATCAGGATGTACGGGAAGGGCTGATGTGGCTTGTTTGATGGATGCAGATAGTCGAGTTGCCGCTTGAATATTCCGCTCGCCAATGTACCTGAGAATTTTCGCAAGTTCGGCCCGAGCTTCGGGCCGCCACTTAATCCGCATCCACCTTTTTTTGCATTGATGCGATCAAAGCATCCATTTCCGCCATCACTTCATCATGCGAAATACTCGGGCGTGGATCATCTTTTGATGCCTGCACTTTGGCACGAAACCAGCGGTCATAGCTGTTAGCTTGCTCTTCGCTTTCAAACTCTGAACCGATGGGGAAGATTTTGCCGTCCATAGAGCCTCCGGGATCAATGCCTGGCAGTCTATTTGGAATAGGGTTTGTTGTCGTCGCTGTCTGGATGAGTTGCACGTCGGTCAAGCTCCATTGAGATCAATATGTCCCGACAAATCCTAGACCGCGCACTTCCGACGGCCAACCGCCATGAGCGGTAGGAAATCCCGCCGGCTTTCCTGAAAACATTCTTTTTTCTGTAGGACTCAAACGATTTTAAACGCTACGCCAAACATATAAAAAAACCGCGACCCACTTCACCAGAGAATCGCGGTTCATCAACACCCAACCCTTACTGCTGCAAAACACTCGCCTGGTTAGCCGACCCGAACTGTTGAATATTCGCCGTCTGCGTCATCCCGCTCTGGTCCACATTGGCAATGTTCCCCGTCCCGCCCTGGGTCACGTACGCCACGTTCATGGTGTCAGCCTGTTTGACCGTGATCATGTTGTCGCTGCCATACAGCTGCGCGGTGTACGCCTGGTTGCCAGTCCCGGATTGATCGAATTCGGCGCTGTTGCCAGTGCCGTTCGACGAGCCCTGGATCAGGTTGGTGGTGCCGCGCTGATCGGAGATCAGGATGTTGTCGCTGCCGTTCTGATCGAAGTACAGCTCGTTGTAGGAATCAGCCTGTTTGACCGTGGTTTTGTTGCCAGTGCCGGTCTGGCTGGTGGTCATGATCTGGCCGACCCCATCCTGGGTGAAGTTGGCGATGTTGCCAGTGCCGGCCTGAGTGACGTTGGCGCGCTGGTTGCTGCCGAATTGGCCGCCGGTTTGCGGGCCTTTCCAGTTGCTGGCGTAGACCTTGTTGTCGTTGCCCACGGAGGTGGCGTTGAGGACGTGGCTGTCGCCGTTCTGGTAGGTGAAGTGCACGTTGCCGTTGCCGACCTGGTACAGCGCCAGTGTCGAGTTGACCGACTCGAACTGGTCGGCATAGATCGCGTTGGTGTTGCCAACCTGAGTGACGGCGGCGGTGTTGTTTTCGCCGAAGCTTTGGTCGACCACGGTTTCGTTGCTGTCGCCGTATTGGTTGACGGTGGCCTGGCTGGCGAGTTGTGCGTCTTGCCAGATCTCGGTGCCGTTGAGGTTACCGAACTGGTTGATGGTGATGTTGCCGCCGGTGCCGTCGCGCTGGTCGCCATAGGCGTAGTTGCCTTCGCCGGCCTGGTTGATACCGATCTGCCCGCCGCTGTGGGTGACCTGTTCGGCGGTGCCGTAGTTGGCGGTGCCGTATTGGGTGATCACCGAGCTATTACCGCTGCCCTCATAGAGTTGCTCGATGTTGGCTTCGTTGCCGTCGCCGTATTGGAAGGTTTTGGCTTCGCTGCCGTTTTGCGAGTCTTGATAGACGAACGAGAAGTTGCCGGTGCCTTGCTGTTGTTGCAGGGCCTGGTTGCCGGCGCCGAAGCCCAGTGACTGGCTGGCGTGGCTGGTGTTGAACGCGCCGGCTTGTTGCTGAGTGATGACACCGTTGTTTTCGAACAGTTGCTCGGCGTAACCGGCGTTGTAGTCGCCGACGGCGTCCTGGGTGATGACGCTAGTGGCGTTGTCTTGCACGGCGGCGGCGTTGTTGCCCTGGCCCAGTTGGGTCTGGGTGGTGGTGCTGAACGGGGCCAGGGTCTGCTTCACATCAGCGATGTTGGCAGTACCGGCCTGGCTCTGGGTGGACAGGCTGTCGTCGGCCATGGCCTGGGCACTGATCATGACCAGGAGGGCGGCGGTGAGGGGCGTCAGTTTGAACATGATTAACTCTCCGATGAGTGCAGTGCTTTAGCGATATTGCTTGACCGAAACGCTCATGCCGTTGCCCGACTGGGTCACGGCGCTTTGCAGCCCCGCGCCGGCCTGCTCGATGCTGGCGTCGTTGTTGTTGCCGTTTTGCGAAATCTGCGCGCGGTTGTGGCTGCCGTTTTGGGTGATCGAGGCGGCGTTGCCGGAACCGTTCTGGGTGATCAAGGCCATGAGGTCGCTGCCCTGTTGCAGGATGTAAGCCTCTTGATTGCTGCCCGACTGCACGATCCGCCCAAGCAGCGACTGACCGTTCTGTTGCAGCAGCGCGAGGTTGGCCTGGCCGATCTGCTCGATCAGGGCTTGCTGACCCACCGGGGGTGGCAGCTCGCCGAGGTCGGTGCTGGTGGGCGCCAGGTCATCGTTGTCCATCAGATCGTCGGCGCGCGCGCCTGCACTGCTGCACAGCAGGAGCAGGCAAAGCAGGGCGGCGGTCGGCGTGTTCATGGCGGAAAACCTCTTGGGCAATAAGCGCTCCAAGCCTGGCCCCACCCACCCGAAAGTGGGTGGGGCGCAGGTTCAAAGTGTGTTCACCGACACCGTGCGCACGGTGCCCTGGGACGAACGGATGGTCGCGGTCGGATTAGCCGATGGCACTATCAACGTGTTGGCCAGCGTCAGCCGCCAGCGGCCGGTCACCGGTACCGTGGTCGTGCCCAAAGTGACCAGCCCGGTCGGGGTGGTGACCTGCACGGTGATGGTGTTGCCGGTGGTCACCGAGGAGGTGCCGGTGAAGTCCCAGTTGAAGCGTCCACCGGAGCGTGCCTGCACCGTCGAGGCGGTGACCGTGAAGGTCTCCGCCGCTGGCCGTGGCGAGACTTGCACCGTCACCGTGGCCGACGTCGACTGGGCGCCGAAGCTGTCCCGGGCGATGTAGGTGAAGGTGGTGGTGAACGCCGTGGTCACGGTGGCCGGTGGGGTGTAGGTAATCACCGTACCGTCGGTGCTGACCGTACCGCGGCCGACAGCAGGTTGGGTCAGGCTGGCGACGCCCAGCGGCACGTTGCCTTCCGGATCGGTGTCGTTGGCCAGGACGTTGATCGGGATCGCCACGCCCAGTGTCGCGACGCTGTCGGCGACTGCGGTCGGTGCCCGGTTGGGCGCGACGGTGATGGTCACGGTGGCCGGTGCCGCCGAGGCCAGACCTTTGACGTCTTGTGCCTTGTAGGTGAAGGTCGTGGTCAATGGCGCGTTCACCACGGCTGGCGGGGTGTAGACCACAGCGGTGGAGCCGCTAAGGACGACGGTGCCCTGGCCGGCGGCCGGTTGGGTCAGCGCGGTGATGCTCAGCGGCGTGTCGCCGTCGGGATCGCTGTCGTTGGTCAACAGGCTGAGGGTGATCGGCACGCCGAAACTGGTGCTGCCGGCGTCGGTATTGGCGATCGGTGGCTGGTTTTCACCGGTGTTCGGCGCGGTGCCGACTACCTCAACAGCCTCGGTGTCGCTGCCGCCGGCGGCGGATTTCACCGTCACGATGGCCGGTGGCTGGGTCAGGTCGGCGATGGTGATGCGTTGCAGGGTGCCGGTTTTCGACAGACGTCCGTAACCCTGCGCGACCATGTCCGGCACGGCCACTTCATCGGTCGAGGTGGCCTCGATCAGCAAGCTGTGATTACTCCAGCTGTAGCGCGCGGTCTGTATTTTCACCACGTCGGTGAGTTTGGCCGACACGGCTGTAGGCCGCGTGGTGCCGGTAGGGTTGGTGGCGGTCACCACCACTACTGGCGGTACGGCGCCGGCGCCCAGGCGCTGACCAAAGAACAGGCCGTTGTTGTCACCCAGCAGACTGGTCTGACAAGGCGTCGGCGGCGGGCCGGGGAGCAATGCCACGGTTTCCCGGAAGCACAGCGCCGAGCTGCTGTCAGCCTTGGCGAAGACTTCGGCACGCACGCCAGCGGCAGTACGGTGATAGGTGGCGCGGTCGATTTCCACCTGAGTTTGCTGACGGTTGTCGAGCACCTTGCCGGACAGACTGAAGATATTGGACTGGATCGTGCCGGCGGGACCGGTGATGCGTACGAAGTTGGTGTCGAACGGGCTGCCGGTCACCGCCTCGGTGAGATTCGGATCGCCAACGAAGGTTTCGGTGGCGCCGGTGTCCGGGTTCACCTCGGTATAAGGGCCGTTGACGCTGCGCAGGAACGGGCCGATAGCTCCGGTCAGCGCACCACTGAAGTTGCCCGGGGCACCGATGCCGATGTCGCGGGTGATGTTGATCGCCCGCCGACCGGGAGTGGTGACATTGACCGTCTCCACGCCGTAAGGGTGGGTGATGGTGTACGTGCCAGCGGTGGGTACCGAAACCCGAATGCGGATCCGCGCAAAGCTCGCCTGATCGCCATCGACCGGGTTCTCCGACGCGAACGCCGCTTCCATTGCGGCCACGTAGGCTTCCAGTTCATAACCACTGTTACCGACTTGCGGGATGGTGGCTTCCGCCAGGAACCAGAAGGCTTCCGGTGGCCAGTTATCGGGGAAGATCATCGGCTGGGTATCGTCGTAGATCCCAGGCTCGGCCAGCAAAATACACATGTAGGCCGGTGGTGTGCTGACAGGCACTCGCGAACTGGCGGCGCGCGACTGGCACAGCTCCATCGACAGCAAATTGTTGTCCTGGTACCACATCGGGAATTTCCCGGTGGCGAAGGTGTAGGGGCCGGGGTCGACGGCGGCGAGTTGCGCATAGGCACTGCCGGTCAGCGAGAGAGCGAGCCCGAGCGCGTTGAGCGCAAAGCGTGGCCACTTGTTCATGATGCCTCCTGATACGGATCTGGGCATGTGAGCGTTCATTGCACGATGACCACTTCTTCGGTATCGCTGCCGCCGTTGGACGACGTCACCCGAACCTTGGCCGGTGGTATCGGCGAGATCCCGGTGGCCAGGGTTTTCACCGCGCCGTCACCGCTCAGGGCGCCAATGGCGGCACCACTGAAGGAGCTGGCGGTGAGCACCGGCGGCGAGGTCTCGTCACTGGTCGAGGCGACCAGCGTCAGTTGCCCGGAGCTGAGGCTGTACTCGGCGCGCTGGATCACCACCAGGTCGGTCAGGGTCATGGGCAGGGTGGTTGGCGTGCTGCTGGCGATTGCCAAGTGGTTGTCGGCGGTCACTTGCAGGGTGGTCGGTAAGGTCGGGTTGGCTGCCGATTGCGCGTACCAGGCACCGGTGGCGTTGGCTTCGGTCATGTTCAGGACCGGCGTGCTGCTGGTGACGGCCACAGTGCCCGGCGCGGGCGGAGCTTTCACAAACAAGTCCTGCTGGGCCACCGGTGCGCTGTCGCCGGCTTTGCGCGAGTAGGTGCTGCGCTCCGTGATCATCGGCGTTGGCCGCACTACAGTCGACAACTTGCCGGAGACGGCGAAAGTGGTCGAACGCAGATCCAGACCGTTAGGGCCTTCGATCCGCACGTAGTTGGTGTTGAACGGGCTGCCGGTGACCGCTTCGTTGAGGTTAGGGTCGCCGACAAATTGCTCGGCGGCGCCAGTCACCGGGTTGGTCTCGGTGTATGGGCCGTTGACGCTGCGCAGGAATGGGCCAATGTCTCCCTTGAGCGCGCCGTCATAGGTTTTCGGCGTGCCGATACCGATGTCGCGGGTCATGTTGATCGCGCGCCGGCCGGGGGTGTCGATGTTGAACACGTCGACGCCGTACGGGTGGGTGATCACGTAGGTGCCGGCGGTGGGTACATCGACGCGAATGCGGATACGCGCAAAGCTGACCTGATCACCTTCTATCGGTTCTTCGGCGGCGAACGCGGCTTCGATGGCGCTGACGAAACCGAGGTCGATCCCGCGTGCGGCATCGATGATGGTGGTTTCGCCGGTGAACCAGAATGCTTCATCGGGGAAGTTGGTCGGGAAGACAATCGGCTGCGCGTCATCGAACACACCGGGCGTCGGCAGCAGTGTGCACATGTACGAAGGCGCACCGGGAGCGCTGGGCACTCGCGAGCTGAGCGCTTTGGACAGGCACAGATCCAGAGTGCGGCCGTGGGTGTCCTGATACCAACTGGCGAAACCGCCGTTGGCGGGCGTGTACGGACCCGGATCAACGGCGAACAAAGCGGCCTGGGCAATGCCCTGGGCCAGGGCGCTCACGACCAGGACGGTCGCGGTTTTGGACAGTAAAGGGTGCATGAGTTAATCCCTCTATCAAAGTACCTGCCCCTTGGGGGTGGGTCAGTTGCAGAGGGCCTGTACACCTTCCATGCCAAGGTGTGGCGAAAGTGCCAGAGAGGGCTGGATTAGAGGGCTTGCGGAGCTTGGAAGTAAGTTGGAGGTTCGGTCTGGACAGGGCGCCAGTCCCCAGGATTGGGGGCGGTGGGGATGCAAAAACTGTGGGAGCGAGCCTGCTCGCGAAAGCGGACTTGCTGCGAAGAAAGTGTCGACTGACGCACCGCCTTCGCGAGCAGGCTCGCTCCCACAGGGTTCTGCGGTGTTTGGCGACTAGCGCAATCGGGTAGATGGCCCCGCATCCGGGCAAAGCCCCAACCGTGGGCTATAACCCTATAGGTAAGTATCGGGAAGTCGCCGCCATGAACATGCAGTCGAAATCGCTTCCAGTCGAGGACCGCAATCTACGGTTGAGCTCGCGCACGATGCCGTTCAACCTGTTGCGCTGGTTTTCGCTGATCAGCATGGCCGTGATCGGCACTGTGGCCGTGGCGCTCGGTATGGTGTCGACACGGTTTGTGATCGACGAAAGTGTGCAGCGCGATGCCTTGCTCACCGCGCAGTTCATTCAGGCCATCGCCTCGGCCGAAGTGCGGCATGTCTCGATTCCCAACGTGCGGACCATGGGCGAGTTGCTCGATTCACGCTTGGACAAGGATTTTCCCGACGTTGATCCGGCGGCCCGGGCCAATGCCCGTGGGGAGTTTCTTGATCACATCGAGCACCTGCCGGATGTCATCCTCGCCAATATCTACGCCCCCGATCGATTGGTGATCTGGTCGACGAATCCGCAGCTGACAGGCACACGAATTCATGCCGACGAAGACCTTGATCGCGCCTTCGATGAAAAAATTCCGGTGTCGGCCAGTTATCACAACGTCGACAAGGCGCGCGAGGAGCAGAAATTCGTTACACCGCCGGACTACATCTTTATCGAAAACTACATTCCACTGTTCGACTCTGAAGGCAAGCATGTCACGGCGATGGTGGAAATCTACAAGGAACCCAAGGACCTGATTGCCCGTATCGAACGTGGGTTGACGCTGATCTGGCTGGCCACCGCGCTGGGCGGCGGGCTGATTTATCTCGGGCTTTACTGGATCGTGCGGCGCGCGGCCATCCTGCTCGCGGCACAGCAGAAACAACTGATCGCCAATGAAACCTTTGTCGCGCTGGGGGAGATGTCTTCAGCCGTGGCGCACAGCTTGCGCAACCCGCTGGCGACCATCCGTTCCAGCGCCGAACTGGCGCTGGAGTTCGACGCCGGCCCCGCGCAGAAGAACATCAACGACATCATCGGCCAGGTTGACCGCATGTCGAAGTGGGTGCGCGAGTTGCTGCAGTCGCTGCGCCCGCTCAACGATGACCCGGAACCGGTGAATCTGGTGGCGGCGCTGTACGAGAGTCTCGTGGCGTTCGAGCAACAGATAGCCAGGGCCGGCGTGCAAGTGGTGTTTCAGCCGCAAAGTACGCCGATGGTGATGAGCCAACCGATGCAATTGATGCAGATCCTCAACAGCCTGTTGGCCAACGCGCTGGAGGCCATGGACAAGGGCGGCACATTGACCGTCAGCCTCGAACCGAGCGGCGACCGAAGTGTGTGCGTGGTGCTCAGCGACACTGGCAAAGGCATGAACGAAGAACAGCGCACCATGGCTTTCCGGCCGTTTTTCACGACCAAGGCGGGTGGCCTCGGCGTCGGTCTGGTGCTGGTCAAGCGCATCATGGAACGCTTCGGCGGCGGCGTGACGTTGGACAGCCGTGAAGGCGAGGGGACCACGGTACGCCTGGCGTTCCAGCTCGTCTCCTGATCCCCGATCCCCGTTGGCAAACCCCCATCCCCTCACCACAAGAAAATATGTTTGCCCCAAAACATTCATGAATTTCCCCCACCAATGGGTGCCACGCCCCAGTTACCTGGGAGTGGGGACACTCACAGTGCCGCCAAATCCATGTGATCTCGGGACATGAGTTTCTGGCGAGCTAATTGCAGAACACAGTCAATGACTGATGAGGTTCAGACCGGCGTTTTCGTCAGCCCCTGCAAGTCGTGCGCGGTGAAGGCGAAATAGCATCACTGAATCGTATGGCGCGGTCAGAGCGACCTACACTCATGCAGTAACCGGCTCAATCAAATACGCCAGGGCATTCCTATGCAGCAACTGGAATCACCAACAACACTTGCGTCGGCGGCATCGCCGGCAGTCTGCAAAGGTTGGCGGACGCAGTTCAATCTGCTGCGCTGGTTCTCGCTCGCGAGTTTTTTCATCATCGCCGCCGTAGCGGTGGGGCTGGGCTATATCTCCACGCGGTTTGTGGTCAACGAAAGCGTTGCGCGTGATGCGCTGTTGACGGCGCAATTCATTCAGGCCATCGGCGATGCGGAAATCCGCCACGCCGGAATAACCCCCAAACGCACCATGGGCGAAATGCTCGACCCGCGTCAGGACAATGCCTTTGCCGACGTAAAACCGGGCTCACGCGCGGCGGCGCGTATCGAGTTCCTCGATCATGTCGAGCACTTGCCGGATATTTTGCTCGCCACGGTGTATGCCGAGGATCGCACGGTGATCTGGTCGACCAACCCCGAACTGATCGGCGTGCGTATCGAAGACGATGATGAGTTGGATGAGTCGTTCGAGATGAAAGTGCGGGTGTCCTCCAGCTATCACAAGATCGACGACGAGAAACCCGAGCAGCAGTTGTTGCGCGAGCCCAAATACTTGTTCATCGAAAACTACATTCCGATGTTCAACGCCGACAAAACCAAAGTGGTCGCGATGGTCGAGGTCTACAAGGAGCCGTCCGACCTGGTCGCCCGGATCGACCGTGGCTTCGCTTCGATCTGGGCGGCGACGATTCTCGGTGGCGCCGCGATTTATCTGGGGTTGTTCTGGATCGTCCGCCGGGCGGCGCAGTTGCTACAGAGCCAGCAGCAACAACTGATCAGCAATGAAACCTTTGTCGCGCTGGGCGAGATGTCCTCGGCGGTGGCCCACAGCCTGCGCAATCCGCTGGCGACCATCCGCTCCAGCGCCGAACTGGCGCAGGAAGTCGCCAGCGCCGGCGCGCAGCGCAATATTGGCGACATCATCAGCCAGGTCGATCGCATGTCACGCTGGGTACGTGAATTGCTGGTGTCACTGCGGCCGATGGGCGAGGAGGGTGAGGCGGTGGATCTGGTTCTGGCGGTCGAGGACACCCTTGGCGCGTTCGACGCTTTGATCAAACGCAGCGGGGTCGAGGTGCGTTTCAATCCGCAACCTTGCCCGCCAGTCGTCAGCCAGAAGGTGTTGCTCACGCAGATCCTCAATAGCCTGTTTGCCAACGCCCTGGAAGCCATGCCCAAGGGCGGTGTGCTCAGTGTCGAATTCGAAACACCGCAGGCCGACAGCGTGCGCATGACCCTCAGCGACACCGGCAAGGGCATGAGCGCGCAGCAGCAACTGTTGGTGTTCAAACCGTTTTTCACCACCAAGCAGGGCGGCCTCGGCGTTGGCCTGGCGTTGGTCAAAAGAATCATGGAGCGGTTTCAGGGCTCGGTCGTCTTGACCAGCAAAGAGCAGGAGGGAACCCGCGTCAGTCTCAACTTCAAAGTGGCATCGGGAGGGGAATATGGAGCACAGCATTCTGCTGGTCGAGGATGATGAACTGTTGGCCGAAAATATTCAGACCTACCTGGAGCGCAAAGACTTCGAGGTGACGGTTTGCCATTCGGCCGAAGACGCGCTGGAGCAATTGGGCAGCTTCATGCCGGACATCGTGCTGACCGACAACTCGCTGCCGGGCATGAGTGGTCATGATCTGATCCAGAAGCTGCGCATCAGCGCGCCGGATCTGAAAGTGATCATGATGACCGGCTATGGCAACGTCGACGATGCCGTGGTGGCCATGAAGGAAGGCGCCTTTCATTACGTCACCAAACCGGTTGCCCTGCCGGAACTCAAACTGTTGCTCGACAAGGCCCTGGCCACCGAGCGCATGGAGCGCACGCTGTCGTTCTATCAAGAGCGCGAGGCGCAGAAGTCCGGGATACAGGCGCTGCTCGGCGAATCGGCACCGATGCAATACCTGAAAAACACCATCGGCCAGTTGCTCGACGCCGAGCGGCGCATGGCCAACACGGATCTGCCGCCGGTGCTAGTCGAGGGCGAAACCGGCACCGGCAAGGAACTGGTGGCCCGCGCGCTGCACTTCGACGGCCCGCGCAGCAAAGGTCCGTTCATTGAGTTCAACTGTGCGTCGATCCCGTCGAATCTGGTCGAGTCGGAACTGTTCGGTCACGAGAAAGGCGCGTTCACCGACGCCAAGGATCGTCGCGTAGGTTTAGTGGAAGCCGCGGACGGCGGCACACTGTTTCTCGATGAAGTCGGGGAAATGGATCTGCTGTTGCAGGCCAAGCTGTTGAAGTTGCTGGAGGACCGGACGATTCGCCGGGTCGGTTCGGTGAAGGAGCGCAAGGTCAATCTGCGGGTGATCAGCGCCACCAACTGCAACCTTGAACAAATGGTCCAGCAGGGCAAATTCCGTCGCGATCTGTTTTTCCGCTTGCGGATCATTTCGATCAAGGTGCCGCGCCTGTATGCCCGAGGTGAAGACATTCTGATGCTGGCCCGGCACTTCCTCGCCAGCCACGGCAAACGCTACGGTAAGCCGAACCTGCATTTCAGCGATCAGGCCGAAGAGCTGCTGCTCAGTTACACCTGGCCGGGCAACGTGCGCGAGTTGCGCAACATGCTTGAGCAAACCGTGCTGCTGGCGCCGAGCGACACCATCGCCGCGCATCAGTTGAACGTGTGCATGAGCCTGGTCGACGAACCGCCGCTGCACCTGCACGAAGTGCCGACGCATTACGAACCACGTCCAGCGAGCAATACCGAGTCGATGAACCTGCCGGAAGTCGAGCGCGACATGGTGCGCAAGATGCTCGACAAGACCGACTGGAACGTCACCAAATCCGCGCGCCTGCTCGGCCTGAGCCGCGACATGCTGCGCTACCGTATCGAAAAGCTTGGTCTGGCCAGGCCGGATAAACGGCAGTGGTAAAAAGGGTGACCGCCTGAACACCCAAACCCCTGTGGGAGCGGGTTTTGTGGCGTCTGGTTAATACTTGGTAAACAGGATCAATGCTGCTGCCGACTCAGGCACTCCAGCACACAAGTCGGATCAAGCACCTCGTCATTCACATAAATCCCGCGCTCGGCATCGTACGTGCGGATAAACACCCGCACCGTCGCATCCGCCACGGTCGGCAATTGCGAGTCGGAGAACTCCTGTCCGCCAGGCACAACCACAAAGTCCTGCGGCGCGGTGTCATCAAAGGGGCGCGGTGGCGTAGCGTTCAGCGAATACGGGGCAGGGTGGGCGAAGGGCTGGTTCGGCCCGTAGTAAACGAAATTGCTGTCCAGCGCTTGCGCCGAAGTGGCGGCGAGCAGACAGCCGGTCATCAACAGCCGATTAATCATTTGCATGGCGGCACCTGCGAGTGCGGTTTTCCCCAAGGCTATTAACTATAGCCGCCCCACAGAAATCCAACGTAGGCGCTGCCGCGGGCCCGAGCCTGCGGCAGCGCCCACACGAGATGGATTACAAGTTTGCAACAACCGCCATTGCCGGGCTGATCTAGACTCTGGGCCGCTCAATCACGAACATTCGTCCGGAGTGCGCCATGGAAGTGCCCAACCATAAAACCGCCATCGAGAGCAATCGACAGGCGTGGAACGATTCCGCCCGCCATCATCAGGATTCGCCTGACTGGCAGGCGCTGCTGAACGACGTCGCACTGGCGGATTTCTCCTGCCTCGATGAGACTTTGCGCGGGTTGCTGGAGGTCGACGGCAAAGATGTCATTCAACTGGGCTGCAACAACGGCCGCGAGAGTCTTTCGCTGTTTGCCCTCGGTGCGCGGAGTGTGGTGGGGGTCGATCAGTCGTCGGCGTTTCTTGAACAGGCCCGCGAACTGAACAGTCGCTCCCCGCACAGTGCCGAGTTCATCGAAAGCGATATCCATCAGTTGCCAGCGTCATTGCAGAACCGCTTCGACGTAGCGCTGATCACTATTGGCGTCCTTAACTGGATGCCGGACATCGGCGAGTTCTTCCGCCATGTCGCCTCGACCCTGAAGCCGGGCGGGAAACTGGTGATCTATGAAACTCATCCATTCCTGGAGATGGTCGACCCTGACGCCGAGGATCCGTATCGCCTTGCCAGTTCCTACTTCCGCGCCGAGCCGTTTGTGCAGGAAGAACCGATTGTCTACGTTGGCAAGGTTGAACAGCAGGCGGCGAAGTCGTACTGGTTTGTGCATACCCTGGGGGCGATTTTCAGTGGCGCCATTGGGGCAGGGCTGAACATTGCGCATTTCAAGGAATATGCGCATTCGAATCGCGAAGAGGTGTACGACCAATACCTGAACCAGGAGGCGCAGTTACCGTTGTGTTTCACCCTCGTTGCCACCAAGGGCTGAGATTCATCAGCGCGGCTAATGGCCTCATCGCTGGCAAGCCAGCTCCCACAGATTTTTGTGTCGTACCAAAATACCGAGTACACCTCAAAACGCTGTGGGAGCTGGCTTGCCAGCGATGGCGGCATCAAAGCCGCCACACATTTCCAGATTGAATCAAGCCTGCGCCGCCGCCGTCACTACCGGTCTCTCCGGCTTGCGCAGCGCCTCCAGTCTCGAGCTGCTGTAGTGCGATTCGCGGAAGAAACGCCAGTGCCCGAACAGGTCGTAAACATGTGTGATACGTCCTTGTTCCTGATAGCCCAAGCGAATATGCATCTTCAGGGCCTGTACATTGGCGTTGTCGCAGATATCCACCACTTTTTTAAAGCCTCGGGCAGCCATGACTTGCCACAGTGCGGTCTGTGCATCGACGGTCAAGCTAGTGCCGAAATATTGCCGGGTAATTTCGGCACCGAACTGAAAGTATTCACCGGGCTTGACCGGGAACGTGCAGCGGTAGAAGTGGCGGTCGTAATAGTCGCGAGTGCTGGCCCAGACGAACCCGACGGTGTGACCGTCCTGGTCCAGGTGCATGTGCCCCGTATGCCCTTCAGCGGCCAACTCGGCCATGGTCTGCACGCGGTCACCAAAGTACTTGCTGAATGCCTTGGCGTTCTCCTCGGTGATGTCGACTCTGCGCAAGCCTTCACAAGGGCGCAGTTTGTGTGGGGCAATCGGCGTGACCAGGTCGCGCTCCATCCACAGCAATTCACGGTGAGCGAAGACGTAACGTTTCCACAGCGCGCCAAGGGTGCGGCGCAGGCCTTTTTGTTTGATGCGCAGAAGCAGATTTTCGATGACGCTCATGATGCCCTCCGAGGCGCTAGCCCAGGTGTGTTGGATGGTGTTGCCGGTTGAGTTTCGGATATGTTCGCCGCTGTCGAGTTGCCGGCACGCGGTGCGCGCCATTTTTGCAGGGCCGGTTTGACGTAGTGCCAAAGGCGTAGCCCCAGGCCCAGCAGCAAACCGCTCGGGCGCCACGAGTAAAAACTCCAGCGCCAGTGTTCCAGTTGCCCGGTCATGCGTTCGTGCAGTTGATGGCTGGAGTTTTCCAGGCTGACCCGTGACGCATCAATCCAGCGCCAGCGCTCATCCAGCCCCCAGCGAATCCATTCCTCCAGCAACACCCGGCCGCTGCCGAGGTCGGCGTACTGCGGCAAAAACGCCAGGTTGTAATCGTAGAGCCGACCCTGCTCGAGGAGGCCGAGGCGATAGCTGATGCAGCGGCCGTTCAGCTCCAGTGTCACGACCCGCACCAGGCCTTGAGCGGCGAGGGCGGTGAAAGCGCTTTCCATCCACTGACGACTGCGTTCGGTGGCGAAAATCCCGACGCCCTCGTCACCTTTCCAACTGACCGACTCGACTTCCTGCAGCGCTTCTAAAATCGTAGGCATCGACAGCGCATCGGGGATGATTCGCCGCACTTGCGCACCGCATGCGGCAATCCGTTTGCGCGCCCGACGCAGCTTGTAGCGCGGGTCGCCGGAGATCTCCCGATGATCGGCGTCGCTGATCAGATGCACTGGCACCCGGCAACTCAGGCGTCGTTCAGCCTTAGAACTGCGCGCCATCCATTCGGTGAGCGCACTTTCTTCACCGGCAGGTTCCGACAGTTCGTTAAGTTGCAGCAGCGCATGAGGCAGACGCTCACGGATCAGCACCAGCGCCTTGTGCATGTCTTCGCTGCCGAGCAACGACAGCAGGGCCAGGCGATCGGCCATCGGGTAACCCAAGTGATGCAAAACGCGAAACGGCACGCCAGCGAAGCGTTCGCGGCTGGCCACCAGTGGCAGGCACAGATGCAAATGTTCTGCGTCCCAGCCGAGCAGAATGTGCAGGCGCTGATCCTCGCCCAGGGCCTGCTCTGCGGCGCACAACCAGCCAAGAGTGTTGAACGGCGTGTGGTCGGCCACGTGCAGGCGCAGTGCCTCGTAGGCCGTCGCCGGGAAGTCGGCAGCGCACAGGGACGCGCGCCATTCGAATCGCATCACCATGGGTTCAGGCCGCCGTTGCTGTGACAGGTGGACGGGAATTTTTCTGAAGTGCTGCCAGGCGCGAACCGCTATAGCGGGTTTCGCGATAGAAGCGCCAGCGGCCGAACAGCGTGTAGATATTCATGATCCGCTGTTGTTCGGTATAGCCCATGCGCAGGTGCAGCTTGAGCGCCGGGATGTTGCTCGACTCGCAGACATCGACCACTTTGCTGCAGCCTGTCGCGGCCATGGCTTCCCACAGGCGCACTTGCACATCGACTGACAATTCGCTGCCCCAGTAGGCTCGGGTCATTTCGCCACCGAATTCGAAGAACTCGCCGGGTTTCACCGGGAACCGGCAACCGTAGTAATGCCGATCGAAATAGTCGCGCGGCGTGCCCCAGATAAACGCCACGGCATCGCCTTGCTCGTCGACATGCATATGTCCGGTGTGACCTTCACTGGCCAGCTCGGCCATGACGCCGACACGGTCGCCGAAGTAACGGGTGAAGGCGCTGGCGTTGTCGGCGGTGATCTCCCTTACGCGCAGCGGCGGATAGGGTTTGAGGTTGTGCGGCGGCACGGGGCTGACCAGATCGCGCTCCATCCACAGCAGTTCCTGATGGGCAAAAATGTACATTTTGCGGATCTTCGCCAAGGTCGCTCGCAGGCCTTTACGACGGATATGTCCGCTGAGTTTCTGCAATACATCCATGGTTTTTTCTCCTGATGAGGGTCCCGCGCACAGCAAGAGGCTCGCGGGGCAGAACATCGAAGGGCGGTTCATGATGCGCTCCAGGTCAGGGCAAACAGGGTTTGCCCCGGCAATTCGAAACGCACGCGCCCGTTTTCGCAGGCAAACGGTATGTCGCGGCTGCGATTGTCGGCGCCGAAGAAACGCAGGGCGCTTTGCTTCAGCGGGCACCGGGCGCCGCTCAGATCAATGCGTTGCAGGCGCGTGCCTTTGTTCACCCCGAGCAGTGCGCGCTGCTCGTCGCCGGCCATCGCCAGAACATCCACCTCAAAAGCGTCGTTATCCAGTTGCAGCACTTGCGGCAGCCAATGCCGGGCGATGAATTGCTGGGCAAGGCCCACCGGTTTCAGCTCGAAGCGACCATCGTCATGTATGCGCACCATGCCCTTGCCGTAGGGCGGTTCGTCGGCGGCCTGAAACCAGTTGAGCATGCTCAGCAGTCCATCCTGAGACGCGTTGATCACCACCGAGGCCCACCACAGCGCGGTGTAATGGGTTTCCTGATCGTAGGGGCTCAGGGCTGAGCCACTGGACAGATTGGTCTGATCCAGCAGCAACGCTTTGCGTGGCTGACCTTTAGCGTCCAGCCCCACCAGGTCTGCTGCACGGCGCACGCTGTCGCGGTAGACACGGGTCGCCAGCAAGTCGCGAATCATCCATTCATGCCAGGCCAATGCATCGACTTGGTCGGCGGATTCACTGAGTAGACGTCGCGCCCAATCGATCCCGCGCTTGTCCGCTGCGTTTTCGGTGAACGGCCCGTTGACCAGCCGCGAGCTGGCCGGCATTGCGATGCGCACGCCTGCTTTGGCGTTGGCTGGGTCGCTGCGCACCTGCCGCGCCATGCTGCTGAAGATCGCCCGGTATTGTTCGTAGCTTGCATAGTTGAGATTAGGCTCGTCGGCGAAACCGATGTAATGCGTGCCTTTGCCACCCAGGGCGCGGGTGCCGGCGAGCCAGGCGTCGAGGCCGCTGTTGCTTTGTGCATCGGCGCGCAGATCGGCCTGACGCCCGGTGCCGGCGAGCAGGGTGATGTCCTGGCGAATGCCGAAGCGATTTTGATAAAGCTGACGGAACGCGTCTTCGAAATGCGGATTCTTCGAGGTGACGTCAACGAAGCTGTAGTAGCTCGCAGCGGTGGGTTTCAAGGCATCGAGTAAGGCGTGACTGGCCGGCGGCGGTACGAGGTAAGGCAGTGCGATTCCCAGATCCGGCGTGCGTCCGAGAATTTTGTCGTGCAGGGTCAGACGCGTCTGCCCCGGTTCTGACTGCAAGGGTTTGAGCTGCTGCGGATTCTGCGCAAACAGATTGGCCGTGCCATCGAGCCAGAATGCTGCTTTGCCCCTGCCTTGCAGACGCAGGCGCCAGACCTGCGGTTGTTCGCTGACGGGCAGCGCGACCTGATCGAACTGCCAATAGGCACGATAGGGTTTGAGTGCCAGCGTCAGCGTTTGCTCATCGCCGACCCGCTGTGCCTGCAAACCGCTGACGCCGCCATGGAACTTGCCGGCCAGCACCGCGTGTTCGCCGGGTGCGACTCTGAAGTACAGCTCAGTGCCGTTACGGACTTCCGCGCTGAAATGCACCTTGGCCGGGGCAAACAGCGCCACGGTTTTTTCGTCATGTTCAATCCGGTAACCGCGGAAACTGTAGCCGGGAATCTCCAGTTGATAACTTGCAGCGCCAGGTGCCAGCGGCCAGCTCTGGCTACCACGGGTTTCATTGGCCTTGATCTGCCGTTCGCCCTGCAGCTTGCCCTGACCGTCGAGCAGGTACAGATGCTCTTCGTTAGCCTCTGCCTGCCACGCGGGCACCCAGCTGACGGTCACGGTGTCCGCGCGATCGGCCTGCAGATACAAACTGCCGTCGCGGATATCGCCCCAGCGCATCGACGCCGCGTAGGCGTCCAGCGACAGGCCGAGACCGAGCAGCAGCGCCAGGCGTTTCATGCTGCCTTCCGACGTTGCAGCATCAACCACACCGGGGTGATGTCGCTGGGCAGGATGATCAAGGTTTGCCAGAACGGCACGTTGCTCAAGCGGCAATAAAGCACCTGCATCGCCACCGTCACCGCCAGATAGGCGATTGATGAAGCCGCCGCTGCACCGACAATGCCGAAGGCAGGAATCAACAGCAGATTCAGCGCCAGGTTGAGCATCGCGCCGATGCCCATCAGCAACGACACCGTGCCGGGGCGATCCTTGCCAATCAGATCCAGGCGCAGAATGCTCGCATAGCACAGGCCCAGCAGGCCGGGCAGCAACGCAAGCAGCGCCGGATACGCAGGTTGATACGCCGCGCCGAACAAGGTGATGATCAACCACTCGCCGATCACCGCCATGGTCAGGCAGGCACCGAGCATCACCGTGGCGGTCAGGCGCAGCGCCAGCGGCGTGACCTTGTCCATGCCTTTGTCCTGTTGCAGCAGTCGCTTCATCAGCGGTGTGGTGACCGCTTCCGGAACGATCAGCAACAATTCGGCGGCGGCGCTGGCCATGGCGTAGTGGCCGAGCGCGGTACTGCCCAGCAGGGCGCCGATAAACAAGTAGTCGGAGCGCAGAATGATCTGTTGAAACAGCAGATCCGGATGGCTGCGCGCACTGAATCGCAGCAGCTCGTTCTGGCTTGCGCGGTCCCATTGCAGTTGCAGCGGCTGTGCGCGTTTGAGCCACATCCAGCCCACCAGCACCACCAGGCTGATGCCGGCCAGCCAACTGATCAGCGCGGCTTCGAGGGCTTCCTCTTTCCACATCCAGAACAGCGCAAGAAACAGCAGCAGCGGCGCCAGGGATTCGATCAGACGCAGAACATTGAAGGCGACCACGCCGCCCGACGCGTTGTGCAAGGTCAGCAGCCCGCTTTTGAGCACGGTCAGTGGCACCGCCAGCAGCAGTAGCCACGCCAGCAGACCCAGTTGCATCGTCACATCGAGTTCGCTGCCGAACTCACGGGCCAGCGCGACCACCAGCAAGGTCAACAGCCCGGCCAGAAGACAGCCGAACACCAACACCTGCGCGAGCAACAAGCCCATCGGCCGCTGCTTGGCCGCTTGATAACCGACTGCCGAATTCAGCCCGCCACTGGTGGCGGCGCTGATCAATTCCGGCAAAGTGCTGAGCAGGGCAAACAAACCGCGTTCACTGGGGCCGAGAATCCGCGCCAGCAACACATTGCGCAGCAGCCGCAAGGCAATCATTGCCAGTTTGGTGCCCATGCTCAGCGCCAGATGTTTGAGGTAGCTACCGCGACTCATGGCCGTGCCCCGCGAAATATCCGCCACGACAGCAGTTGTGGATTGCGTGCGGTGCGCTGACTGACACCGAAGCGCGGCAGGTTCAGCGGATCGCCTTCACCGCGATAAATGCCAGTGCTGGTGCCCAGCGCAAACGGATAATCGTGATCGGCAATCTGCTTGCGCACGCGCTCGTCGTTGTCGCCGTTGGGGTAGCAATACACCGGCAACGGCCGGTTACAGCCGTTTTGCAGGGCAAGGCGGCTGCGGCTGATTTCTTCGCTCAGGCGCACATCGTCCAGACCGGTGAGGATCGCGTGACTGGCGCCGTGCGGGCCGAAACGCACCAGCCCGGACGCCTCCAGTGCGCGTACCTGATGCCAGTCCAGCGCTTGCGGTTGCGATTCCTGCGGGCACTCGTCGGTCAGGCGTTCCAGCTCTTGCGGTGCAAGTGACTTGAGCCCTTGCAGATAATGCAGCATCGACAGGCTGCGCCGGTCGACATCAATGTCATCCACCAGCACGGGCACCGGGTGACCGCTGGCGTGCAGGCATTCGATCAGGTGCATGCGTGCCTTTTCGCCATGGCTGCCCCACAGGGTTTCGCCCAGGCTTTCCCACCAGAAACGCTGGCGACTGCCGATGAAATCGGTGGAGAGAAAAATGCTCGCCGGCACCTGATGCTTTTGCAGCAACGGGAAGGCGTTGACGGCGTTGTCGCGCCAGCCATCATCGAAGGTCAGCGCCACCCGTGGGCGTTCGCTGCGCAGGGCATTGGGTTGAAGGATTTCCATCAGCGGCACGCAATCGAAATGCTTGCGCAACCACACCAGCAGATGTTCGAAGGCCTTGGGGCCGATGCACAGTTCATTGCGATGCGGCAGGTCGGCGGCGCGGTCGTTGGCCAGTACCCGGTGCAACATCAGAATCACCCCGGCGCCCTGCAATTGATTACGCCCAACGTGCGAGTTGAGATAGAGCCAGCCGCTGGTGCGTTTTATCAGTTGTTTGATCGCCATGGCATGAGTCCTCTCAACGATTCTGGTCAGGATTCCACTGTGCGTAGCGTTGCCCGCGCAGGAACTGCCACAGGCCGACGCTCATACCTGCCAGCGTCACCAGCAGGAACGCCGCGAGGCGGAACGGTTTGGGCAAACGGTGTTGCGAATCCAGCAGGCCGGCGATGGCAACCGCGTAACCGATCAATTGCGCAACCAGGCTCAAGCGATAGAAACCGTGCTCGTTCCACAGCCAGAAATTGCTCAGCAGCAGCGGCAGCAACAGAATCGGCGCGAGGCGGCGGATCAGTTTGTGGCTGATCAAGGCAATCGAGTACAGGCCGTACTTGAGCGGATTTAGCAGTGCGCTGCGTTGCGCCAGGCTTTGCAAGCCACCGACGGTGACCCGCTGACGGCGGCGCCATTGCTTGTCCGCCTCGTCGACGCCCTGGTCGATTACTTGCGCCTGGGGTACGTAAACGATGCGTTTGCGCGCGACCGGCGCGCAGGTACTGATAAAGAAGTCATCGTTGACCTCGGCCGGTACGGTTTGGAACAGCTCGCGGCGCAAGGCGAGCAGGGCGCCGTCGGCGGAGACCATGCAGCCGGTGCGATTCTCGACCCGGCGCAGCCAGCCTTCGTAATGCCGATAGAGGCTGTCGCCAATACTCAGGCCGCCACCGGTGACCGGGATCACCATGTGCCCGGCGCAGGCACCGACCTGCGGATCGCTCAACGGCGCGAGCAAATGGCCGAGGGTGTCGCGCGACCATTGGTTGTCGGCGTCGGTGAACACCAGAATGTCGCCGCAGCTCACGGCGACGCCGGCATTCAGTGTGGCGGCTTTGCCCTGGCGCGGCAGGTCGAGCACGGTGATGCGCGGATCGATCACTTTGCGCGCGCAGGCCACGGTGTCATCGGTCGAACCGTCGCTGGCGAGAATGATCTGCAGCGCGGCGGGCTCGTAATCCTGGGCCAGCAGGGTACGCAACTTGTGCTCGATGTGCCGCGCCTCGTTGTGTGCGGCGATCACGATGCTGATGTTCAGCGGCGGCGCCGGGCTGTGACGCCAGGCCGGGAACAGCGGCGCCAATAGCGTCAGCAGCAGCGGATAACCGATATAGGCGTACACCGGCAGCAACAGGCACATCCAGAAAATGAATTCAGCCACGGGCGGGCCTCCTGGCATTCCAATGACACAAACTGAGAATGAATGCTGCGCTGACCAGGTGCAGGCGCAACCAGTGCAGACCCCAGAGTTGCAAGGTCAGGCCTGCGTTGTGTTGCGTGAGGCTTTGACGCACGCTGAGCAGCAGACTCGGCAGCAGCGCCAGTAGCAACAGGATCATCGCGTGGAGTACGAACCCCACGAGCAAGGCCACAATCGCCAGAAAATCCAGAACCCAGACCAGCAACGACAGCAGCGGAAAACGCAGCAGGCGCAGGCTCATGCCTTGGGTGCGCAGCAACTGCAAGTGACTGCCCTGACGCCACAGTTCCTTGCCCATCCATTCGCGCCAATTCATCTCGTAGCCCCAATGCAGGGCGACGCTGTTATTGACTGCCAGCAGTCGCGCGCCGTGTTTGCTCAGACGCAGGGTGTATTCCTTGTCCTCGCCGGTGCGCAGGGTTTCGTTGAATCCGCCGCTGTCGTCGAACCACTGCTTGCGCATCAGCAGGTTGGCGCTGGGCAACCATTCCACGTTGCGGGTGGCATGTTTTGACGGGCGCAGCATGCGACGTTGCCACGCGCTCGCAAACCAGGGCGCGGCGGCAGGGGTGTGCAGATCCAGGCCGAAGATGTCGCCCTGAGCTTGCGCCTGGAGGGCGAACAAACGAGTCAGCCACTCTTCAGGCATTTCGATGTCGGCGTCGATGAACGCCAGCCATTCGCCGCTGGCAAGCGCTGCGCCACGATTGCGCAAGGCACCGATCGGCAGGCCGGGCATGACCAGTACTCGTGCGCCGAAGGTGCGGGCGATCTGCGGGCCGTTATCGCTGGAACCGTTGTCGACCACGATCAGTTCGCAGCCGATTTGAGCTGCATTCGCCGCCTTCTGCGCCGCCAACAGGGTGCGGCCAATGTGCCGCGCTTCGTTGTACATCGGGATGACGACACTGATGAGGCTCATGCCTTGGCCTCCGTCAGGGGCGATTGCTCAGCCTTCAGACGCAACACCCAGGTCAGCGCGAGCATGATCCAGAGATATTTCAGGTTCGGCGCGCTGAGAAACATCAAAAACAACGTCAACGACAGAAAGCTCATTCCAAGATGGGTAATCAGGTCCGCGTGCTGCCACTCGCGCCGTTGCAGCCATGCGCGTCGTGCGCGAATCAGGTTGTAGAAACCCTGCGCGAGCAGGCCGACAAACAGCAGGCCGGCGGGAATCCCCAATTCGCTGAAAATCTCCAGATAAGTGTTATGCGCCCGACGGTACAAGTCGCCGATCTTGCGGTTGGCGGAAAACGCCTTGGCATAACCGGTGGTGGCGTAGTGCAGCGGGAAGGTGCCGGGACCGGAGCCGAGCAGCGGATGCTCGCGGATGATCTGGCTGCCGACGACAATGTACGAGGCGCGACGGCCGAGGGATTCATCCTGAGCCTTGGCCCCGGCGCTCAAGATACTCAGCGACTGGATGCGCGCCAGATAACCGGCAGGCATCGCATAAATCGCCAATGGCAGCACGATGGCGGCGCCGAGCATGGCGAATCCGAAATGCCGGGGGCGGATGCGGGTGAGGTGCTGGCGGTAATGCCAGACCCCGATCGCCAGACTCAAGGCCAGTACCACCAACCCTGAGCGCGACTCCGTCTTGGTCATGCCGCCGAGCAGCAAAAGGCAGCAGCCAGCCCAGAACAAACGTTGCAGCAGGTTCGGGCTGCGAATCACCAGCAGCAGGCCCAGCGGCACGGCGAAGGCGATCAGCAGAGCAAAGGCATTCGGGTCTTCGAGCAGGCCGGCGGCGCGGCCCTTGTCCTGGAATTTGCTGGAAAACATCGCCATCGCGCAGGTCGTGCTGATGCTGAGCGTGACCAGCCGGGCGAACAGATCGAGGTTCAGCTCGCGGCCGACCAACAAGGTGATCACGAACAGAATCAGGCCCACGCTCAGTTCACGCAGATGACTCTGTGACATGCCCATGTTGTCGGTGGCGAGCAGGCTCAGCAGGTACAACGCCATGAAGCCGATCAGGTAGCGCCACAGATTGCTGCGCAGGCGGTGCGATGGAATCTGATGCAAGGCCAGTTGCAACGCCAGGATCAGCGCCAGCGAAGCACCGAGGAACTTGCTCCCGGAAAACACGCTGTCCTTGAAGAACCCTTCAAACGGCACCAGCGCGGCAATGCCAAGCAGGCCCCAGGACGGTTTGCGGTACAGCACCGTGAAACCCAGCAGCCCCAGCACTGCTCCCGGCGCCAGAAACGGATAAGGACTGACCAGCAAAGCCATGCAGACCAGTGCCAGCAGGCTGACGATCGAGAGCGGGAAAATCATGCGCGTGCCTCCCGTGCCGTGTAGATGTACAGCTGCGACCAGCGTTCAGCCAAAGCCTTGAGGTCGTAGCGTTCCTGTTGTGTGCGTCTGGCGTTGTCGCGTAGTTTTGCGGCCAGCTTCGGTTCGGCCAGCAACGTGTCGAGCTGACGGGCGAGGGCGACGGTATCGGTCGGTGCGGCGAGGAGGCCGTTGTGGCGGTCCTGCAAGACGTCGGGAATGCCACCGACCGCGAACGCCACCACCGGCACACCGGCCTGCATCGCTTCGAGCAGAATCATCGGCGTACCCTCGGTGCGCGAGCTGATCACCAGCGCATCGAGTTGCTGCCACCAGCCTTGCATCGCCGTCTGATAGCCCGGCAAGCGAATCCGCTGTTGTAAACCGGCAGCGTCGATACGTGCCTGCAAGGCCTCACGTTCCGGACCGTCACCGAGCATCACTGCGTCCAGTTGCGGATGCTGGTGACACAGTGCAATCAGCGCATCGAGAAACAGATCCGGGCCTTTCTCGCTGCTCAACCGACCGACGTAACCGGCCAGCCAGCGTTGTCGTTCCAGCGCCGGCGGCATCGCTGGCGCCGCTGGCAAACCGTTGGGAATCACCTGCAACTTCTCTGCACGGACGCCGGCCTGACGGTGCAGCGCAGCAATGCTTTGCGCTACGCAGACCACCCGTTTCACCGAGGCCGTGCGGCACAGCTGCAGGCTTAGCCAGGTGTAGAGCTTCTGCTTGCGACTGCGCGGGGTGAAACCGTGCTGAGTGATCACCAGCGGCAGGCGCAACAGCGTTGCGCCGAACCAGCCGAACAGTAGCCCTTTGAAGTTGTGCGTGTTGAGCAACGGCTTGCCACCACGGTGCTGATGCAAGTGCCACAGCAGTCTGCCGAGCCCGGCACAGCCGCGAGCGTCCACCCCGGCCTCGCGAAAGCGCTCGATCAGCTCTGGTGGTGCGTCGAGGAACAGCACCTGATGCTGCCCCGGCGTCGCCAGGCAATGATCCAGCAACATCCGCTCGGCTCCGTAGAAGCCGCCGCTGCTGAGCAAATGAATGATCGGCAGCGCGACGCACGGGGTGGACGCCGCGTTCAATTGCGCACCCAGTGAACCAGGCTGGGCATGGTCCAGTTCTTGTGCGGATTGCCGGGCTGCGACGTTTCTTCGTTGAGCACCAACAGCACCGGCAGGCCCAGTTCATGACTGATTTGCGCAGGATGCTTGAAGCGGTGATCGAAGAACTCACGCACATAGACGAAGGCAATGGCCAGCAGCAAACCGGTGAGCAGGCCGAAAGGAATGATCAGCATCGGTTTCGGAAAAGCTGCTTCGGTCGGTTCAAACGGCGGACTCAATACACGGGCATTGGACAAGTCGTTATCGAACGCGCGTGCCGTGCTGCTTTCGGCGAAGCGTTGCGCATAGGTTGAAAAAGCTGCGTGCAACGCGCCGATCTCGGTATCCATCTGACGCAGCTTGCTTTGGGTTTGCTGCAATTGATGGATTCGATTCTTGAACTCGGTAATACGCGCGGTTTTCTGCTCGATGACCTGGCTGACCACCGACAGGTCGATCGTGCGTTCCTGAATGCGGTTGTTGACCACTTTGAGGAACTGCTGGCGTGTGCGGGCAATTTGCTCGCGGGCCAGCAACATCGGTTCGCTACTGGGCTGAAATATCGCGAGGTCGTTCATATAGCGACTGACCTGAGTGGTCAGTTGCTCGCCCATCTGCCGAATCTCGCGATCCTCGAACGCGATGTTGTCCACCGTCGTCGTAAAGGTGAACGGAAAGGTGTAGTCATTGAGTTTGTTGGTGTTGGCGGTGGCCAGGCTGGTTTTCAGGTAATCGAGCCAGCGCTGGCTTTGCAGCAAGCGATCGCGATACAGGTTGAGTGCCTGCTCTTCGGTGTTGATCGCGTTGAGGCGAAAGGTGATTTCCTCTTTCGGATCAGACGAACCGACGCTTTCCAGCAGGCTCAGCCGTGCGCCTTCCAGACCATCGAGGCGGACCTGATACTGATGCTTTTTGGTCTCGTAGAACGATTGCGGCAGCTCGATCGATTGCAGCGCCTGACGATCGACCAGATAGTTTCGCAGCAGCGTGGCAACGAACGTCGTGCCCTGGGCAGGATCAGGGAAGCTGTAGACGATCGAGATGACATTGGAACCCGGCAGGGTTTCGATCTTCAGATTGTCGATGGCGTCCTGGGTCAAGCCATCCAGTGCCGTGTCGCGCACCGGATCGGTTTCCATGCCCATTGCATCACGCAGCGGATTGATCACATATTCGCGCAGCGGCGTGCTGACGTAACGCTTGAACGGTTCGCCGGCCAGCTTGCTGAGCATCCCCGGGGGAGGGTTGTACTGACCCTGGTCGCGCAGTTCGCTGATGGTCTGGCGAATCAGCGCCGGCGAACGGAGGATATTGCTTTCGGTTTCCATGTCTGCCAGCGATGGCGGAATGAAGGTGGCGTTGTCCTGGGTCAGCGATGTGGTCGCATCGCCCTGGGAAAGTTTTTTCGACTGCACGATCACCTGCGCGGTGATATCGAAGCTCTGTTTGAGCAACAGCGGCAGCAACAGCGCGATCACTGCAAAGATCAGGAAGATGCGCTTCACCAGTTGCTTGTTGGCGAAGAAAATCCTGAAGAACTCATGCAGGTAATTTTCTTTTGGGTTCATGTCGTTCACCTGAGAGTCAGTTGTCACTGCCTTTGTTGTCGACGCGGTAGCCGAAGCTGAACCCCACGCCCTGGAACAGCACCACGTCGGCCAGTTGCCTGGCGAGTTCGCCGGCGCTGGCAAGCTTGGTTTTCGGCACGTAGAGCATGTCGTCCGGTTGCAGGTAGGCGATTTGTGGTGCCTCACCCGACAACGCTTTCTCGACGTCGTAATTCACTGCCTGAACCTGATTGCCATTGCGCCGCATGATCACCACCGAATCGAGACGCGCCTTGACATTGGTACCGCGCGCCAGGGTCAGCGCCTCAAGCACCGACACCGGCCGGCGGATCGGGTACGAGCCCGGCTGAGCGACTTCGCCGAGCACGTAGATCTCATTGCCCGCGGTGGATTTGAGCAGCACATCCACGGTCATCCGCCCCGGCAATTGCGCGTACTTCTGGTTGAGGAAGGTTTCCAGTTGATTGATGGTCATGCCTTGCAGCGGCACAGCGCCGATTTCCGGAAAACTCGCATAACCATCGGTGCCGACGGTGATTTCGCGGCTCATGCCGGTGGCCGGGTGGTTCAGCGCGCTTTTGAGGTTTTGCTCGTTGCTCAGCGGGCTCAGAATCTGCACCGTGAGCTGATTGCGGTTGGGCTGGAACAGCTGCTTGCGTTGATAGGCGCGCTGGATTTCCTGCCGGGCTTCGTCGCTGGTCAACCCGGCGATTTTCACCGAGGTGTTGGCGCCCGGCAGTTCGATAGTGCCGTCAGGCAGCACCAGTTGCGTGCCGTTGAGCTGACTGGCGGCGGTGAAGTTCAGGCCGATCTGGTCACCCGACTGGACGCGATAAGCGTCCGAGCCGCTGGTACTGATGTGGAAAATCACATCCAGCACGTCTTTCGGGCGCAGGGTCTGCTCGACCCTCGGCATGTCGGTGGCCTGTGCATTGGCCGGCGTGGCGGTGAGGATATTCACCGGCATGTTGCGGGTGTCGGTATTGCTGGAGCAGCCTGCAAGCGGCAGCAACAGCAGGACAAGCATTCTGGCGTTCATGGCGTCATCCTTTGCGTTCGCTTACAGGTTTTTGTAAAGCCATTTGGGCATGTAGTACTTGCGCCGGTTGAACACGCTACCGACCACTTTTGCCCCGGCCTGGGTCAGGCGTTGCACGGCGGCCTGGGCGACTTCCCAGCGAGTGTCTTCGGCGCGTACGACAAGCACCACGCCATCGACCTGAGTGCTGATGACCAGCGTGTCGGCGTCGGAATACACCGCGTCGCCATCGATCACCACGAAGCGGTACTGGCTGCCCAACTGATCGAGCAGCGGGCTCAGACGCTCGGCGGTCAGGTGTTCCAGGGTGCGGATCGGCCGGCCGTTGGGCAGTACGTGAAACGGCAGGCTCGACACCTGCACCACGCAGTCCTGCAACAGCGGCGGGTTATGCGGGTTGAACAGCAAGTCGCGCAGACCACGCTCCTTGCTCAGGTTCAACTGCTGGGTGAGATTGCTCGCCGATTGGCTGGCGTCGACCAGCAGCACCTGGCCGCTGCTCATCTGCGCCAGTTGGCTGGCCAGCGCCAAAGCGCTGGTGGTGGTGCCGGCGCCGGGATTGGCGGCGGTCAGGAACAGGATCCGCAGATCAAGATCCAGCACGGTCGAGGTCAGGTTCGATTCGCTGGGATTGGCGATGCTCAGACTTTTGTTGGTTGAACCGTCCATTAGCTTGCTCCGTGGCCGCTGAATACTTTGAAGGGGGTTTTCAACAGGATCTTCAGATCAAGCAAAAGGCTTTGCTCGGCGATATAGCTGAGGTCCAACTCAACGCGCTGGTCGAAGTCGATGTTGCTGCGTCCGGAGATCTGCCACAGGCCGGTCATGCCGGGGTAGATAGCCAGACGTGCGAGGTGATTGTCCTTGTAGCGGTAAGCGTTGAACGAGGTCGGGCGGGGGCCGACCAGGCGCATGTCACCGGTCACCACGTTGATCAGATTGGGCAGTTCGTCGAGGCTGGTGCGCCGCATGAAACTGCCAATGCCGGTGACGCGTGGGTCCTTGTCGATCTTGAAGTCGATGGCGTCGGCCCCGTGCTTGTTGAGGTGACGCAGCGACTCTTTCAATTCTTCGGCGTTGCTGACCATGGTGCGAAATTTGTACATGCCGAATTTGCGACCGCGGTAGCCGGTGCGTTTCTGCACGAACATCACCGGCCCCGGGCTGGTGAACTTGATGGCCAGGCCCAGGCCCAGCAACACAGGGGAAATCAGCAGCAGAATCAGCAGCGCGCCGAAACAGGCGACCACCCGATTGGTACGCGACAGTTGCCATGGACGACCGCCGTCGCGCCCCGTGAACCAGCCGCGACCCTGGCGATGAATCGCCGCATCGAGGCGCATTCGGTGCTCGGGATCGACGCGCTTGTCACGACGCATCTCTTGGATCGGCACACCTTTTTCATGTCCAGTCATGGAGTCCTCCACATAAATTCAGCCGCGAGCGGCGCGTGGGCGATAGGCAGTGGGGTAGTAGTCGCGAAACCAGGCGATGAACCGCTCCAGTCCTTCATCCAGCTCTATCCGGGGCTGGAACCCGGTGGCCTGGGCCAGATCACTGGCCTCGGCGCAGGTGTTGAGCACGTCGCCCGGTTGCAGCGGCAGCAGCTCGACAATGGCTTTCTGGCCGAGGTGTTTTTCCATCAGGGCCAAGTAGGTTTTCAGCTCCACCGGGTGTTGCCCGCCGATGTTGAACAGCCGCCAAGGCGCCATGCTGCTGGCCGGGTCGGGCTGCTCGCGATCCCATTCGGGCTGGGGCAGCGGTGGCTGATCGATGAGACGGGCGATGCTCTCGATGATGTCGTCGATGTAGGTGAAATCGCGTTGGTGCTCGCCGTAGTTGAATAGCTTCAGCGGCTCGCCCTCGCTGATTGCCCGGGCGAACTGGATCGGCGACATGTCCGGCCGCCCCCATGGTCCGTACACGGTGAAAAAGCGCAGGCCGGTGCAAGGGATGCCGAACAGATGGCTGTAGCTGTGCGCCATCAACTCGTTGGCTTTCTTGGTCGCGGCGTATAGCGACAACGGATGATTGACCCCGTCCTTCACCGAATACGGCGTGCGCTGATTGGCGCCATACACCGAGCTTGAGGAGGCGTAGATCAGGTGCTCGACCGGGTGATGCCGGCAGCTTTCAAGAATGTTCAGGAAACCGTTGAGGTTGCTGTCCAGATACGCCCGCGGATTTTCCAGCGAATAACGCACACCGGCCTGCGCGGCGAGGTGGATCACCACTTGCGGACGTTCACGGACAAACAGCGCGTCGATGGCCGACGCATCGGCCAGGTCTACCGTAGCGAGCTGGAAATCGCCGACCTGCTCGCGCACCCATTGCACGCGGTCGTGCTTGAGCTGTGGGTCGTAGTAGGCGTTGAAATTGTCCAGACCGACCACCGCGTGCCCGTCGCGCATCAACCGAAGGACGCAATGGGCACCGATGAAGCCGGCCGCGCCGGTGACCAGAATCTTCATGGCCGTGCGCCTTCGGGGGCGATGTGGCGCAGGCCGATGCCGCTGTAGTGCAGGCCGGCGGCGGCTACTTGTTCCGGGTTGTAGAGGTTGCGGCCATCGACGATGACTTTTGAGCGAAGTTTTTCGGCCAGCAGCTCGAAATCCACCACACGAAAGTTTTTCCACTCGGTGCAGATCACCAGGGCATCAGCATCTTCCAGGGTGTCGTCGCGGGTGGCGCACAGGTGCAGGTCGTTGCGGTAACCGTAGAGGCGCCGGCATTCGGACATCGCTTCCGGGTCGTAGGCCTGCACACTGGCGCCTTCGGCCCACAATGCATCCATCAGGTAGCGGCTGGGCGCTTCACGCATGTCATCGGTGTTTGGTTTGAACGCCAGACCCCAGATGGCGATGGACTTGCCGGCCAGGCCTTGGGGGAACTGCGCTTTCAATTTGCTGAAGAGAATGTGCCGCTGCAGATCGTTGACGTCGGTGACGCTGCGCAGCAGTTTCAGCGGCATGCCGTTGTGTTCGGCGGTGTGGAGCAGGGCGCGCAAGTCCTTGGGAAAGCACGAGCCACCGAAGCCGCAGCCCGGATAGATGAAGTGATAACCGATGCGCGGGTCGGAGCCGATGCCTTTGCGCACCGCTTCGATGTCGGCCCCAAGCAGTTCGGTGAGGTTGGCCAGTTCGTTCATGAAGCTGATGCGGGTGGCGAGCATCGCGTTGGCTGCGTACTTGGTCAGCTCGGCGCTGCGATTGTCCATGAACATCAGTTTTTCGCGATTGCGGCAGAACGGTGCGTACAGCTCGCTCATCTGCTCGCGGGCTTCTTCGTCACGGGTGCCGACGATGATCCGGTCCGGGCGCATGCAGTCGGCGAGGGCGCTGCCTTCCTTGAGGAACTCGGGGTTGGACACCACGCGTACCTGCAAATCGATTTTGCCGCGGCGCAGCAGTTCGCTGTTGGCGGCGGCCAACACCTGATCCGCCGTGCCGACCGGCACCGTGGATTTGATGATCAGCGTGCGATCGGCCTCCATGTGCGAAGCAATTTGCCGGGCGACGTTGAGTACGTGGCTGAGGTCGGCGGAACCGTCCTCATCGGCCGGAGTGCCGACGGCGATGAAGATCAATTCGGCATGCTCGACCGCGTCGCTGGCCTGGGTGCTGAACAGCAGACGCCCGGCCTTGATGTTTTCTTCAAGGGTGCTGGAAAGTCCTGGTTCACTAATAGGCGGCACGGCTTGTTGCAGTTGTTTAATCTTGTTCGGGTCAATATCAACACATAAAACCCGATGCCCTACATCTGCAAGTGCGGCGGCTTGAATAAGTCCAACATAGCCCGTGCCAAATACGCTCACGTCCATCTGCGCACCCTCGATAGAGCGAAAAGAAGAAGTTCGGAAGAAGACTGTAAAAGGGGTATAGCGCAGGGTTTGAAAAGCGTGTCAGCAAAATGACATGTTGCACCTGTATAACACTTGAGCGTTTTTTGGCGATTAGCCATCAAGTCATTGCTGCGATTGGATTTGTTGATTTTTTGCAGATTTGTTCAGATTTAAAATAAGCGATGGATGGTCGTAAGCCGCTAGTCTTAAGGCTTGTAGCGTTTCCAGTGTGTCAGATTTGAGTCATCTTTTTTTTGACGCTTTCTAGAAAAAACAGTCAATTCTTGCGCTTTTATGGCCGGGTGCTAGTGTCAGGTTCTGACCGACAAACCTTTGACTTTCTGCCGTTTTGCACGAGCGGTATCGCCATGTTCAGATACGCCAAAGAACTGCTGTTAATTGTTTATTTGCTGCTTTATTCCGAATATTACATAGAGCGGTTAAATGCTATCGGCTTGGGTTTCACTGTGCTTCTTTTTGGCGCGATGTTTTTGACGCTTACTTTGGCGTTATATCTAACTGCCTATATAAGGCAAACTCTCGTTCGACATTTGTTCGCATTGACGATGTTTGTCTCGGCGGTGTTCTTTGATGTTTATACCCGGGTCACGGCGGATTACCTGAACTACAGCAGCTTCGTCTCGCTGGTGTATTCCGGCGGGTTCATACAGGAGGCGGCGTACCAGTACCGAGACGCGATCATCCACGGCGCATTCAGTGGCTTGTTGCTGTTGTTTGGCATCGGTCTGAAACCACGGCATTCACTGAGGGTGCCGAATGCATTGCGCGTTGCGGCACCGATCTGTGGCGTGCTGCTGCTCAGTGCCGTGCTGTTTTTGCGTGCGGGCGAGGGCGCCCGTGGTTTGCCGATCATGTACACGCCGCTGGCCTATCTGAACCTTTTTGCCTATGAAGCGCTACACAACACCGTCGGCCCGCGTGAGCCGGTAACGCTGACGCGCAACGCGCAAGCGGTCGGCCATGACATCGTGCTGATCATCGACGAAAGCATTTCCGGCAATTACCTGGACATCAACGCGCCGTTCGGCGTGCACAGCAACCTCAAACAACCGCATGCCGGCGTCGACATCTTCAATTACGGTTACGCCGCGTCCATTGCCAATTGCAGCGCCGACACCAACATTACCCTGCGTTACGGCGGCACCCGCGCCGACTACGTGCGCATCAACAGCACGTTGCCGTCAATCTGGCAGTACGCAAAAAATGCCGGGCTGCGCACCGTATACATCGACGCCCAGCGCACAGCCGGCAACCTGCAGAACCTGATGAACGATACCGAGAAAAAGCACATCGACGAGTTTGTGCAATTCGACCAGACCAGCGTGCGCGACCGCGACATGGCCGCAGCGGCGAAGCTGATCGAACTGCTCAACGACGATAAGTCCGAGCTGATCCTGATGAACAAGGTCGGCGCGCATTTTCCGGTGCACGACAAGTACCCGGATGCCTTCATGGCCTACCGCCCGACTTTGCCGCGTGGGCAGTTCACTGAAGTGGCCGACACTGGCGAGCGCAACGGTTTCAACGGTCAGCCGGATGACTGGATGCTCTACCGCAACGCCTACAAGAACACTGTTTTATGGAACGTCGGCGAGTTCTTTGCTCAGGTGTTTGCCCAGGCCAATCTGAACAATGCGTTGCTGATCTACACCTCTGATCACGGCCAGGATCTGCATGAGCGCGGCAACCCGGGGCTGAACACTCATTGCGGTGGCGATCCGGTGGAGGAGGAGGGGTTGGTGCCATTGGTGGTGATTTCCGGTAGCAATCTGAAGACGCTGGATTGGTCGGCGCAACTGGCGGCGAACAAGGATCGCTCCAGTCACTACAACATCTTCCCGACCCTGTTGCAGTTGATGGGTTACGACCTGGCGGGGATCGAAGCGATGTACGGCAAGCCGCTGACGGTGCCGACGGCGGATGAGTTCACCTTCAACTATCGGTTCAATGCGCGGCTGGGCGCCAAGCCTGAGTGGAAGCATATTGATCTGGGCAGCATTGTGACCCCGGTGCAGGCGCCGACCAGTGTGGCGGCGGGGCAGCCCTAAAAGATCGCAGCCTTCGGCAGCTCCTGCAGGAGGCCGCTTTTCAATGTAGGAGCTGCCGAAGGCTGCGATCTTTTGATCTTGCTTGAGCCTTGGATTCTGGTCTGTCACCGGCATCCGCTATCCTTGCCCCACACTGACCCATCAGGTGGCGGCATGCTCCAGATTGAAAACGTCTGCAAAAGTTACCTCACCCCCCAAGGCCCGCTACCGGTGCTGCAAGGCGTCGACCTGACGCTCGAACCCGGCAGTAGTCTGGCGCTGATGGGCGAGTCCGGCAGTGGCAAAAGCACCCTGCTGCACCTGGTGGCCGGCCTCGACAAGGTCGACAGCGGCAGCATTCGCAGTGGTGAACATCGCCTCGAAAGCATGAACGAAGCGCAACTGGCCAACTGGCGACGCACGGAAATCGGTCTGGTGTTCCAGCAGTTCAACCTGATCGGCAGCTTGCGCGTCGAGGACAATCTGGCGTTTCAGGCGCGCCTGGCCGGGCGCCATGAACCGCGCTGGCAAGCACATCTGGTGCAGCGTCTGGGGTTGGGCGATTTGCTCAAGCGCTATCCCGAGCAATTGTCCGGCGGTCAGCAGCAACGGGTCGCGCTGGGCCGGGCGCTGGCCTCGCAGCCGAAACTGCTGTTGGCCGACGAACCCACCGGCAGTCTCGATGAAGCCACCAGTGATGAAGTGCTGCGCCTGTTGCTGGAGTTGCTCGACGACACGCCGACGACCTTGTTGATGGTCACTCACAGCCCACGAGTGGCGGCGCGATTGGCGCAGCGTGTAGTGCTCTCCAACGGGCGGCTGACGTGATCGTTTTCCGGCAAACCCTGCGCGCGCTGCTCAGCCATTGGCGCCGGCATCCTGTGCAGTTTTTCAGCGTGCTGACCGGGTTGTGGCTGGCGACAAGTCTGCTGACCGGCGTCGAGGCGCTGAACAGTCAGGCCCGCGACAGCTACGCCCGTGCCAGTCAATTGATCGGCGGCGAACCGCAGGCCAGCCTGAGCACGCCAAACGATGCGACGTTCCCGCAACAATGGTTCATCGATCTGCGTCGTCAGGGCTGGCCGGTGTCGCCGCTGTTGCAGGGCCGCTTGAGCCTCAAGGGGCACGACAATCAGCGTCTGCAGGTGATGGGCATTGAGCCGGTGTCACTGCCGGCCGATTCTGCGGTGGCCGGGGAGGCGATGCCGATCGAACGCATTGTCGAGTTCTTCACGCCACCGGGCAGCACGTGGATTTCCCCGGAAACCTTGCAGGCCTTGAACCTGCGCGAAGGCGCGACGCCGCAAACGATTGGTGGCCAGACGTTGCCGCCGCTGCGCGCGCAAAAGGACATGGCGCCCGGCGTGTTGCTGGTGGATATCGGCGTCGCGCAAACCTTGCTCGAACAACCCGGACAACTGTCACGGCTGTTACTGCCGAAGGATTTCCACGGCGAGTTACCGGCCACGTTTGAAGGGCAATTGCAGCTCAAGAGCAGTGGCGAGGAAAACAATCTGGCGCGACTGACCGAGAGCTTTCATCTCAACCTTGATGCCTTGGGATTCCTCTCGTTCCTGGTCGGTTTATTCATCGTCCACGCGGCCATTGGCCTTGCGCTGGAACAACGGCGCGGCTTGCTGCGCACGCTGCGTGCCTGTGGAGTCAGTGCGCGGATGTTGATTGGCTGTCTGGTGGTTGAGCTGGGTGTGCTGGCGCTGATCGGCGGCGTGTTTGGCGTAGTCAGCGGTTATTGGTTGGCTAGCGTGTTGCTGCCGGATGTTGCCGCCAGCCTGCGCGGTTTATACGGCGCGGAAGTGGCGGGGCAGTTGCGCTTGAGTCCCTGGTGGTGGTTAAGCGGGATTGGTTTGAGTCTGCTCGGCGCTTTGCTGGCTGGGGCCAACAGCCTGTTGCGGGCGGCGCGTTTGCCGCTGTTGGCGGTGGCCGATCCGCAAGCCTGGCACCAGCAATATGCGCGTTGGCTGCGTCGCCAGGGTTGGCTGGCCCTGGTGTTGGGCGTGATTGCGCTGGTGGCGTTGATCTGGGGCGACAGCCTGGCCAGCGGTTTTGTATTGATGGCGGGGTTGTTGCTCGGTGCCGCGTTGGCCTTGCCAGTGTTGCTGAGTGCGATATTGAGTCCGTTGCTCGGACGCAGTCGCTCAGTGCTCGGCCAGTGGTTTCTCGCCGACTGCCGGCAGCAACTTCCGGCATTGAGTCTGGCGTTGATGGCTTTGCTCCTGGCGCTCGCTGCCAATATCGGCGCCGGCAGCATGACCGCCGGTTTTCGTCAGACCTTCAACGACTGGCTCGAACAACGTCTGAGCGCCGAGCTGTACATCAACCCGACCAACCCGGCTCAGGCCCGCGAAATGTACAACTGGCTTAAACAACAGCCGCAGGTCACGGCGATACTGCCCAACTGGCAGGTGTCGGTAACGTTGCAAGGCTGGCCGGCGGACGTGTACGGGGTGATCGACCATGCTTATTATCGTCAGCACTGGCCGTTGCTCGACGCCAGTGGCAGTGATCCGTGGGCGCATCTGGCAACGGACGATGCGGTGATGCTCAGCGAGCAACTTGCGCGACGCCTGAAAGTACGCGCGGGTGATCGCCTGACGATTCCTTCACCGAATGGCGCCTGGTCGCCGCGCATCGTCGGCATCTACGCCGATTACGGCAATCCCAAGGGCCATTTGCTGGTCAACATCAATCACCTGCTGCGCGGCTGGCCACAACTGACGCCAAACCGGTTCAATCTGCGCATCGATGCGCAAAACATTCCGGCATTCGTGAGCGCGTTGCAGGCACGCTTCCAACTGGATGACAGTCGAATCGTCGATCAGGCGCGGCTCAAGGGCTGGTCGGTTCAGGTATTCGAACGCACCTTCGCCGCCACCGCCGCATTAAATAGCCTGACATTGGCGGTCGCGGGCGTGGCGTTGTTCATCAGCCTGCTGACCCAGAGCCAGAGCCGTCTCGGCCAACTCGCACCACTGTGGGCATTGGGCGTGACGCGACGTCAGTTGATGCTGCTCAACCTTGGCCAGACCTGGCTGCTGGCAGTGCTGACGCTGGTGTTGGCGCTGCCGTTGGGCATCGCGCTGGCATGGTGTCTGGATGCGGTCATTAATGTGCAGGCGTTTGGCTGGCGGTTGCCGTTGCGGGTGTTCCCATGGCAATTGGTGCAGTTGATGGGATTGGCATTACTGGCAACCTTGCTGGCGTCGGCGTGGCCGCTGTATTCGCTGTACCGCACGCAACCGGCGGATCTGCTGAGGACGTTTGCCCATGAGGATTAATCTCGTTGTGCTGATGCTTGTGCTGTTGCTCGCTGGCTGCGATCAGTCAGCGCCTGAGCAGAAGGGTTTTGCCGGGATGGGCGATCAGGCGCAGGCTTTTACGCCGGTGGTGCCGGGACGGGTGTTCAGCTTCCCGGCGGATCATGGTGCCCACGACGGTTTTCGCATCGAGTGGTGGTACGTCACCGCCAATCTCAAGGATCAGCAGGGCAATGAATTTGGCGTGCAATGGACGTTGTTTCGCAGTGCATTGAAACCCGTGCCGGAGCATACAGGGTGGGGCAATCAAACGATCTGGCTGGGGCATGCGGCGGTGACTTCCAGCTCGGTGCATCACGCTGCCGAACGCTATGCCCGTGGTGGCGTCGGTCAGGCTGGCGTGCGTTTGGTGCCGTTCGAGGCGTGGATCGACGATTGGATGTTCGCCAGTCAGGCGCAGGATCCTTTGACTGACCTGCAACTGAGTGCTCGCGATAAATCCTTCGCCTACCAACTTCACCTTACCTCCAGCCGTCCGCTGGTGCTGCAGGGTGATAGAGGATTCAGTCAGAAATCGGAGGAAGGGCAGGCGTCGTATTACTACAGCCAACCGTTTTTCCAGGCCAGCGGCACCTTGCAGATCGATGGCCACACCTACACCGTCAGCGGCCCGGCCTGGCTTGACCGCGAGTGGAGCAGCCAACCGCTGACCGCCAACCAGACCGGCTGGGACTGGTTCTCCCTGCACCTGGACAACGGCGAACACCTGATGCTCTATCGCATGCGCCAGAAGGACGGTGCGCCTTACCTGACCGGCACCTGGATCAGGGCCGACGGCCAGACGCAAACCCTGCGCAGCGATCAGATCAAACTCACGCCGCAAGGCAGCGCCAACGTCGCTGGGCGCTCGATGCCGGTGCGCTGGTCGATCAGCATTCCGGAAAAAAACCTCGACATCAGCCTCTCGGCGCTCAACCCCAATGCGTGGATGAACCTGCGCATTCCCTACTGGGAAGGCCCGGTGCGCGTCAACGGCAGTCATGGCGGGCAGGGCTATCTGGAAATGACCGGTTACTGAGGGAGTGCATGGATTGAGTTGAACTCCACTTGATCTCTCAACCTCTACAAAATGACTCGCCCGCCATAAACGTCGCCCGCGAAATGGACGGCCCCGAAGCCTGAGGACCACCCCGATGAAACCGACATCCGACAACGAACACCCCGACGAACCCCGGCCAGCGGGGGAAACCGAGCGCGACAACGATGCATTGCGGCCCACCGATCCGAAGAAACGCGAGGAAAGCGGCAAAGGCACTGCCAGTGGCGAATACACCGCGCAAGAAACCGCCGCACCACACACCAAGGCCAAGCCCTGAACAGCGTCTATGCTCAGTGACACATCCGGCGCCTGAGACGAGTCTGGCGCCGGGTGCTGCCACTCACTACAGGGAAAGTACGCTAATGAAACTCCATGCACTGGCCAAGTCGATCACCCTTGCAACCCTTCTGTCCGCCACCAGCCTCGGCGCGTTTGCCGCCGAGATACCACTGTCCGCCACCATCGAGGCCGATCAGGTCACCACCAAAGTGGTCTCCGTTGATGCGGCGAACCATCAGGTCGTTTTGGAAGGCGCCGAAGGTCGTCAGGTTCACGTTCAACTCAGCGAAAAAGCGAAAAACCTCGCCAATCTGAAGGTCGGCGATCTGGTCAAGGTCCAAGTGCAGCGATCCGTCGCGGCCTATCTGGACACCGATGTGGATAAAGGTCTGCCTGGCACCGTCGAGCGTTCCGGCGAAGTGCGTAACGCTCCCGGCAGCGATAATCCCGGCGGCGAAGCTTATCGCCAGATTCGGGTGCAGTTGGAAATCACCAAAATTGATTTAAAGAACAATCAGGTGACCCTGAAAAATCCGGCGGGTCAGTCGAAAACCCTCGACGTCAAATCGCCTGAAAACCAAGCCAAGCTGAAAGATTTGAAAGTGGGGCAGAGCGTTTTTGTCACTTACACCGATATCTTAAAAGTGACCAGTCAACACGAAAGTTGAGCTTTAACTCTACAGAATGATTGTTCTTGTACAGGATTTTGTATGAGAACAATCATATTAAGTTTGCCCTTGGATGTGCTGGGAAGTTTCCGAAGGAATTCGTCGATAAATATCTATTAACTTTTTTGTATATAAATTTCATGTGCGTCGATGACGACATATCCGCCAACTTCTATTAAAATCCCTCCCGTTCGCCCAGTGTCAGGGCTCTTTACCGGTGCATGGATTGCCAGGCCATTACACTGGGCGAACACCTCTTCAGGAGCGGATGTATACAATTTCAGTTAACAGAAAGGGCGACTTTAAAGTCGTCCTTTTTTTTGCCCTGAATATTTTCATGCGTGCGTGGCAGTTTTGGTTCGCTGTCCCTGGAAGCGCTTGATCGTTGCCTGATACATTTTCGTCCGCCGGTGATTTTCCCCGTAGGTGCCAGCCGCTGCGACCGTTCCTGCCTGGATGTGATCGAGATAGCGGAAAATCTTGCGTGGCGACAGGAACCTGATGCCATAGCCCAGACCCGCCATCCGATCCTGCAACGTGTAACCCGGCACCCGATCATCCATGCAAAAGTGCAGGCCCAGCGACTTCATCAATCGAGCATTCCACAAGGTGCAGAAACTTTTCAGATGCGTTTCTTTATAAGGTCTTGGCGGTTTGGATTTCAAACCCAAGCGGACTTTTAATTGGCGAGCATAATGCTTGCAAAAGCGTGAAGTTAAACGCCAGGTATCCCGCACAACCCCCCGATTGATTTGCTCGACACAACCGACTGCCGCCATATCCGCACTTTTCGTACACTCACGCATCATCATCGAAAACACTTCTTTGTCGTAGACAAAAGTGTCGGTGTGCAGCAAGAAAAGGTAATCGGTCTCAACTTTTTCCAGCGCCAGATCCAGTGCCTTGCCATGGGCAATATGGCCGGCTTCTTTGCACGGCGAAGGGCGCTCAATCAGATTGATCCAGTCAAGCGAACGCAAGTAATCCAGACTTTCATCTGCCGAATCGTTGTCCACCACCCACACCGGAATTCGCTGTTCAACGACGTGCTGGTGCAATAACTCCAGGCACATCCTGGTGATGTCCGGGGTTTTGTAATTGACCAAAACGAGACTGAAGTTCGGCTGTGGTTGGGTTGGCAGATCAAACGCACTCATAACAGAAAGACTCATCCGCGATTCAATGGCGACAGGGTTCATGAGCCGGGAGGGTAACGAGGCAACCTTAGGCGAAGCTTAATTTCCAGAATCGCGCGGGTTACACGCTAAACTGCGCGCCCATTTACGCTTCAAGGAAGAAACGGCGAGCGCCGTTGCGTTACGGATGAAAAAACCACTCTCCCTCTATCACCCGGCCCTGTACTGGCTGCGCGTGTGGCAAAAAAGACTGTTCCGCCAAATCGCCTGGCACTGCTCCGGCAAACGCTACGCACGACCTGTTGCTTTGGCCGAACGGCTGCCATTTCGCTACCTCAAACACACCTCAAAACTGATCCGCAAACTCGGCGACTCCGACCTCGCCCTGCAACACAACAAAGTCATCAACCTGAAGCTCGCCGTTGCCGCCATCGACGGCGTCGTCATTGGGCCTGGCGAATACTTCTCCTTCTGCCGCCTCGTCGGCCGTCCGACTTTGGAGCGCGGCTACGTTGAAGGCATTGAACTGTCGTTCGGCGAAGCACGAACCGGGGTGGGTGGCGGGATATGCCAACTGAGCAACCTCATTCACTGTATGGCCATTCACTCGCCGCTGGTCGTGGTTGAACGCTCCAATCACAGCTTTGATCCGTTCCCGGATGAGGGTCGAGTGCTGCCGTTTGGCTCCGGGGCGGCGATTTTTTATAACTACGTTGATCTGGTGCTGCATAACCCAACAGATCGCAGCTTTCAGTTGAAATTGAAAGTGGGGGAGACGCAGTTGGAGGGGGAGTTGTTGTGTGACCAGGTGCGGGCGTATCGGTATCACGTGTTTCAGGAAGGGCATCGGTTTGTGCGGGAGTCGGGCCGTGTGTTTCGCGAGAATGAAATCTGGCGGGAAGTGAGGGAAAAGGGGCAGGTGGGAGAGTTGGTGACGCGCGAGCGGCTCTATCGCAATCGTGTGGTAGTCAAATATGTGGTGCCGGAGGAGTTGATCGGATAGCGCGCGGATACTATTTGATGATCCTGCGCGCCTGATTTGATCAGTTTCTGAAATACAACTCGTCCAACTGGCGTCTGCGTATCGACAGATACTCATCCCATACCTTGGGAAAGTCCTCATCGCGGGTCAGCGGGAAGGTCAGATAAATGTACTTTCCAACAACACTGATGTATTGCCGCTCACGTTTGAAGGCTGGCTGTTCGTAAATCGAAATGCTCTCGTCGTAAGCATCATGGTAGTGATAGATGCTTGCTCGGTGCGGGGCGATCATGCAACGCGCAAAATCGATCACCCAACAGCTATCCATTCCTGTTCTCAAGTAACCGTAAACACCATCGCTTGATAGTAGGATGCACGAATTGGCCTGGGTGCCGTCCTCATCGTTTACCAGAATGATCTGATCTGCAAAATATCGGATGGTCATGTTTTCCGTCCCTTGCAGGAGCAAACTCCAACCTTCCGCCCCCATGCGGAACTCACCCTTGTTTTCAAAGGTGGCGGTCCAGCCATTTGCAAGCTTGATCTGATGTTTATTCATGGGTACCTGGTCAGCTAAAGCGTCTCGATCTCGATGTTGCAACCACTGCTTTTTAGTCTTTAAAGTTCTTTGTCAAACGAGTGTTTCCGTGCTCGCAGTCGATGAAACGGCGCGGGTAGTTGTTGTCTTGGCGGTCGGTACCATTGGAGCACGCCAATCATCGGAAGCTGAAGCACCGGATACTGATCTATCAGCGCGAAAGCAGCACCAGACACTCTTCAATCGAACGCCGCTGCGTCTCGGCATACAACCCCAGCTCATCAATGGTCGAACGCCCCAGTGCCTGTTCAAACGCCTGTCGATTGGAATGCTCGCCATAGTGAGCCTGCGCCGCATCGCCAAGGTTGGACTGAAAAATCCCCGCCGCACTGACCGGCAGGAAATCTTCGTATACCAATGGCTCCGCTTTCACATAGCCGTCACGTAACAAGTCTTCCAGCGAGGCCTCATTGAGACTGTCCGCCGCCAAACCCTTTTCCGTGGCGAAGTAGCGAAAGTACGCTAGACCCTGTTCGCGCATGCCCTCGATGCTGTCAGGAAATTCGCCAAAGTGTTGAGTCATCAGCGCGTTGTAGCGTGCGGCATTGCCTTCATTTGGAAAATCACCCAATTCATCACGCGCCGCGTTCAATAAGCGGTCATACAGCGCCCGGCCCTTGGGCGTCAGCGCCGCGCCGCGTTGTTCGATTTCGCCGAAGCGCGCGCTGTGGCTGCCACGGCTTTCGTGTTGATCGGTGAAAGCGATCGGCTCGTCCAGCGCCTTGAAACTGGTCTGACGCAGCAGGATCGGGCATTGCCGGCGCGGCGGGCCTTCGATCACTGCTTTGGGCGTGATGCCGTGGGCCGGCATCTGTTCCTGAACGACGTCGATGTCGAGAGTGCGCGGTGTCAGGTGATTGATGTGCGGGCCTTTGAACGCCACCACATCCGCGATCAGACGATGCTGGGCGCTCAACGTCTGGTACTGCGCAGCGGTGACTGTGGCGCTGTGATGCCAACGAAAGGTTTCCAGCGCTTGTAGGACGAATTCCTGTGCTTCGGCTTCGTTTAGCCCGCCAGCGGTCTCAGCCTGCGCGATCAAGCGCAATGCCGCCGCCGTGAAGATCGAACGCTTGGCCAGCACCGAATCGGCAAAGGCGCGCAACTCAGGATCTTCAATCAACTCCAGTCGCAACAATGAGGTAAACACCCGAAACGGGCTGACTTGCAGCGCGTCTTCATGCACCGCGCGAAACGCCGTGGAATGCACCGGCACGCCTGCCGGCGTCAGGTCGTAATAACCCACCGGTTGCATGCCCATCACCGCGAACAGGCGGGCGAGGGTGGCCAGTTCCGTCGCGGTGCCAACACGGATCGCGCCATGGCGCTCCATGTCCAGCCGTTCGATTTCGCCGGTGCTGTCGAGTTGCCGGGCGATGTCTGGCTGACGTGAAAGCACGTCGCGGTTGGTCTGCTCCACCAGTTCCATCAGCGCGCCGTATAGCGGGACTTCTTCGCGGTACATGTCGGACATCGCTTTAGAGAAGCGTTGGCGGATCAGGTCGGGGCTGACGAAAGGCTGCACGGTCATGAAAAAAATTCCTGCCACGGTCACGAAATGGATGGAGGAAAAGATCGCAGCCTTCTCCCGCGCGGGCAAACGAAGAATCCTACGAACTTCATTCTGCCAACGACTGATCCACCAGTTCGATCCAGTGCCTGACCGGTGTCCGACCAGCGCTGGCAAGGTGGCTCTGGCAGCCGATGTTGGAGGTGACGATCAGCTCGGGGCGGCCGCTTTCCAGAGCATTGAGGCGGTTGTCGCGCAGTTGCCGGGCGATGGCCGGTTGGGTCAGCGAATAAGTGCCCGCCGAACCGCAGCACAAATGCCCATCCGGCACCTGGGTCAGGTTGAAGCCCAGGCGAGTCAGCACCGCTTCAACGGCGCCGCCCAGTTTCAGCGCGTGCTGCAAGGTACACGGACAATGCACGGCGATCCGCCGTTCGCTGGCGGCACACACCTGCTCCAGCGGCTCCTGTGCGATGACCTGTACCAGATCGAGGGTCAGTTCGCTGATCCGCCGCGCCTTCTCGGCGTAAGCCGGATCGTCTTCCAGCAGATGCCCGTAATCCTTGATGAACGCGCCGCAGCCGCTGGCAGTCTGCACGATAGCTTCGGCGCCGTTTTGCAGATGCGGCCACCAGGCGTCGATGTTCTGCCGGGCGCGGTCGAGGCCTTTGGCCTGGGCATCGAGGTGATAGTCCAGCGCGCCGCAACAACCCGCTTCGGCCACTGGCGTGACGCTGATCCCGAGTCGATCCAGCACCCGTGCCGTGGCGTCATTGGTATTGGGTGACAAACCCGGTTGCACGCAGCCTTCCAGTAGCAAAACCCGGCGCGCATGCCGAGGCGCCGGGCGCAACCCCGAACTCGGCAGATGCTGCGGTAGTTTGCTTTCAAACATTTGTGGCAATAGCGGTCGGAATGTCGTGCCCATCCGCAGCAAACCCTTGAACAACCCCGGATGCGGTGCCAAGGCCCGCAGTCCCTCACGCAACAAACGCTGCGCCGCCGGACGCGGTACCGCTTTATCGACCACCGCCCGGCCAATGTCGAGCAGGTTGTGATAATCGACGCCGGACGGACAGGTGGTTTCGCAGTTGCGGCACGACAGGCAGCGGTCCAGGTGCAGTTGCGTCTGCGTGGTGGCCGGCGCGCCTTCAAGCACTTGCTTGATCAGGTAGATGCGCCCGCGCGGGCCATCGAGTTCATCGCCGAGCAACTGATAGGTTGGACACGTCGCGTTGCAAAAACCGCAATGCACGCAGGTGCGCAGGATCTTTTCTGCCTCGGCGGCGCGGGGCAGCAGTCGGGATTGCTCGCTGAGGGTGGTTTGCATGGCTAGAACTCCGCGTACATTCGACCGGGGTTGAACAGCCCTTGCGGGTCGAGTTGCGCCTTGAGTTGCCGGTGATAGCGCAGCAAGGTCCAGGCCAGCGGCTGGAACGGCGAGTCGCAGGCGCCGTGAGTGAAGCACGTGGCGTGACCGCCTAGCTCTTGGGCGAGTATATGGAGGTGCGGCTTGTCGGATTTAAGCCAGCGTTGCGCGCCGGCCCAGTCGATCAGTTGCTCGCCTGGCAAGTCCAGTGGGCCGAGATTGTTCGGCAACGACAGACGCCAAAGCGGCAGGCCTTCGTCGAAAAAGGGCAAGCGTTGTTCGTTCAAATCCCGCCAGAACACAGAATCCAGCGGTTCACCGCCCAAACGTTGATGCGCCGCCGTCACAGAGCCTTCGCCCCCCTCAAGGCGCAGGTACAGACTGTCGCCGTCATGACATGCGGCGCTGATCGGCAGCGGTTGCTGGCCCCATTCGGCAAGGTTGGCCAAGGCGCGGGTGCAGTCGATATCGAGGCGGATGCTCAGGCACTGACGGGGTTTGGGCAGGACTTTCAGCGAGACTTCGGTCAGCACGCCGAGGCAGCCGTAACTGCCGGCCATCAGCCGCGACAGGTCATAACCGGCGACGTTTTTCATCACTTCACCGCCGAAGCGCAGGTGTTGGCCGAGACCGGTGATCACCCTGGTGCCGAGGACGAAATCCCGCACCGAGCCCGACCATGGCCGCCGTGGCCCGGACAACCCGGTGGCGATCATGCCGCCGACCGTGGCGCCGTCGCCGAACGCGGGCGGCTCGCATGGCAACATTTGCCCGGCAGCGTCCAGCGCGGCGAGCAACTCGGACAACGGCGTGCCGGCACGCACGCTGATCACTAACTCGGTCGGGTCATAACGCACGATGCCGCGATGCGCGCGGGTATCCAGCACTTCACCGGCCACTTCGCGCCCGAGAAACGCCTTGCTGTTGCCGCCCTGAATCTTCAGTGGCGTAGCATTCGCCCGCGCCTCGTTGACCTGATCGAGCAGGGCGCTGCTGGCATCGAAGTCGGCCATCAGAAGCGCTCCAGTTCGGGGAATGGCAGTTGCCCGGCATGAATGTGCATCGCGCCGAATTCCGCGCAGCGGTGCAGGGTCGGGATGTTCTTGCCGGGGTTGAGCAGGCCCTTCGGGTCGAACGCGGCTTTTACCGCGTGAAACAGGCTCAGTTCGTCGCTGTTGAACTGCGCGCACATCTGATTGATTTTCTCGCGGCCGACCCCGTGTTCGCCGGTAATGCTGCCGCCAACCTGCACGCACAATTCGAGGATCTTGCCGCCCAGCGCTTCGGCGCGATGCAGTTCGCCGGGTTGGTTGGCGTCGAACAGGATCAGCGGGTGCATGTTGCCGTCGCCGGCATGGAACACGTTGGCCACACGCAAGTTGTATTCCTCGCCGAGGCGCGCAATGCCTTGCAACACGCCGGGCAATTCGCGGCGCGGGATGGTGCCGTCCATGCAGTAGTAGTCCGGCGACAATCGGCCGATGGCCGGGAAGGCGTTTTTGCGCCCGGCCCAGAAACGCACGCGTTCGGCTTCGTCACGGGCCTGGCGCACTTCGGTCGCGCCGGCCGCGGTCATGACGGCGCGCACCCGCTGGCAGTCGTCATGGACATCGGCTTCGACGCCATCGAGTTCGCACAACAGGATGGCTTCGGCGTCGATCGGGTAACCGGCGTGAATGAAATCTTCAGCGGCGCGGATGGCGAGGTTGTCCATCATTTCCAGGCCACCGGGAATAATCCCTGCCGCAATAATTTCCGCCACCGCGCGCCCAGCCTTTTCCACGGAATCGAAACTGGCCAGCAGCACCTTGGCGACCTGGGGTTTGGGCAGCAGTTTGACCGTGACTTCGGTGATGATCCCCAGCAAACCTTCGGAACCGGTGAACAGCGCCAGCAGGTCAAAACCTGCTGAATCGAGGGCGTCGGAGCCCAACGTCAGGCGCTCGCCTTCGATGGTCAGTACTTCGATTTTGAGCAGGTTGTGCACGGTCAAACCGTACTTGAGGCAATGCACGCCACCGGCGTTTTCGGCGACATTGCCGCCTATCGAACAGGCGATCTGCGACGACGGATCAGGCGCGTAATACAGCCCGAACGGTGCGGCAGCCTGGGAGATTGCCAGATTGCGTACGCCCGGCTGAACCCGTGCGGTGCGCGCATCCGCGTCGATGTGCAGGATGTTGTTGAAGCGCGCCATCACCAGCAGCAAGCCTTTTTCCAGCGGCAAGGCACCGCCGGACAAACCAGTGCCGGCGCCACGGGCGACCACTGGGACGTTTTGTTGATGGCAGAGTTTGAGCAGGGTCTGCACCTGATCGAGGCGACGGGGCAGGGCAACCAGCATGGGCGTCGTGCGGTAAGCCGACAGGCCGTCGCATTCGTAGGGTTTGAGTTCGTCTTCACGCCACAGAATGTCGAGGTCGGGGATCGCAAGCTGCAAGGCCTTGAGCAACTGGGCCTTGTTCACATCAGGCAGCGGCCCGTCGAGGCGTTCGTCATACAGAATATTCATCTCAACCCCTGATCCCCTGTAGGAGCAGCCTTCGGCAGCTCCTACAGGGGACGTGTCGGTTTTCATGGTTGGTTTTCCAGAAAGTCCTGGTACAACCGCGCGGTATTACCCGGCTGTTCGACCATCGGCATATGTCCGACGCCGTCCCACACATCCACCTGCAAATTGACGATGCCTTTGCTCCAGATCGGCACGCTGCTGACGTCGATCAGCCGATCCTTGCGCCCCCACAGCAGTAGCGCCGGGCATTTGATTTCTGCCAGTTTTGGCTCCATCGGCGGGCTGGCGCGGAAATCGCGGAAGATCTCTTCCAGTTCATCACGTTGCCGCTCGTAGCGCTGGGCGATGGCGTCCAGTACCAGCTTCGGCACCCACGGCGGCGAAGCCATGGTCATGGCATAAAACTGCTGGAATTCCTCACGAGAATTGATCAGAAACGGGTTATGCCCACGCGCCAGATGCCGCTCCAGGTCGCTGACCTCCGGCGCCGTGACGCCGGCCGGATCAATCAGCGCTACCGAGGCAATCCGGTCCGGATACGTCGCCGCCAACCACGCCGCAATGTAGCCGCCCATGGAGTTGCCGATCACATGGACTTTCTCCACGCCGCAGACGTCGAGCAACTGGATCATGCGCTTGGCCTGCACCGGAATGTCGTAGCCGCCGCCGGCCTTGAAGCCGGTTTCACCATGGCCGGCCAGATCCGGAATGATCACTCGATACTGGCGCACGAAATGCCGCGAGAAGCGCAGCCACAGGTTCTTGTCGGCGCTGTAACCGTGCAGCATCAGGATCGCGCTGTGTGCTTCATAAGGCCCGCCTTGCCAGGTCGAAACGGTCATCTCGGCAATCGGTACTTCGATCTTGTGCAGCTTGTACAACTTGGCCTCGATGGCCATGTTCAGGTCATACAGCCAATGGCCGACCGCCGGGTAACTCAACCAACTCCAGGCCACGAACACTGCGAGGGCGACAAACAGCAAAAGCATCGACGTCTTCCTTTTACGTAGTCAGGACAGAATGTGATCGGCCGGTTTCAGCGCCCGGGTCAAGCGGTAATAGCTGAAACTGAAGCCGGGAAACATCGCGATCACGTGACCGCTCTTGCTCTGGTACCAACTGTGGCAGCCGCCGGACTTCCAGACCGTGCGCTCCATCTCCCGGTGGATCATCTCAGTGTAGGTACGTTCTGCCTCGGGACGTACTTCAATGCTGCGCAGGCCTCTGGCCTGCACGGTGCGGATGCAGTCGAGGATGTAGTTCATCTGCGATTCGATGATGAACAGCGCCGATGTGTGGCCAATGCCAGTGTTGGGGCCGGTGACGATAAACAGGTTGGGAAAGTCCGGCAGGCTGGTGCCGAGGTAGGCGCGGGGGTATTCGGCCCAGACCTCTCTGAGCTGCACGGCGTTTTTTCCGCTGACCGGGTAGGAAATGACGCCATCGGTGGCGTCGTAACCGGTCGACCAGACGATCAGATCAACATCAATGTGCTGGCCGTCCTGAGTGTTGATCCCGCTTTCGTCGATGGAGGCGATGCCTTGTTCGCGACTGTGCAAGGTGACGTTAGGCCGAGTCAGCGCCGGGTAGTAAGTGCTGGAAACCAGCACCCGTTTGCAGCCGATGGTGAAATCCGGGATGAGTTTTTGCTGAAGTACCGGATCGGGCACCTGGCGCTTGAGAAAGCGTAATGCCTGCTTCTGCACCAGGTGAATCGCCGGTTTCGAGTATTTGAAGGCAATGACCCGAGTTTCGAACTGCCAGTAGATCAGCCAGCGCAATAGCGTGTAGGCCGGTTTCAAGCCCAACAGCCAACGCTGAAACGGCCCGAACACGCGATCAGCGCGAGGCAACACCCAATGCGGTGTGCGCTGGAACACATGCAAATGCTCGATCTTCGGCGCAATCGCCGGGATCACCTGCGCCGCGCTGGCGCCGCTGCCGACGATGGCCACGCGTTTACCGCGGTAGTCGTAGCTGTGATCCCAATGGTTTGTGTGAAAAGTCTTGCCCTGAAAGCGCTCCTGCCCCGGGAAGTGCGGGATCACCGGTTGGCTCAACGGCCCGGTGGCATTGATCATGAACTGCGCGTAGAACGTGCCCTTGGTCGCGGTGTGGACGGCCCAGCGTTTTTCAGCCTCGTCCCACTCGACGCGCTCGACATTGGCCTGCAGTTCCACCCGCTCACGCAGGCCGAACTGATCGATCACATGCTCGGTGTAACGGTGCAGTTCTGCTTGCCCGGCAAACATCTGCGACCAGCGGTACGGCGCGAATGACAGCGAATACAGGGGCGACGGCACGTCCACCGCCGCGCCGGGGTAAGTGTTCTGGCACCAGGTGCCGCCGAAGAAGTCGCGCCGTTCCAGCATACGAAAATCGTCGATACCGGCCTTGAGCAGGTTGATCGCCGCACACTGGCCGCCAAAACCGCTGCCGATGATCAACACTTGGTAAGTCTGCATGGGCCTCCTTCTTATAGTTGTTTTTCCGTTTTGCTCCTTTCATGTATAGCCAAATATTTGCACTGTGGGCGGCGGATAACTGCCCGTCGAGCCCGATAGCCAGTGATGGCTATTTAACGTTGCCCTGTTAGACTCCAGACAAGTCCGTCTGACGGTGTGCAAGTTCCGTCGAGTGATCGAGGCCCCTATGAGAAACACGGGAGGGAAGGGACTGTCATTGGCCAGGAGGCTGTATACATCGCGAACCCTCGGCCTGGTCCTTGGGCTTCTGTGCGTGAGCGTGGCGATGTACCCGCTCGATCCACCACTGTGGGTTTGGGCCTTGATGTTGACCAACGGCCTGGTCTGGCCGCACCTCGCCTACCAATGGGCACGCCGCGCCAAGGTGCCTTATCACGCCGAACACCGAAATCTGTTGATTGACGCCTTTTTCGGCGGCTTCTGGGTCGCCGCCATGCAGTTCAATCCGCTGCCCAGTGCCACCACCATATCGATGATGGCGATGAACAACGTGGCCATCGGCGGCATGCGCTTTCTGCTGGCCGGTTCCGCCGCGCAGTTGCTCGGGGTCGGTGTAGGGCTGGTGGTGTTTGCCCCGGCGTTTATTCCACAAACCTCACCGTTGCAACTGTATGCCTGCCTGCCGTTGCTGATGCTCTATCCGCTGGCGCTGGGCTGGATCTGCTTTCGCCAGGCTTACACGCTGGGGCTGCATAAACGTGAATTGCTCGCGCTGAGTCGCACCGACAGCCTCACCGGACTGCTTAACCACGGTGCCTGGAAGGATCAACTGGAAATCGCCTTTCAGCGCTGCAAGCGGCAGAAGCAGGGTGCGGCGATTGCGTTGATCGACATCGATCATTTCAAGGCGATCAACGACACCTACGGCCACGTGGCCGGCGACATTGTGCTGCGGCAACTGAGCAAACTGCTCAAGCAGAACCTGCGTGCCACCGACATCGCGGGGCGATATGGGGGTGATGAGTTCTGCGTGATTCTCCCTGAGTTGCCGCTGTTCCATGCCGCCCAGGCCATGGAAGCGTTGCGCGAGCGCTTCGCCACGCTCGGTTATGAGCAGAACCCGGCGTTGAAGGTCAGTTTGAGCATTGGCCTGGCGGAGTACGATCCGGCCCATGTCGATGCGACGCGTTGGCTCAATGACGCGGATCAGGCGTTGTACGAGGCCAAGGCCAGTGGGCGCAACCGGGTTATCTGCAATTGCGACAACCTGCCCAAGCAGCCGATGCTCGACTCGGTCTGACTCTTCGTATATCCCCTGTGTGAACCAGTTCAATCGGTGTCGCATCCGGGATAGAGCCTTGCGTCAATGTCAGGTACGGTTCAAGTCCCTCCCGACGCGAAACAAGGATCGATTCATGACGTTCTCATTTTCCCGCTCCCTGCTGGCCGCCAGCCTCGGCCTGACGCTCGCTTTCTCGGCCGCTACCGCCAATGCCGAACCGCATAAACAAGTCCTCGCCAATGCTGAGCAATACCAGCCCGAAGCCCTGAAACTGCTGGAACGCCTGGTTAATATCGATACAGGCTCCGGTTATGAACCGGGCCTCAAGCAAGTCAGCGAGATCGTCATTGATGAGCTGGAAAAGCTCGGCGCCACCATCGAACGGGTACCCAATACCCCGGAAAAAACCAACCACGTACTGGCCACGTTCAAGGGCACCGGCAAGGCGAAAATCCTGCTGATGGCCCACATGGACACAGTGTTCAAGGAAGGTTCGGCGGCCGAGCGGCCATTCCATATCAAGGACGGTCGCGCCTACGGGCCGGGGGTGATGGACGACAAGGGCGGCATCGTCGCCGGGATCTATGCACTGAAAATCCTGAAAAACCTCGACTTCAAGGACTACGCGCAAATCACCTTCCTGCTCGACGCCAGCGAAGAAACCGGTTCGGACGTCGCCACTGACCTGATCAAGAAAACCGCGAAACAGCACGATGTGACCCTCAATCTGGAACCGGGTCGTCCGGCAGATGGCCTGGTGGTGTGGCGCAAGGGCAGCGCGACGGCGGTGGTCGAGGTCAAGGGCAAAGCGGCGCATGCCGGGGTCGCACCGGAATTGGGGCGCAACGCGGCGATGGAGGCGGCGCACCAGATTTTGCAACTGGGCAAGCTGGGTGATGAGGCGAAGAAAACCACCATCAACTTCACCGTGCTCAAGGCTGGCGATCGCACCAATGTGATTCCGGATCAGGCCACGGCCAAGGCCGACGTGCGCGCGGCGGTGCCGGAGGAGTTCGACCGGATCGAGAAGGATCTGGCGCGGGTGTCGCAGGACAAGCTGATCCCAGAGACCGAGGTGAAGACTACGTTGCAGCGCGGCTTGCCGCCGATGCCGCAAACGGCCGAGTCGGATCGTTTGATGGCCATGGCGCAAGGGATCTACGGCGAAATCGGCCGCAAGCTGACCGAGGAGGGCAGCGGTGGCGCGGCGGATGCGAGTCTGTCGGCCGGGGTTGGCACGCCGACGCTGGATGGCTTCGGGATTGTTGGCGGCAATATTCATACGCCGGAGGAATATGCGGAGGTGGCGAGTGTGGCGCCGCGGATATATCTGTTGTCGCGGATGATTATGGAGTTGGCCAAGGGGCAGTGACGGGAGTTTGTCGTTACTCATCATAACTCCCCGTCCTGTAGGAGCTGTCGAGTGAAACGAGGCTGCGATCTTTTGATCCTCAGGGGGGAAATCAAAGGATCGCAGCCTTCGGCAGCTCCTACAGGGCTCCAACTCCGTACAAAAATTAGCGAAAAGTCTGACAGAGACTCTCATTGCGACTAGCGGGTGCGGCTTTTATAGTCTCGATTCGCGGAAAACTTTGCGACGATCTTGGCCGGTCGAGTACAGGACCTGACCCTTCTGGAGTGAACTCGATGACTGACCAAGTAATGCCTCGCTACATCCCCATCGACACCTACGACGCCGAGTCCCCGGTGCTCTATATCAATACCCACAAAGAACTCAGCGACATGGCCGCCTGTGCGATGCACCGGTTTGTGGTTGTGCGCGATCTGGCGGACACCTTGTCCAGCCTCAACCTCAAGGGTATTTCCGATTTCGACCTGACACGGGTGACCAGCGCGGTGCATCTGTTGATGCGCGAAGGGTGTGCGATTTTGAATGTGATTCAGGCGCGGGCGATGCAGCGGGAAGAGGCTTACAAAACCCCGATTTAGCGCTGTGGCGGCTGACGTCATCGCTGGCAAGCCAGCTCCCACAGGATTTTCTTGTGACCACAAATCTGTGGTCAGCCACTTAACCTGTGGGAGTCTGGCTTGCCAGCGATGGCGTCAGTCCGGCCAACACATCACTCCTTGACGCTCATATATTCCTTCGCCCAGAGAATGTATTCCTCCGGTTGGGTATAGGTATGCGTCAATTCGGTCGCGCTCAAGTCCGAAGCCTGGGTAAAGATCTGCCGCTGTTCGCGCAGGCTGTCGTAGGTTGCCTTGATCGCCGCGAAGTACGCGCCATGGCCGTCGATGGTCACGCGCACGCCCAGTTCGGCCAGACGTTTGTCGTCGCGCAGTGCCGGGTTGCCGTAGGTCACCAGCATCAGCGGCACGGTCAGATGTTCTGCAATCTGCTCCAGCTGATCGAAATCCTGTACGCCTACCATGCAGATACCGTCAGCGCCGGCGGCCTGATACTGGCGGGTGCGGCTGATGATTTCCTGGTTCGGCAGGATGCCGGCGTTGGTGCGGGCGATGATCGCCATTTCCGTGTCGACCCTGGCTTCCAGCGCTGCGCGGATCTTGCCGACGCCTTCGGCGACCGTGATCAGGTCGGTGGATTTGCGTCCGAATTGCGCGGGAAGCAGGGTGTCTTCGATGGTCAGGGCGGCGACGCCGGCGCGTTCCAGTTCGACGATGGTGCGCATCACGTTGAGGGCGTTGCCGTAGCCGTGGTCGGCGTCGGCGATCACCGGTAATTGGGCGACGCGGCCGATACGGGTGGCCTGTTCGGCGAACTCGCTGAGGGTGATCAGGGCAAAGTCCGGCGCGCCCAATACCTGCAACGAGGCCACGGAACCGCCGAGAATCCCCACTTCAAAACCCAGGTCAGCAGCGATGCGGGCGGACATCGGGTCGAACACCGAGGCCGTGTGGTAGCAGGTGTCGGAGGCCAGCAGCTGACGGAAGTTACGGCGCAAATCTTGATGAGAAAGCCTGGTCATACGAGTTCCACCAATACAAAGGAATGGAAAGGCTTGAGCAAAGGTGTCAACGCCGAAGAATGAAAAGGCTATCACGCGAATGGGTCAATGATCATGACGAATTTGCAAGGATGCTGCTGGCAGTGAGTCCCGGGCTGAAAGGATTCACTTGTAAAGGGGGGATTTACTTGCGGTGCGTGATCTCTGAAGTTCAGGCAGCCACCGCTTGTTGCTGTTGATTGGGCAACATCACCGCCCGCACCGAATTGCCTGGTTGCAGTTGCAGGCGCTTGGCCGTGAGGCGGTCGATCACCAAACTGCTGCCGACTCGGCGAGCGCGGGCGACGGTGATGCGGCAGTTTTCCAGGCGGCGGTTATGGATCAGCCACAGCGGCGCCTGTTCGTCCGGGCTGCCGAGGCTCAGGGTCAACTCAAGGCTGTCGCGCACCGTGCGAATGTTGCGGATTGGCGCTTCGATCACCGGCCCGCCGTCGAAAATGTCGATATAGCCCTTGTGGGCAAACCCTTCGGCCTGAAGGATTCTCAGCGCCGGTTCGGTGTTCGGGTGCGCCTGCCCGATGGCCGCCTGGGCCTGTTCGGTCAGCATGCAGGTGTACAGCGGCTGGCGTGGCATCAGTTCGGCGATGAATGATTTGTTGCCCAGCCCCGACAGGTGATCGGCATGGCTGAAATCCATCTGGAAGAAGTGCCGACCCAAACTGTCCCAGAACGGCGAGCAACCCAGCTCATCGGCACTGCCACGCAGTTCGGCGATCATCTTCTCGCCAAACAGATGCGGGAACTCAGCGACGAACAGCAAACGCCCCAACGACAACAAGCGGCCGTTGCTGCCGTGGCGATGGTCATGGCCCAGGAACAACGAACACAGCTCCGATTGCCCGGTCAGTTCGTTATTGAGGAACAGCGTCGGGATCTGCCGTTGAATGCCCAGGTCCGGGGCCGAACTCACCGTCAGCCCGACCCGATAGTTGTACCAGGGCTCGCGCAGACCAACCGCGCCGGACATTGCGCTGACACCCACCACGCGCATGTCATCGTCTTCGAGCACAAACAGATAGTCGGCATCGGCACGTTCCACCTGCTCGGCGAACGCCCGTTGCGCCCAGCGTACCCGGTGGGACAGGCGATCTTCGTTGGCCGGCAGGGTGGTGAACCCCGGGCCTGCCTGTTGTACCAGCGTCATCAACGCGGGCAGGTCGCTGACTTTAACCGGGCGGACAATCATGCTGTAACTCCTTCTTCGCGCCTGTTCGGGCACTGTCGTTGGGTGCGGAACCGGGCGTGGTTCACAGGGCAATCAGCCGGATCGGGCTGTCATCGGTCACGTTCAGCGCCGCACACATTGCAGGGGTGAGGGACAGCGGTTGATCGGGGTGGTAATCGAGTTCGGCGACGATGGCCCGGAAGCCATGCAGCGCATCGTTGCTCAGCAGATAATGGCTGCGTGCATCAATGCGCGGTTGTTGCTGCGCCCGTGCGGTCCGGCTTTGAGCGACCGAACGGATGTTCGCGGTGCGCGCGTACAACGTCGGGCCAGCGTCGAACAAGTCAATGTAGCTGTTGGTTTCGAAGCCTTCGCGCTCAAGAATGTCGAAGGCTTCCTGGCCATCCGGGTGAATACGGCCGATACAGTCCTGCGCCGCTTGCGGCAGCATCGGCACGTAGATCGGGTATTGCGGCATCAGTTCGGCGAGGAACGCGCGGCTCTGCAACCCGCACAGGCGTTCGGCCTCGGCGTAGGGCAGGTCGAAGAAGTGCTTGCCCAGCGCATCCCAGAACGGCGAATGACCGTCCTCGTCGCTGTAACCGACGATTTCGGTAATCACTGCTTCGGCGAAGCGCTGCGCGTGGGCCGCGATGAACAGCAAGCGCGCCCGCGAGAGCAATTCGGAGAACGGCGTGCGTACCAGCGCTGCGTCGATGTGGAAACCACGCAACAGGGTGTGATCGTTCAGGTCGTGGCACAACGAAAGCGCCGGCACGCCGTGCTCGATATTCAGCTCCCGCGAGGCACTGGTGAAATGGCGATTGCGCAGGCTGTAGAACGGCTCGCCAAAACCGGCCTTGGCGAGGATCTCCGAACAGCCCACCAGCCGCTGACTGTCAGTATCTTCCAGCACGAAGAAATAGTTTTCCGGGCCGTGGGCCGCGGCCTCGCTGGCAAACGAGGCACAGGAGCCAGCGATTTTCTCGCGCAAACGCTCGCTGTCGTCCGGCAGGGAGGTCACGCCCACCAGACTGTCGTGGGCCAATTGCTGGAGCTGGGGCAGGTCATTCTGCTCGACTGGGCGTAAGACCAGCATGGATGTACTCCTGTATCAAAAGGTTCGGCGAATCACCGAACCTGACTATCACTGTCGGTTTCCACGCGTTAAAGCGGCGGTCGCCTGATTTGTTGTCAGACGCCGCTCTTTTTCTTGTCAGCCGTTGCTCGGGTCAGGCAGCGCAGTACTGGCGCCGAGCTTGTTGAGGAAGAACAGGTACACCAGACCCAGGGCAATCCAGATCAGGCCGAGTTTCTGCGCATCGACGCCCATGTTGTACATGATGGCCGCGACGATGATGAAGCCGATCACCGGGCAGATCAGATGGCGCACGACCTGACCGGACTTTTGCCGACGCCAGTAGTAGTTGATCACGGTCAGGTGCAGCAGCATGAAACCACTGAGTGCGCCGAAGTTCACCAGCGAGGTCAGGGTGTCGACCGAGTTGATGAACAGGTAGCAGATCACCAGCGACAGCACCGCCACCAGATAAATGCTCAGGTACGGCGTGTTGTGTTTCGGATGCACTTTGGCCAGCACTTTCGGCAACTTGCCGTCGCGGGCCATGCCGAACAGCAGGCGCGAGACAGCGGCTTGCGAAGTGATCGCCACGGCCACGCCCCAGGCCAGCGCAGTCGCTACAGCGGTCAGGGTCGCCAGCCAGCTGCCCGCGGCGATTTCGGCGATTTCATAGAACGCGGTGTCAGCGGATTTGAAGCCCATGCCCGCTGCCAGATCAGTAGCAATCCAGGTCTGCGCAACGAAGATCACGCCCATCACCATCAAGGTGATCAGAGCGGCTTTGCCGACGCTGCGGCCCGGGTCGCCCTTGATCTCTTCGGCGAGGGTGGAAATCGCGTCGAAGCCAAGGAACGAAAGCACCGCGATCGACACCGCTTGCATCAGCAGGGCGAAATTGAAGGTTTCCGGGTGATACAGCGGCGCCAGCGTCAGCTCGCCGTTACCGCCACCGTTGTGCAGAGCGTTCCAGGCGTAGAACAGGAAGATGCCCAGCACCACCAGTTGCGCCAGCAGGAAAATGATGTTCATCCGCGCGGTGAAGGTGATGCCGCGCAGGTTGACGAAAGTCGCGCTGACGAGGAACGCCAGAATGAAGCCGACTTTCGGAATGTCCGGATACAAATGGTTGAGCGCCATCGCCGCATACACATACAGCAGCGGTGGTATCAGCAGGTAATCGAGCAGCATCAGCCAACCGGCGATGAAGCCGACGTGTTGATTGAGGCCGCGTTGCGCGTAGGAATACACCGAGCCTGCGATCGGAAAAGCCTTGGCCATGCTGCCGTAGCTTAACGCCGTGAACAGCATTGCCACCATGCCGATGATGTACGCCAGCGGCACCATTCCCGGTGCCTCGGCATTCACATAGCCATACACGCCGAACGGGGCGATGGGGATCATGAAGATCATCCCGTACACCACCAGATCCGTGAGCGTGAGGCTACGTTTCAACTCTTGCTTGTAGCCGAATTCTTCAATTTCCATGAAGCGCAACTCCTTGTCAGCCATCGATTGTTTTTTAGTTCTTCTATCGGTAATCCGTTACAGCATCAGCAGTCTTTACAGGCGTCTTTCCTTACAGCAATGGCGCGAGGTATCCGGCCCAGCGCGAGACGGCTTCCGGGTTTGGCAACAAGTCGTTGCGCACCTCGATCAACACCGACTCCAGGCCCCGGGCGTCACCGTGCACCGGCACGGTCATGTCGCCCAGCGGATCTATCTTGTACGGCTGGTTGCCCGCGACGTTAAGAGGAAGCTCTTCGAGGCCGTCGAGCAGCCGTTGGGCATACGCCTTGGCCTGACCGAACAGCACGCCGATTTCCAGCGGGCGCGGCTGGCCGTAATACACCGGGGTGAAAGTGTGAATCCCGATCACCCGCACCGGTTGACTCTTGGCGACGCGCTCGTCGATCAGCGTCTGCAGGCGCGCATGAAACGGCTTGAACAGCGTCTGGCGCCGGTATTCGCGGCTGGCTTCGTCCAGCTCGCGATTGCCCGGCACTTGGTAAATCTCGCTCTGCACCGGAATGCTGTCAGGTGCATGCCGTGGTCGATTCAGATCAATCAGCAGCCGCGAATAGTTGGCGCTCAACAGCGTTGCGCCGAGTGTTTCCGACAATTGCTCGGCCAGTTGCAGCGCGCCGATGTCCCAGGCGATGTGCTCACGCGCGGCGGCATCGTCCAGGCCCAGGTTGTTCAGGGCCTCGGGGATGTAGCGACTGGCGTGCTCGCACACCAGAATCACCGGGTGCGTCGAGTCGGCGCGGCTCAGGCTGTAGACCGGTCGGGTGTACAACCCAAGCTCTGCGGATTCAGTACAGGCGTGCATAGTGCTCACACAGGTCAGCGGGCGAGAGCTGTTCCGTCAGCGCCAGTTCCTCGGTTTTCAGGGCGTGGTAAGTGTCGAGCAACGGCTTGGGCAGCCATTCATTGAAGGCGCCACTGTTGCGCAGGCAATCCAGTGCCTGGGCCAGCGAGGCGGGCAGGGCAACGATGCCCCGCGCCTTGCGTTGCTCGTCGTTGAGTGAGTCGGGAATCTCATCGGTGATCGCGTTCAGTGCCAGACGCTGCTCGATGCCCAGGCGTCCGGCGATCAGCAGCGCGGCCATGGCCAGGTGCGGCGAGGCGGTGGCGTCCATGGCGCGGAATTCGAGGTTGAACTGTGTGGCCACGGATTTGCCGCCCAGCGTCACCGTCGGGCAGATGCGCAGCGCCGCTTCACGGTTCTGCTGGCCCAGGCAGGCGTAGGACGCGCTCCAGTGGTGGGGCTGCAAGCGCTCATACGAGACCGGGGTCGGTGCGGTGAACGCACACAGCGCCGGCAAGTAATGCAGGATGCCCGCGGCCCAATGCTGGCCGAGGGTCGACAGACCATTGCTGGTGCCTGCGTCGTAGAGCATTGGCTGGCCGGCCAGATCAAGCAGGCTGACGTGCAGGTGTACCCCGTTGCACACCGCGTTCTCGGCGGTTTTCGGCGCGAAGCTCAGGTCGATGCCCATTTGCCGGGCAATCTCACGGGTAATCTCGCGCACGTTCACTGCGCGGTCCGCCGCTGCCACGCCTAAGGTCGGACGGCAGGTGATTTCGTATTGATGCTTGCCGTATTCGGGCAGAAACATTTCCGGTTCGACGCCGCCGGCGCGCAGGGCGCTGAGCAGCCAGCCGCCGAATTCGGCACCTTGACGCTGCGCTTCGAGGGAAAACGCCAGGTGTTCAGCAAAACCTGCGTGCAGGTTGAATTCGTGTTCGAAGGCGGCATTGACCTGCAGGCCCAGTGCGTCGCGATAACGCTCGATTTCATCACGTAACAATGTGCGCGGGCAGGCACCCCAAGGGCGGCCATCGGTTTCGCGGATGTCGCCGTGAATGAAGTCCAGCGCTGGCGCATCAGCATCCGGCCCGTTGCTGACGGTGACGCGGCTGCTCAGATCCGGAATCAGGCGCAAGTCGCCATAAGCGCCCCACGGGTTGGTCGAGGCAATGATGTCCTGCGGTGTCAACGCACTGTTGGCCGGCACCCAGCCGCAGCCGGCGGCCTGGTAATGCTCAAGCTCGTCGGTGGGAAACGAGCGGCCACGGGTGATGCCGATCAGGTCAGTGGTGACGATGGTGGTCATCGGCAGCGGCGTCAGGCGTGCGCTCATGGCTGCATCTCCTGCAACCGGCCGAGCACGGTTTGCGTGTCGGTGATCCAGCAGTAGCCCTTGATTGCGTTCAGACAGGCGTCATGGCGTTCGGCGCTGTAGGTGGCGCAGGCGTCCTCGACCAGCGTCACCAGATAGCCTCGGTCGGCAGCGTCGCGCACAGCCATGTCGACGCATTGATCGGTAACGATGCCGGCGATGATCAGGTGACGGGTTTCCAGGTTGCGCAGGACGTAGTCGATGTTGGTCGAGTTGAAAACGCCAGAAGAAGTCTTGGGCAGGACGATTTCATTTTCTACCGGCGACAGGTCATCAATGATCCGCGCCTGCACGCTGCCCTTGGGCAGGTGCATGTCTGACAGCTTGTGATCCAGCGAGCGGTCGCGGCCATCAGCGGTCAGGCTTTCGATGAGGGTGTGCAGGACGTTCTGCCGCGCCTGACGAAAGGCACTGAGCAATCGGCGTTGATTGGGCACCACCTGCATGTGCGCGCGGGTCAGGAAATACTCGGCGTCCGGGCCGTTCAGGTGCGGGTCGAACTGCGGTTCGAGCCAGGCACGCTGCATGTCCACCAGCAGCAACGCGGTATGGTCGGTGACAAACGGCAAGTCCCGCGGTGAGCGGTGGGGAAGGCTGAACATCCTTATTTATCCTCCAGCAGGTGGGTGTTGAAGTCGTTGCGCAGGGCGTCGATGCCTTCCAGGCGATCGGCCAGATTTTCAGTGCGCAGGGTCAGGCAGGCGATCAGTGCTTCGACCTGAGCCAGCGCCGGGACCATGGTGTCGAACGGCGAAGCCGATTCCACCGGGGCGCTGATGATCAGATCAGCCAGTTCGCGCAGCGGCGAGGCGTAGATGTCGGTGAACAGCACCACGCGCGCGTTGCTGTTTTTCGCGGCACTGGCGACGCGCAGGGCCTGGGTTTGATAACGGCGGTAGTCAAACACCAGCACCACGTCCTGGCGTTGCAGATCGAACAGGCGATCGGGCAGTTGCGCGTTGTCCTCCAGTGCAAAGCAACCGGGGCGCAGCAGGCGCAAGTGATTGAGCAGGTAAGTCGCCATCAGGCTACTGAAACGGCCGCCGAAGCAGTACACCTGATGTCGGCCATCGAGCAGCCAGTCGGCGAGGATGCGCACGTCTTCGGGTTGGGTCAGCGATAGGGTTTCAACCAGCAGGCGTTGGCTGTCGTCCAGATAGTGGCTCCAGGCGTCGTCCTTTTGCTGCTGTGCGCGTGGCTGCAGCAGGGTGCGCGGAGAGCGCAAGCGATGGTCCATGTCGCTGAGCAGGGCGTCCTGGAATTCGGCATAACCGCCGAAACCGAGTTTTTTCACCAGTCTCACGATGGTCGGATCGCTGACGCCGGCATGTTCGGCCAGTCGCGCCATGGGCCCCAGCCCATTGCGTGGGTACTGATCAAGCAGGGCGCGAACGACTTTGCGCTCTGACGGCGTAAGGTCGAGGCCGGGGTCGGTGATCAGGTCTCTGAGAGGGGGCATCCTGGCTCCTGCTGGATGGGTGTGTTGAATTCGCTTCATAATCCGTTAAAACAGTATTTATGTAACGGACATTACATGTCTAGCGATTTTTTTGGCGTGTTGAAAAGGCCATGAAATGAGGCAATACCCCCGTGTAACAAGGGCTACATTGAAATCGACAGGTTTTGTAGTCCATTGCCCATAGTGGTGTCAGATATCGCCGCTTTTTCGCAATCGCTGAGTGACACTTCGCGGCATCGACCAGTCCACAAGCCTCGGTTTACGGCACAATGGCCAACATATCGGCCAAGCGCCGTTGAATTGATGTCCCTCGACCGAGTGATTGATTGTGCAAACCAGCCGTTTGACATTGATATGCCATGCACGAACCGTCGCACAAAAATTGGCGCGTTTTCCTACGAGTGAGCCTGTTGAAAATATTGGCTTGGCCTCTGACGCCCTGGCTACGCGTTTTCAACCTCCGCGGCGCTTGATCTGCGGACCGGAATTGCGCACCCGGCAGACGGCGGCGTGGTTTGGCATGGATGCTCAAGTCGATGAGGCGCTGCGCGATTGTGATTGGGGACAGTGGCACGGCAAATCGATCAAGGATCTGCAAAATACACAGGAAGCGGCGTTACGCACTTGGCTGGAAGATCCCCACGCGACGCCCCACGGTGGTGAGTCGGTTACGCAACTTTGTGAACGGGTGGCTGCGTGGCTGGGCAGTTTGCAAGCCACGCCGGGCCATGTCGTGGCGGTCACCCATCCGTTCATCATCCGCGCCGCGCTGATGCCGATGATGCGCGGTTCGGCCTTTCATGACATTGATGTCGAGCCGTTATCGGTTGTCGAACTGCGCTTCACGGGGCGCTGGCGGCTACGCTTGCCCGGTCTCGACGTTGCAGGAGCGCACTGATGAAACAACTGCTGGTGATCGGCATCGGCGCCGGCAATCCGGACTACATCACGATGCAGGCGGTGAAAGCGCTGAATCGGGTGGATGTTTTTTTTCTGATGGATAAAGGCGCGAGCAAGGACCAACTGATCGACCTGCGTCGCGAGATCTGTGAGCGCTACATTACGGATCCTACGTATCGTTTCGTGCAAGCCCACAGCCCGGAGCGCGAGCGGGGCGACGTGGACTACACCGCCAGCGTCGATGATCTGAATCGCGCCAAACAGCAAACCTTCGAACGGCTGATCAATGACGAAATGTCTGACGGCGAGTGCGGCGGTTTTCTGGTGTGGGGCGATCCGGCGTTGTACGACAGCACCATTCGCATCCTCCAGGCGATTCTGGCGTCGGGCCGCTGTGCCTTCGAATTTGAGGTGATCCCCGGGATTACCAGCGTTCAGGCGTTGGCCGCGCAGCACAAGGTGCCGCTGAATACGATTGGCCGCTCGATTGAAATCACCACAGGCCGGCGGTTAACAGCGGGGCAGGTGAGTGATGCCGACAGTCTGGTGGTGATGCTCGACGCCGAAGATTCCTACCACCATGTGGCTGATCCGCAGACAGAGATTTACTGGGGGGCCTATCTGGGCACGCCGGATGAGATTTTGATCAGCGGCAAACTCGGGGAGGTGGCGGACGAGATCGAGCGGGTGCGCAAGGCTGCGCGGGCTGAACATGGGTGGATCATGGACACGTATCTGCTGCGCAAACCCCATTTGTGAGCGACACAATCCTCTGTAGGCGCTGCCGAAGGCTGCGATCTTTTGATCCTGTTTTTTAAGGTCAAGATCAAAAGATCGCAGCCTTCGGCAGCTCCTACAGATAAGTAGATCAGCAGATAAGCAGATAAGCAGGAAGGCAGCGAGCGGATGTCGTGGATCCGCCCGCTGACTGTATTGCTCTTTAAGCGCGTTGCAGGGCCAGGGCTACGCCTTGGCCGCCACCGATGCACAGGGTCGCCAGACCCTTTTTCGCATCACGCTTGATCATTTCGTGCAGCAGGGTCACGAGCACCCGGCAGCCCGACGCGCCGATCGGGTGACCCAAAGCGATAGCGCCGCCGTTGACGTTGACCTTGTCCAGATCCCATTGCAGATCCTTGGCCACGGCCAGCGATTGTGCGGCGAAGGCTTCGTTGGCTTCGATCAGATCGAGCTGGTCAATCGACCAGCCAGCCTTGTCCAGGCAGCGACGAGTGGCCGAGACCGGGCCGATGCCCATGATCGCCGGGTCGACGCCCGCGTTGGCGTAAGCGGCGATAGTGGCCAGCACTGGCAGGCCCAGCGCCTTGGCTTTCTCGGCGCTCATCAGGATCACCGCAGCGGCACCGTCGTTCAGCGAAGAAGCGTTGCCGGCGGTGACGCTGCCGTCCTTCTTGAAGGCGGGGCGCAGTTTGGCCAGGGATTCGGCGGTGGTAGCGCCGCGTGGCTGTTCATCAACCTTGAACGCGACCGGATCACCTTTGCGCTGTGGAATCAGGATCGGGGTGATTTCATCGACGAAGCGTCCGGCCTCGATGGCTGCGGCGGCTTTCTGCTGTGAAGCAGCCGCGAAGGCGTCCTGCTGTTCACGGGTGATTTCGTACTTGTCGACAAGATTTTCGGCAGTGATACCCATGTGGTAATCGTTGAACGCATCCCACAGGCCGTCGCTGATCATGGTGTCGACGATTTGCGCGTGACCCATGCGCAAACCGGTGCGCGCACCCGGCATCACGTAGTTCGACAGGCTCATGTTTTCCTGGCCACCCGCGATGATCACCTCAGCGTCGCCGCAACGAATCGCCTGCGCTCCCAGGTGCAGCGCTTTCAGGCCAGAGCCGCAGACCTTGTTCAGGGTCATGGCCGGTACGGCGTGGGGCAGACCCGCCTTGATCGCAGCCTGACGCGCCGGGTTCTGGCCGGCGCCGGCAGTGAGCACCTGGCCCATGATCACTTCATCGACCTGAGCACCGTCCAGACCGGTCTGCTCGAGCAACTGGCGGATCACCGCCGCGCCCAGATCGACTGCGGATACCGAGGCCAGCGAACCCTGGAAACTGCCGATCGCGGTGCGCGTGGCGGCAACAATGACAACGTCTTGCATCTTCGAATTCCTCACTGGGCAGCGAACTGCATTTCCGGTACGTGATCAGGCACGATCAGTTTGCCGGCGGTTTTGGCCACAATCTCTTCGACGCTGACGCCCGGTGCACGCTCTTTGAGAATGAACGCGCCGTTCTCGATTTCGAGGTAGGCGAGGTCGGTCAGCACACGTTTGATGCACCCGGCGCCGGTCAGCGGCAGGCTGCACCTGGATAACAGTTTGGACTCACCATCCTTGGATGCGTGGGTCATGATGACGATGATGTTGTCTGCGCCAGCCACCAGGTCCATGGCGCCGCCCATGCCCTTGACCAGTTTGCCGGGGATCATCCACGAGGCGATGTTGCCTTCGACGTCCACTTCGAACGCGCCCAGCACGGTCAGGTCGACATGGCCGCCGCGAATCATCGCAAAGGATTCGGCGGAGGAGAAGATCGACGCGCCAATACGCGCGGTCACGGTCTGTTTGCCGGCGTTGATCATGTCGGCATCAATGGTTTCTTCGGTAGGAAAAGGGCCCATGCCGAGCAGGCCGTTTTCCGATTGCAGCATGACTTCCATGCCTTCGGGAATGTAGTTGGCGACCAGGGTCGGGATGCCGATGCCCAGGTTCACGTAGTAGCCGTCCTGCATTTCGCGGGCGACGCGCTGAGCCATTTGTTCGCGGGAAAGTGCCATGTTTTTATTCTCCGTCAGCCTGAATTATTTGCGGATGGTGCGCTGTTCGATGCGTTTTTCGAACGTGCCGCAAATGACCCGGTCGACGTAGATGCCCGGTGTGTGGATCTGTGCCGGGTCCAGCTCGCCGGGTTCGACGATTTCTTCGACTTCGACCACGGTGATCTTGCCGGCGGTGGCGGCCAGCGGATTGAAGTTCTGCGCGGTGTGACGGTAGATGACGTTACCGAAGTGGTCGGCTTTCCAGCCTTTGACGATGGCGAAGTCGCCGGTGATGGATTCTTCCATCAGGTACTTGCGACCTTTGAACTCACGCACTTCCTTGCCTTCGGCAACCGGGGTGCCGACACCGGTGGCGGTGAAGAAGGCCGGAATACCGGCGCCGCCTGCGCGCATTTTCTCGGCGAGGGTGCCTTGCGGGGTCAAAATGACTTCGATTTCGCCTTTGAGCAGCTGCTCTTCGAACAACTTGTTTTCGCCCACATAGGAGGCGACGACTTTGCTGATCTGGCGGTCGGTCAGCAGTACGCCGAGGCCGAAACCATCGACGCCGCAGTTGTTGGAAACGACGGTGAGGTCGCGAGTGCCTTTGCGCTTGATCTCGGCGATCAGGTTTTCCGGAATGCCGCACAGACCGAAGCCGCCAGCGATGACGGTCATGCCATCTTCAAGCCCGGCGAGGGCTTCCTCGTAGGAACTCACGCGCTTGTCGAAACCTGCCATATGCACCTCTTTTATTATTTGCGGGCGGCTGGCTAGCCGAATGGTTGGAGTGTCGCGCCGGTGGATATATTTGTTAAGTTGATTTTTAAGGTTGATTGATAGATAAAGCTCAACAATTGATATTGATTCACTGTAGGAGCGGCCGAAGGCTCGGGCCGCGTTCGGCAGCTCCTGCAGTTGGAGCGGCGTTCATCATCAACGATCAGGAAGACATCGGCTATGACCATCAAGCAGATCCGCGCCTTTCTCGCCGTGGCCCAGAGCCTGAGTTTCGCTGTGGCTTGCGAGCGGTTGCACCTGTCGCAATCAGCCCTGAGCCTGACCATCAAGGCGCTGGAAGAGGGCTTGGGCGGGCGTCTGTTCAGCCGCAACACACGTAACGTGGCGCTGACCGCCGAGGGCGAATCGCTGCTGCCACTGGCCCGACGCCTGATCGCCGACTGGGACAATGCCGAAGACGAAATGCGCCAGCGCTTCAGCCTGCAACGCGGGCGGGTGACGTTGGCGGCGATGCCGTCGTTTGCCGGCAATTTGCTGCCGCCGATCCTCAAGACCTTTCGTGCGCGTTATCCGAACGTCAACGTGACGGTCAATGACGTGATCAACGAGCAAGTGCTGGAAATGGTTCGCGACCGCCAGGTGGAGTTGGGCGTGGCGTTCGAGCCGATGCAGAACACCTCGATGACCTTCACACCTCTCTATATGGATCGCTTTGTGGCGGTGGTGCCGCAGGATTCACCGCTGGCGGATCTTGCCGAAACAGATTGGCAAACCTTGTTGCAGGAACCGTTCATCACCTTGCAGCGACCATCGACGGTGCGGGTGATGCTCGAAGAACACTTGCAGGCGCGAGGGATGAAGTTGCCGGTGGAGTTTGAAAGCCATCAACTGGCCACGGTCGGGCGCATGGTTGCCAGTGGATTGGGGGTCAGCGCGGTGCCAGCATTGTGTGCCGCGCAGATGCAGGAATTGGGGGCACGGTGCCTGACGTTGAATGATTCGGTCGAGCGGGCGATTGGTGTGTTGACTGAGCCGGGGAACGAGTTGTCGGCGGCAGCGCAGGCGTTGTTCGATATTCTCAAGGCCGAGCACTAATCCCGAGCCTTCGGCAGCGCCTACACGGGCAATTGGTGTTCAGGAGATCAGGCGTTGCGCCAGCAGCGGCAACAACGCTTCGCAAGACCCCTCAATCTTCAAGTCCAGCAAATCATCCGCCCGGGTCTTGCCCAGATTGATCGCAATCAACGGCTTGCCCCGATCCGCGATCACCCGGCACAGGCGAAACGCCGAATAGGCCATCAACGACGACCCCACCACCAACATCCCCGCCGCATTTTCCGCCGCCGCCATGGCACGGGTCGCGGTGGGTTGCGCGACGTTTTCGCCGAAAAACACCACATCCGGTTTCATCCGCTCACCGGCGCAATGCGGGCAGTGCGGCACCTGAAACCGCGCTTCGAACGCCGGATCGAGCAGGGTATCGCCGTCCGGTGCCTGTACTGCGTCGACGCCGGCCAGATACGGATTGTGCATTTCCATCAAGCGCTGAATTGCATCGCGCTCACTGCGCTGACCGCAATCCAGGCACAGCACACGGTGCAAACTGCCATGCAGTTCGATGACGTCGTGGCTGCCAGCCTGATCGTGCAAGGTGTCGACGTTTTGCGTGATCAAAGCGCTGATCCGTCCTTGGCTCTGCAAACCGGCCAGTGCCTCGTGCGCCGCATTCGGCCGCGCCTGGCGCACCCGAGGCCAGCCGAGCATCGCCCGCGCCCAATAACGACGGCGTGATTCGGGAGCGGCGAGGAACTCCTGATACATCATTGGCTGCCGGCCTCGGCGCACACCGTCGCTGTCGCGGTAATCGGGGATGCCCGATGGCGTGCTGATGCCGGCGCCGGTCAGTACCAGAAAGTCACCATCGGCCATCGCCTGTTGCAGCGTGTCGAGGTGTTCGCGGATCGGGCTGTCGAGCATGGTCAGCGCTCCGGGGAGGACGGTGCCAGCAGGTTAGCACGCGATCCGCGCGACTTACTTACGCGCCTCCAGAATCAGGTTGAACGGTGTTTGCGTGGCGCGTCGGAAGTGTTTGAACCCCGCCTCGCTAAATACTTTGCGCAGACGCATTTCCCCCGCTTGTGCGCCGAGACCGAGGCCAACTTCCTGGGACAGCGAGTTCGGTGTGCAAATGAATGTCGACGCTGCGTAAAACAGCCGTCCGACCGGGTTGATGTTGTCGTCCAGCGTGTCGTTGGCAAACGGCTCGACCAGCAACACCGTGCCGTCATCTTTCAGCGAGTCGTAAGCGTGACGCGCCGCACCGACCGGGTCGCCCATGTCGTGCAGGCAGTCGAAATAGCAGATCAGATCGTAGTCATCACCGGGGTAACTTTTCGCCGTGCCCTGGAAAAACTTCGCCCGGCTGCTGACGCCCCCTTCTTCGGCGCGTTCGGTGGCGACGGTGACCGACGGTGCGTGGTAGTCGTAACCGACGAAGCGCGAGTTGGGAAACGCTTGGGCCATGATCACCGTCGAGGCACCGTGGCCGCAGCCGATGTCAGCAACTTTCGCGCCTTTTTCCAGTTTGGCGACGACGCCATCCAGCGCCGGTAACCATTCGGCGATCAGGTGCCCTTTATAGCCGGGACGGAAAAACCGTTCAGTGCCGGTGAACATGCACGGATGGTGATCGCCCCAGGGCAGGGCACCGTTGCCGCGCATGGCTTTGACCAGTTTGTCCTTGTCATGGAAAAACGACGCCACCACGCCCAGTCCGCCGGCGACGTACACCGGCGAGTCCTCGACCGCCAGCGCCAATGCCTGTTCTTCCGGCAGTCGGAATTGGCCATCGCGGTGCTCCATGTAGCCAGAGGCGGCGTGCGCGCTGAGCCATTCGCGCACCAGACGTGGGTTGCAGGTGGTTTTTGCGGCGAGGGCTTCGGCGCTGATCGGCTGACTGTCGGCCATCGCACGGTACAGCCCGAGTTCTTCGCCGACGATGACATTGGCCAGCATCGCCGCGCCGCCCATGTCGTTGACCAGTTTGCCCATGAACTCGTTGAGTCGGGACTCATCCATCACATGTGCTCCTGAAACAGGATCACAGTCCGGCGGCGTTGAGGGTCGAGGCATGCGCCACCGGGCGGTGGTCATGGAAACGGGCAGGGCACAACTAAAGTCCTGCGGCCCCCTCGACTGGGTCATGAAAGAGTCTAGCCCCGTTTTTGCGACAAACACTGAGCAAAATGTAGGAGTGAGCCTGCTCGCGATATCGTTGGGTCAGTCACTCCTGATTTGACTGAAATAACGCTATCGCAAGCAGGCTCACTCCTACAGGGAATTATGCCGATCAGGAGCGGGATGTATCGCTGTGTATCACGTTGGCTGGGGGATACACGCGGCTGCATATATCGGGTTGACTGAACACAGTGGCGATACAGCCGAAGGCTCAACTGGGAGGGCCAATCACCCGAGGTCAGCCCCCATGCAAACTCCTCAATCATCACCGCCACCCAGCGTCGGCCTGGGTCTGCGTCGTGGTCTGTTGAAAGACCTGCAAGCCGCGCGCACCGGCGATTTCGACTTTCTTGAAGTCGCTCCGGAAAACTGGATCGGCGTCGGCGGTGCCAATGGCGCTGCGTTGCGCGAGCTGGCCGAGCGCTATCCGTTGTCCTGCCATGGATTGTCGTTGTCGCTTGGCGGGCCGGCGCCGCTGGACATCGGTTTTCTGCAAGAAGTGCGAGTGTTTCTCGACCATCACCAAGTGCAGCATTACAGCGAACACCTGAGCTATTGCAGCGACGACGGCCATCTCTACGACTTGCTGCCACTGCCGTTCACCGAGGAAGCGGTGCACCACGTCGCCGCTCGCATCCGCCAATCCCAGGACATCCTCGGTCGGCGCCTGGCGGTAGAAAACGTCTCCTATTACGCCGCACCGCGTCAGGACATGGACGAAGTGACCTTCACCAACGCCGTGCTGCGCGAGGCCGACTGCGATCTGCTTCTGGACGTCAACAACGTCTACGTCAATTCGATCAACCACGGATTTGATCCGCAGGATTTTCTTGCCCGGATCGAGCCGGGCAGGGTGGTCGGTATGCACGTGGCCGGGCATTTCGATGAGTCCGATACGCTGAAGATCGACACCCATGGCGCTTCGGTAAAACCGGTGGTGTGGTCGTTGCTGGCCAAGGCCTATACCCGGTTCGGCGCACGGCCGACGCTGCTGGAGCGGGATTTCAACTTCCCGGCGTTTACCGAGTTGCTGGCCGAGTTACAGACCATTCGCCGCCTGCAAAAACAGGAGGTCAGCCGTGGATAATCTTTTCCTGCAACAACAGGCGCTGACGCGCTATCTGCGTGATCCCGATCAGCAGATGCCACCAACCGAAATGAACGCCGCGCGGGTCAATGTGTATCGCGACCTGGTGTTCAATAATCTCTCGCAATTGTTGAGCGGCACCTTTCCGGTGCTGATCCAGATCATCGGCGATCAACGCTGGCGTGCGCTGGTTCGTGGCTTTTTGCGTGACTACCGTGCGCAGACGCCGAAATTCGGTGAGATCGCCGAGGCGTTTGTCGATTATCTCGCTTCTGAACCGGCTGTCTTGCGTGAGGGCGAGTGGCCGGCGTTTTTGCTGGAGCTGGCGCATTACGAATGGGTTGAAATGGTCTTGCAGCAGTCCGACGCCGAGCCGTTGCCGGCGACGGATCCGGGGTTGTTGCTGGAGCGACGATTGCAGGTCTCGGCGCTGGCCTGGCCATTGGCATACGCATGGCCCGTGCAGGTGCTGTCGCCGGAGCATCAGCCTTCACTGGCTCCGACCGAACCGACGCTGTTGCTGGTTCGGCGTGCAGAGGATTTCAGCGTGAAGTTTTCGCAATTGAGCCCGCTGGCGTGGCGGTTGTTGCAGCGCATCGGTGAGTTCCCTGCATTGACCGGGCGTGAGCAGTTGCAGGGATTGGCGCAGGAGGCAGGGCAGCAGGCAGATGCGTCGTTCATGGATAACGGCTTGGCGTTGTTGCAGCACATGCATGATGACGGCGTGATCGGGATTCTTTGAATCACCGCAAGACTCTGTGGGAGCGGGTATTGAGGTGTTTTCAGGATATCAGGGGAAGTTTCAGCTCCGCACACAACCCACCGCCCTCACGGTTGCTCAGAATCAGCGAACCACCGAGCGCCATCGCCAATTGCTGCGCAATAGCCAACCCCAAACCCGTACCACCGGTGTCGCGATTACGCGAGTTTTCCACGCGGTAGAACGGTTCCATCACCTGCGTAAGTTCCGCTTCGGCAATGCCCGGGCCGCGATCCATGACGGTGATCGACAGGCTGCCCTTGTTCGCCTCGACCCACACCTCAGCGGCACCGGCGAACTTCAGGGCGTTGTCGGTCAGGTTGACCAGCACCCGGCGCAACGCGTGCGGGCGGGTGTCGACCACCACCTCACTCTTGCCGACCAGATGCACGTCCTTGCCCATGTCCTGATAGTCGAACACCAGGCTTTCGAGGAATGAATCCATGTTGGTGCGTCGACTCTCTTCGGTTGATCCGTGGATGCTGCGGGCGTAGGCCACGCCTTCGCGCACCAGGTGTTCCATCTCACCGAGGTCGTTGCACAGTTTGTCCCGTTCCGCCGAATCGTCCATGAACTCGGCGCGCAGCTTCATCCGCGTGATAGGGGTTTGCAGGTCGTGGGAGATCGCCGCCAGCAGTTGCATGCGTTCTTTGAGGTAGGCGGCGATACGCGCCTGCATCGCGTTGAAGGCGCGGGCGGCGTAGATCACCTCGTTCGGGCCTGTCTCGTCCAGATGGATCGGGTGGGCGTTGGGGTCAAGCGTTTCCACGGCGTTGGCCAGGCGCGTGAGCGGGCGGATGGCGATGCGTACTGCCAGCCAAGTGCAGGCGATCATCAGCGCCAATTGGCCGAGCAGCACCACCGGCAACCAAGGCGACAGCGGTACCATCGCCGGACGCACGTCGATGGTCACCGGACTGCCGTCGCTCAGGCGCAAATGGCCCTGAAAGTGTTTTTTCGGACCGGGAATGTCGGTGAAGGTCAGGGGGTATTTTTCGCCGATGGCTTCAGTGATCGAAGTGACCGCAACGGGCACATCGGCAGGCTTGATCGGCGTACCGCGGTCACCTTCGCTCAGCAGATAACCGTAGTTTTTCCGCGCCAGACGCTTGAGCCAGGCCGGGCGCTCCTCGGAGGGCAAGCGATCAAGGATCGCAATCGAGGTCGAGACGTCGGTTTCCAGATTGCCCAGCATCGTGTCTTTCGCACTTTGGTAACGCTCGTAATACTGCGCACCGAACGACAGCGCCTGGGCGAGGATCAGCCCGACCAGAAAAATCAGCGACACCCGCGAGGCGAGGGTGCGCGGCCAGTGCAGATTGAGGGTCATGCCGTGGCACCGAGGATCTCGACCGGCAGTGAGAATACATAACCTTCGCTGCGCACGGTCTTGATGTACGCCGGTTCGCGGGCGTCATCCAGCAGGCGCTGGCGCAGACGGCTGACCAGCAGATCAATCGAACGATCGAACAGGTCGGCGTCACGGCCCTGGGTCAGGTTGAGCAGTTGATCGCGGCTGAGTACCCGTTGCGGATGATCGAGAAATACCCGCAGCAAGCGATATTCGGCGCCACTCAGCGCCACCATGGTGCCGTCCTTGTCCAGCAGGTGGCGGGCCGAGGTGTCCAGTTGCCAACGGCCGAACGCCAGCAATCGACCGGCTTCGGTGACCACCAGATTCGGCGGCAGCATTCGCGTGCGGCGCAGCACGGCGTTGATCCGCGCGAGCAATTCACGGGCGGCGAAAGGTTTGGTCAGGTAGTCGTCGGCGCCCATTTCCAGACCGATGATCCGATCGGTTTCATCGTTGCGGGCGGTCAGCATCAAGACCGGCGTGGCTTTGTGCTTGCCGACGCGCAGTTCGCGACACAACTGCAGGCCATCGTCGCCGGGCATCATGATGTCGAGCACGATCAGGTCGACGGTATTGGCTTCCAGAAAACTGCGCATCTGCCGGCCATCAGCAACGACAGTAGTGCGCAGGCCGTTTTTCTTCAGGTAATTGCCGACCAGTTCGCGGATCTCGCGGTCGTCGTCGACGATCAGGATGTGATCGACATGTTCCATGGGGCCAGACCTCTAGCAAAGTGGAGATGACGTGCAGTCTATAGAGCCTGCAACGGCTCGCCTGCCTGCCTTTGTATTGCAGTGTATCTGCCGTGACGACCGATACACGGGGACGCAAAAGCACGGTTTTTTCAGGGCTTTGTATCGCTGTGTATCCACCGGTGGCAAGGATACACAACCATTTATACCCGCCGCTTCCCGACACATGCGGGATACCTCGCGAGCTTTAAATGAGCTCCATCGAGGCACACCAGACAGCCTCGGCTCAATCAACGATCTATCCATTGAAGCCTTGAGGAAAACACCATGAACAACAAATCCGTATTCGCTGCCTGCCTGTTCGCCGCCCTGAACATCTGCACCCTGTCGGCCCGCGCCGAGGCGGATGTCGCCGCGCAAACCTACACCTACGGCACCCATCTGGATATCCAGAAAGTGATCTCGCTGACACAGGACAACTCGGTGACCTGCGGCATCGTCGATGCGCAAATGACCTACCTGGATTCGGCCGGCAAAACCCGAGTTCTCGATTACAGCAAATTCGCTGACGGCTGCAACAACGACAACTGAGTCATCACCCCTTTCAGGAGCCTCACCATGAACAACGTCTCACGCTTTCTTACTGCTGTTGCTTTCGCTTTCGCCGGTGTAGCGGCCCATGCCAATGCTGCGGTTGAACAGCATAGCTGCAACAACGGCAGCTGTTTTCAACTGACGCCGATGGCCAAAAAGGCCAGCGACGCCTTGATCGCGGCGGACGGCTCCAGCCGTACACCGCAAGGACAGATGGTTGCTGCGGACGGCTCCAGCCGTACACCGCAAGGACAGATGGTTGCTGCGGATGGCTCCAGCCGTACACCGCAAGGACAGATGGTTGCCGAAAACGGCGCCAGTCGCACTCCGCAGGGGCAGTGGCTTGAAAGCCAAAATGCCTGATGTCCTCGGCACAGGATTCAGTGTTCACATTTATCCAGGGTGACCTTTATGTACCTCATCGCATTCCTCGGCGGTCTGCTGACCGTCCTCAGCCCCTGCATCCTGCCGGTGGTGCCGTTTCTGTTTGCCGGGGCCAATCGCAGTCGTGCCTCGATCCTGCTGACCCTCGGCGGCATGGCCCTGACCTTTGCCTTGATCGCCAGCCTGGCCGTGGTCAGCAGCGAATGGGTGATTGAAGCCAGTAACAGCGGCCGCCACATCGCGCTGATCGTGATGGCGTTGTTCGCCCTGTCGCTGATTTCTGCGCGCATCGGTGACTGGTTGACGCGCCCGTTTGTCATGCTCGGCAACCGCCTCGATCCGGATGCGCGGAAGAAGGCTGGCCCGATGGGATCGATCATGCTGGGTGTTGCCACCGGTCTGTTGTGGGCGCCGTGCGCCGGGCCGATCCTTGGCGTGATCCTCACCGGTGCGATGCTGCAAGGCGCCAATGCACAGACCAGCCTGTTGCTGCTGGCCTACGGTGCGGGCAGTGCCTTGTCGCTGGGGACGCTGATTTTCGCCGGGCGTGGACTGGTCAACCGCTTGAAACCATCGATACCGTTCACGGGTTGGTTTCGTCGGGGTGCCGGTGTTGCGGTGCTCGCTGCAGCGGCGGTGATTTCTACCGGTGCCGATAAAACGCTACTGGCCGGCACCTCCTCCGAGAGCGTTGCCAGCATCGAAAAAAGCGTGTTGGAAAACGTGCCGAAAGTGGTCGACTACTTTGTCAGCAAGGTTCGTGCGGATTCGATGATGGATGAGAGCAAAGGCGCGATGCCGTCCCTGGCTGGCGCGGTGCAATGGCTGAATTCGCCGGAACTGAGCGCTGAGTCGCTGCGGGGCAAAGTAGTGCTGGTGGATTTCTGGACATATGACTGCATCAACTGTCAGCGCACCCTGCCGTACGTCAAGGCGTGGGAGCAGAAGTACGGCAAGGACGGCCTCGTCGTGATCGGCGTACACACTCCGGAATACGGCTTCGAACGGATCATCGACAACGTCAAGGATCAGGTGAAAAAGCTCGGCATCACCTACCCGGTAGCCATCGACAACAACTATGCGATCTGGCGCAGTTTCGAAAATCAATACTGGCCGGCCCATTACCTGATCGATGCCAAGGGCCAGATGCGTTACAGCCACTTCGGCGAGGGGCGCTACGAGGCGCAGGAGCAGATGATTCAGCAGCTGCTGGAAGAGGCCAAGGCGCCTGCTGCCTGATCGGCGAATCTCGATGGCTCATAGGTCACGCACCATGAGCCATTGTTCGTTGTCCCAGGCGTGGAAACGCTCCAAGACCTGCCAGCCGCGCTTGGCGTAGTAATCCTGTCTGGTTTGCGTGTGAAGATACAGCCGCGGCACGCCGCGGCTTTTCGCTTCCTGACAAATCCCTTCGACTAACTGCTCCGCCAGACCTTGCCCGCGAGCGGCGGGATCGACGAATACGCAAGCCAGCCAAGGACCCAGATCGGGGCGCTGAGCAAGATCATCGCGAGCCAGCGCAGCGCCGCCCACTAGCCGTTCACCGTCCAGAGCAACCAAACAAGACCAGTCGCCATTGCTTTGGCCCTCGGCAAATTCACGCTGCCACTCGACCAATGGTTGATGCGCGTACTCATAGTGAAATTGTTGATGGATCCACGCGGCATAGGCGTCGCTGTGCTGCAGGTGGCGGGCAAGCCAGTCGAGACGCATGGGCATGAGACGAGTCCGTTCGGAGGGCGAAAGCGCATAAGAAACCAATCGACCAGGGCTGGCAATGCCAAGGGTGTTGCACCCGCTTGACAGATTCCCCCCACTCATCGGTAAACCCCCATTTTCCGGGCTCGCCAGACGATCGGCAGGGACGCCAACCGTACTCGGCGAGATAGTGGGCGAGCAGGGCCGCTGTTGGCTCTATCACACACGTTACATAACAAGAAGCACGCGAGGTTGCCATGCCGAAATTCGTGATTGAACGCGAGATTCCGGGAGCCGGGAAGCTGTCGGAGCAAGAACTCAAAGCGGTGTCGCAAACGTCCTGCAAGGTGTTGCAGGAACTCGGGCCACAGGTGCAGTGGCTGCAGAGCTATGTGACTGGCGACAAGATTTATTGCGTGTACATCGCCCCCGATGAAGAGCAGGTGCGCGAGCACGCGCGGCTCGGTGGATTCCCGGCCAACAGTGTTTCGCGGGTAATGGCGGTCATCGACCCGACCACCGCCGAGTAACGTTCGATCCAACCTGTAGCGGAGCACCCATTCATGAGTACCCCGATTGATCTCACTGCCTTGAAGGAACGCCAGAAAGTCGCCTGGGCCAGTGGCGACTACGCCGTGATCGGCACCACGTTACAAATTGTTGGCGAAAACCTCGCCGAGGCCTGCGATCTGCGCTGCGATGAGGACGTGCTGGACGTCGCGGCCGGCAACGGTAACGCGACGCTGGCGGCGGCGCGGCGCGGTTGTCTGGTGACCTCGACTGACTATGTTGCTGCGCTGCTTGAGCGTGGCCAGGATCGCGCCCGGGCCGAGCATCTGGATGTGACCTTTCAAGTCGCCGACGCCGAAGCCTTGCCCTTTGCCGATAACAGCTTTGCCGCGGTGTTGTCGACGTTCGGGGTGATGTTCGCCCCGGATCAAGCCACCGCTGCCGCCGAATTGGGGCGGGTCTGCCGTCCCGGTGGGCGTATCGGTCTGGCCAACTGGACCCCGGAAGGCTTCGTCGGTCAGATGTTCAAAACCCTTGGCCGGCATCTGCCGCCGCCAGCCGGCGCACAACCGCCGTCAAACTGGGGTACAGAAGCGTGGCTGCATGAGCACTTCAAGGATCAGGATTTTGTCGTGCAGGCGACTCGTCGCAGCTTTAACTTTCGCTATCGCTCGGCGGCGCACTTCATCGATATCTTTCGCCATTGGTATGGGCCGGTGCACAAGGCGTTTGCGGCGCTACCGCCGGAAAGCGGCCAGGCGCTGGAAAATGATCTGGCGGATCTGCTGAATCGGTCGAATCGGGCGGGGCAGGACTCGTTAGTGGTGCCGAGTGACTATCTGGAGGTGGTGATTACCAAACGCTAGTCCAGATTCAAAGAAAATTAGCTGGAGGTGTGAGCCTGCTCGCGACTGCGGTCACTCAGTCAAAAAATCTTTGGCTGACACACCGCTATCGCGAGCAGGCTCACTCCTACAGGGGGATTTGTTGTGGCTCGTACCTACTTCAATTGTGACCGATCAAACCACTCCAGCGCCGTGCGCCAGATGCAGATCCCCAGAAAATATGCCGACATCAGCAACCATAAACCCATCACCATCGGGTTGATTACCGGGTGGTTGAGCACCAGTGAAAGGCTGCACAACAACCAGATCGCCGTCACGGCAATGTTGATCGGCATAAACCGGCGCACCCTGAACGGGTGCAGGAACTTCATCCGTGTCACCGTCAGCAACGCCAGACCAATCACCGTCAGGAAGGTAATCCACGGCCCAGGCCCAATGATGTACAGACACAACGCAACCACGTTCCACGCGGCCGGGAAACCGACAAAGTAGTTGTCCTTGCTCTTCATATTGACGTTGCAGAAGCAGAACAGCGATGACACCAGAATCAGCGACACCGTCAGCAGCAACGTGTAATCGGGCAGCGGAATATAGCGATAGATAAACAGTGCAGGAATGAATACATAAGTCAGGTAATCGATCACCAGATCGAGGATAGAGCCGTCGAAACTCGGCAGCACTGATTGCACATTGACCTTACGCGCCAGTGCGCCGTCGAGTCCGTCGACGATCAGCGCCACACCCAGCCACATCAAGCAGTGGACGGGCTGGTTTTCCAGCAGGGCGAGGGTGGCCAGAAACGCCGTAACCACGCCGGTCGCGGTAAAACCATGGGCGCCCCAGGCCTTGAGCCTGGCAATGTGGACGGTTGATATCACGGGGGCGTTCTCCAAAAAGTGAAGCAAACCGGTTATCACCCTGGGCAAAGGGCGCCGGAAAACCGGGTCGGGGTTGCAGCTATCGACCGGTTTGGCCGGGATAAGGTTCACCATCCCTGAATCTTAGCTGGCCTCGGAAAAAATACGCAGGCGAAATCGGTAGGCTTTATCGGCCTCAGCCAAACGGTGTTGGCGCAATGGCCGCAGGGGTCTATCGTTGCCAGACGCAGTCAATGCCAATGCCTGAGGATGACGTCATGAACACCAGCGATTTGCTTGAACAACTGCTGCGGGGCCAGGCCTCGGCGGGACAACAAAGTGGCGCCTCGGCGGGTGCCGGTCTGGGTGGTCTCGGTGGATTGCTGGGCGGTTTGCTCGGTGGTGCGGACTCCACCGGTACACGCGGCGGATCTGCGGCCGGCGGGCTCGGTGGCCTGGGTGGCTTGCTCGGTGGCTTGCTCGGCGGCGGTGGCGGTTTGGGCGGTGCGTTGGGTGGCGGTGCAGGCACGCAAAGCCGTTCAGGCGGGACCAATTATGCAGCGCTGGCGTCGTTGGGGATGATGGCGTTCCAGGCATATCAAGCCTGGCAGCGCAGCCAGGCCAGCAACGCACCGCAACAGACGCCACAGACGGCCAATTTGCTGGCCGGCCCGGAAATCGAAGAACACAGCCACGCCGTGTTGCGCGCATTGATCGCTGCAGCCAAGGCTGACGGGCGCATCGATGAGACGGAAAAGCACCTGATCAGCAGCGAAATCGGCAAGCACACCGAGGATCCCCAACTGCAGCAATGGCTGGATGCAGAAGTCGCCAAACCACTTGACCCCAACGAGGTCGCGCAGTCCGCAAACAACGACCCGGCGGTAGCCGCCGAAATGTACCTGGCCAGCGTGATGCTGGTGGATGACCAGCAGGACGCCGAGCGTAATTACCTGGATGAACTGGCGGCGGCGCTGCAGATAGATCCTGATTTGCAGGTGCATCTGGAGCAGCAGGCCAAGGGCACGGCATAAACCAAGACCGAAATATCGCAGCCTTCGTCAGCCACTCCAGGGGCGGAGGCTCGCCGTCCGTCCGGGCAATTTTCACGTCGATTGAATTTTTGGTACGCGCCGCCTCTCTGCTGCTGTAGAGGCGTACGAAACAGCGTCCTGCCAACCGACCGAGAACTTTGCCATGACTGTCCTGACACCCCTGCAATCTGTGCCAGCCCAAGCACAAGCGATGGATCCCGCCGGAAATATTCGTGGCATTTATGAAGTGTTGCTGCGTGAAGAAAGCCCGCAAGCCCTTGCGCGATCATTCCTGACTGAACAGTTGAAATGTGCCGCAGAGTTGCCCGAAGAGCTGCCGCAGGACACTTCTGACTGGCACGCGTGGGTCGCCGCGCACTGTGCCGATGTTGCCCGGCAGTACGCGGACTATCTGCAACAACGCAAGGCTGGCGGCCCCCGTCAATTCTTCACCAGCAAGGCCCACGCGCTGTATTTTCTGCAAGCGGTGGCGCCGACCAAGCTGGTTGACGGCGCCTGGTTATACGGCTTGTTGCAGCACTGGCGCGACCCGCGTTTCAGCGGTTTGCTCTGCACCTATCTGGAAGAGCTCGGCGAGGGCAATCCGGCGCAGAACCATGTGGTGATCTACCGCAAACTGCTCGCTGAACACGATCTCGAACACGCCAGCCCCCTCGACGATGAACGTTACCTGCAAGGCGCGCTGCAACTTGCGCTCGGCGCTTGCGGTGAAGAGTTTTTGCCGGAGGTGATCGGATACAACCTGGGTTACGAACAACTGCCGTTGCACTTGCTTATCAGCAGCTACGAACTCAGTGAACTGGGCATCGATCCGTACTATTTCACTCTGCACGTGACCATCGACAACGCCAGTACCGGCCATGCGCAAAAAGCCGTGCAAGCCGTGCTGGATCTGTTGCCGCTTGAGGCGGATCGCGCTGATTTCCTGCGTCGGGTATCACAGGGATATCGACTCAATGATCTGGGGCAGGGCAGTCGCGCGATCATTGAAGGGTTTGATCTCGAAGGTGAATTGCTCGCGATGCTCGAACGCAAGTGCCCGTTCGCCCAGCACATGCACTCGGACTATTGCCGCTTCGAGGGTAAAACCGTCAACCAATGGCTGGCTGAGCCGGAGCATCTGCCCGGTTTCCTGCAAGCACTGCAAGACAAAGGCTGGATCAAACGCCAGGAAGACCCACAGAACAGCCGCTTCTGGCAGTTGATCGATGGCGACGGCGCGGCGATGTTCGGCGTGTTCAGTGCCTACGAAAAACAATTGGTACACGACTGGATTGCCGGCGACTGGAAGTCCGCAACCAAAGCCACTGCGTTGCGTCGACACGCCCAGACCCAGTCGCCCATCGAAGTTCCCGAACAGGATCCTGATGTGCAGCAAATCACTGTGGCGCTGCAAGGGCAGGACGGCCACGCACAAATCGCGACGTTGATCCCCTGGCTCGCACCGGCCCGGCATGCGCATCCCGCCGGGCTGCTCGCCACGCGCCGGTTTATTGAACTCAAATCCAGTCTGCGTTAAGGAACTCGTCAATGCATCAGGAAGAACAACTGTCCACCAATGACCTCGTACTGTTGCAACTGGGACGGCGTTTACAGGCCGACGGCTACCGTTTCACCACGCCGACGCCGCTGACCCATCAGCGGGTCAACCAGCGCGACGAAGGCCAGTTCGCCGACACCCTGCGCGATGTGTTTGGCTGGTCGCGCCCCTTCGAACCAGGCTTGCTGTCTGCTGACGAACAACGGCAATTGCAGGATGCTCAGGTCATTGATAGCTACGAAGGCCATCTCAAAAGTCGTGTGCGCTGGTCGAGTCTGGACGACTTGCTATTCGTGCATTCGGCTTTCCCCACCGACGCGGCCGATTCGGTTTTCTTCGGTCCGGATACCTATCGTTTCGCCCAATTGATTCACGCGCACCTGCAGCAGAATTTTGCGCCAATCCATCGCGCCGTGGACATCGGATGCGGCGCCGGTGTCGGCGCGATCCTGATCGGCCGCGCCCGCCGTGAAGCGCAAGTGCTGGCGCTGGATATCAATCCCGCCGCGCTGCGCCTGACCACGATCAATGCGGCGCTGGCGGAAGTGGCCAACGTCGAAGCGTGTAACAGCGACATTCTGCAGGGTGTCGACGGCGATTTCGATTTGATCGTTGCCAACCCGCCGTACATGGCTGATCCGGCCGCACGAGCTTATCGGCATGGCGGCGGAACGCTGGGGGCCGGACTGTCACTGCGTATCGTCGAGCAGGCACTCAATCGGCTGACACCGGGCGGCTCCTTGGTGCTGTACACCGGCGTGGCGATGGTCGATGGTCGCGACCCGTTTCTCGACACCGTATTGCCGCGACTCGATGAATCACGCTTTGGCTGGACGTACCGCGAGCTCGACCCGGATGTATTCGGTGAAGAACTGATGAACCCCGGTTATCAGCGCGTCGACCGGATTGCCGTGGTCGCATTGACCGTGACTCGAATCGGCTGAAACAAGGCAGGTGCGCCATGAGCAGGAACCTCGACGACTACAACCGTATGCGCGACTTCTCGGCAACGTCGGAACCGGCTGCCGTCAAGCGCTCGGGCAAGAAGACTGCTGCGGATCACGCCTTGCAGTTCTGCATCCAGAAGCATGACGCCTCGCACCTGCATTACGACTTTCGCCTGGAACTCGATGGCGCGCTGAAGAGTTGGGCGGTGCCGAAAGGGCCGTCGCTTGATCCGAAGGTCAAGCGTCTGGCGGTGCATGTCGAGGATCATCCGCTCGATTACGCGACGTTCGAGGGCAGCATTCCCGAGGGGCATTACGGCGCCGGGGATGTGATTGTCTGGGATCGCGGTGTGTGGATTCCGCTGGAAGAACCGCAAAAGGCCTATGCCAAGGGCAAGCTCAAGTTCGAGTTGCAAGGCGAAAAACTCGCCGGAATCTGGAATCTGGTGCGCACGCACATGCCGGGCAAGAAGGAGAACTGGTTTCTGATCAAGCATCGGGACGATGCCGCCCGCCCGCAGGATGATTACGACGTCTTGGTCGCCGAGCCGGACAGTGTGCTGAGCGAGCGCACTTTGGTCGATAAACCCAAGCTTGCAGCCAAGCAGGTCAAGCCCATCGAGAAGACCGCAGCCAAACCTCGCAGAAAGGCGTCGGGGACACTGACGGGCGCGCACAAGGCAAAAATCCCCGCGCAACTGAAACCGGAACTCGCGACCTTGGTCGACAGCGCGCCGGAAGGGGATTGGAGCTACGAGATCAAGTTCGACGGCTACCGGATCATGGCGCGAATCGATCATGATCAAGTGCAGCTATTCACCCGCAATGGCCACGACTGGACGCACAAGTTGCCAAAACAGGCAGAGGCATTAGCTGCGCTTGGCGTGGAATCCGCCTGGCTCGACGGTGAAATGGTGGTTGCCAATGAGCAAGGTGTGCCGGATTTTCAGGCGCTGCAAAATGCCTTTGATTCCGGTAGCAGCGCCAACATCCTCTATTACCTGTTCGACTTGCCCTACCTCAACGGTGTCGACCTGCGCGAAGTGCCCGTCGAGGAACGCCGCGCGGCGCTGGCCACGGTGCTGGGCGCCCATGAACAACCCCTGCTGCGTTTCTCCGAAGCCTTCGATGAAACCCCGGATGCACTGCTCAACAGCGCCTGCCAGATGAAGATGGAAGGCCTGATCGGCAAGCGTATCGGCTCGCCTTATGTTTCGCGCCGCAGCAGTGACTGGATCAAGCTCAAGTGCAAACATCGCCAGGAATTCGTGATCGTCGGTTACACCGATCCGAAGGGTTCACGCAGCGCCTTCGGCGCATTGCTGCTGGGCCTGCATGATCGTGACAGTGGTGAGTTGAGATATGCCGGCAAGGTCGGCACCGGTTTCAATGAGACAACGTTGAAAAGCATTCTTGCCCAGCTCAAGCCATTGCAGGTGAAGAAGGCCGCGGTGGTCAATCCGCCAACCGGTTTCGAAGCCAAAGGCGTGCACTGGCTCAAACCAAAACTGCTGGCGGAAGTGGCGTTCGCCGAAATGACCAAGGACGGCTCGGTACGCCACGCGGTGTTTCATGGTTTGCGCGATGACAAGCCGGCCAAGGGCATCATCGAGGAGCGAGCAAAGCCCGTGAAGACACCTGAGAGCAAAACCGCCGCAAAGAAAGCGCCGAAAAAAACCTCCGCCAGCAAACCGGCAACGACCGAAACCGCACCATCGCAGCTCGGCCTGGCCAACGGCAAAGTACGCATCACTCACCCGGATCGGGTGATCGACGCTGTCAGCGGCACCACCAAAATGCAACTGGCCGAGTATTACGCCAGCGTCGCCGAATGGATCCTGCCGCAACTCAAGGATCGCCCGGTGGCGCTGGTGCGTGCGCCGGATGGCATCGCCGGAGAACTGTTCTTCCAGAAGAACGCCGAGCGCTTGGCGATCCCTGGCATCACCACGCTGGACAAGGACGTGACCGGCCAACCGGTCATGCTGATCAACAATGCCGAAGCGCTGATCGGCGCAGTGCAGATGAGCACCGTCGAACTGCATACCTGGAATGCCACCACGGTTGATCTGGAAAAGCCCGATCGCTTTGTTCTCGATCTAGACCCCGATCCGGCGCTGCCATGGAAAAGCATGGTCGAAGCCACCGCTCTGACCCTGACGGTACTCGATGAATTGGGGCTCAAGGCTTTCCTCAAGACCAGCGGTGGCAAGGGTATTCATTTGGTGGTGCCCCTGACCCGCAAGCTTGGGTGGGATGAGGTCAAGGACTTCAGTCATGCGATCGTCAGTCACATGGCCAACCTGTTGCCGGACCGGTTTTCGGCGGTGTCCGGGCCGAAAAATCGTGTCGGACGGATTTTCATCGATTACCTGCGCAATGGTTTGGGCGCCACCACCATTTGTACTTACGCCGCGCGCACGCGCGAAGGCTTGCCAGTCTCGGTGCCGCTGTTTCGCGAGGAGGTTGCCGAGCTCAAGGGGGGCAATCAGTGGCATGTGCACAACGTGCATGAGCGCTTGGCGGAGGTTGGCGACGAGCCATGGGCAGACATGAAGAAAACCCGTCAGAGCATCACCGCTGAAATGCGCAAACGGGTCGGCATGAAAAAGTAATCAGGTGTCGCGCAGCAAGTCGTGGGCGTTGAGCAGTTCGAAGGCGATCTCGGGGTTGTTGTTGAGACTACGACGAATCGCTGCCGGGATCGACTTTCGAGTCTTGCGGCAGAGCCCTGGAAGATCCTCGATTTGAATATCGATGCCCAGCATCGTGCGTACTTCATGGAAACCTGGAGAGACTTCGACGCGAACACCCAACTGCTCGAACAGGCGTTTTTGCAAATGCTGGAGGTCGGCGAGGTCTTTGAGTTTTTCCAGGCGTGCGAGGAGAATTTTTTCTTGCTCGCGGGTCAGAAGCAGGATGCGCAAATCCGCATCCGGCATTTCCAGCAACGAATCGCGCCCGCAATCGCAGGCGCCGGGCGGGCAGGGTGAGCGCATTGGCGCATGAGTCGTCATGGCCTCCATCATAGAGGCCGTGAGACCGTTTTGCCTATGCGTCGTCAGTTGCCGTCCATCGGCCGCCGCATCCTTGGTAATTACTGATTCAGGCCTTCGTAATGCACCAGAATCGCGTTGGCCAGGTCTTCATCACTGGCATCGATGCCGGGATTGTCCTGGCGAACCTGTTGCAGCACTGACTCAAGATAAACCCCACGAATGGCCCCGCCACTGGCGACAAATGCAGACAAGTCGTCACGGGCCGGAATCACCATTTTGTGATCCTTGAAGGTCGAGTACAGCGACGCGGAGACACCTGCCGAGGTGGCGACATCACCCGCATCAACACGGGCCAGCGCTGAACCTGCTGGCAGGCATAAGAGTAAAGAAGAAACGAGCACTAACTTGCGCATGACGGTATTCCTCCACAAGCGCGAAGCAAAAAGGGAAGTCCTACATAACGTCAGAGGCGCGCAGCGGGCGGGAGTTCCGTAGGGAGCTTTGAGACAGACGCGGGCAACGCCATGTGGGTTGCCCGGTCGCATGCCGGAGTCAAATCACCCCGCAGGCCATGCGGTCGCCGCCACCGCCCAAGGGCTTGGGCATGTCGGAATGGTTATCGCCGCCGGCATGAATCATCAGCGCATGCCCTTTGACTTCGGAGATTTTTTTCAGGCGTGGGGCCAGCACGGGATAGTTGGCGATACCGTCGGCGGTTACGTAAACCGCCGGCAAATCACCCAAGTGGCCGTCAGCATAAGGGCCCAGATGTTTGCCGGTTTTTTGCGGATCAAAGTGTCCGCCGGCTGCCAATGCGGCGCCTTTAACGCCATCCTTCACACCGGGCTCGCAACTGCCGTTCTCATGGACATGAAAGCCATGCACACCGGCGGGCAGGGATTTCAGGTCGGGCGTGAACAGCAGGCCATATGGCGTCTCGCTGATAGTGATAGCCCCGATTGCCTGCGGTGCGCCGTCGGTGCTGACCAGGTTGATCGCAACTTTATCGGTCGCCGCCTGTGCCGTGCCGAGGGCGAAGGTGCCGAGTAAACCTAACCAGAGTGCGCGTTTCATAAGTGTTTCCCTTTTGCTGCACGAGTGTTCAGAAGGATCGATTCAATAGCTCTTGAGAATTAACGGGCGATGAAGGCTGGATCCAACTGCCTTGCAAAGTGAGACTCGTCGCACAATCCGAAAGTTTTGTCGGGTTGGCTCCTCGCGCAGACACTCATTGACACGCTCTGCCACGGCAGACCCGCGCAAATAGGCTTAACTCAAGGTCTTACAAGGCTTTTCGAGCATGCCCGGGGGGATTTCACGATGTCGATAAAATTGCGTTTAGTGTTGCTGGTTACTACCAGCCTGCTGACGGCGTTGATCGTGAGTCTGGTCAGTTATGTCGGCAACCTGCGGATGGCCTCGGCGGTCAGCGACAATGCGGTCAGCATGAGCGCGCTGCGCAACCACCTGGAAGCCGACATGATGCACGACGCCCTGCGCGCCGATGTTTACTCGGCAATGCTGGTGGGTCTGGGCAAAAGCACCAGTACGGCGGCCGAAGTTCGCGATTCGATCAACGAGCACGCCGGGCATTTCCATGAGGTACTTGATGAAAACCTCAAGTTGCCGATCAACCCGACTTTGCGCACGGCGCTGGAGCAGATCAAGCCGAGCCTCGACACGTATATCAACGCAGCCGAGCGGATTGTCGGGCTGGCGCTGGACAACCCTGATGCGGCGCAGCAGCAACTTGGCACGTTCAACACCGCGTTCAGTCAACTCGAAGAGCAGATGGCGGCTCTAAGCGAACAGATCGAAACCAATACCCGGCAGACCAGTGAGGGTACCGAAGCGGCGATTCGCAGTGCCAATCTCGCTCTCGCGGTGGTGCTGATCGCCAGCGTGTTATTGCTGCTGGCACAGGGGCGCTGGGTGATGCTGAGCATTTTAGGACCGCTGCGGTCGGCCAGCCGCATTGCCGAGAGTATCGCCCACGGCAACCTCAGTGAACCGATAGCCGAGCCGTCCGGTAAGGACGAGGCCAGCGTATTGATCCGCACACTGGCGACCATGCAAAGGGATTTGCGCAACATGATCGACGTGGTGCGGCGCAATGCCCATGGCGTCAGCGGCATGAGCGAACAATTGAGCCACGGCTGCCATCAGGTCGCCGACAGCAGCCAGCAGCAAAGTGTCGCCGCCGGGACCATGGCCGCAGCGGCCAGCCAGATGACCGCGAGCATCGAGGAAATCACCCGCCACGCCCAGCGCGCCCTGGGCATGGCCAATCAGGCTGAATCATTGGCGAAGAATGGCGGGCAGGTTATTCATCAAGTGGTCAACGACATGGACGATATCGCCCGTTCGGCACAACAGTCAGCGCAGGTCATCCGCACGCTGGATCAGGAATCCGAAGCCATCTTCAACATCATCCAGGTGATCAAGAGCATCGCCGACCAGACCAACCTGCTGGCACTCAACGCCGCGATCGAAGCGGCGCGGGCGGGCGAGCAGGGCAGGGGGTTTGCGGTGGTGGCGGATGAAGTTCGCAGTCTGGCAGCGCGGACCAGTGCGTCCACCCAGGAAATCGCCGCGATGGTCGCGCGCATCCAGCACAGCACCCGTGAGGCAGTCAGCAGCATGGAGGCAGGTGTGGCGCAGGTTGACAAGGGCATGGCGGTGACGGCCGATGTCGAGCGGGCGATTCGCGAGATCCTCGAGGCGACGTTGAGCACTACGCAACTGGTCAACGACATTACTCGCACCATTGGCGAGCAGAGCCAGGCCAGTAACGAGATTGCGCATCAGGTGGAAATGATTGCGGGGATGTCCGAGGGCAATAGCCGGGTGATCGGCCAGACGGCGAATACGACGGATGAACTGTCGAGCCTGGCGGGGCAGTTGGCGCAGTCGGTGGATCGGTTTCGGTTGTGACAGTGGATGTAGGGGCAGATGGTGTGCACCAAGCCTGCGAACACCACAGCCTCTGTGGGAGTTGGCTTGCCAGCTCCCACAGAGGCTGTGGTGTAAACACAACTGCATTCACAACAGCAAAAAGATGAATTTACTCAATCAGAACTTGAACGCCTGCCGTCCTACCAGCAACCACTTGCCATCCTGCTTCTGCCAGATCTGGAAGTTCTCGATCTCGGTGGGCACCACCTCGGTTCCCTTCAAGGCCTGCGCGGAAAAGTGATGACGCACCAGCGCGGTGTCGCCGGACAGGGTGATGGTCTGTTTTTGCATCTCGAGAGTCTTGAACGCGCTTTTGCCGGTTTCGATGTCGGCGATGAATTCTTTCTTGTCCTGAATCTTGCCGCTGGAATGGCCGTAAGTCAGGTTGCTGGCCGTCAGCGCGTTCAACTCGGCGATGTCCTTGTGCAGCATCGCCTGGGTCAGATGATCCACTGCCTGGGCGACATCTTTTTCCGCCGGGGCAGGGGCGGCCAGGGTGTAGCCGCTGAAGGCGCAGAGAAAACCGATCAGGAGTCGGGACTTGGTCATGGGTGTTTCCTTGTTGTTATTGGGTTTGATGACTGAAGGATAAGCTCTTTGTTCGTCAGTCATCGTACAACCTAGCAGATTGTTGTTCGTTAGGTAATTGATAGACGTCATGTTCAACGGTTATTGGCCGATAACGCTCTGAGCGGAAAAAGACTCTCAAGTCGGGAACAGACGCGCGGGTTTGCCCTGACGTGATATTCTTCGCGCCAACTTGGTTTGACCTTATTCGGTTTGCTTGCCTTTTGGGCGGGCCGACGGAATCCCTGTCGCTCAAGTAGCTGAGCCAATAATGATAAGAAGTCAGTTCAGAAGGGACATTAACTGGGGTCGATGCAGCATGTCGGCCTTGTGTGCCCACCCGTCAAAATTGAAGTGTGCCGGAATCTGCGACGCCAGCCTGAGCGTCATCAAAGCGGATCGCATACAGATAACAGCGGCGGGCGGAAGGCGTTTTATCATAGGTGCAACAGATGTTTAAAAAAGTGAACACGGCCTTGCTAGGGCTGGCTTTGTCGATGGGGCTGACGTCCGTTCATGCGGCAGAGGCCAAGAAAGTCGACGTACTGCTGATCGGCGGCGGCATCATGAGCACCACCCTGGGTGTGTGGATCAATGAGCTGGAGCCAAGCTGGTCGATGGAGATGGTCGAGCGCCTTGACGGTGTCGCCCTGGAAAGCTCCAACGGCTGGAATAACGCGGGTACCGGTCACTCGGCTTTGGCTGAGCTGAACTACACCCCGGAAGACGACAAAGGCAACGTGACGATCCCGAAAGCCGTCGAGATCAACGAAGCGTTCCAGGTTTCCCGTCAATTCTGGGCCTGGCAGGTTCAGCAAGGCGTTCTGAAGAACCCTCGCTCGTTCATCAACACCACTCCGCACATGAGCTTCGTGTGGGGCGATGACAACATCAAGTTCCTGAAAAAGCGCTACGAAGCCCTGCAAGCGAGCCCGCTGTTCGCCGGCATGCAGTACTCCGAAGACCCAGCTGTGATCAAGAAGTGGGTTCCGCTGATGATGGAAGGGCGTGACCCGAACCAGAAAATCGCGGCCACCTGGAGCCCGCTGGGCACCGACATGAACTTCGGCGAAATCACCCGCCAGTTCGCCGGTTACCTGCAGACCAAGCCTAACTTTGACTTGAAACTGTCCAGCGAAGTGCAGGACATCACCAAGAACGAAGACGGCACCTGGCGCGTCAGCTACAAAAACCTGAAAGACGGCACCAAAACCGAAACCGACGCCAAGTTCGTGTTCATCGGCGCTGGCGGCGGTGCACTGCATCTGCTGCAAAAGTCGGGCATTCCTGAAGCCAAGGAATACGCTGGCTTCCCGGTAGGCGGCTCGTTCCTGGTGACCGATAACCCGACCATCGCCGAACAGCACCTGGCCAAGGCCTACGGCAAGGCTTCGGTTGGCGCTCCTCCGATGTCCGTTCCGCACTTGGATACCCGTGTTCTGGACGGCAAGCGCGTCATCCTGTTTGGCCCATTCGCGACCTTCAGCACCAAGTTCCTGAAAGAAGGCTCGTACCTGGACCTGCTGACCAGCACCACCACCCACAACATCTGGCCTATGACCAAGGTCGGCATCAAGGAATACCCGCTGGTAGAGTACCTTGCCGGTCAACTGATGCTGTCGGATGAAGACCGTCTGAACGCGCTGAAGGAATACTTCCCGAACGCCAAAGCCGAAGACTGGCGCCTGTGGCAAGCCGGCCAACGCGTGCAAATCATCAAGCGTGATGAAGCCGCTGGCGGCGTGCTGAAACTGGGCACCGAAATCGTTGCTTCGCAAGACGGCTCCATCGCCGGCCTGCTGGGCGCATCGCCAGGCGCGTCGACCGCTGCACCGATCATGCTGAGCGTGCTGCAGAAAGTCTTCAAAGACAAAGTCGCCACGCCAGAATGGCAATCCAAGCTGCACCAGATCGTTCCAAGCTACGGCACTCAACTGAACAGCGATCCAGCCAAAGTGGCTGCAGAGTGGGCTTACACCGCCAAAATCCTCGAACTGCCGACGCCTCCAGTGATCGGTCAGGCTGCTGCTCCGGCTGCACCTGCAGCTGAAAAAGCTGAAGCTCCGAAGGAAAACGCTGCACGTGACATGGCTCTGTAATTAGACGCCTGACACACAAAGCCCACTGAACCGGCGACGGTCAGTGGGCTTTTTTTTGGCGCAGATTCTGAATCCTCGACCCTGTAGGAGCTGCCGCAGGCTGCGAACTTTTGATCTTGATCCTTTAAAAAACAAGAGATCAAAAGATCCCAGCCTGCGGCAGCTCCTACATGAGTTTGGGGCAGGGTCAGGATTTTGCTTTTGCCAGATAGGCCCCAAGCCGTCGCCCCATCTCTTCACCCAGTGCCTGTAATCCGCTTAACGGCCGCACCATCACTTCAAACTCGACAATTTTTCCGTGCTCATCGAAGCGAATCATGTCGATGCCCTTGAGCTCCTTCGAGCCGACCTTGGCGCTGAACTCCAGAACCACATTCAGCCCATCGGCCGTCGACAGTTCCCGGTGATATTCAAAATCCTCAAACACCTTGAACACCGTGTTGAGGATCATCGCCACGACCTGCGCGCCAGGGTAAGGCGTGTGCGCCATCGGCGAGCGGAATACGGCGTTGGCATCGAGCAGCGTGGGCAGGGCGCTCAAGTCGCCGGTACGGATCATCTCGTGCCAGCGATTCAGGGATTCGGCAGCACTGGGTTGCAGGTTCAGATCAGTCATTTGCACCTCGGGATTTTTATTGTTCTTCGACTTTAGATCAAAGCGCTGGCAGGACAACCTTGTTGTCGCTGCCTGAATACCAACCAATGACAGCTCCTACAGATCAGATCCCGTCTGATACGCTTTTTTCGTTTCAATCTGCCCCTGTATTCGGTTCAGATGCAGGATCAAAATGCCCCGGCAGTTCGGTCACTCGCGACAGTCCTTCATCCCGAAGCGTCCAGTGCACCGCAAGCTCAGCATTGAGGAGAGCAACATGAACAAGATGGCGTTTTTTCTGGGTGGCTTTTTGGTACTGACCATCATGATTGGCCTGCTCGCGACGATTTCTCCGGTCTGAGCTATGCGCTTCAAAAGACGGCCACAGGTGTGCCGCGCGAATCGGGTTTGAATGCCGCGCCCCACGCCTGACAGATTCACGATCCTGGCTTGCCCTGACGGCGCTCAGCTCCATCCGGGTTGCCAATGTCCAGCAACCTTCTTTCCACCAATATATTCTCAAGCGCCTGGCGCTCGACGGGCTTCATTTGGTGCTCGCGTTTTTTCAGCTCCAGCAGGATGGGGCTGGACCAGGTGCGATAGGTCTGTTCGATGTTGCGGCGGGATGTCATCAGTCTCTCCTTGATCATGAGCCCGATTTGGCAGGCAGGGGCTCAATCCGATGAGGTATTAACCTTAGTCGACAAACTCCAGCGGAGCGAGTGGGGCCGATAAGGGAATTATGATGCTGCTGGAATTTCTGACCGGCACGATCACTGACGGCTGCGGTCGTACTCTTCACATGGCCGTATCACTTGTGGAGATCCAATGAGCCAGGAAGTCCTGACCCGCGAAACCAATCGTCGCCAGTTGCAGCAGATCATCGCCGGGCTATCGGATGGTGTGATTCTGCTTGAGCTGGATCAGAGCATTCTCTGGGCCAACGAAGCGGCGCTGGCCATGCACGGCGTTAGCCGTATCGGTGAGCTGGGTGCTGACGCCGACGAATACGCCAAGCGTTTCAGCCTGCGGTATCGCAATAATCACGTGGTGCCACCGGAGAACTATCCGATCAGCCGTGTGGCGCGCTGCGAAGCCTTCAGCGACGTGCTGATCGAGGTGTTCGCCGTGGATGACCCGGAGCGTGTATGGGTTCACAGCGTGCGCAGCATGGTGCTGACCGATCGCGAGGGTCAGCCCGAGTCGCTGGTGCTGATCATGAGCGACGTCACCGATTGGGCCAACGCCGAACACCGCTTTGAAAAGACTTTCAATGCCAACCCCGCACCGGCGGTGATCTGCCGCCTCAGCGATTTGCGTTACATCAAGGTCAATCCGGGGTTTCTGGAAATGACCGGTTATACCCGCGATCAGGTGATCGGCACGTCGGCCTATGAAATCGACATTCTTGAACAGGCCGAGCATAAGGACCTGGCCATTCAACGCCTGAAAGATGTGGCAACTATTCCGCAGATGCAGGCGGAACTGCGCTTGCCCGATGGTGGCAGTAAACAAGTAATCGTCGCGGGCCAACCGCTGTTGCTCAACGATGAACAGTGCATGCTGTTTTCCTTCGTCGACATGGAGTTGCGGCACAAGGCGGAAGTGGCGCTGCGCCAGAGCGAAGAACGCTTCGCCAAGGCGTTCCGCCTGACCCCGGTGCCGATCCTGGTCTGTAGTGCGGACGAGCAGCGGGTACTCGATGTCAATCAGGCGTTCCTCGATACCCTGACCTATGCCAGCGATGACGTGCTGGGAAAGACTGTGGCGCAACTGGATTTCATCGACGACAGCGGGGCGCGTGCACGGTTGCTGACGGCGCTGGAAAAAAACGGTCGGATTGATCGGGTTGACGTGCGAGTGCGCAAGAAGGATGCGGATTTTTTGGAGTGCGCGGTGTCCGCCGACACGGTCAATATTCAGGACACGCCATGCTACCTGCTGGTCTTGATGGACATCACCGAGCGCAAGCGTACCGAGCTTGAGTTGGTCGCGGCGATTGAAGAGGTGATGAAGGACGCTTCGTGGTTCAGTCGCACGTTGATCGAAAAGCTGGCCAATGTGAAGAGGGTCAATTCGCCGCAACTGCCGAGTGTTTCGTTCACCGATCTGACGGCGCGTGAGCGGGACGTGCTGGGCCTGATCTGCGAAGGCTTGGCGGACAAGGAGATAGCAGCGCGGTTGAAACTGGCGCCCAACACTGTGCGCAATCATGTGGCGACGGTGTATTCCAAGCTGGATGTTCACAGCCGCAGCGAGGCGATTGTCTGGGCGCGGGAGCGGGGTTTGTTTTCGGGGGCGTGGGGTGCCAAGGGGCAGCGCTAGGGTACAAATGCACTAGTTCAATCGGTGCAAATTCATGTGTTGGTGTGAGCGGGCTGTTCTTAGTCTGTTGGGGTGCGATACGAGTCTTTTCGGGCTTGGGATCGCGTCCCTTCGAAGCAGTTTAAGGAACAGCAATGATGAATCTCGCGCAGTTGCGCGCTCAGCTTGAGCAGAGTTTTTCGCCGCTTGCCTGTGATTGTTCGGTAGATGGAGATCATTCGCTGACGGTGAAGCTCTATCATCCGGTGTCAGGGCAGGTGGATCTGGTGATCAGTGGGTTGAAGCTCAATGCGCTGCGTACGCCGGAGTCGGTGGATGCGTTGATTGAGGAGTTGCGGTATGAGTTGGAGAGCAATTCTTTGCGCTCATCTCGCGATCCTGATTTGGCGTAGGTTTTTGTGGGATATCCGTTTTTTGGGTGATGGCTGATCAGGGTACCGCCCTTACGACGGGTCACCTTTTCCAGACGCCGGAATGCCGGCCCAGCGAAAAGGTGACCCAAAAGGCTTTACGGGATTGATCCGGGGCCAGTCGCCTGCGGTTTGCTTCGCTGCACCTCTTCTCGATGTGTTCGACTTCGCCAAACGGCGGCCTGACAGGCGACGCAGTCTCGAAACCCGCAAGCGATGCAAATCCCAACGCAAAATCGACAGCCGTCATTCTCTGATACGTCGGTTTTACTGGCGCTAGCGAGGCTGTCGTCTATAAAGAATGAGTGGTCAGGTCTTCCGTGGTCGGTTCGGTCGCGGGAGTTTGTCTCCCATTTTCGCGGGTCGTCCTATGAACAGTCTTGGGAAACGCGTGTGTTCGCCGTTGTCGTTGGCTTTTTCTGTGGTGCTGTTGGCCGGTTGTGCCAGTCCGCCGCCGCCTCCACCTGTAACGCCACCTCCGCCGCCGGAGCGTACCTGCCAGGTCCTCGAGAACACTGAGGTGTCGGGCGACATGTACGTCGACGAGCAAGTCACTCGACACATCACCACCACCCGTTGCGTCACGCAGTAGCTGCGAACAGGAGCTGGGCGGGCCGTTTTCGACGCTGATTGTGCTGAGTGAGACCGGGTCACCGTTTGCTGTTGCGATGTCTGAGTCGCCTCGGGAAAAACTGTGGGAGTGAGCCAGCTCGCTCCCACAGGATTGTTGGCAGGCCGAAGGGGGTCAGGACAGGAACCCACCGTCCACATTCAGCGCAACACCGGTGGTGTAGCTCGACGCATCACTGGCCAGGTACAGCACCGCACCGGCCATTTCACTCGGATCGGCCACACGCTTGAGCGGAATCTGTGTCAGCGCCTGCTTGAGAATCGCGTCGTTCTTCACCAGTGCCGAGGCAAACTTGGTGTCGGTCAAGCCCGGCAGCAGGGCGTTGCAGCGAATGCCGAATTGCGCGCACTCCTTGGCGAAGACTTTGGTCATGTTGATCACCGCCGCCTTGGTCACCGAATAGATGCCTTGGAAGATGCCCGGCGAAATACCGTTGATCGACGCAACGTTGATGATGCTGCCGCCACCGTTTTCACGCATCAGCTTGCCGGCTTCCACCGACATGAAGAAGTAGCCGCGAATGTTCACGTCGACGGTCTTCTGGAAGGCGCCGAGGTCGGTGTCGAGTACGTTGCAGAACTGTGGATTGGTCGCGGCGTTGTTGACCAGGATGTCGAGACGGCCGAACTGTTCCTTAATGCCGGCGAATACCTGGCTGATCTGCTCCATCTCACCGATGTGACAGGCAACTGCAGTGGCCTTGCCGCCAGCCGCGATGATCGCGTCGGCGACGTGCTGGCAGCCGTCGAGCTTGCGGCTCGAGACGATCACGTGTGCGCCTTGCTGGGCCAGCAGTTTGGCGATGGCTTCACCGATGCCACGGCTGGCGCCGGAGACGAAAGCGATTTTGCCGTCGAGGTCGAACAACTGAGTCTTGGACATAAGGGTTCCTTGGTGTGGGCCGTCAGAGGCTCGATTTCGCAATGACCTGCAAGCTCATCTGCTCCAGCAGTTTGTTCATGTGAATGAACTGCGCGAAGCGTTTGTCCTGGGTCTGGCCATGGTAGAAGCGGTAGTAGATCTGCTGCACGATCCCGGCCAGGCGGAACAGGCCGTATGTGTAGTAGAAGTCGTAATTGTCGATCTGGATGCCCGCACGTTCGGCGTAGTAGTCGACGAACTCGCGGCGGGTCAACATGCCTGGGGCGTGGCTCGGCTGGCGGCGCATCAGTTGCACCGGCGCCGGGTCATCGGCCTCGATCCAGTAGGCGAGGGTGTTGCCCAGGTCCATCAGCGGGTCGCCGAGTGTGGTCAGCTCCCAGTCGAGCACGCCGATGATCTGCATCGGGTTGTTCGGGTCGAGGATGACGTTGTCGAAGCGGTAGTCGTTGTGGACGATGCTCGAGGTCGGATGATCGGCCGGCATCTTGTCGTTGAGCCAGGCTTTGACTGCTTCCCAGTGCGGCGCATCCGGGGTCAGGGCTTTTTCGTAGCGTTCGCTCCAGCCTTTGATCTGGCGGGCGACGTAGCCTTCGGGCTTGCCCAGGTCACCGAGGCCACAAGCCTTGTAATCGACACGGTGCAGTTCGACGAAGCGGTCGATGAAGCTTTTGCACAGCGCTTCGGTTTTTGCCGAATCCAGCCCCAGTTCCGGTGGCAGTTCCGAGCGCAGGATGATCCCGTTGACCCGTTGCATGACGTAGAACTCGGCGCCGATCACCGATTCATCGGTGCAGTGCACGTAGGCTTTCGGGCAGTACGGGAAACCGTCGCGCAATTGATTGAGGATGCGAAATTCACGGCCCATGTCGTGGGCGGATTTGGCCTTGTGGCCGAACGGCGGCCGGCGCAGAACGAATTCTTGCTCAGGGTATTCGAGAAGGTAAGTCAGGTTCGACGCACCGCCGGGAAACTGGCTGATCGCAGGCAAGCCGGTCAGGCCTGGTATGTGTGCCTTGAGGTACGGATCGATCAGGCTGGCATCGAGTTCTTCGCCAGCGCGGATACGGGTGGACTGGTCAGTAAGCGCCATGCTTATCCCTTCTGCTTATTTTGGAGGCCAGACATCATTGGCTAATCTAATGGTGCGCTGAGGTGCTCACAAGCGCGGGTCGGTCTTATAGGTTAGCGTGTTGCCGGATAATCACCTCTGGGAATGTGCAGGGCGGGCCACGGCAGACTAAGGTTTAGCGGGTAGGCCGTGTCCAACAAGGAGTCGGGAAATGGGCTGTCCGCAAGTCTGTGCCACTGCCACTTTGCAATGCAGCTTCGGCGCCGCTCCGTCGATGCTCAATGTGTTGCCGGTCAATCGCACGCTGACCGGTGGGATGCCTGCAGCGAACATCATGGATCACATCCCGTTGGTCAATATCCTGCCGTTCGGCGTGTGCATGAGCCTGGCCAATCCGATGGTGGCCGCCGCGACGGCGGCTGCGCTGGGAGTGTTGACGCCGATGCCGTGCATTCCGGCGACGGCCACGCCGTGGATTCCCGGCGGTGCACCGACATTGTTGCTTGGCGGGATGCCGGCGATCGATGCCAACAGTACGTTGATGTGCAACTGGGCGGGGGTGATCAAGATTGTCGTGCCGGGGCAGATGCAGATGCTGATTCCCTGACCCTTGTGTTGAATGTGCGGGCCTCATCGCGAGCAGGCTCACTCCCACATTCGACCGCATTCCATCTGGAGAAACACCCTCAACTGTGGGAGCGAGCCTGCTCGCGAAGAGGCCGGTGCTGCCAATAGAGAACCATCAGGTCTGCTGCGGATCAACCCACCGCTGATACCACCACCGCACCCGCGAAATCGGCTTGCCGTCGTCTCCCAATGGCCGGCCATCCTCGGCAAACCCTTGTTCCGGCTCCAACAACTGCCCATTCATATACCGCGCTTGCATCGCTGTTTTCCCGTTCGGATGAAAGCGCTGATAGCGTCCCTCACGCACGCCATCGCGATAACACTCGGCCTCCGCCACTTGCCCATCCGGAAAATAATTGAACGCCTCGCCATGCAACAACCCGCGCCGATAAGTCGCCTTGCGCTGTAAAAAGCCCTCGGGCGCATAAAAACTCGCCACGCCTTGCAACTTGTCACGTACAAACGGCATCTGCGCCGAAACCTTGCCATTGGGGTGATAGAGCAGCGACGTACCCTGCAACTCGCCTTGGCTGTACTGCAAATCCGCTTGTTTGCGCCCGTCATCCTTGATGTTTAGCGGGCCGTCGAGCTGGCCGTCCTGCAAGCGCCCCTTGAGCTGCTTGTCATCCTGCTGCAAATCCAGCGGTGTGATCGCCATGCCGTCTCCTTGGTCAGTTGACCTGCACCAGACCGCCCTTGATGGTCAGCATGCCGCCGCCATCGACGGTCTGCGAAGCCGCGCCCTTGTTGGTCAGGCTGATGCCAGCGTCGTTGGTCAGCGTGGTGCCGGCCTTGTTGTCCAGCGAAGTACCGGCCTGATTGGTCATGGCGGTGCCGGCCTTTTGGGTGATCGAGGTGCTGGCCGAGGTCGCCAGGTCGGCGCCGCTCTTGATCGTGAAGCTGCCACCGCTTTGCAGGGTCAGGGTGCCGCTGACCTTGATCGTCAGGTTGCCGTCCACGGTCAGGTTGTAATCGCCAGTGACTTTGTCAGTGTAGTTGCCGCCAGTGCTGTGATTCTGATCGGCACCGACCGTCACCGTGCGGCTGTCCTTCACATCGAGGCTGTCGCTGCCGGTCTGAATCGTCACGCTGCGTTTGCCCTTCTCCAGAGTGACGGTCTCATCGCCGTCCTTGACCGTGCGGGTGCGGGCATTCTGCACCGTGAGGGTTTCGTCATGGCCGACGGTGGCAGTGGTGTCGTTGAGCACGTTGATATTCAGATCCTTCTGCGCCTGCAAAAATACCTCTTCGGCGTCTTTCTTATCCTCGAAGCGCAACTCGTTGAAGCCGCCGCCCCCCTTGGAAGACTGAGTCTTGATCCCGGACTGGGTCTGATTGGCCGGCAGGGCATAGGGCAGGGCGTTATCGCCGTTGTAGACGCAACCGGTCACCAGCGGCCGATCCGGGTCGCCATCGATAAACGTAACGATGACTTCCTGGCCGATGCGCGGGATAAACTGCATGCCGAAGCCCTTGCCACTCCACGGCAACACCACGCGTACCCAGCAAGAGCTGGTTTCATCGTTCTTGCCATCGCGATCCCACGGGAACTGCAACTTGATCCGGCCGTACTCGTCGGTCCAGATTTCTTCGCCGGACTTACCGACCACAATCGCGGTCTGCGTGTGCATGCGCGGTTTTGGCGTCAGCCGTTGCGGGCGAAACGGTGTGGACTTGGGGATTGCCTCGAAACGGTTGCGATACTGCTCATGGCTGACGCCATGGGTGACACGTGTCACCACCCAATCGATGTTCAGACTGGCATCGTCATGCCCGTCGAGCGTGAACCAGTGCCCAGGCACCAGCCAGCGACAGTCGCTCTCGCCGACAAAGCGTTTTTCCTCACTGCGCAAGCCGTCGACCCGCTGCTTGGTCAGCGTATCGCCGCGCGCCTTGGCGTTGTAACCGCCCGGATGTTCGTACATGGAAAGTGGCCCGGCCACCGCTTCAGCCTGGTCGTACAGTGAGGTGGTCGGCGTGGTGAATTCATAATCCGTCGCTCGGTATACGCCGGCCACCGCTTGCAAACAGACCTGACCGGAACGGATACCGTGCAACTCCCGTTCGCCCAATCCTTGTCCCAGATAACTGACGGTCGGCCCATTGGGAATCTGCACGAAGGCATCGTTGCTGTCGCCCAAAACCAGCGTGTGCTTGCCATCGTCATGGGTGAAAAACCAGAAAATGCCTTCTTCCTCCAACAACCGCGAGACGAAGGCGAAATCAGTTTCGCCGTACTGAACGCAGTATTCGCGTGGCGTGTAACTGCCGGTCAGTGAGAGCTTGAAATCGTTAAAGCCATGCGCCTTGAAGATTGTGGTGACGATGTCCGAGGTGGCGAGGTTCTGGAATACGCGGTTGTTGCTCGCGAGCGTCAGCCACCACAGCCATGGCCGGAGCAGGAGTTGATAGCGCTCCGCAGTGGCATCGGCGGGCAGTTGGCGGATCTCGGCGACGAGGGCGTCGAACGGGCGCAGTTGGGCGTCGTTGTGAAAAGTCGTGGTGACGTGAGTAGCGACGGCGGAGGTCAGGGTGAGGGGCGTGCCGTCGTTGAGGCCGTTGAGCACTTGTGCGCCCAGCATGTTTAACGCTTCATCACCCGAGAGCGACTCAGGGTAAAGCGCCGACAGCGAGGCTGCGGTCAGGGACAGGCTGGTGTTGCTGTCGGTAGCGCGCGGCATTGAAAGACCTCAAGTAGACCAGTTAACGCGTGAAACAAACGTAGCCTGTTATTAAGGACTATCCGATGTCCATCATGTCGAGAGACCATTCAATGTCCATTGCATCACCGTCATCAACATCTATATCCATTTCTCCATACGCGAAGGTTACCTGCTGGTTGTTATTGTCATCCCAGTAATAAGTGACTTTTGCAAATGATTGTTGATGGATGTGGTTGCCCATTGGTTGACGAGTTGTTTTTCGGCCTTGGCTGGCGCCGGCAACTCTAATCACCGCATTGTTCATCGTTCTGCCATGCAGGGTGGTATAGACGCCATACGTGTTGCCAAGGAGTTTGTGCAGCTTTCCAACAAAGCTGTCATAAGAAGATTGGTAGTTGGTGACAGTGGTAGATTGATGGGCTCCTAGTCCGAGCTTGCACGCAGTCACCGAAACGACATCGGGCAAGTTGGCGCTGAGCCCACACTGACTTAAATAGTGGGCAATCTGATCTACAGTAAAGGGGCCCAGCAATTGCTTTGAATGACTGCCATGTCCGCGCAGGTAGAGACGCCACGGAGCCATTGTCGCTGAAATGGTTTGCGCAATTGTTTGAGGTGACGTTGTGTTGGCAATGAACGCATGTGAGGGAAGTCCAGAAGATGTCCCTTTGGATATGATGGAGTTGGTTCCTCCGATTATGGTTGTGTCTCCTTTGCCGGAAAGGAACGATATGATGACCTGTGATGCATATTTGGACATGTTTATCTGCCTTGAAATAATTGATGGTTCCGGAGAAAGGTGTGTTTATTTGGGAATGAACACCTCTCATTGGTTAAAGCTAAGGCGCTGACATAGGCTGATCCTTATGAAGTCAAGTTACTCCAACACCCACTCCGCCAACTTCCCCGTCACCTGTGTCATCAACACATTCTCGACATCTCGCGCACCCGCCGCACTGCATTTGGCGAGCACCGCTTTAACAATTCCCGAATCAAACTCGAACTGTTTGCCCGTCGCCGCTTTATAGCGGCCACGCAATTTCTCCAGCTTCGCCAGCACAATCCCTTCCAGCGTTGCCTCATCCAGTGGTCGATAGGCAACCACGGTCATGCGTGCCAGAAACGCCGGGCGGAACGCTTGCAGCAAGACTTTATGCAGTGCCTCGTTGAAGGCCTCACTGCCGAGTTGTGCCACGGGTGTATCCAGTAAAAGCTCAGCACCGACGTTGCTGGTGGCCAGCATCACAGTGTTCTTGAAGTCCACCACCAACCCGGTGCCGTCCTCCATCAAACCCTTATCGAAGACGTTGTAAAACGCCTCCAGCACATCCGGATGGGCCTTTTCGATTTCATCGAGCAGCACCACCGAGTACGGTTTACGCCGCACCGCTTCAGTCAACACGCCACCACTGCCATACCCGACATAACCGGGCGGGGCGCCTTTGAGTTGGCTAACGGTGTGAGCCTCCTGATATTCCGAGAGATTGATGCTGATCAGATTGCGTTCGCCGCCGTACAACGCGTCGGCCAGTGCATAAGCCGTTTCGGTTTTACCGACACCGGTAGGGCCGACCAGCAGGAACACCCCGACCGGTTTTTGCGGATCGGTCAGCCCGGCGCGATAGGCCTGCAAGCGCTGGGCGATGGTATTGAGCGCGGTGCTTTGGCCCATCACTCGTTGGCCCATGCGTTGTCCCAGAGTGCGCACGGCGTGGGCCTCGTCGGCGAGCATTTTGCCGACCGGAATACCCGTCCATCCGGCAATCACAGCGGCGACGGTTTTCGCATCGACCTGTTCGGGCACCAGCGGATCGTCCTGGCGGATCGCATCGAGTCCGGCCTCAAGGCGCAGCAGTTCGGCGGCCAGATGATCGATGCGGCTGTCGGTGGCTTCATCGGGTTTGTCACTGTCGGCGCGCTCGCTCAGGTCGAGCAGTTCGCGGCGGGTGTCGAGCAGTTCACGCACGGCCACGCGCTCTTCACCCCAGCGGGTTTCCAGTTCGCGGATCGCCTGCACATTGCCGGTGGATTCGCTTTCCAGCAGGGTGATGCGCTCGCGATGATCAAGGCCGGTGGCCTGCTCCCGGCGCAGGCGTTCAACTTCATCCTTGAGACTGTTCTGCCGATGGCGCAGGCTCTCCAGCGGCGGCGGCACGTCATGCTGACCGAGGGCAACCCGGGCGCACGCGGTGTCGAGCACGCTGATGGCTTTGTCCGGCAACTGGCGACCGGAGATGTAACGGTGCGAGAGTTTCACCGCTTCATGGATCGCTGCGTCGAGCACTTGTACGCCGTGGTGCTGTTCGAGTTTGGCGGCGACACCACGGAGCATTTCCACGGCAGTGATTTCGTCCGGCTCTTCAACTTGTACAAGCTGGAAGCGGCGGGCGAGGGCCGGGTCTTTCTCGAAGTATTTTTTGTATTCCATCCACGTTGTTGCGGCGAGGGTACGCAACTCGCCACGGGCCAGCGCCGGTTTGAGCAAGTTGGCTGCATCGCTGCCGCCCTCGGCACCGCCGGCGCCGATCAATGTATGGGCTTCATCGATGAACAGGATGATCGGTTTGTCGGCATTGCGTACCGCGTCGATCACGCCTTTGAGCCGCTGTTCGAACTCGCCCTTGACCCCGGCGCCGGCCTGCAAAAGACCGAGGTCGAGCACCCGCAGACTGACTTCCTGCAGCGACGGCGGCACATCCCCGGCGGCGATGCGCAGGGCCAGGCCTTCGACCACGGCGGTTTTACCCACGCCCGGTGCGCCGACCAGAATCGGGTTGTTCTGTCGTCGCCTTAACAGAATGTCGATGCACTGACGGATCTCGCCGTCGCGGCCTACGATCGGATCAATGCGTCCGGCGTGGGCATCGGCGGTCAGATCCTGGGTGTATTGGTCCAGCACCGCGTCCTGCCGTGGCGCGGGATTGCCAGAAGAAACAGAGCGCGCACCGACATGTTCACGAGATTTTTCCGTCCACTCCAGCAGATTCGCACGCAGGGCCTCCTTGGGAATTCGCAGTAACGAGGACGCACTGTTAAGCAATAAACTGCGGCGCTCGTCGCGGTCTATCAACGCCAGCAAGAGCAGCCCGGAACGAATGCTGTCGATCCCCAGCACACTGGCCTGCACCACCGCATCTTCCAGTAACCCCAACGTGTGCGAAGACAGTGCCGGCGTGCGCGTGCTGCCAGACTTGAACAGCTCCAGAGCCTTGTTGATTTCCGCCGTCAGCGCATCACGTTCCAACCCGAATCGTGGCAACAGAAAGGCAAAATCACCGCCCTCGATGTCGAGCAATTCCAGCAGCAAATGCTCGATTTCGACAAAGTGATGCCCGCGTTGCAAGCAGCGTTGCGCGGCGCGTTCGAGGGCGCGGCGGTTGTCCGGGTTAAGGCGTCCGATCAGGCTGGCCAATTCCATTTCAGGTGATCTCCAGCTGACGAAGACGGGTTTCAATGCGCTGCACGGCGAGGCTGGCCTGACGTTGCAAACCGCCGTTCCAGCTCACCAGTGCCGGCGCCTGACGACTGAGTTTCATCGGCCCGGCACCGCGTATCAGCAGCACCAGCGTCACATCCAGGTCCGGGCCGAAATACAGCGCGGCAAGGCTGGCCAGTGCCGGATGGGCCTCGCCGTCCGGCAGGAAACGCCCGGCCTGCGCCGAGGGCAGGGGCCCGAGCGTGAGGCGAATGCCGGCGTGTTCATCCCACACTCGTGTACCCGCGACGGCGCTGCGCCCCAATTGCAGATTGCGCCCGCCGGGCTTGATGACGCTGCGGCTCGTGGGCGGAATCTCGCGCCATGCGCCTTCGTAGGCACTCAGCTCGACCGGCACGGCAAACTGCTCGCGCACAATCGCGGCGAACCCGGCCAGCGAGCGGCGGCCATCGGCGAATAACGCCGTGCAGGCCAGCACTGCGCAGTCGGGAACCGCCTGGCGTTCTTGCAGAGACTTGGGTAGCAATCCGGTCAGCGCACGCAGTTGCGCCTGCACCGGCGACGCGCCCGGTGTGACAAAGCCGAGGGCGATGCGGTGTTTGCGCATCACCTTGTAGAGCAAACTGAGCAGGCGATGCTGGAACAGATCGAGAAACTCCGCCGGCGCATGATCCTTGGCCCGTGCCCGCTGTTGCAGCCATTCCTGATAAGCGTAGGGCAGGGGGCCGTCGGGGCCGCCGAGGCCGAAGATCGGTGTATCGAGGGTCAGCGGTTCGCCCGGTTGTTCGTGCAGGCTTTCGATCTGGCTGGCGGCGAACATCGGCGTCAGTGGGCCGCGCAGTTTCAGCGCTTCCGCTTGCGGTGCGGTGCCGCTGCCCAAGGATTGGGCTTGCGGTTGCTCGCGCTCGAGCAGCAGCAACGCCTGCAACCACTCGAACGCTTGCGGATCGCGGCGCAGACGCTGGCTCAGGGTCAGAGCGACAGGGGCATGCCGGCTTGGGGTTGCCATGCCTTGATCTCCTTGTCTTGCTGCATCAGCACTGTGCGCACAAAGCGATTGGCCGTGGCGTACACCGAAAAGAACTGTGCCAGCACCGCCGAAAAAAGTACCGCGCTGCTACCGACAAAATGCTGTGAATCGAGCTGCAATTGCACTTCAAGACCATTGCGCCAACCGCGCCACGCATCGACGCCGACATGGCCGATTACCCGTTCGCAACTCAGACTCAACAGGCCGTCGATCTGGCGCAAAGCGCTGCTTTCATCGCGCAGGTTATGCAGATGCAGGATCTCCTTGAGGGCATCGAGCGCCTGCGCCCCTTCGACCAGTGACAGATGATTGAGGGTCAATTGCGACACCAGCCGCCAGCGCGAATCACCGTCCAGGCGTGGCAAGCTCTGCGGGCTCGGCGGGTTGCGCAGACGCGCCCAGGCCACCGGGCCGGGGCGCTCGAAACCTAGCGGTGTGCCGGCGGGCAGGCTCTGCGCAAGGTGCCGATTGGTGCATAGCAATTCGGCGGTCAGGCTGTAATCGGGCAGATCGGTTTGCGGTTCGAAACGGGTATCGACCACGCTCACCAACAGATCGCTGCCGAGCCGGTTCGGGGTCATGCCGCTGACTCGCCGGGCATGCCAGTAACGTTGTTGATCGCCGCCGCTGTGCTGACTGCCGTAATAGGCGGGCAGGCGCTGCACGCCGGCTCTGGAACTGGCGCGCATGCCACGAATGCTGTGGATTTCGACGCTGTTCTCGCGATGGCTGTCGGCGATCAGACGGTACTCGCTTCGCGTGCCGTCCGGGCGCAGGGGCTCGGAGGTACGCGGGAACAGGTTGATCACAGGCGCGCAACCGAGAGCGATGTCACTGGCCTGCAAATGCAAGCGACTGGCCGGCGCACGGTCGAAAACGATGTACAGATACAGCGTCTGACTGTCACTGGCGACACCGTCCAGTGGCAGATCGAAAAAGTGGAATTTGTCCGGGAAGGCGAAGTACTCGGCCAGCAGACGCATGCCCGGATGTACGCCGTCTTCATCGGGCAACATGACTTCGTCATCGCTGAAACCGACAATTTTCGGCAAGCCTTTCAATGCAATCGGCACACTGCCCGGCGACCCTGCCAGCACCTGCACCGCATGGGCGCCGAGCAGGTCGTAAAGGCAGGCATTGACCACCGGCGATGCGGCCAGGTGGATGCGCAATTGCTCGATCTTAAGTTCCGACCACTGGCTTTCGCCCAGGCAGCGCAGGCTCAGGCGCAATGCCGAGCGCGATTGCGCGACACCGGTCAGCGCCTGCGCTTCATCACTGCCGAGCAACAGCGCTTCGCTCACTTCGATCGGCCACAGACACACGGCGGCCGAGGTACGAAAGTGGATGCTCTCGCCTTTGCTGGTGGTCACGAACAGTGGCGTGTCGCGGGGCAGGGGATAACCCTCGTCGAGTTTGCCTTTGCTCGGGTCTGGTTCGAACTGGACAATCGCGCAGGACGGCAGCGGGCGCATGGCCAATGGATAAAGCTGCTCAAGCAGCGCATCGCTGAACTCGGCGTAATCGTCATCGAGCCGTCGTTGCAGACGCGCCGCCAGCAGGGCGAAACCTTCGAGCAAACGTTCGACATGCGGGTCGGGGCATTCGCCGGGGGACAGTTGCAGACGCCGCGCGACTTTCGGATAGCGCTCGGCAAACTGGCCGCCAGCATGCCGCAGCCAGGTCAACTCCCGTTGGTAGTAGTCGAGCAGTTGCGGGTCAATCGAGTCGCTCATGACGCACCTCCAGCCCCTGGCCGCCGGGCTCGATGACAAATGCCACCGGCCAGTGCTGCTCGCCGCTGCGCAACTCGCCGACCAGGCGAATGCTCATTTTCTGCGGTTGCTCGGGCAGGGGATTGACCTGAACTTCGCCCAGTTTCAGGCGTGGTTCGAAATGGGTGATGGCTTCGCGGATGTCCCGCGCCAGCCGACGGCGGTCATCGCTGCGTTGTTGTTGCAGGGCACTCCAGTCGGCGATGCCGTAGTCGATTACGCTGGGTGGGTCAGTCAGTGCGCGCGGGCCACGGCGGGTGTTGAACAGGCGTCCGAGCTCGGCGTGCACCGAGTCGAGCAAGTCCTGCCGATCGAACTCCCGCGTGCTCTCGGTCTCGCTGGAGGCGAGGCGTTCGAACAGCGGCGGGAGCATACCGGTGCCTGCCATGGCCGTCGCGCCGGGTTAGCTGACGAGCTTGTTGGCGGCCATGTCCCACGTCGACGCGGCGGTGCCTTCCTTGGTGCCGTCGTCTTTCTGCGCGGTGAGTTCCCATTTGATCTTGGTGAAGTTCAGCGAAACGGTTTCCACCGGTTTGCCCCCGGTACCCCCGCTGACGCTGACGTTCGACAGCACCACGTTGGTCAGGGTGTAGACGATGAACGGCATCAATTGTCCGCTGCCTTCGGCGGCGTTACGCCCGATGGTGATGATGGCTTCGGGGATCGGTTTGCCGGCGCAGCAGTATTCGTTGAGGGACGGTGTCGAGCTGTCAATGAACTTGGTCACGGTGAATTCGCCGACGTGGGGTTTGCCGGAGGTTCGCTCCGAGTTGCTGACGTCGTTGGTCACTTGCATTGCCACGTTGTGGCTGTAGGACATGACTTCGATCTTGTCCGCGAAGCCCTCGAGCAGGCTGTCGCCTTTGATGTCGCCGCCGAGGTCGAGAATGATTGCATCCATCGCTTGGAACTCCTGAAAGGTGTCGCGCTAGATAAGGGAACAGCCCCCGCCGCACGTCGGCGGGGGCGAGCAGGTCAAGCCGCTACCGGTGGCGGCAGGGTCGCTACCAGGCGGATCGACGCCGTCAGTTCCTCAAGCTGAAAGTGCGGCCGCAGGAACACCGTGGCGCGATAGGCGCCCGGCTTGCCGGCGACTTCGGTAACGTCCACCCTGGCTTCGCGCAACGGGTACTGCGCCTTGATCTCCTGCGGCGCGTTGTCGTTGATCAGCACGTAATCGGCGATCCAGTTGTTGAGGTAGGTCTGCACGTTGTCGCGGGTCATGAAACTGCCGACCTTGTCGCGCATGATCACCTTCAGGTAATGGGCGAATCGCGAGGCGGCAAGCACGTACGGCAACATCGCCGAGATCCGCGCGTTGGCGTTGGCTTCGTTGGTGTTGTAAACCTTGGACTTGTTGGTGGTCTGGCCGCCAAAGAACACGGCGACATCGCTGTTTTTCTTGTGGCACAGAGCGATGAAACCGAGGTCGTTGAGCTCTTTTTCGCGGCGGTCGGTGATCGCCACTTCAGTCGGACATTTGAGCGACAAATCGCCAGAGCTGGTGCGGAAGGTATGCGCCGGCAGGCCTTCGACCGCGCCGCCGCCTTCAGCCCCGCGGATTGCCGCGCACCAGCCGTACTTGGCGAATGCTTCGGTAATGCGCTGCGACAGTGCCCACGCGGCGTTGCCCCACAGGTATTTGCTGTGGTCGGTGCCGTTGACGTCTTCGACATAATTGATGCCTTCCACCGGCGACGTGTCCGGGCCGTACGGCAGGCGCAGGAGGAAGTGCGGCAGCACCAGCGACACATAGCGCGAATCTTCGCTCTCACGGAACGAGCGCCACTTGATCAACTCCTGGCTCTCGAAGACTTTCGACAGGTCACGCGGTACGGCCAGTTCGGTGAAGCTGTTCATGTCGAACAGGCGCGGGCTGGCGGCGGCAATGAACGGCGCGTGGGCCGCGGCGGCGACGTTCGACAGTTTCTCCAGCAGGCCGATGTCCTGCGGATGCCGACCGAACGTGTAGTCACCCACCAGCAGGCTGAACGGGTGGCCACCAAAGGTGCCGTATTCTTCTTCGTAGATTTTCTTGAACAGCGCGCTTTGGTCAAATTCGACAGCTTTTTCCAGGTCGTTCTGCAGTTCCTTCTGCGTGACATTGAGCAAGCGCAGTTTCAGTCGCGTGCTGGTCTCGGTGTTCTGAACCAGCAGGTGCAGGCCACGCCATGACGCTTCGAGTTTTTGCAGATCGGGGTGGTGCAGCACTTCGTTGAGCTGGGCGCTGATCAGCTCGTCAATCTGGCTGATGCGGTCGTTGATCATCGCCACAGTGTCCTTGTCGATGGCCATGCCTTCGTCAAGCACCTGAGTGGCGAATTCCGCGAGCATGTCGCGGGCGTAATCCTGCTGACTGTCATCGTGGGCCATACGGCCGTCGAGAATGATCTGGTCGAGCAGTGAAAGTGTCTCGGTTGTACTGTCGCTGGCTTGATTCTTGGCGGCGGCGGGCATGACGAATTCTCCCCTCGGTTAATTGGACAATCAGGCTTGCGGTTCGGCCGGGGCCTCAGCATCAGCTGCCGGGGTAGCGGTGTCTGGGCGAGCCGATTTGATTTCCTGCAAGCCTTCGGTGTTGGCGATCACGTCACGCAACAGCTTGTCCAGGTCATCGTTGCCGTCGAGTTTGGTCAGCAGGTCACGCAGGCGCTGACGGGCCTCGAACAGACGACGCAGCGGTGTGACTTGCTCCACCACCTTGACCGGGTCGAAGTCATCGATGTGTTTGAAATTGAGTTCGATGTTGAGCTTGCTGTCGTCGCCACTGAGGGTGTTGTTGACCTGCAGCGTTGCGCGTGGAGCGATCGAGGCGAGCACGTCGTTGAAGTTGTCTCGGTCGATTTCGGTAAAACGCCGTTCAGTCAGTTTTGCCAATGGCTCAAGCGGCTTGCCGGAGAGGTCGGCGAGGATCCCGACCACCAGCGGCAATTCCTTTTTCTCGATGGCGTTGCCGATTTCGACGTCGTAAGTGATTTGCACTCGGGGCGGGCGCACCCGGTCGAGCTTGTGCTGAGTACTTTCTGCCATGACGGCGGACTCCGATGCGATGAGCGGGCGCAATGCATCGGGGAGGCCCGTTCATCGCTTTCCCTTGCTGGACCGTAGGTTAGAAAGGGAGGCAGATGACCTGTCGTTCCTTTGACAAACCTTCTTGATTCGGCTGTAGGAACCGAACTACCCAAGACGCTAGAACAGGTCTATAAAAAAGCAAGCGAAAACATTTTTCGACACATCCGCGAAAAGGAAATTCATTGTGTCAGGACGACTTTTTCTAACGTTGGCTTTTGCGCTGCTGGCGGGCTGCTCTTTCTTTGGGCCGAAGGTGGACCTCGACAGCCTGACCCTCGACGTCGCCCCCAAGGCGAATGACGACACGCCGATTGCCGTGGACTTCATTGCCGTCAACGACCCTGACCTGCTCAAGCAACTGTCCGGCATCAGCGCCAGCCAGTGGTTTGCCGGGCGCGAGCAGTACCAGCGCGACTATCGTCAGTTGATGAGCGTGTGGGGACTGGAGCTGGTGCCGGGGCAATTCATCGATCGCCAACCCTTCCCCTTGGAGGGCAAGAAGGCGGCTGGACTTTTGGTCTTCGCCAGCTATAACACACCCGGAGCACACCGATTACGCCTCGATGATCAGCGCGAGGCATGGCTGAAATTCGACAGTCGCGAGATGAATCTGGTCAGCCGGGAAAACTGAAAAACACCGCTCGCCGCCGGCTTGCGGCAGGGTCGAAAGGAGTCGTATGAGTCTGCTACCTGACGCGGTTTGCTGGCACGAAGGCATGCAATTGCTGCCGCAGCATTTTCAGTTGCAGGGGCTGCGCGCCGAAGCGCTCGGCGCGCATCTGGCGCAAGCCTGCAATCCGTGGTTCTGGGGCGTCAGTCATATGGAGTTCGACCCTTCGGCGCTGAGCGCCGGGGTGGTGCGGGTGTTGTCGTTGCAAGGCACGATGCCCGACGGTTTGCCGGTGGATTTGCAGGCCGGTGTCGGGCCGACGCTGGAACTGGACGTCAGCGCGGCGATCGACACCACCGACGATGCCACCGTCACCGTGTTTCTGGCGATCAGCCCGATGTGGCGCGCCGGGCAACTGCTGCCGCTCAAGGGGCGGATGCAATCAGTGGTCGGCGATGCCTTACCCGATCTCACCAGCGGCGAATTCCCCGAATCGATCACGGTCTGGCGACCTAATCCACGTCTGTGTACGCAACTGAACAAGGCCGACTCGATCTGCCTGCCCCTGCTGAAAATCCGCAAGGAGGGCGGCGGGTTTCTGCCGTTGTCCTACACACCGCCGACACCGATCCTGTTGCCGGAATCCGCACTCGCTCGGCGCATCGCCGGGCTCTGCGCGCGGGCGCGGGAGAAGTGCCTGTTTCTCGGCGGTCGCTTGCGTCAGGCGCAACAGGCCGGTAACCAGGACGATGCGCTGGAAATCCGCCGTCAGTTGACCGCGTTGTGGGCTTGTCTGCCGGAAGTCGAAGGCACGCTGAACAGCCGCATCGCTCATCCGCAAACCCTGTATGTGCAGTTGCTCGGCATGGCCGGTGCGTGGGCGGCGCTCGATCCGCTGGCCGGCGTGCCGGCGTTTGCGCCGCTGGATTTCCTTGAGTTGCAGCGCGGCTATGACGCGGTATTGCAATGGCTGGAAACCACCCTCGAACTGATCCGTGCCGGTTATCGCAGCCTGCCGTTCGAACGCGGCGAGCAGAGCTTTTCGATCCAGTTGCCGGACGAGCAGCCCAGTCAGCGCCTGGTCATCGGCCTGCGCATGCCCAACGGTGCCAGCGAGCAAGCCGCGCTCGACTGGTTGCGCGGCGCGATCATCGCTTCGGCGCCGCACATTGCCTTGCTCAGTCGTCAGCGCATGAGCGGTTTGACGCACCAGGCCATGAGCCGCAACGAGCAGGTGGCCTACAGCGTCGGCGATGACACGCGACTGTTTGTGATCACTGCCGAAGGCGCGTGGTTCGACGCGCAATTGCCGCTGGTGATCGCCGCACCGGCCGCGAAGCTGACCAGCAGTCCGTGGCAAGTGGTGCTGTTTGTCGCCCAGAACAGTGAAAGTGCCTGACCACACAAGGAACGCCGTATGTCGCAAGGAAGTGCCGCAAGCCTGTGCCTGCAGGACGCACCGTTGAGCAGCGCGTTCCGCCAGACGTGGCAGCAATGGCAGCAGGACTGGTTGCAGTTGCCCAAGGACAGCGAGGACGAAGCGGCGCTGGTCGAGACTGTGGTCGAGTTGTCTACCCAGGCTTCACAACGCTTGTGGCGCACCGCGTATTCGCGGGTCGGTGACTCGGCAACCGAACAGGTCAAGGCACTGGTCTATGCGTTCGTTGCGCTCGTCGACGAAACCCTGCTCTTCACGCCGTGGCCGGGGCAGGGCGCCTGGCAGGATAAGCCGCTGGAATCGCGCCTGTACTCCAGCCGTCAGGCCGGCGAGCAACTGCCGGCGGCGATTCAAACCCTTCTCGACGAACAACAACCGACCACCCGCGATCTGGCCAACGTGTATTTACAGTGCCTGATTCTCGGTTTCCACGGCCGTCTGCGCGGTGAACACAGCCAGGCGCAACTGGAAAAATGGCGGCTGGCGTTGTTCAACTTCGCTTGGCAAGACGAAGCCAACTACGCCGACGTCAGCCGCCGGTTGGTACAACCCTCGCTGGCCACACCGTTGCAGTTGCCGGTACGCACCGCGCTGCCGGATGGCTTGCGACTGACCCTGGGCATTCTCGCCATGGTGGTGTTGTTGACTGCGCTCGGGCATTGGTTGTGGCGTGACATCGGCCAGGAACTGGCGCCGGTATTGCAGAGCGACGATGTAGTCAGCGCGCCGGAGCAAGGCTCATGAGCCCACTGACGATCGTCGCATGGGTCGTCGCGTTGCTGTTGTTGCTGGTGATCATCGGCGTGGCAGTGTGGTGGTTGCGCACCCAGAGTGGCGCGGCGATCCGAAGTTTCTATGCGTCCGTGCGCCATATGGAGCGTGACCAGGGCAATCTTGACCGTTATCAGCTTCCATGGCTGCTGATGCTCGGCGACGAAGTGCAGGGCACACAACTGGTGACGGAATGGCGCCTGCAACCCACCGATAAACCGGCGTGGTTCGGGCGCTGGTGGTCGGACCCCGAAGGCGCGGTGCTGGTGGTGCCGCAGGCGTTGTTTCTGCCGGACGATGGCATGCATTTGCAGCGCGGCAGTTGGTGGCGGCTGCTGGGCCTGATCTTGCGGCTACGCAGCAAGCGGCCGCTGGACGCGGTGATTTGGACTGTACCGGCCAGTCGGCTGAGCAATCTTGAGCAAGCAACACAGTTGGGGCTGGCTGCTCGCCGGCGCTTCATCGACCTGCTGCAACGCTTCGGGCTCAGCGTACCAGTGTACGTGATTGTGACCGGGCTTGAGGAATTGCCGGGGTTTCAGGAACTGATCAGCGCCTTGCCGGAAGAGGCCCGCGAAGCCACTTTTGGCTGGTCTTCACCCTACGCGCGCGATGCCGTCTGGCAGGGTCAGTGGAGCGATCAGGCACTGGATCGCCTGCACCGGGCCGTGGCTGAGGCGGTGATCGAAATCGGCACCTTGTCCGGGCAGCTGAGTGCGGATCTGTATGCCTTGCCGGATCGTCTGGAGACCTTGCGTCGCGGTTTGCAGAACGTGCTGGAGCCGGTGTTTCAGGGCAATGCGCAAGGGGAAGCGCCGTGTTTTCGTGGCGTGTATTTCACCGCCAACGTGGCCGGTGAAGAGGCGCAGGACGGTTTTGCCGTGGACGACAGCGGCTTGCAGCGCAGCGCGTTTGCCCGGCAGTTGTGGCGCCAGCGCCTGGTCGGTGAGCGAGGTTTGGCGCACAGCGTGCCGCGCCTGTTGCGTCTGCGCCAGCGCTGGCAACGGCTGACCGCCGGGGTCGCGCTGGTGGTTGGAGTGGTCTGGGCGGTGGCGATGCTGTGGGTCTGGCACGCGTCGGTCAAGGATGCCCACGAACTGGCGCGGCAGATGCAAGGCGCGCAAAAGGGCTATGTGGCAATCAGCGATGAGGCGCAGCGGATCGACTCGACCCGGCGCAACGTGCAGACCTTCTGGCGGGTACTGGAACGCGCCCCGCACTGGAACTATGCCTCGCTGGTTTTCCCGACGTCTTGGTTTTCCTCGCTCGACAACCAAATCGAACAGGAAGTTTTGCAGTCCACTCAGCGCCATATGGTGGTGCCGCTGCATGACCTGCTGAACGCGGAACTGGCGCAGATCAAGGCGATCCGCAGCACCGACCGGCGCAGCAGTGTCGAAAGCGACGACCCGGCGCAGTGGCAGAACTATCTGAAGGCGACCGGTCTGGTGGATCGGGCGCTGCGATTGGAGCAGCAGAATCAGTTGTTCAATCAGGTGCAAAACAATCAGCGCGCTCCACTGGATGACTTGGTGCAACTGAGCAACAACGCGCTGTCGCTGAACCTCAACACCGGGACCTTGCCCTACGCGAACTTCTACAATCGGCTGCTGGTGGCGGACGAAGACGGCAGCTTGCAGGCGCTTGACCTGAGCGTCGACCGGCCGCTGATCGTCAGCAACTTTTCCGGATTGATGCAGCGCTGGCTGGATCAGTACTTCCTCGCCGACAACTTTGTCAGCAAGGCCGGCTACCTCAAATTGCACCTGGATCAACTGGAGGCCGGCAGTGGCAACAGCCTGCGCGATCTTGAAGACCTGACCGCGCTGGTCGACGATCTGCAAGCGGCGATTGCCCTGACCAATGCGACGTGGAGCCGTGGCAAGGGGCAGGAATTGGTGCCGGGTTATGGTGATTTCCTGGCCAAGGTGGGCAAGAGCACATTGTTGGGCGTGCAAGTCCAACAAGACCTCGACACGCAAGCGTCTCGCTTGCAGCAGAGTTTTCGCGATCAATGGATCGCCCAGATCGGCTCGCGGGACAACCTGTTGGTGCAGCAAGCCAGCGGGCAACTGGCCTTGCAAGATCAAGTGGTGAAGCTCGATAGCGCAATACAGGCGCTGTTCAAACGTGACTTCGTTTCAGTCGCCCTGCGTGCCAGCGAAGACAACGTCAATATGCAAGGCCAGACCGTGGACGGCGATGACCTCAATGAATCGCTGAAGTATTTCGCCGATTACAACAGCTACATCGCCGAAGAACTGCCACGTATTCCGCCGGATTATCGCGTTGCGGTGCTCAAGGCCGCCGAGCGCGCCGCCGCCGAGGCGATGTGGTTGAGCCTCAAGGATCACAACGATCAGGCGCATCCTTACGCCGTGTTCAACGTGCAGGCCGAGCAAGCCATGGCCCTGCAAAAGGCCTTCGTCGAGGTGCATCGCACGGACCTCGCCACGCGCCTGCAAACGGCCCTTAACCGCCGCGCCATGGCGCAAATTGTTGGTGGTCTGGATGAAGTCACCGCGCAACCGCTATTCGGCGGGCGTGCTGAAATCAGCCAGTGGGACGGCTCGAAAAACCTCGGTCTGGAACTGTTCGGTGCCAGCGATGTGCAGGATCTGAAACTGAGTCTCAAGCAGCAGTTCAACACCATGCTCGGTATCACTGAGCGGCGGACTTCGTCGTTGCAGTGGCTGATGACGCAGCAGCCCAATCTGTCGGCGCTGGACTATGAGCGCGTGACGCAGTTCAGTGCGCTCGCCGACGAACTGCGCAAATACAAGGAGGCCAACCCGGCCAGTCCGCCGGCACAGATCGAACAATTGGTCAGCCGTGACTTCATCGAGATGGACGTCAATTCCTGCCTGCAAATGTTGCAGACCGTCAACCTTGCGAGTGGACGCGGCACCTTGGCGATGCGCGCGGTGGAGCTGCAACAGGAGGCGATGCAGCGTTGCCAGACACTGCAAGTGCAACAGGCCGCCGCGGCGTGGAATGAACTGGCCAACTACTTCAATCAATACCTGGCCGATCGCTTCCCGTTTGCCAACGGCGTGCAGATGCAGGATGCCGATCCGGCGCGGGTTGAATATTTTCTGCAGTTGATCGACAAACGTCTGCCGGTCGCCCAGGCCGGCCTGGTCACCAACCAGACTCCGGAACGCCTGGCGGCGGCGGATTTTCTCAACCGCTTGAAGCAGGCCAGCACTTGGCTGACGCCGCTGTTCGTGCGCGACAAGAGCGGCATCCTCGGCGTCGAACTGGACGTGCGCTGGCGCACCGATCGCGATGATGAGCAGGGCGCCGATCAGGTGATTGCCTGGGGCCTGCTCGCCGGTAATCAACAGATCAACTACCCGGCCGCCGAGCAACCGAACCTGCGCTGGATGGTCGGCCAACCGATTCGTCTGACCCTGCGCTGGGCACGTAACGGCAAGGAGCGTCCGGTCAATGATCCGTTGCAACCGAACCTCGTGGTGCGTGATCTGGAAGCCGGTTGGGAGTACGGCGGGCCGTGGTCGTTGCTGCGCCTGATGCGCGCGCATTACTCGGTGCAGCGTCAGCCAAATGTGGATTACACCGATTTCCCGCTGACCTTGCGTTTGCCGGTAACCGGGGCGCCAGACAGCGTCACCAGCGAATTTACGCGGATGTTCGTGCGCCTGTCGCTGATGAGTCAGGGCTCGAAATTGCCCCTGTCGATTGCACCATTACCGACCCGCGCGCCACGCTCACCGTTTCAGGTAACTGGCAGCACCGCCGCCCTTGAATCGCAGAAGGAGGACTTGTGAGCCTGCCATCGACAACGTTACCGGACTTGATTGACCAGTTGCTCACGCCGATCAGCGCGGACGCACCGTGCGGCGTCGATCTGCGCTATGAACGTGAGTTCGACCAGTTGCGCGACCTGCGTCGTGAAGACGACGCCAGCCTGCCGACCGGCGTCTGGCAATCGACGCTCAAGCGCGCGAACTGGCCTGACGTCGAAAAACTCACCACGACTTTGTTGCTGGAACGCAGCAAGGACCTGATGCTCAGCGCCTGGCTCGGCGAAGCGTGGCTACACCTGCAAGCGCTGGACGGGCTGCCCGGCAGTCTGGCGCTGGTCGCCGGATTGTGTGAGCGCTTTCCCGAGCACCTGCACCCGCAGGCCGAGGACGGCGACCAGTCGTGGCGGGTGATTCCATTGGAATGGCTGGTGCGCCGGTACAGTGAAATATTGCTTACTCGGGTGCCGTTGTTCGGCAGCCGCAACAGCGATTTCGAGGCCTACACCCTGGAGGTCTGGCGGCGTTTGCAGGTTCAGCAGGTGCAGGCCAACGACAGCAAGAACGCCAAGACCTCGGCGGAAACCGCGCGCAATGAACAGAAAAAACTCAATGAGCAGATCCGCGCCACGCCGCTGGCGTTCTGGCTGCGTACCCAGGGCAATCTGCTGCTGAGCCTGCAACACCTGCAACGGCTGGACACTTGGAGCGATGCCTTTCTGGGGGCTCAGGCGCCGGGATTGCGTCCCTTGCAGGACACCATTCAGGCATTGCTGAAACTGGTCCAGGAGTTTATCGCCATGCACCCACAACAACCGGCACCGCCACCGCCGTTGGTCGAAGCACCCGTCGCCGTCGTGCAGCCAGAAGAACCCGCGCCGATAGCTTTGGCCTTTCGTGAGCCGGCCAATCGCGAAGAGGCGTATCGCCAACTGTTGTTGATCGCCGAATACCTCGCGCGCACCGAACCCCACAGTCCGGTGCCGTATCTGATCCGGCGCGGGGTCGAGTGGGGCAACAAACCGCTGAGCGAATTGCTCGGTGAGCTGATCAGCGCCGACGCAGAATCGCGGCGCTTATGGACGTTGCTCGGCGTACTTTAGTGAACGCGTTGGCTGCTGAGTTTTGGCGGTAACTGGATCGGCGTCAGCACCGGTTGCCCGGAAAAGAACGCCACCAGGTTTTCCCCCACCAGCTCCACCGTGGCTTGCGTGGCTTCCGGCGAGAGACCGGCAACGTGGGGCGTGAGCAGCACATTGCTCAGGGCTTTCAGCGCCTGCGGCACTTGCGGCTCATGGTCGAAGACATCCAGTGCGGCCCCGGCAATGCGCCGTTGCTCAAGCGCGCTGATCAGATCCGCCGTAGCAATCACACTGGCCCGGGCGATGTTGACGATGAAACCTGTCGGGCCGAGTGCATCGAGCACCGCACGGGTCACCAGATGCTGGGTGCCGATCCCGCCCGGTGTCGCAACTATCAGGAAGTCCGAGGCCCGCGCCAGTTCAGTCGGTGTCGAGCAAAACGCGTACGGCACATCGCTGCGCACCTGACGGCTGTGGTAGCTGACCTGCATGTCGAATCCGAGGTTGGCACGTTTGGCAATCGCCACGCCTACCGCACCGAGGCCGAGAATGCCCAGGCGTTTACCGGCCAGCGATGGTCGCATGATTTTCGGCCATTCGCCTCGACGCACGGCTGCATCGCAGCGCGGAATATCACGCACGAGCGCCAACAACATGGCCATCGCATGGTCAGCCACCGAAGACGCGTTGACCCCGGCGCCGTTGGTCACGATGATTCCGCGATCACTGACGGCTTGCAGATCGACCTGTTCGTAACCGGCACCGATCACGGTGATGATTTTCAGCGCGGGCAGGACGGCGATTTCGTCGGCGGTCAGCCCTAAAGGGCCACGGGTCAGCACCGCGTCGATGCGTGAGCCATGGGTAGCGATGGCTTGCGCACGCTCGGCAGGCGTGGGGGCGAGGATCAGGTGAAAGCCCTGATGCTCGAGAATCGGCAGGTAATCATTGATGGTTTCAACGAGTACCAGAACGGTTGCGGGCATTGCGTGGCTCCTGTGATCGTTGGCGTCGGCACATCAAAAGTGGTTCAGAGTGCTGATTCCGGGGCGGGTTGGCAATGGTCGTGGTTCACGCAGTGTGCTTTGAGTCTGGACGGCTTCAAGCAAGAAGCAAGGTTAGCAGCACACCGGCTATCCAGTGTGCTGCCAGGGTCATTGGGCTGTTTGCGCTTTGGTTTGTTCGGCCAGGGCAATCGGCTTGAAATCATAGGTCGGATAGAACTCAGTCCGGTAACTGCCCCACGCGGTGTTTTCCAGCGCGAGATTGACCTCCGCCAGTCGAGAGGCCGGGAAGCGCACGGTGACCACTTGCCCGATCCCCATCATGATGTTCCAGCTTATGACTTCGACCCCGGCCGGGGGGAATGTCTTGTAAAAGCCTTGTTGAGCCAGTTGAGCCTTGAGTTCACTCAATGGACGTGTCTGATCATGTTTCAGAAACACGGTCAGCATCATGGCGTTGTCTGCAGTGGCGACGGCATTTTTTGCCGGTTGGGTGGCGGCTTGTGCGCTGACGCCGGTGCAATAGACCGAAGAGATCAGCAACGTTGATATCAGCAGGGTTTTAACTGGATTTTGCATCGTGAGCTCCTGGTTTTATTGATTCAGAGCGGATCGGGTTTCGACTGTGCCGGTATAGGGTGCGTGAACGACATAGATACGTACGAGGGGTTTGTTCTCGACCATGCCGCGAGGCACTTCCCTGGAATAAGTGAATTCACGGTTATTCAATGTTTCCAGGCGCCTGACAATTGTCTTGGTCGGGCCGATATCGGGTACTAGAACGTGCTGCTTCTGATCGCCGGTAACAAAGAAAAAACCGCCGCCACCCGTGTTGTACTTGGACTCGCCCGTGTCGGTGTAAAAGAATTCATAACGATTACGCTCGGGATCCCACGTCGATATGCCAACGACGCCGGGGTACATCGCTTTGACGTCGGTTTCAGGGGCACCGTCGATATAGACCTTGGTGGTCAGCCATCGGGGTGAGGAGGCCAGTTGCCGGACATCGGCGTTGGCAAAGGTAGTGAATAATAGTGCGGCCAACAGCAGGCCGGTCATCGTTTTCGTTTTCATGCTGTTCCTCTTTATCAAACTTGAAAGTCGTTTGTTATTGGTTGTTCGAATTCAGAGCGTGGAAAATATAGACCTGATATGAAGGGGTCTTCAATGGTTGTGCAGTTGCTTGTAACAAATACGGGTTATTTGATTTTAAGTAATATTTTGTGGCGGTTTGTTTGGGTTGTGTAAGTTGTAGGAATATTCTGAAGTATTTAAGTTTGTGTATAAAGTTGTCGCTGTGTTCTGACATTTGCGTAACCGGTGAAACTAATTAACGACACAGTTTTGTAGGATGGCGAATGTGGTAACAAATTTCTGATTGACGCAGCCGCCCCAAGTGAAGTCGTGTCGACTTGCGGGGGCGGCTGCCTGGAACGTCGACTCGGCCGACCTCCCTGTCAATAATCGAGCGTGCGGCACAAATGGCTGTAGCGTTGTGGGGGGGCAATCAGGTTGCGTATTGGGCGACGCCGTTGCCGAATGACCAGTTTTCCTTCTTCACTTCCACCAGATTGATGAACACGTCCTCCAGGCGCACTGCCAGTTGCGTGTTGAGGCTTTCGGCGATGGTTTTGAACAGCAGTTGTTTCTTCTCCGAGGTGCGCCCTTCGCTGAGGGTGATCTGGATGAACACCACGCCGTCAGTGCGCGCTATGCCGAGGTATTGCGGGTCGTAGATCAAGTGCTGGCCGTCGTGTTCGGCGAGGACCTGAAAATTGTCGTGCTCTGGTACATCAATCGAACTGCGCAGTGCGGCGTAGATGAGTTCGCCGACGCGCTTGGCGAAGGTGGGGTCGGGGTTTCGTCTGATGTCGACGCGAACGAGGGGCATGGGCAGAGACTCCGTGGGGCAGGGGACTCATTCACGCTAGACCATTTTTGCCGGATTTGATGCATCCGGTGCCTGGGCGGACGCCATCGCTGGCAAGCCAGCTCCTACAGGGATTTATGCTTGGCTCACGATTGCGGCGAGATCATGACCGCGCCCTTCGGCCGCAATCGCCTGTACATGGCCAACCCGGCCGTCGGCAGCGAAGCCTTGCTGGCCGACGCCAGCGAAATCCTTGGCTTGGCCAACGTCATGCTTAACTACTTCGCCGCACTGCTTGAAGGCACTCACCGCCAAACGTTGCTGTGCATTGCGCAGAACGTGATGCTGGCCGAGTTGGCGGTCAATCAAGTGCTCGATAAATGGGTGCCGACGGAGTAGACCCAAGCGGCGGCGGGGCATTTGATCCCGCCGCCGTTTCTATTGCGGCTTTGTATGAGGCTGCCTACCCGACTTCCGGATTTTGCCTACAAATCCGCCGGATTCGTCCGCTATCCGGCAGGTGATGAATACGAAACCATGAAGCGGCACAAAAGCAGCTTGAGTAGTCACTGCCAACAGCCAAGGAAGGCGAATGCTTCAGGACGATCGGGAAAATCTGGAACTCGAGAGGCTCCAAAATGAAACGAGCAAACTCATCGCCGAGAGAAAAAAGCTTCTGGCGGAAGCAAAAAAACTAAACAGGGAAACGAATTTATACCCGCTCGCATTAGTAGGAGGTCTAGTGACTGCGATCGCTGCGGTAGCAGGTGTTTTTTTCAAGTTGTGAGTGTTCACGTTTCACCACAGTCAGACCCGTGACCTAAAAAGGAAAATCAAATATGAGCGCCTATGACCGCAAGGCCAGAATGGAAGAACTGGAACGAGAGCACGATGAGTGGGAGGAAAGAATGCACCTCAAGAACAAGGGCGATATGTATCCGATCTGGGGGATGCTCGGGTTCGGGATCTTTTGCATGTCACTTGGATTCATCCTGGCTCGATCAATCTGATCAAGTTATCCCGGCCAGAAGCGGCGCCGGTGCTTGCCGGAAAACGACACTTAACATGCCAGTAGCCGACAGCTATTTCACCAAAAACGACACCCATCAGATCTGCTCCGCACAACCATTCCTCAGCTAAGTCTTTGCTTCTGCTCATTTATCGCGGAGAATCGCGCCCCTGTTTCGGCCGGAGCATGTCTGTCGGTTTTTTCCGACGCGTCCTGACCGAGTGGCAAGTGACCGGAATGCGGAGATCCGACCGGATGAATGATCAGGCCAAAAGCGTTGATCAACGCTTTGATGCAGCAGCACCCGCTGAACTTTCGAGCTGGAATCGCCAGGACACCACCTGGATGTTGGGACTGTTTGGGACGGCCATCGGCGCCGGCACCCTGTATTTGCCGATCAACGCAGGATTGGGTGGCTTCTGGCCGCTGGTGATCCTCACGTTGCTGGCGTTCCCGATGACGTTCTTCGCACACCGTGGCCTGACCCGCTTCGTGCTCTCCGGTCGCGAAGGCGCCGACATCACGGATGTGGTCGAGGAGCATTTCGGCATCAAGGCCGGTGCATTAATCACGCTGCTGTACTTCTTCGCCATCTTCCCGATCCTGCTGATCTACAGCGTCGGCCTGACCAACACGGTCGCCAGCTTCCTCGAACATCAACTGCACATCACGCCACCACCAAGGGCGATTTTGTCGTTTGTGCTGATCCTCGGTCTGCTGGCGGTGGTGCGTTGCGGCGAGCAGGCGATCGTCAAGGCGATGAGCCTGATGGTCTATCCATTCATCGTCGCGCTGCTGTTTCTGGCGGTGTACCTGATTCCTCACTGGAACGGCGGCATCCTCGCCACCGCTTCGCAAGTGCCACCACCGTCGGTGTTGCTGCACACGCTCTGGCTGGCGATTCCGGTGATGGTGTTCTCGTTCAACCACTCGCCGATCATTTCGGCGTTTGCGGTGGATCAGAAGCGTCGTTATGGCGACAACGCTGACCAGCGCAGCTCACAGATTCTGTGCCGCGCCCACCTGTTGATGGTGGTGATGGTGTTGTTCTTCGTGTTCAGTTGCGTGCTGACCCTGTCGCCCGAGCAACTGGCGCAAGCGAAGGATCAGAACCTTTCGATCCTGTCGTACCTGGCTAACCACTTCAGCAACCCGACCATCGCTTTCGCGGCGCCGTTGATTGCGTTCGTGGCGATCTCCAAATCGTTCCTCGGTCACTACATCGGTGCCAGCGAAGGTCTGAAAGGCCTGATCATCAAGAGCGGCAAGCGCCCGGGCGCCAAGGCGCTGGATCGCATGGTGGCGGCGTTCATGCTGGTGATCTGCTGGATCGTCGCGACTCTGGACCCAAGCATTCTGGGCATGATCGAGACCATTGGTGGTCCGGTGATCGCAGCGATTCTGTTCCTGATGCCGATGTACGCGATTCGCAAAGTACCGGCAATGGCCCGTTTTCGTGGTCAGGCGTCGAACGTGTTTGTGACGGCTGTTGGTCTGGTGGCTATCTCGGCACTGGTTTACAAGCTGTCGCTGTAAAGCAAGCTCAAGAGATTGCAGCAACAGAGGCCGCTGCACACGATGTGTGCAGCGGCTTTTTTTCGTTTGTCTGGCGACCATCAGAGGTGATGTCGCCTGACACGCCGCTATCGCTGGCAAGTCAGCTCCCACAGTGATTACAGGTGTCTGCACAATGGTGGGCATTACACAAAACACTGCAGGAGCTGGCTTGCCAGCGATGAGACCGGGACAGGCGCTGACTATTCAGCAGGCATAAAAAAACGCCGCTCATCTCGCGATGGGCGGCGTTTTTTATTGCGTTGTAACGTTAGGCTTGAACGACCGGAATGTTGGCGTTCGCTGCAGCTTCACGGAACTCGGCGATCTGGTCGAAGGACAGGTAGCGGTAGATATCGGCCGCCATGCTGTCGATCTTGCCAGCGTATTCCATGTACTCCTCGACGGTCGGCAGGCGACCCAGGATCGAAGCAACGGACGCCAGCTCGGCCGAAGCCAGGTAGACGTTCGCGCCGTCGCCCAGACGGTTCGGGAAGTTACGGGTCGAAGTCGACACCACGGTGCTGTTCGGCTCAACGCGTGCCTGGTTACCCATGCACAGCGAGCAGCCTGGCATTTCCATGCGTGCGCCGGCCTTGCCGTAGATGCCGTAGTAGCCTTCTTCGGTCAGTTGGTGAGCGTCCATCTTGGTCGGCGGCGACAGCCACAGACGGGTTGGCAGCTGACCTTTGACCTGATCCAGCAACTTACCGGCAGCGCGGAAGTGACCGATGTTGGTCATGCACGAACCGATGAACACTTCGTCGATCTTCTCGCCAGCAACGCTGGACAGCAGACGGGCGTCGTCCGGGTCGTTCGGCGCGCACAGTACAGGCTCGCTGATGTCGGCCAGATCGATTTCGATGACTTCGGCGTATTCGGCGTCGGCATCGGCTTCCATCAGCTCAGGGTTGGCAACCCAGGCTTCCATCGCTTGAGCGCGACGTTCCAGAGTACGTGCATCGCCGTAGCCTTCGCCGATCATCCAGCGCAGCAGGGTGATGTTGGAGTTCAGGTACTCGGTGATCGACTCTTTCGACAGCTTGATGGTGCAACCGGCAGCGGAACGTTCGGCCGAGGCGTCGGACAGTTCGAAAGCCTGTTCCAGCGTCAGACCTTCCAGGCCTTCGATTTCCAGGATGCGGCCGGAGAAGGCGTTTTTCTTGCCTTTCTTCTCGACGGTCAGCAGACCGTTCTGGATAGCGAAGTAAGGAATGGCATGAACCAGGTCACGCAGGGTGATGCCAGGTTTCATTTTGCCTTTGAAGCGCACCAGGATCGATTCCGGCATGTCCAGCGGCATAACGCCAGTGGCTGCGGCGAACGCAACCAGGCCGGAACCGGCCGGGAACGAGATGCCCATCGGGAAACGGGTGTGCGAGTCACCACCGGTACCAACGGTGTCCGGCAGCAGCATGCGGTTCAGCCACGAGTGGATGATGCCGTCGCCCGGACGCAGGGAAACGCCGCCGCGGGTCATGATGAAGTCAGGCAGGGTGTGGTGGGTGGTCACGTCGATCGGCTTTGGATAAGCCGCGGTGTGGCAGAACGACTGCATCACCAGATCAGCGGAGAAGCCCAGGCACGCCAGGTCTTTCAGTTCGTCACGGGTCATTGGACCGGTGGTGTCCTGAGAACCTACGGTGGTCATCTTCGGTTCGCAGTAGGTGCCAGGACGAACGCCTTGACCTTCTGCCAGACCGCAAGCCTTGCCGACCATTTTCTGCGCCAGGGTGAAACCCTTGGTGCTTTCAGCCGGTGCTTCAGGCTTCTTGAACAGATCGAACGGTGGCAGACCCAGTTCGGCGCGAGCCTTCTCGGTCAGGCCACGGCCGATGATCAGCGGGATACGGCCGCCGGCGCGGACTTCGTCCAGCAGAACCGGGGTCTTCATTTCGAAGGTGGTCAGGACTTCGTCGGTACCGTGCTTGCAGACTTTGCCAGCATGCGGGTACAGGTCGATCACGTCGCCCATGTTCATGTTGGAAACGTCGAACTCGATTGGCAGTGCGCCGGCATCTTCCATGGTGTTGTAGAAGATCGGAGCGATTTTGCTGCCGAAGCAGAAACCGCCAGCGCGCTTGTTCGGCACGTAAGGCACGTCGTCGCCGAAGAACCACAGCACCGAGTTGGTCGCCGATTTACGCGAGGAACCGGTACCGACCACGTCACCGACGTAGGCGATCGGGAAGCCTTGACCGCGCATTTCTTCGATCTGCTTCATCGGGCCGATGGCGCCCTGCTGATCAGGAACGATGCCGTCGCGAGCCATTTTCAGCATGGCCAGGGCGTGCAGCGGGATATCTGGACGCGACCAGGCGTCTGGGGCAGGGGACAGGTCGTCGGTGTTGGTTTCGCCAGTTACCTTGAAGACGCGCAGGCTGATCTTGTCGGCCAGGGTCGGACGGTTCTTGAACCACTCGCCGTCAGCCCAGGATTGCAGAACGGCTTGGGCGTGAGCGTTACCGTTCTTGGCTTTTTCGGCCACGTCGTGGAACGCATCGAACATCAGCAGGGTGTGCTTGAGTTGCGCGGCGGCGACTGGCGCCAGTTCGGCGTCGTCCAGCAGGTCAACCAGGGTCACGATGTTGTAGCCGCCCTGCATGGTGCCGAGCAGTTCTACAGCGCGTTTTTTGTCCAGCAGAGGGGAGGAAACTTCGCCCTTGGCCAGTGCAGACAGGAAACCTGCTTTGACATAAGCGGCTTCGTCCACGCCTGGTGGAATGCGATTGGTGATCAGGTCAACGAGGAATTCTTCTTCGCCAGCCGGAGGGTTTTTCAGCAGCTCGACCAGGCCTGCTGTTTGTTCGGCGTTAAGCGGCTGGGGAACGATACCCAGGGCTGCACGCTCTTCGATATGTTTGCGGTAGGCTTCAAGCACAGTTATTACCCTCATCAGTGGTCCCAAATGGGTGTCCGGGACGCTCATCCCGAAATGGTCGTACTCATGCGCTGCGTGGCGTTGTGAGCCACTTAGCCAGAATTACCGACCATTCCTTACAGAAGCTGCTTTCAAAGTTTTACGCCTGCAGAACGGGGAGCTGATGAGGGTTGGCGTAAGGCTTTTCCCCGCTGGAAAAACCCTTCGCCAACACCGCTCTGAAGGAACGACTGTGCTCGTGACGCTTTGAAAACAGCTTCTAACGGACATTGGCGCCTTAAAAGGCTGGCTGATTCTACGGCAAAAAAAAATTAAAGGTAAGTTCGTCCCTGATGTTTGAGGGGTGATGAATGTTAGACAAAGGGCTAACATGCCGACCTGTTCCGCGTTTCAGTGCCTTTGCCTACCTTATGCCCAATCAGACCATCAAGACCCCCTGCGTCGGCCTCTGCTCCACTGTTTACGGTGATCTGGTGTGCCGTGGCTGCAAGCGTTTCCATCACGAAGTGATCCATTGGAATGGTTACGGTGAGGAGGAAAAGCGTGCGGTGTGGTTGCGGCTGGAGCAATTGCTGTCACAAGTGATGGCGGGCAAGGTCGAAATTTTCGATCCCGCGCGCCTGCGACAACAGCTGGAACAGCGCAAGATCCGCTTCGTGCCGCATCAGTCGGAATATTGTTGGGCGTACCAGCTGATTGCCCGGGGGGCGAGGGTGATCATTAATCTGGATGCCTACGGAATGGTGTTGCTGCCGGAGTTCCGAGACTGGAATCTGCCGGAGTTGCGCGATGCCATTGATCGGGAATTCTTCCTGCTGTCGGAAGCGCATTATCAGCGCTACATCGCCCCGGGCTTTTTGAAGGACGCCTTCGGCGCCTGAACATCAAAAGATTGCAGTCTTCGGCAGCTCCTGCACGGGATTGCGTTCCAACTGTAAGAGCTGCCAAAGACCGCGATCTTTTGATCTTCAGTGTTTCACCGTCATCTCCACCAGATGATCCTCAACCTCCTGCGGCTTTAGCACCAGTACATCGCTTTCCAGTTCATCCAGCACCACTTCAGCGGTATTGCCGATCAGCACCCCTGACAAGCCTGTGCGCGCCACAGTGCCGATCACGGTCACTGCCGCTTGCAGCTTGTGCGCCATGAACGGAATCAATACATCCGCCGGGCCTTCCTCGATGTGCAAATGTGCGTCGTCGACGTCAAATTCCGCCTGAAACGCCCGGCACTGTTCACGATAGCGCGCCTCGATGGTCTCACTGAGTTGCAGTGTGGGGTCGGCCGCCGACAACATCGGCGACGGATGGGCGCTGATCACATGCAGATGCCCCTTGGCCAGGCTGGCAATGTCAAAGCCATGATCAATGATGGTGGTGTGCAGATGACGGTGCTCTCCGTCGACATTGCCCACGTCGACAGCGGCCAGAATCACCCGGTCTTTCCAGGACGTAGATGTTTTCACCAATAGCACCGGAGTAGGGCAGTGGCGCAGCAGCTTCCAGTCCGCCGGGGTCAGCAGGGCTTTTTTCAGCGAACTATCAGGGAAATGCTGCTTGATCACCAATCCGCAGCCTTCGGCCTGCTGCACATCAATAATGGTTTCGTGCAGGCTCTCGTTCCACGCCTGCTCAGTGGTCACGCTGTAGCCGTCCTCCAGCAGCGCAGCTTTGAGCACGCTGAGCAAGGCGGCGTGGTCATGCTTCTTGTCGCACACCAGCAGGTGCAGATGGGCCTGGGTCACCCCGGCGATCAACTTGGCGCGCTTGAGCGCCAGGCTTTCCGAGTGTTCGGGTTCTATGACCACCAGAATGCTGCGAATGGCTTGCATGAGCGGAGTCTCCAGCAAAGAAAAGGCACGGCGTTGCACAACTATAGTTGCTGCTTGAACACCTGCGACTTGATGCATATCAACACCCGCCGCTGGTGGTCTGCGGGCAGGCCGGTATAATCGGCGACCTTCGCTCGAACACCTTTTACCGTGAGCCTCATGATCCTTCCCGAAATCCACGAATTCCTTGGCTGCCGCACACCCGACGCCTGGGTGCAGGCGGCACTGGCCGATCAGGAAACCCTGCTGATCGACCACAAGAACTGCGAGTTCAAGGCCGCCAGCACCGCGCTGAGCCTGATAGCCAAGTACCATTCCCACGTCGATCTGATCAACATGATGTCGCGTCTGGCCCGGGAAGAACTGGTGCACCACGAACAGGTCATGCGCATCATGAAGCGCCGCAAGATCGAGCTGCGCCAACTGCATGCCGGCCGATACGCGTCTGGTCTGCGCAAAGTGGTGCGCAGCCATGAGCCGGTGAAACTGGTGGATACGCTGGTGGTCGGCGCATTTATCGAAGCGCGCAGTTGCGAGCGGTTCGAAGCACTGGTGCCGCATTTGGATGAAGAACTCGGCAAGTTCTACTTTGGGCTGCTGAAAAGCGAGGCGCGGCATTTTCAGGGTTATCTGAAGCTGGCTTATCAATATGGCGATGCAAAAGACATCGCTCAGGTGATCGAGAAGGTGCGAGCGGCCGAGCAGGAACTGATCGAGTCGCCGGATGAGGAATTCCGCTTCCATAGCGGCGTACCTGCCTGAGATTGTTAAAAACTCTTAAGAGTATGAAACATCACCGAAAACCGGCCCCAGTGGCCGGTTTTTGCTGCCCGCTGTAAACGCCACAGCAATGTTTGCCGCCATAATGGCGCCCACTTCACACATGGCTTGGCAAATGGTCGTTATGGATAACCTGGGTTTTGGCAAAGTCCTGCTGGTGGAAGACGATGAGCGCCTTGCCGCACTGATCGCGCATTTCCTCGAACAGCACGGCTACGAGGTGTGTACGGTGCATCGCGGTGATCTGGCCGTGGCCGCGTTCCATGAGTTCAAACCGAAAGTGGTGGTGCTAGACCTGATGCTGCCGGGGCAGAGCGGTCTGCACGTGTGCCGGGAAATCCGCAGTGTGTCGGACACGCCGATCGTGATTCTGACCGCCAAGGAAGACGATCTCGACCACATTCTGGGCCTTGAGTCCGGTGCCGATGACTACGTAATCAAGCCGATCAAACCGCCGGTATTGCTGGCCCGATTGCGCGCGTTGCAGCGGCGGCAGGCGCCGGACAGTGGCGTGGTCAGTTCTCTGGAGTTCGGCCAGTTGAGCATCGATCGCACTTGTCGCGAGGTACGCCTGGCGGGCGAGATCATCGAAATGACCACCATGGAATTCGAGCTGCTGTGGTTGCTGGCCAGTGCGGCCGGCAATACGCTTTCACGCGATGACATCCTCAACCGCATGCGCGGCATTGCCTTCGATGGGCTGAACCGCAGCGTCGACGTGTACATCAGCAAATTGCGCAACAAGCTCAAGGACAACCCACGCGAACCGGTGTGCATCAAGACCGTGTGGGGCAAGGGCTATCTGTTCAATCCGTTTGCGTGGGAGCTGTAGATGCTGCGGTTATTTCTCGGTCTGTTTCTGGTAATGACGGTGGGGCTGGTGTTGGCTCTGCAGACGGTCGAGCGCACATTCGACGCGCTGCTCGATTATCAGATGGAGGATTACAACCGCGAGGCGATGCGTGGGCAGGCCTGGACGCTGAGCGAGTTATTGCGTGGCCTCGACGGCCCGGCACGGGAAAAGCAGCTTGAGGCCATTCGCCCGCACTACGGCTCGGGGCTGGCGCTGGTTGACGCCGAACAACTGGGCTTGAGCGACAAGGAAAAAACCGCGCTGGCTCAAGGGCTGCTGGTGATCCGTGACAAGTACACACACTACATCGGTTCAATTGATGGCGGCTCGCAATTGCTCAGTATCCGGCTCCCTGCCGAGCCTAGCCTGATGCCGTTTTACATTGCCGCGGCGTATCTGATGATCGCGGTGATGATCGGTTTCGTGCTGTTCTTCTGGGTGCGCCCGCACTGGCGAGATCTGGAAAAACTGCGGCTGGCCGCCGAGCGCTTCGGCGACAACGATTTGTCGGTGCGCATCAAGCTGTCAAAGCGCTCGAACATCCGCGATCTGGCCGAGCACTTCAATCTGATGGCTGCACGCATCGAAGGCCTGATCGCCAATCAGCGAGAACTCACTAACGCCGTGTCCCACGAACTGCGCACGCCGATTGCGCGGCTGTCGTTCGAGCTTGATCAGCTCAAACAGTCTCCGGACGCCAGCCAGAATCGCGAACTGATTGCCGATATGTACGCCGACCTTGGCGAGCTGGAAGAAATGGTCTCCGAACTGCTGACCTACGCCAGCCTTGAGCGCGGCGCCACGGTGATCAAGCGCGAGAACATTCAGGCGGCCAACTGGCTCGACAGCGTGGTCGGCAGTGTGGCGCTGGAGGCGGAAGCGGCGGGGGTGCAGTTGTTGATTGGCGATTGCCGGATCGAAACCGTACGTATCGAGCCACGGTTCATGGCACGGGCGGTGATCAACCTGCTGCGCAATGCGATTCGCTATGCCGAGCAGCGTGTGGAGGTGACGCTGGTGCGCACGGGTGAATACTACGAAGTGCGGGTCAACGATGACGGGCCGGGCGTGCCGGTGGATGGGCGGGAGAAGATCTTTGAACCGTTCTCGCGACTGGATGCCAGCCGGGATCGGCGTACCGGTGGTTTCGGCTTGGGGTTGGCGTTGGTGCGGCGGGTGTCGCAGTCCCATGGCGGGCAGGTCGAGGTCGGCGACTCGCCTTGGGGCGGGGCGTCGTTTCGCATGACCTGGGCGCATCTGGATTGATCGTCGTGGTCGGTTTCGGCGCTTTCGCGAGCATGCGCCCAGCCTTCGCCGAGCTGACGCCGCACCAGGTGCGCAGGTAATCGCCATCGCCAAACTGGCTGTTCAGCCCGCTGATCACCTTGCCATAACGACCTTCATACAGCGGCAGATTGAAAGCCTGTGAAGGCTACAGCCAGGAACACACCCACCTCTGTAGGAGCTGCCGAAGGCTGCGATCTTTTGATTTTAAAGACCCGGATCAAAAGATCGCAGCGTGCCGCAGCTCCTGCAGGGGGACCGCTTGATTAGCCGGTCAGGCCGAGGCGTTCATGCCACTGGGCGATGGACTCTTCGGGATAGACATCGAATGACTGATCCTTGGGTTTGGTCTCGACTTCGACCCAAGGGGCTTTCGACCCCAGCATCAGATGCGTGTGTTCCGGCGGCACTGGCAATGGCGTGTCAATGGCCGAGGCGAAAGGATGGATCAGCTCTGGCCACTCCGGGCTGAACAGCCACAAACCGCTGCCGCACAGTGAACAGAAATGCCGTTCTGCGGTGCTGCGATGGGCACGTTTTTCGCCGTCGTCCTTCATCCGTGCGTGATAGATGCTGATGTGTTTGCGCCCGCGAACCTTGAGGCTGGTCGCGTCGCCGCCGAGGTTGATCGCATAGCCGCCACCGCCCTGGGTCTTGCGGCAGATCGAGCAATAGCAGCGTTGATAAGGGTAGGGGTGGGCGCTGGTGAGGCTGAACGAAACCTCGCCGCAATGGCAGGAGCCTTCGAGGTGCATGGGTGCTCTCCGTTAGCAAAGATGTCCGCTTCAGCCTAGAACATTTAGCTCGACACCCGCCGGTGTGATTCGACCCGCGTCGGCAGCGTCTAGCCCCAGTGTCCCCGCAATCCCATGGGGCGAGACTTCGGAACCCGGCATGCAAGCGCTGTTGAACGAGATCCTGGACGCTGTCCGGCCCCTGATTGGCCAGGGCAAAGTGGCTGACTATATTCCTGCCCTCGGCACCGTGCCGGCCAATCAGTTGGGCATCGCCGTATATGGCAACGACGGCGAGATGTATTTTGCCGGCGATGCCGAGACGCCGTTCTCGGTGCAGAGTATTTCCAAGGTGTTCAGCCTGGTGCAGGCCATCGATCACTCTGGCGAAGCGATCTGGGAACGCCTCGGCCATGAGCCATCCGGGCAGCCGTTCAACTCGCTGGTGCAACTGGAGTTCGAGCGTGGCCGACCGCGTAATCCGTTCATCAATGCCGGTGCGCTGGTAATCTGCGACATCAACCAGTCGCGCTTCGCCGCACCGACCCTGTCGATGCGTGATTTTGTCCGGCGCCTGTCGGGCAATCCACAAGTCATGATCGACGCCAAGGTCGCTGATTCCGAGTATCAGCACCGTGCGCGCAACGCGGCGATGGCGTACCTGATGCAGTCTTTCGGTAATTTCCACAACGACGTCGAGTCGGTTCTGCGCAGCTATTTCAGCCATTGCGCGCTGCGCATGAACTGCATTGATCTGGCCCGGGCGTTCTGCTTTCTGGCCAACGACGGTTTCTGCAAACACAGTGGCGAACAGATTCTGACGCGCCGCCAGACCCAGCAGGTCAACTCGATCATGGCCACCAGCGGACTGTATGACGAGGCGGGCAACTTCGCCTATCGCGTCGGATTGCCGGGCAAGAGTGGCGTCGGCGGCGGGATCGTCGCGGTGGTGCCGGGGCAGTTCACTGTGTGCGTGTGGTCGCCGGAGTTGAATGCTGCGGGTAATTCGCTGGCAGGGATGGCGGCGCTGGAGATGCTCAGTTCGCGGATTGGTTGGTCGGTGTTCTGACCCGATCAGACGAACACCACAAAACCCTGTGAGAGCAGGCTTGCCAGCGATGGCGGCGGATCAGGCAACGACAATGTTGAATGTGCCGGCCTCATCGCTCCCAAGCCAGCTCCCACAGGGATAGCGGTGTTTGCGGAAGGTGTATTTCAGCGAAGAATCCTATACATTTTCCGCCCGCCCTCTGCATGGTGAATCCGCTTCATGTCTCTTGCGCTCGAACGTCTGGTTGCTGGCACGCCGATCCCTTTCGCTGGTAACCGCGTCACCGTGGTCAGCCCCGAACTGGCCGCGCGCTTTCAGCCCGGTGACCACCTGCTGGTTGAGCAGGTGAGTGGCGAGCTGTTGCTGATTCCGGTCGCCGATCAACAAGCGGCCTCTGTGGCGATCGAACGTGCGGCGGCGGCATTTACCGCGCTGTCGGCGGTGTCCGATGAGGCGATCAGTCAATTCTTCGATCTGTTCGCGCAGCGCCTGGAAACACCGGATTGCTGGGCACAGATTGAAGCCGCCAATCTCGCCGATATCGAGCGGGCCAAGGCGCGCGGGCGTTCCACTACACGTCTGCTCGCCGACGCGCGCATGCGCCGCGACATGATTGCCGGCCTGCGCGCCTGGAGTGACGCGCCGGCGACGCGCGGCAAAGTCATCAGCAGCGTCGAACACGACGGCTGGAAGGTCGAGCAAGTGGTTTCGCCGCTGGGGATTGTTGCGTTTGTCTTTGAAGGTCGCCCGAATGTGTTTGCCGATGCGGCCGGTGTCTTGCGCACCGGTAACACGGCGGTGCTACGGATTGGCAGCGATGCGCTGGGCACGGCGCAAGCCATCGTCACGCACGCGCTGAACCCGGCGCTGGTCGATGCCGGTCTGCCGGCGGGGGCGGTGTCGTTGGTGGAGAGCGTCAATCACGCCGCCGGTTGGGCGATGTTTGCCGATCGGCGCTTGTCGCTGGCGGTGGCCCGCGGGTCGGGGCGTGCGGTCAGTCAGCTGGGCAGCATTGCTCAGCAGGCCGGCACTGCGGTTAGCCTGCATGGCACCGGTGGCGCGTGGTTGATTGCCGATCGTGAGGCTGATGCCAAACGCTTTGCGGCGGTGGTACGCAACTCGCTGGATCGCAAAGTCTGCAACACCCTGAATGTCTGCCTGATTCAGCGCGAGCGCGCCGCCGAGCTGGTTCCGTTGTTCCTCGATGCATTGCAGCAGGCCGGCACCGCGCGCGGCCAGGGCTGCAAATTGCATATCGTCGAAGGCAGCGAAAGTTGCCTGCCCGCTGAATGGCAGAACGCGACGGTCGAGGTCTATCGCGCCGAGGGTTATCAGACCGAAGCACTGGCCGAACCGCTGGCAGAGTCGGAGCTGGGTCGCGAGTGGGAATGGGAGGAAACCCCGGAAGTCAGCCTGATGATCGTTGACGATCTGGATCAGGCCATTGCGCTGTTCAACCGCTACAGCCCGCAATTCACCGTGTCGTTGATCAGCGAAGAGGCGCAGGTTCAGGAGCGGTTCTATAACGCGGTGAATGCGCCGTTCGTGGGTAATGGCATTACCCGCTGGGTCGACGGGCAGTACGCGTTGAACAAGCCTGAGCTGGGGCTTTCGAACTGGGAGAGTGGGCGGTTGTTTGCGCGCAGTGCGATTTTGTCTGGCGATGGTGTATTCACCGTACGCAGCCGTATGACCCAGATCGATCTCACCGTAAAACGCTGACCCGCGATAACACAGAGATGGCTTTTTGCAGGGCCCCGATGGACTGCGCAGCAGTCCCCATCTCTTGGGGCCGCTTCGCGACCCATCGGAGCGGTGCGACGTCTCGCTAAATCCCCTCGCCGCAGGTTCTTCTTCAGTTCAGCGGATTTTGATCAGGCAGCGTCAGCCGTTTTTGCCTGAACTGCGCAAGCCGCCGGTTGTTCGGCCAGCGGCACAAAGGTGCGGCGGTCCGAGGACAGCGCATCGATCGAGCCAGTCTCGATGTCATACACCCAGCCATGCAGATTCAGCAGACCTTTCTCCTGGGCCAGACGCACACTCGGATGGGTCTGGATATTCGCCAACTGCGCGATCACGTTTTCGCGCACCATCGAACTCAATTTCGCCGCGTCGTTGGCATGCGGCCGCGCTTCATTCACTACTTTTGCCGACTCGGCATGCTGTAGCCAGCCACTGACAGCGGGCAGGTGATCCATGCATTTGCACTTCGCAATCGCCGTCATCGCGCCGCAATCGGAGTGTCCGCAGATCACAATGTCCGTCACGCCAAGCACCGCCACCGCATATTCCACCGTCGCCGACACCCCGCCCGGATGAGGACTGTAGGACGGCACGATATTGCCGGCGTTGCGGATCACAAACAGCTCGCCGGGTTCTTGCTGGGTCAGCAGTTCCGGCACCACGCGGCTGTCGGAGCAGGTAATGAACAAGGTGCCGGGTTGCTGGGTGGTAGCCAGGTGTTTGAACAGTTCGGTGCGTTTCGGGAAGGCTTCGTTCTGAAATTTCAGGAAACCGTCGATCAGGGCTTTCATGGGCGTGTCCTCTTCAATGGAGATCGGTGGGCCCGCACGCGGGGTACGGGCCGGGGCACATCAGAACGGACGCAGGGGCAGGAACTTGCCGTCGAGGGTGACCACGGCGCGGGAACCGCCTTCCGGGTCTTCGACTTTCTTGATGTCCAGTTTGAAATTGATAGCGCTGATGATGCCGTCGCCGAATTGCTCGTGAACCAAGGCTTTGAGGGTGGTGCCGTAGATCTGGATCATCTCGTGGAAGCGGTAGATGGTCGGGTCGGTCGGCACGCCGCTGAGGCTGCCACGCAACGGGATGATCTGGAGGGCGGCGACGTCAGCGGCGTCCAGTTCCAGCTTGTCGCCCACTACTTGGGCGGCGTTTTCCGGCAGGGGGTGCTGGCCGAGCAGGGCGGCGGTGACAAAGGCCAGGCTTAGGCCGGTGCCGTCGGCGAGATCCTGCCACGACAGGTTTTTGCCTGCCTTCGCATCGAGAACACGGGTGGTCAGGGCCAGGCTGTTGTCGTTGTAGGCGTGGGACTGTTGCATGGTGTCACTCCTTTCGGGGGTTGGCTTGCTGTGTGGGATTCATCTTCTGCCGATTGATCCATAGCGTCCAAGATCCATATACAATGCTTCGCATAAGCCTTGCCTATAGATGGTGTGCCCATGCTGTTGCGACATTTGCGTTATCTGCTGGCCGTTGCCGATCACGGCGGTTTTACTCGCGCGGCCGAGGCGCTGCACGTGTCGCAGCCGACCCTGTCGCAACAGATTCGCCAACTGGAAGAAACCCTCGGTGTGATCCTGTTTGATCGCACCTCGCGGACGGTAAAGCCCACCGATGCCGGTGCGGCCTACATCGAATGCGCGCGGCGTGTGTTGGTCGAGTTGGAAGCGGGCAAGCGCGCGCTGCATGACGTGAAGGATTTGTCCCGTGGCACCTTGCGTCTGGCCATGACGCCGACGTTCATGGCTTATCTGGTCGGGCCGTTAGTGCGCGACTATGCAGCGCGGTTTCCGGGGATTCATCTGCAGATCTTCGAGTTGTCGATGGACGACATTGAGGCAGGGCTTGCGGATGACTCGCTGGATATCGCGATTGCGTTTAATCCGGTGCGCAGCCCGGACATCGAGTGCATTCCGGCGTTTGTCGAGACGCTGGGGGTGATGATCGGGCGCGAGCATCCGTTATACGACAGCACGGCGGTGCTGACCTCGGATGACGTTGCGCAACTGGATTTTGCGCTGCTGGCGCCGGACTTCATCACGCGGCTATCGGTGGATGAGTATTTCCGTCAGCACGGGATCACGCCCAAAGTGCGTATTGAGGTGAACTCGGTGAGTACTTTGCTGGAGGTGGTTCGGCATTCGCCGATGGCGACGATGTTGCCGCAGGCGATTGCGACTGAAGATCGGGCATTGCGCAGGCTACGGGTCGACAGTGAAGCGCCACAGCGCGGGGCGGCGTTGTTGCGGCGCAAGAATAATTATCACAGTGCGGCGGCGCTGGCGTTCATGAACCTCGTCCTCGAAACACCTACCCCCTTGTAGGAGCCGCCGAAGGCCGCGATCTTTTGATCTTTAAAAACAACATCAAAAGATCGCTGTCTGCGGCAGTTCCTACAGTAGCGGCGATAAAAAAGGGCCTGCTTCTTATAAGGAAGCAGGCCCTTTCAATTATTGAAGTTGTAAATCAGCAGAACCGATCAATCACCCGAACTTCATTCTTGTTCTGCATCGAGTCCCACGCCTGTTTCAGCGTCTGCAGAACATTACCGATGAAGTCCTTGTCGGCCGCGGCTTTCTTGCCAACATAACCGTGGCCGCGGCGGTACATCTTCAGGCGGGCCAGCAGGTTCTGATTGTTGCGGTCGAACTCTTCTTCGCCAGCGTGAGGCGCCAGGCAGTCGATATGCACCTGCCCCGACTTGCTGATCCACAGAATATGACTGTCGTGGCTGTCTTTTTGCGCAGCGAACATACGAGCCAGTTCTTCGATAGTGGGTTGATTGTTCAGATTCATGATTTTGCCCCTTGACCAGTCTGGTGATCTTTCAAAGTTGATTCGCTAATACAGGTAGCCCATCGGTTAGTTGATCCCTGGCACCGAAACCAGGACGTCAGCGCTCGCCCGTGTGAAGTACGGGGTCGTGCATCTGTTGCATGTAGTCGTGTTGAATAACTGCTACGCAATAGCGTCACAACGAGGAGAAGCAGCGAAAACCGGGAGGCTCCTTGACGACATTTTCAGTGTCGACCACAAGCGTCTTGAGAATTTTCGCCAGCGCTTCTCGTCCTTGTACTGGACGTTCAGGCCAGGTCAGCTTCTTCAATCTGCCTTGTGGGCAGCGTGTATCCGGAAAAAACAACTCGGCGGTCAGACGAGTTTGCTCAAGCGTATTACCAAATGTTCCCGATCGGGGAACGTCTTCATCATGCAAAAGCAAAACGACGCCGTCAACGGTTTTGTAGTGATTATTTTTGCTCACTACATATTGTCGGACAAAGCTGTTTTGGAATGAGAAAGGATCCGTTCACGCAACGGAAAAGGGGCTGCGCAGGACATAGAACGTACACGGATAACCGTCTACTTCACGCCGCCGCAAGGTGAATTCGCCGCCGCTCAATTCCGGCATCAGCCTGGCCCAGAAGCGCTGTGCAGGCCGGTTGGCGTCGATATGGAAAATCTGCCACTGACCGGGGATTCGGCTCAAGAGGGCAGAGACGACAAACTGCGCGACACCTTGGCCACGAAAGCGTCGGGCGAGAAAGAAGTAGCCGATGTTGTGTTCGGCGCCGGCGATGTGGGTTTCGTTATCGACGGTCACGAAACCGGCGAGTTCGTCGTCGACGCGGATCAGGAAGGGTTGGGTTGCGGGGTGGCGCCAGTACTCGTCCTTCAACTGGATGCTGAAGAAGCCATGTTCGGCGAACTCCAGTGGCAGCCATTCGCTGAAGTCGTACATGTAGAACTGCATCAGGTTTTCGAGGGTTTGCAGTTCGTCGCGCTGGGCGGGGTGCAGTTCGACGTTATGCATGCTTTGGCTTCCTGAAAGTGATGACCTTTCAGAAACAGTAGCGTGTATTACTTTTTGGCTGCGGGTTTCGCGGTCCGTTTGGCGGTGCCGGCGGTTTTGCTGCGCGTCGATTTGCGTTTTTTCTTCCACGGCGCGGCAGCCTTGCCGGCGGGTGGCGGGCCACTGATGGTCAGGCTGAGGGCGGAGCAGCGGGACACTTGCTTGCTCATCCACGCCGCTTGCTTGGTAACGAACTCTTCCAGGCTCATCTCGCCGCTTTGCACCATGTCCAGCGCCTGTTCCCAGATCGCCGTGGTGCCGGGGTCGGCAATGGCGCGAGGCACGGCGTCGATCAGGCTGAAAGCAGCAGGTGTTGCAGCCAGGGCCTTGCCGTTTTTCACCAGATAACCACGGTCGAGCAAACCCTGAATGATCGACGCGCGCGTGGCTTCGGTACCGATACCGGTGGTGTCCTTGAGCTTCTGCTTGAGGAGCGGATCTTCCACCAGTTTGGCGACGTTCTTCATTGCCTTGATCAGATCGCCTTCGGTGTAGGGTTTGGGCGGTTGCGTCCAAAGGTCCTTGAGCTTCACCTGCGCAACAGCGCACTCGATGCCTTGACTCAGGGCCGGCAGGGTTTGCGGCGCCGGCGCCTCTCGCCCCTTGGCGGGCGCGAGTGCCTCAGGCAATGCGCGTTTCCAGCCCGGCTCGATGATTTGCTTGCCGACTGCGCGCAGCGCTTCACCGGCGCAATCGAAATCGGCCTGGGTGCGATCGTATTCATGATTGGGCAGGAACTGCGCCAGATAACGCGCGCGAATCAGCGTGTAGACCGCGCGGTGCTTGCCGCTCAAGCGTTCGAGGTTCTTTGCCGCAGCGGTGGGGATGATGCCGTGGTGCGCGCTGACCTTGGCGTCGTTCCATGCCCGGGATTTACGTTGAGGTTCGAGATAACCTTGCAGCGCGTCGAGGCTCGGGTCGGCCTGACGCAACGCTGCGAGAATTCCCGGCGCCTCACTGTGCTGACTCAGCGGCAAGAAACCGCAATCGCTGCGCGGATAGGTGATGACTTTGTAGGTTTCGTAGAGCGCCTGGGCGAGGTCGAGGGTTTCCTGCGCACCGAGGCCGAGTTTCTTCGAGCAGACTTCCTGCAAGGTGCCGAGGTCGAAGGGCAGGGGCGCCACTTCGCGCATACGCTCGGTGCGAAGTTTCACCACCCGCGCACTGGCAGCGCTGCTTATTGCGGCCGCTGCTTGTTGGGCCAACGCCTGATTCAGGCAACGATCCTGATCATCACAAACATCCGAGGGTGCCCGCCACTGCGCGGTAAACGGCGTGCCGTTGTGCAGCAGTTCGACGTCGATCGCCCAAAACGGCACTGGCACGAAATCGGCGATGCTGCGATCACGATCTACCACCAGCCGTAACGTCGGCGTCTGGACTCGACCGACCGGCAGCACCCCCTGATAACCCGACTGACGACCAAGCAGGGTGAACAGGCGACTCATGTTCATGCCGATCAGCCAGTCCGCGCGGGAGCGACCCAATGCCGAGTGATACAGGCTGAACGTCTCGGCCCCCGGTTTCAACGCGGCCAGTGCTTTGCGGATCGACGCCTCGTCCAGTGCCGACAGCCACAAGCGGCGGATCGGCCCCCGATAGCGGCAGTGCTCGACCAGTTCCCGGGCGATCATCTCGCCCTCACGGTCGGCGTCGGTGGCGATGATCAGTTCGCTGGCCTCGCCGAGCAGGCGTTTCACCGCTTTGTACTGGCTGGCGGTGCGCGGTTTGACGGTCATTTTCCATTTGTCCGGAATGATCGGCAGATCCGCCAGCACCCAGCGCTTGTAGCGAGCGTCGTAGGCGTCCGGCGGAGCAGTCTCCAGCAAGTGGCCGATGCACCAGGTCACTGTGACGTCCGTTCCCAGCCAGCAGCCGTCGCCCCGGCGTCTGGCGCCGAGCACGGCCGCAATGTCTTTGGCCTGGGAAGGTTTTTCACAGAGGTACAGCCGCATAACCACCATCGTCGATCAAGGTCCGAACAGGCGCACAGAATGGCCGGACTTGGCGTCAGGGGCAACTTTTATCTGTATGGATATACAGATAAAAAGCATTGCCGCAAGTGACGGGCAATTCGGGGACGCTGCTCCGGGCTATCGAGAAATTGATTAGCGCGGCGGTTGCAGGTCATGTCAGGTTCAACGCGACACCTGACCACTGAACAAGGACGTACACCATGGCTCAAGCCACATCCCAAACCAGCAGCGCCTACGATGAAGTCAATATATTCAGCCACCTGTATGACCGTGGCGAAGGACTGGTCAATGGCAAGCCCTCATACACTGCCGATCAGGCCGCTGACGAAATCCTGCGCAAGGGCCTGTCGTGGGGCGATAAAAATGCCAACGGCAAGATCAGCCTCAGTTACACCTTCCTCACCGACAAACCGGCGAACTACAACCCGAAACTCGGCAACTTCAGCGAATTCAGCGCCCAGCAGAAAGCTCAAGCCGTGCTGGCTATGCAATCCTGGGCCGACGTTGCCAACGTCACCTTCACCGAGGGCAAGGGTGGCGACGGCCACATGACCTTCGGCAACTACGACGTCAGCACCGGCGGCGCGGCGTTCGCCTACTTGCCGAGCGGCGGCAGTTATGACGGCCAGTCGTGGTACTTGATCAACGATCAATACCAGGTCAACAAAACCCCGGACACCAATAACTACGGGCGTCAGACCCTGACCCACGAAATTGGCCACACCCTCGGCCTGTCGCACCCCGGCGCCTACAACGCCGGCAATGGCAACCCGACCTACGCCGACGCCAAATAAGCCGAAGACACCCGTGGCTACAGCCTGATGAGCTACTGGAGCGAGGCCAATACCGAGCAGAACTTCAGCAAGGACGGCAGCGGTGCCTACGCCTCGGCGCCGTTGCTGGACGATATCGTTGCGGTGCAGAAGCTGTATGGCGCCAACTACGAAACCCGCGCCGATAACACCACGTACGGTTTCAATTCCAGCGCCGGCCGCGATTTCTACAGCGCCACTTCGGCGTCGTCGAAACTGGTGTTCTCGGTGTGGGATGGCGGCGGCAACGACACGCTGGACTTCTCCGGCTTCAGCCAGAACCAGAAGATCAACCTCAATGAAGGTTCGTTCTCCGACGTCGGCGGGCTGGTCGGTAACGTGTCGATTGCATACGGCGTAACCGTGGAAAACGCTGTGGCTGGTTCGGGCAATGATCTGTTGATCGGCAACGCGGCGATCAATCACCTGTTTGGCGGGGCCGGCAACGACATCCTTTACGGTGGCGGCGGCGCAGACGTGCTGTGGGGCGGTGAGGGTGCGGACACTTTCGTGTTTGGCGCGGCCAGCGATTCGACCAATAACCAGCCGGACTGGATCATGGATTTCCAAAGCGGCCTGGACAAGATCGACCTGTCGGGGATTGCCGGGTTTGCTACGGGGGCGACCACGCTCAATTTTGTCAGCGGTTTCACCGGACATGCCGGCGATGCGATGTTGACCTACTACGCGCAGAGCGATCAGACCACGCTACTGGTCGACCTGACAGGGCACGGCGAGATTGATTTTGCCGTGGGTGTGGTAGGGCAGGCGTTGGCGGCGGATATCGTCGTCTGATCTGAGCCAGCGTGTCACTGGTTGTCATTCTGTGGCGAGGGGATTTATCCCCGATGGGCTGCGCAGCGACCCAAAACCCTGCCGCTTCGGTGTGTCTGATGCGCCGAGATAAGGGGTGTTAGGGCTGCTTCACTCCCCATCGGGGATAAATCCTCTCGCCACAATTACTCATTCATGAAGAGAGTGGCCGTTCGGCTGTAAAACCAGCCTGACCAGAGCCGATGGGCTATACCTGAACCGGTCTCTTCGCCGTCTTCAGGAGAACCCCATGAAAAGCTCCGGCCTCAGTCCCGTCATAAACCTCGAACAACTTGTCGGGTGCCTGCTGGTGAAATTCCACGGCATCCAGGTCGCCGCGTCTTCCCACGCATTGATCCTCCATGAGGCTAACTACCCGCCGGTTTATTACGTCCCCCGCGAAGACATCGACGAAAAATATTTCGCCCGCACCGACCACACCAGCTATTGTCCATACAAGGGCGATGCCAATTACTTCAGCCTGCAAGTGCCGGGGCATGAGGGGGCGAATGCGGTGTGGACTTACGAAAAACCGAAAATCTCGGTCGAGCAGATCAAAAACTACGTGGCGTTTTATCCGGATCAGGTGAAGTTTGAAGTGATCAAGGCTGATGCCTGACACATGCTTCTGTGGTGAAGCCATTTGTGGCGAGAAGATTTATCCCCGATGGGTCGCGTAGCGCCCCGGAACAACGGGACTGCTGCGCACTCCATCGGGGATAAATCCCCTCGCCACTAGTTCAATCAGTTCGATTTCAATTCTTGTCGAGATCGATATTCTTCGTCTCACGCAAACAGATCATCCCCACCACCAGGCTCACCCCGGCAATCAACACCGGATACCACAGCCCGTAAAAGATGTCCCCGGTGTAGACCACCAGCGCAAACGACACGGTCGGCAGGAACCCGCCAAACCAGCCATTGCCGATGTGGTACGGCAAGGACATCGAGGTGTAGCGGATGCGGGTCGGGAACAGCTCAACCATCAGCGCCGCCAGCGGCCCGTAGCACATGGCCGAGATGATGATCAGCGCGACGATGAGGGCGACGATCATTGGTTTATTGATCTGCTGCAAGTCGGCCTGTTGCGGGTAGCCGGCGAGGGTGATTGCACCGCGCAACGCCGCTTCGTCGAAGCCGTCGAGTTTCACGTCGCCAACGCTGACTTGCACGGCGCTGCCGACCGGTGCGGCGACGCTGGAGTAGGGCAGGCCCTGTTTGACCAGGAAGGTTTTGACCTTGTCGCACGGGCTGTCGAATTTCGCCTTGCCCACTGGATCGAACTGGAAGGTGCAGGTCGCAGGATCGGCCAGCACGGTGATCGGTGCCTGACGGCTGGCCTGATCAATCGCCGGATTGGCGTAATGGGCGAGGGATTTGAAGATCGGAAAATACAGCGCCGTCGCCAGCAGCAGGCCGAGCATCAGCACCGGTTTGCGCCCAACCTTGTCCGACAGCCAGCCGAAAAAAATGAAGAACGGCGCACCGATCACCACGCTGATAATCAGCAAGGTGTTGGCCACCGCCGGGTCCATTTTGAGGAACTGGGTGAGGAAGAACAGCACGTAAAACTGTGCTGCGTAGAACGTCACCGCTTGCCCGGCGTTGATGCTGAACAGAGCGATCAGCACCACTTTGAGGTTTTCCCATTTGCCGAAGGATTCGCGGATCGGCGCCTTGGAGGTTTTGCCTTCCTCTTTCATCTTCAGATACGCCGGCGACTCGTGCAGGCTCAGGCGAATCCAGGTGGAAATGCCAAGCAGCACAATCGACAGCAGGAACGGAATGCGCCAGCCCCATACTTCAAACTGATCGCCAGTGAAGTAGCGGCAACCGAGCACTACCAGTAGCGACAGCAGCAGGCCGAGGGTTGCTGTGGATTGAATCCAGCTAGTGTGAAAACCGCGTTTGCCGATTGGCGCGTGCTCCGCCACGTAAGTCGCGGCGCCGCCGTATTCACCGCCGAGCGCCAGGCCCTGGAGCATGCGCAGCACCACCAGAATGATCGGCGCGGCGATGCCGATGCTGGCGTAGGTCGGCAGCAGTCCCACACAGAAGGTCGCAACGCCCATCAGAACGATGGTCGCGAGGAAGGTGTATTTTCGCCCGATCATGTCCCCCAACCGACCGAACACCAGCGCCCCGAACGGGCGCACGATAAACCCGGCGGCAAACGCCATCAGCGCAAAGATGAACGCCGTGGTGTCATTGACCCCGGCGAAGAACTGCTTGCTGATCACCGCCGCGAGGGCGCCGTAGAGGAAGAAGTCATACCACTCGAACACGGTGCCGAGTGATGAAGCGAAGATGACTTTGCGTGTGTCCGGGCTGGTGTCCGTGCTGCGCACAGCGTCCAGCGGCTGAACGTGTTCTGACATATCGGTATCCCTCACAGTGATTGTTTTTGTTGTTCCACTGGTGTTGCGTGTCCGGGTGATGCGCGATGCCTTGAATTAACGCGGTTCTCTGTAGGAGCTGCCGAAGGCTGCGATCTTTTGATCTTGCTTTTGACCTTGAAAAAACAAAGTCAAAAGATCGCAGCCTGCTGCAGCTCCTACAGGGTTTGGGCCAGTTCTGGAGCTGGGGTGTAGATCCTTGTCGGTGGGTTGAGGATCAATTGGGCGGCTTTCTCGGCAATCATCAGCGTAGGCGAACAGGTATTACCCGAAGTGATGCGCGGCATGATCGACGCGTCAGCAATGCGCAACCCGGGAACACCATGCACGCGCAGTTGCGCATCGACCACCGCATCACCGTCATTACCCATGCGGCACGTACCAACCGGATGGAAAATCGTCGTGCCGATTCTGGCCGCCGCTTCGTGCAGTTGTTCTTCGCTTTGCAGGCTGTCCCCGGGCAGGTACTCGACCGGTTTGAACGCTTGCAGGGCAGGGGCGCTGACGATGCGGCGGGTCAGGCGGATCGCATCGGCGGCCACGCGCAGGTCTTCGGGATGGCTCAGGTAGTTGGGCTGAATCAGCGGCGCTTCCTGCGGATTTGCGGAACGGATTTCGACGCGGCCACGGCTCTGCGGACGCAGGTCACAGACCGACGCGGTGAAGGCCGGGAAGCTGTGCAACGGCTCGCCGAAGCGCTCCAGCGACAAGGGTTGCACGTGGTATTCAAGATTCGCCGAAGTCTGCTCCGGCCCGGATCGGGCGAACGCGCCCAACTGACTCGGCGCCATCGACAACGGCCCGCTGCGGTCATACAGATAACGCAGGCCCATGCCCATTTTGCCCCACACGCTGCCGGCGATCTGGTTGAGGGTGCGGGCGTTTTCCAGTTTGTAGATCAGCCGCAGTTGCAGGTGATCCTGCAGGTTGCCACCGACACCCGGCAGCTCATGAATCACCCCGATGCCAAGGCGTTCGAGCAACGGACGCGGGCCAATCCCGGAGCGCTGCAGAATGCTCGGCGAACCCACGGAACCGGCGCACAACACGATCTCCTTGCGCGCCTTGAAGCTTTTCACCTGGCCATCATGGCGGGCGCTGACCTTCGAGGCACGACCGTCCTCCAGCAGAACCCGATCCACCTCAACCCCGGTCAGCACCGTCAGATTGGCGCGATGACGCACCGGTTTGAGAAACGCCTTCGCTGCGTTCCAGCGTACCCCGGCCTTCTGATTGACCTGAAAGTAGCCGCAACCTTCGTTGTCGCCCTGATTGAAGTCATCGATGGCGGCAATGCCGCTCTGCTCGGCGGCGCTGCGAAACGCATCGAGAATCGGCCATGACAGCCGCTGTTGCTCGACTCGCCATTCACCCTTGGCGCCGTGAAAGTCAGCGGCGCCGGCGAAGTGGTTTTCGCTTTGTTTGAACAGTGGCAGCACGTCATCCCAGGCCCAGCCCGGATTGCCCTCGGCGGCCCAGCCGTCATAGTCGCCGGCCTGGCCGCGCATGTAGATCATGCCGTTGATGGAGGAACAGCCACCGAGCACTTTGCCGCGCGGATAACTCAGGCTGCGGCCCTGCAAACCGGGTTGCGCTTCGGTCTTGAAGCACCAGTCGGTACGCGGGTTGCCGATGCAGAACAGGTAACCGACGGGGATGTGAATCCAGGCATAGTTGTCGCGCCCGCCGGCTTCGAGCAACAGCACGCGCTGCTGCGCATCAGCCGACAGTCGATTGGCCAGCAAGCACCCGGCAGGGCCGGCGCCGACCACGATGTAGTCGTATTCATCAAGGGAAGTCTGCATTCCCTGACCTCGCTTTTTGTTTTTATTGTCGGACACTCTAGTTGTTAGCTTTCGTCAAAAGAATGTTAGTTTTTGCGCAGCCGCTGTGCGTTTTTAAACAGCCTTGAATGACGATAGCTGACAAGGACACCCCATGTTCGACTGGAACGATCTTCGGTTCTTTCTGGAGTTGCAACGCAGTGGCCGCCTGCTCACCGCCGCCCGCCGCTTGAACACCACCCACGCGACCGTTGCCCGTCACATCGAGGCCATCGAAAAAAGCCTCGGCACCGCGCTGTTCGTCCAGCACGCCCAAGGCTACGAAATGACCCCGGCGGGGGAGGCGTTGCTCAAGCACGCAGAAGCCATGGAAAACGTAGCCCTGCTGGCCCAGGAGGAAATCACCCAATCCACCGCGCCCCTGGGCAAAATCCGTGTCGGCGTCACTGAAGGTCTCGGCATCAAGTTTCTCGCCAGCCGCATGATCGGCCTGTTCGAGCGCTACCCCGGTCTGGAGGTGGAACTGGTCGCCGTGCCGCGCTTTGTCAGCATCCTTAACCGCGAGGCGGAAATCAGCATTCATCTGGAGCGTCCGGCAGCGGACATGCTCGTCACTCGCAAACTCACCGACTACCGGCTCGCGCTCTATGCCAGTCAAAGGTATCTCGACAACGCACCTGCACTGAAAAGCCGAGAAGACCTCGGGCGGCATGCTTGGATTGGTTATGTGGATGATTTGCTATTCAGTCAGGAACTGATGTTTCTCAATAGTTTCTGCCGCAGTCCTCGTGTCGTGTTCCATAGCACCAGCGTCATCGCCCAGCAGGAAGCCGCTCGCTCGGGATTGGGCATTGCCGTCTTGCCGTGCTACATGGCGGCCGCTGATCCGGATCTGGTGCCCTTGCTGCCGGACGAAAGCATCGAGCGCAGTTACTGGATCAGCACCCGGCGCGAGTTGCACAAGTCGGTGCGGTTGCGGGTGGTCTGGGATTATGTGGTGGGGTTGTGCGAGGCGGAGCAGGGGTTATTGCTTAATTCCTAAGATCAAAAGATCGCAGCCTTCGGCAGCTCCTACGCCGATCTCTGTAGCTGCCGAAGGCTGCGATCTTTTGATCTTTCAGGTTGATTAATATATGGATATCCGTATATTTGGCCGTCCATATGTACGGTGCACCCTGATGATCACGCCCCCCGAAGTCTTCAAAAGCCTGGCCGACGAGACCCGCGTCCGCGCCACGCTGTTGATCGCCGATCAAGGCGAACTCTGTGTCTGCGAGTTGATGTGCGCTCTCGGCGAGAGTCAGCCAAAGATCAGCCGCCATCTCGCTCAACTGCGCAGCAATGGACTGTTGCTCGATCGCCGTCAGGGGCAATGGGTGTATTACCGTCTCAACCCGCATCTGCCCGACTGGGTTCATCAAATCCTGCAAGTGACGTCGAAGGCCAACGCCGACTGGCTCAAGGACAACGCCTCGCGCTTGCAGAACATGGATGGGCGCCCCGTCCGCGAAGCAGTGTGCTGCTGAATCCCAACTGTCAGGAGGCCTCCATGCGAGTCCTGTTCATGTGCACGGCCAACAGCTGCCGCAGCATCCTTTCCGAAGCCATGTTCAATCACTTGGCGCGCCCGGGTTTTGAGGCTGTGAGTTCAGGGAGTTTCCCCAAAGGCCAGGTATTGCCACGCAGCCTTACCACGCTGCAACAGGCCGGCATTTCCATCGATGGCTTGTACAGCAAGGGCAATGACGCCTTTGAAGGCAACCCGCCAGATATCGTCATCACCGTCTGCGACAAGGCGGCGGGTGAAAGTTGCCCGGTGTACTTCGGTCCGGCGCTGAAAGCTCATTGGGGCCTGGAAGATCCTTCCGATGTGATCGGTGACGAAGCCGCAGTAGACGCGGCGTTTGCTGCCACGCTGACGATCATCGAGCGGCGCTGTGCGACCTTCCTCGGCCTTCCTTTTAAAACGCTCAGCCGCGCTGAACTCCAGCGTGAGCTGGATCGAATCGGCTCTCTGTAAGCCGGAGGATATATGTCAGAGCATCTGCCCAATCTTGATCCAACCCTGTTCGAAGGCTTTAAAGCCACGACCTCGGGCGAACACAAACCGCGCATCCTGTTGCTCTACGGCTCGACCCGTGCACGCTCGTTCAGCCGTTTGCTCGTGGAGGAAGCCGCACGCTTGCTCGAACACTTCGGCGCCGAGACGCGCATCTTCAACCCGTCCGGTTTGCCATTGCCCGACGACGTCCCCGTCGATCATCCGAAAGTGCAGGAGCTGCGTGATCTGGTGCTGTGGTCCGAAGGCCAGGTCTGGTGCTCGCCAGAAAGACACGGCGCCATGTCGGCAGTGTTCAAGGCGCAGATTGACTGGATCCCGCTGGAACTCGGCGCCGTGCGCCCGACCCAGGGCAAAACCCTGGCAGTGATGCAGGTCTGCGGCGGCTCGCAGTCATTCAACGCGGTCAATCAATTGCGTGTATTGGGCCGCTGGATGCGTATGTTCACCATCCCCAACCAATCCTCGGTGCCGAAGGCCTACATGGAGTTCGACGAGGCGGGGCGGATGAAACCGTCGCCGTTCTATGATCGCGTTGTCGATGTGATGGAAGAGTTGGTGAAGTTCACCGTACTGCTGCGCGACCAACAGGCGTTTCTGGTCGATCGCTATTCAGAGCGCAAGGAAACCGCTGAACAGCTGATGGCGCGGGTTAACCAGCGTTCGATTTGAGTGCGAGAAAAAGCCCGCCCGGTGTTTGCCGGGCGGGCTTTTTTCGTGCTGCACGATAGGGCGCGTTCGTGCCCGGATTCAACTTTCGGCAGTCACGTCAATCAACGGAATCGGCTCGATCGCCCAGGCACTGCTGGTGCGTCGCTCAGGGCATGGAATGGCGCAGGCCTTGCGCCCGGTGAAGTCGCGGGCCAGTCGTGCCTCATCGATCTGCCAGCCCAGGCGTTCCAGCTCGCGAAGGCGTTTGCGAAAGGCGATCTGCAGCGCATCGGATTTCAGCGAAACCTCCTGTTGCCAGGAATCCGGCACGCGCTCCGGGCGCACGTTGCGCAGCACCGCGTGATCCTGTCGGAAAATCTTCCGATTGCTGGCGACAAAACGTCTGTCGAGCAAGCGCGAGCGCAGAAACGTGCGGCCCATCATCCACCACGTGCGGGTGCGGTTGGCATCCACGGGTACATGGGCGGCGACAATGTAGATCCGCCAGCCGTTGGGTAATTGCAATTGCAGCGTGGTGCACGGGCCTGACAAATGAAACCCGGGCAAGGTCGTCACGCTGATCTGCTCGGTGGCTGATTTGCGCCTGAGCAGGCCTATGCGCCTGGGTCGTTTCATCAACATCCGGGCCTGACCCTGCCATGCATCGCTGTCGACGTCGAACGCTTCGATTTCGGGATGAGCCGGGTCGCCGAAGGTCGAGCCATGCACGAAAGGCGCGTGGGCAAAATCCAGCCCGTTCTCGATGACCCGATCCCAACTGGCTTCCCAGTCAAAGTGACCGCTGACCACGCGAACGTTGGCATCATCGAGCCAATCCAGGGTGGGAAGCGGCGGGCGTTCAGCCTCCGGCAAATCGCCGAGAAAGGCCCAAATCCAGCCGTAGCGTTCCTCTGTCGGGTACGCATCTACGCGCGCCTTCGCCGGGATCCGCAGAGTGGGCTGGGCGGGAATCTGCACGCACCGGCCGTCTCCGTCGAAGCGCCAGCCGTGGTAAGGGCACTGCACGCTGTCACCGACCTTGGCCCCGGCCGATAGAGAACCGCCGCGATGTACGCAAATATCGGACAGCAGACGCGCCTTGCCGTGACTGTCGCGGAAAGCGACAAACGCCTGGCCGAGGAGTCGCACGGGCGTGATCTCGTGGGTCAACTGCGACGTGGGAAGGATGACGTACCAAAGGTTTTTGAGCATGTGGTGGGGTGACCGAAAGGGGGGGGACGGGGATAGGCCTCAAGAGGCTATGAGCATAAATCAGGCAAGGCAGTTCAGCGCAGCATCTGCGTCCATTCAGGTTGGCGCCTGTTTTGCTTTAACGGTGGGGGCACACATTGATTGCGCATGTACCCGAGTATTGCGGCCCGTGGGGGCGCCATACGTTGTTGAAGTCGCTGAATGACGGTTACTGGAATACGGCGCATGACCCGTTTGTTCGACAACATTGATCCGGAACTTTGCACAAACCTTCTAGCCGCACGCGGGCAACTGTGGGTTACTAGCGCCAGCCCATCATTCTGTATTCGCGCCATGAGCAACTGGATCAACCTCACCCACGACCGGGAAACCGGTATCGAAACACTGCACGCGCATTTCGCCGGGCACGCGCACGCGTACGATCCGCACTGGCACGAAACCTACCTGATCGGCTTCACCGAACAAGGCGTGCAGCGCTTCAACAGCCGCAGGACGCGGCATGACAGCACGCCGGGCAAGGTCTTCATGCTTGAGCCGGGCGACATCCATGACGGCGATGCGCCGAGTCCGGATGGCTTCACCTATCGCATGCTGTACCTGCAACCTTCCTGGCTGGAGCAGGCATTGGACGGCTTGCATCTGGGCAGTTACGGCAGCGGTTTGCCGGGTATTGGCAGCGTGCTCAACGATGATCCCGAACTGGCCCGCGCCACCCTGTTTGCCTTCAATGCGCTGCACCAGCAAGACGTGCAAATGGTCCGCGACGTGGCGCTGGACACATTGCTGGAACGCCTTGCGAGCCATTTGTATCGACGGCCGCAACAGAACGCCACGATCCGCGCACCGCTGATTGCTCGACAGGCCCGCGATTACTTGATGGCTTATCACGAACAAGACATCAGCCTGCAAACCCTCGCCCAAGTCTGCGGCACTGACCGCTTTCGCCTGACCCGCGCGTTCAAGGCTGCCTATGGCCTGGCGCCCCACGCCTGGCTGATCCAGTTGCGCCTCAGCCGAGGCCGCCAACTTCTGGCCGCCGGCGTGCAACCGGTGGAAGTCGCCAGCCGCCTGGGTTTCGCCGACCAAAGCCATTTGGGCCGCTGGTTCGTGCGCGCTTACGGCATCACTCCCGGTGTCTATCAGCAGCGCGCCGCGGGCAGCATCCGCCGCTGAACAAACGTTCAAGACTCTCGCCCACATCAACCGCCACAGTACGGCCTGACTTCCTGAAGGGCCTTGCCATGCTTGCGTTCATCCTCTTTGCCTTCGTCGCCTCTATCACCCCGGGCCCGACCAACCTGATCGTGCTCAGCACCAGCGCCCGACGCGGCTGGCGACCCTGCCTGCCGATCATTCTGGGTGCGGGCGTGGGGGCTGCGTCACTCGTGTGGGTCGCAGGGGCCGGCGCCAGCACGTTGATGCTTCCCGGTGTTCGGCCGATCATCAGCGGCCTTGGGTTGTGCTGGATGTTGTGGCTGGCGTGGCAGATCTTCAGCGCCCCGGTCACCGCCATCCAGCCTGAGGCCGGCGAAGAAAAAGCCGAGCTGGGTCTGATCGGCGCGGTATTGCTGCAATGGGTAAATCCCAAGTCATGGATGATGGCCATTGCCGTGATCAGCGTGTTCACCGCTCAAGGACAAGGGCTGAACGCACTGTGTCTGGCGTTCTTTCTGGTGTCACTGCCGTGTCTGGCGATCTGGGCGCTGCTCGGCCGAGGCGCGGCGCGATGGCTCAGCAATCCTGAGCAGTTGCGCTGGTTGAACCGTATCCTCGCGGTGCTGCTGGTGATTTCATCCGCTGTTGCGCTTTTGCACGGGTGATTGCGCTTTGTGGGACAGACGCAGCAACGGTGGGCGCGATCCTGCAATGGTTGACCGTGATCAACCTTGTGTCGGTTAAGTCGGCGCAGTCTCCAATAGGTGCTGCACTCACTTGAACCACCCGCGCAGGAGCTTCGCTCATGGCCATGATGAAAGCGGCGATTTTCGTCGAAAAGAACCGCATCGTGCTGGATGACAAGCCGATCCCCAATGTCGGTCCGCTGGATGCGCTGGTGCGGATCACCACCACCACGATCTGCGGCACTGACGTCCACATCCTGCGCGGCGAGTATCCGGTGGCCAAAGGCTTGACCGTGGGTCATGAGCCGGTGGGTGTCATCGAGAAACTCGGCTCGCAAGTGCGCGGCTTTGTCGAAGGTCAGCGCGTGATCGCCGGCGCCATTACCCCCAGCGGCCAAAGTTACGCCTGCCTGTGCGGCTGTGGCTCTCAGGACGGCCCCGACACCCGCCACGGTTTCCGCGCCACCGGCGGTTGGAAATTCGGCAACATCATCGATGGCTGTCAGGCGGAGTACGTGTTGGTGCCGGATGCGCTGGCCAACCTGTGCCCGATCCCCGACGCGCTGAGCGACGAACAGGTGCTGATGTGCCCGGACATCATGTCCACCGGGTTCTCCGGTGCAGAGCGCGGCGAGGTCAGTATCGGCGACACCGTTGCAGTGTTTGCGCTGGGTCCGATCGGGCTCTGCGCAGTGGCCGGTGCACGGCTCAAGGGCGCGAGCGTCATCATTGGCGTCGACGCAGTGGCTGAGCGCATGACGGTGGCGCGGCAGTTGGGCGCTACCCACGTGGTCAATTTCAAGGATGGTGACGTGGTTGAGCAAATCATGGCGTTGACGGATGACCGCGGTGTGGATGTGTCCATCGAAGCCTTGGGTACACAGGGCACGTTCGAATCCGCGCTGCGGGTGTTGCGCCCTGGTGGACGGTTGTCGAGCCTTGGGGTTTACGCTTCGGATCTGCGCATTCCCTACGACGCTTTCGCGGCGGGGCTGGGCGACTACAGCATCGTCAGCACCCTGTGCCCCGGCGGCAAGGAACGGATGCGCCGGTTGATGGCGGTGGTGCAAAGCGGTGGAGTCGATCTGTCACCCCTGGTGACCCACCATTTCAAACTGGATGACATTGAGGCAGCGTATGAGTTGTTCGGCCATCAGCGCGATGGCGTGATGAAGGTCGCGATTACACCGTGATCAGACGCGCCACGTATCGTTGGCGGGGCGGGGCGCGTTGATCTGCTACAGATACAGGCGATGGATGACCTGGCAGCTATCGTCGGGATCACTGTGGGTTTCAAAGCCCAAGGCTTTGGCCAATTCGCGCATGCCCGTGTTGCTGGCCGAATCCACGGAGTACAGGCGGCTGAAGTTGTTCTGTCGGGCCGCCTTGATCAGATGCTCCATCAGCAAGGTTCCCAGGCCCAGATGCGCCCATTCATCGGCGACCGTCACAGCGAATTCGCATTCTTTTTCGGCCGTGGCGGCATAGCGACTGATACCGATCTCGATCAATTCGCCGTTCTCGTGAACCAGCGCGATAAAGGCCGCGCGCTGCTTCTGATCGATGTCCATTAACTGATCGAGCAGCGCCGTGCCCGGCTCGCTGATCTGCGCCAGAAAACGCATGTGGCGGGACTCGGGGGACAAGCGCTTGATAAACGCGTATTCGCGTTCGCGATCCTTTTCGGCCAGCGGCCGGATCAGCACGTGTCGGCCGTCCTTGAGCGATTCGATCCAGGATTGGCCGTGGTGCGTGGCATACACAGCCGCAGCCCGATCATTGTGGTCTTTGACAGTGAGCATGATGTGACCTCCAGCGTGGAAAAGATCAACGCGCGGTGCATTGCGCTGATGTCTTTGTACGCCGTTGGTGATGCGGGCGTCTGATCTGGATCAGATCGGCGACTGAGTCGGCCGACAGCCGACGATCAGTTGTTTGAGTCCTTTCATGTCGAGGATTTTCACGTTACGCCCCGAGATATCCACCAAACCCTGATCCCGCAGATGGCCGATGCCACGGCAGATGGTTTCCAGGCGCAGCCCCAGGTAGGAGCCGATTTCTTCGCGGCGCATCTTCAGCACGAAATCTCTGGAGGAATATCCGCGCATGTTGAAGCGTTGCGAGAGATTCACCAAAAATGCCGCCAGGCGTTCATCCGAGTTCATGTTGCCGAGCAACATCAGCATGTCGTGATCGCGCACGATCTCCCGACTCAGCAGTTTGTTGAGGTTGTGCTGCAATGACGGCAAGGTCTCGGCCAGCTTCTCCAGTTGAGCGAAATGGATGGGACAGACTTCACTGTCCTCCAGGGCAAATGCACTGCACACGTGCTCATCGCGACTGATCGCGTCGAGACCAAGCATCTCGCCGGGTATATGAAAACCGGTGACTTGCTCCCGGCCGTCGACGGATAAAGCGCTGGTTTTGAACGAACCGCTGCGCACCGCATAGAGCGAGCGCAACGGATCGCCTGCGCGATACAGCGCCGCGCCTTTCTTGATCCTGGAACGCTGCACGATCAGCGTATCCAGGCGTTCGACTTCCTCTCCGGTCAGGCCAATCGGCAGGCACAACTCCACAACGCTGCAACTCGAGCATGCAGTCTTGAGGTATTGAATGTTCAGGGGACGAGTTTCAGGCATTAGCGAGGACGCCTTGCAAGGTTCACCAAGCATAGGTGTATGAGCTGATCGCATGCCGTTGATTTGCCCGATTGCCCGCTCAAGTGACGAACGGGCAGGCTGGCCGATCAGAATTGGCCAGCATTGCGCTGCGCACTCAGCCCTGTGGTAGCTCGCGGGTGATACGTTGTGACACGGGGCGCGATTGTGCGCCGGGTATCGACAACGTCGCCCGCAACCCACCCTCGGCCCGGTTGACCAGGGTGATGCTCCCACCCAACCGCGTCGCGATGGTGTTGACGATGGTCAGTCCCAACCCCGCGCCCTGTGCATTGCCACGGCTGTAAAAGCGTTCGAACAACCGCTCTCGATCTTCCTCGTCAATGCCCGGCCCCTGGTCCTCGACGCTCAAATGGCAGAGGCCGTCGGCCTGGGTCAGCGTCACGGTGATCACGCCGTGTTCCGGGGAGAAGTTAGCGGCGTTGGTGATCAGGTTGTTCAGCGCAATGTCGATGGCGGCGGTGCTGGCCATGACGTGGAGCGCTTCGGCGCTGTCCTCGAAGGCCAGTTCCAGCTGTTTGCTCAGCAGCCACGGCGTCAGTTGCACGAGGCTGTTGCGCACGGTTTCGCTGAGGTCGATGCGTTGCAGGGGCGGCGGGTTGGGTTTCGGTTCGAGGCGCGCCATGGTCAGCAACTGATTGACCAGGCGGCTGGTGCGGTCGACGCCGGAGATCAGAAATTCCAGGGACTCACGGCGTTCCTGCTCGGTGCCGGCCTCCAGCAGATTTTGCGCATGCACCCGCAGCACCGCCAGTGGGGTGCGCATTTCGTGGGCGGCGTCGGCGATGAAACGGCGTTCGCGGCCGAGCACTTCCTGGATCTGCGCGAGCATGCGGTTGAGCGCTGCTTGCATTGGTTCCAGTTCGCTGGGCAGCGGCGTCATTTGCAGCGGTTCCAGCGAGCCACTGTGGCGGGCGCGCAGGGTGGCAGCCATGTCCGCCAGCGGCTTGAGTCCCCACCCGATGGCCAGCCAGACCATGGCCGCGAGGATCAGGCTGCCGATCACGTTTGGCCACAACGTATGACGCACGATGCGGTCGACCAAATCTGAGCGCACGTCATCGCGTTCGCCGACCCAGATGCGCAGGTTGTTTTGTTTGTCCTCCAGCATGAACGCCCGCCATTGGCGGCCCTTCAAATCCAGCACATCGCTGAAACCCGGTTGGGTCGGCGGTGCGGTGAAGGAGGGCGCGCTGGCCGTGTGCACCAGCACCTCACCCTTGGGGTTCCACACCTGAAAAGCGATTTTGCTTTCGTACGGATGACCATCGACCCGGGGCTTGGCTTCGCCGAGGGCCTGATTGAACGCCTGATACAACTGCGCGTGCTCGGTACTCGCCATCGGCATGCGCATCACGCCTTGCAGCAGGCGGGCGTTTTGCGCCAGTTGCGCGTCGTAGACTTCGGCGATTTCGTGGTTGCTGTCATGCACGTTGAACACGCTGAGCACCGCCAGACCGGCGAGCAACAGGCCGATGATCAGCGTCAGCGTACGGCGGCGGATCGAGGTCATCGACGCTCCTCCACCAGATAGCCCACGCCACGAATGGTGCGGATCAGGTCGGTGGAGAATTTCTTGCGCAGGTGATGGATGTGCACTTCCAGGGTGTTGCTTTCGGCCTCTTCGTTCCAGCCGTAGAGCAACTGAATCAATTGATCGCGAGTCATCACGCGGCCCGGCGGCGAGAGCAATTCGTGCAGCAACTGATATTCCTTGGGGGTCAGCGCCACAGGCTGGCCCTGATAGCTGACCTGTTGGGTGCCAGGGTTGAGGCTGATGCCGGCGTGTTCGATCAGCGCCTGGGCGCGCCCGGCACTGCGCCGCAACAAGGCACGCAAGCGCGCCTTGAGTTCGGCCAGATCGAACGGCTTGACCAGATAATCATCGGCCCCGGCGTCGAGCCCGGCGATGCGGTCCTCGGTAGCATCGCGGGCAGTGAGGATCAGCACCGGCAGGTTCGAACCGCTGTCGCGCAAACGGCGCAGCACTTCGAGGCCGTCCATGCGCGGCAGACCGAGATCAAGCACCGCCACATCAAAGGTTTCACTGAGCAGCGCATGCAACGCGCTGCTGCCGTCCTTGAGCCAATCGACGGTGTAACCCTCACGCCCCAGCGCCTGATGAATGCCTTCACCGAGCGCCACGTCATCCTCAATCAGTAATAAGCGCACGCGCACTCCTGTCAGTCGAGTTTCTTGTTGACGTCCACCAGCAGGGCGGCGATCTCTTTGCGGCGCCCGGCGTCGGCGCTTTCCCGGCCCGGACGCGGCGCAGCTTGCAAGGCTTTTTGCAGCGCCACTTTCGCTTCAGCGTAGCGTTTCTCACGGTAGAGGTGATCGCCCCAGAAGTACAGGCTGTCGATGCCATTGGGATTGAGTTGCAGCGCCTGCTTGAGCAGTTGCTCAGCCTTGTCGCTGTCGCCGAAACCGATCGGCCAGCCCGGTACGCGGTCATACAGCGCGGCGAGGCTGGTGTAGGCCGAACCTTGCAAGGCTTTGGGATCGAGGGTCAGGGATTTTTCCAGGTCCGCCTTGGCGTCCTTGGCTTTGCTCAAGGCACCGAGCCCACCCTCGGCGCCGGCCCAACTGCTGGTGACGATGCCTTTCCAGATCCAGGCTTCGGCCACGGCCGGGCGTTGCGTGGTGAACGCCGTGGCTTCGCTGGACAGTTGCTCGAAAGCGGCGGCGCGCTGTTTCTCGGCCACTTCGTATTGAATATGCGCCCAGCTCTGCTGGATGCCGGTGAGGCGTTGTTGATCAGCGGAATCCAGCGCCCAGACACTTTGACTCAGGGCGGCCAACAACAGGCATGCGGACAATTTTTTCATGGCTTGAAGGTCTCGTTTTCAGGTTTTTCACTGAGGCGGCGGATCAGCGGCAACTGCTTGCGCAGACCCCGATCAACCAGATGTGGCAGCAGGTTGTTGAGGCGCACGAAGAAACGTTCCGGCCAGCCCAGATACAGGTCGCGACGGTCGCCTGCAATCGCGTGAATCACCGCCGACGCCACGGTTTGCGGATCGTCGACGTTGGCTTTGAGCGCATCGTTCAAAGCTTGCGCGGCGGCGCTGTTCATCGACGTACGGGTGGCGCGTGGCGCGACGTAGAGCACGCTGACACGGGTGTCGGCCAACTCCCGGCGCAGCGCTTCGGAAAACCCGCGCAGGGCAAACTTGGTCGCGCAATAACTGGCATAACCGGGGTAGCCGATCGAGCCATAGGTCGAGCCAACGTTGACCACCATCGCGCTGTCGGCCTGCTTGAGCATTGGCAGCAACAGCTTGGTCAGGCAGATCGGCGCGCTGATGTTCACCGCCAGCATCGCGTTGATGTCGTTGTCATCGAGCTGCTCAAGCATGGCGAAGTGGTTGACCCCGGCCGCGTTGATCAGCAGGTTGATGCCGCCGATGGCTTCGGCGGCGGCCAGCACTTTGCGTCGGTCGCTGAGGAAGGTCAGGTCGGCGGCGACCCAGCACAGGTTTTGCGGATAGCGCTCAAGCAGCGGCAGCAGCGCTTCCTGATGTCGGGCCACGGCCAGTACCCGCGCGCCGGCGGCGCACAAGGCGTGGGCGATGGCCATGCCGATGCCGCCACTGGCACCGGTCAATACAACCCGCGCCTCACGCAGCTGCATGTTGAACCTCCGTGTTGCGTGGCAAGCCACGGAACATGTCGGTGTACAGGCGATAGACGACTTTTGACGCGTGAATCACCGCCGCCTGATCTTCTGGATCTTCCAGTTTGTTCATCAGTCGGCGGTAAGTCTGCATGTGCTCGATGTCCAGCGAACCGTGGGAACTCAAATAACTGAACGCCGTTTCCGGCAACCCCAGACGCTCGCGAATACTCCCCGCCGCGTGGGTGGCCAGGGCAATGCTGGTGCCTTCGAGCACGTTGACCATGCCGAACAGACCCACCGGATTACCTCGGGCGATCAGGTCGTAGAGGAAGCTGACCATCAACTCGATCGACAGCGACGGCTGCCCATCACGCACGGCGTCGCGATCACCACCACACGCGGCGATGTCGTTGAGCACCCACTGTTCATGGCCGTACTCATCCTCGATGTACTCGCACACCGCTTTGCGCAACCACTCCAGACGCGACGGCAGACGAGCGCCGCACGCCATCATCAACGGCACGGTGTGGCGCACGTGGTAATAGGCCTGAGCAAGAAATGCCCGATAACTCTCAAGGCTGACTTTGCCTTGCAGGGCATCCAGAATGATCGGCAGGTTGAACAGCTCGTGGCGTTCCTGTTGCGTGGCTTCTTGCAGGGTGTCGAAAAAATTCATAATGCGGATTCCTCGCAGATAACGGATTCAGTCAATTGGGTGTGGTAGTGCGCAACGATGGCTTCGCGGCGCGGGCGGCCATTGGCGGTGAGCAGGCCATTGGCGGCGCTGAAGGGTTGGGATAGACGCGTCCAGCGGTGTACCTGGGCGTAATCGGGCAAGACCTCGTTGGCTTCGGCGACAGCAGCGGCCAGCTCCGCATCGCTGCAATCGGTGCGGTGCGGCCATAGCAGCGCGTGGTTCTGCGGCATCGCCTCGCCATAGACGAACGCCTGGGCGATGTGGCGACGCTGGGTCAGTTCGGACTCGACCCATTCCGGGTTGACGTTGCGCCCGAAACTGGTGACGAACTGATGCTTTTTGCGACCCTTGAGATAGAGAAAACCTTCCGGATCGAACTCGCCCAGATCACCGCTCGGCCACCATTCATCTGCGTACGGCGCATCGCCCAGATACCCCAGCAGCGGCGAGCCCTTGATCAGCACTTCGCCATCCTCGGCCAAGCGCACTTCAATATGCGGCAAGGGCCTGCCAACACTGCCCGGACGCCGCGCACCGGGGCGATTGAGACAAACCACCGAGGCACATTCGGACAAGCCATACCCTTCATAAACCGGCAGGCCGACACGCTGGGCACGGTGCAGCAAATCCTCCGAAACCCGTGCGCCACCGACGGCGGCAAAACGCAGTGTCTGCGGATCGAAGGCTTTTTGTTCGGCAGCGCTGACCAGCATCAGCAACAGCTGCGGCACCAGAATCAGACTCTCCGGCGCACGGCTGGCCAGATAGCCCAGCAGGCGCGGCACATCGACGCCGCTGGCGCCCTGAATTCCGAGGGTTTTCTGGCTCGGCAGGCTCAATATCGCACCGGCATACAGCGCGGCATAACACCCGAGGTTTTCCAGCAGAATCGCCAGCGGCAGCAAAGCCATGTGATGTCGTGGCGAGGTGGGTTCGCTGGCCTGATGCAGCTCACGCGCCACGCGCAACACACTGTCGGCACTCAAACACACGCCTTTGGGCGTGCCGGTGGTGCCAGAGGTGAACGTCAGTTTGGCCGTGCCGGCGGGCATGCGGCTCGGACCGCTGAATGTGCGGCACCAGAACTCGCCATTTTTCACGTAACCGCCCGCGAGCAACTCGGCTTCCAGATCCGGCTCGGCGATCACCCGTTCGGCCTGACTCTGCTCCAGACAATGGGCACGTTGCACCGGGCTGAAAAACGGCGGCAGCGTCACACAGGTCAGGCCTTCGAACAGCACGGCCAAATCCCAGAGCATCGCGTCGACGCCGTTATCCAGCGCCAGTGCGATCACCTGCACGTTTTCATCGCGCAAGCGCTCCTGGCGATACATCACCTCGGCGTACAGGGTCGTGTAATCGATTTTCAGCGTGTCGCCCCACAGCGCGATCGCGTTGTCATTACGCCCGGCATGGCTGCGCAGGGTTTCCTTGAATCGTTGCAGTTCAAGCGACATGGAAAGCTCCTTCAATCGAGGTCGGCAGCCCCAGGCGTGTGAACAGGCCGATATTGCGCAAATGGATAAACCCGGCGCGGATGTTGCCGACATGGACCCAAGGTTTGCTTTCGTAATAACTGCCCCAATGTTGACGCTCGTCACCCAGTCGCTCCGGGTCTGCGGCGCACAATGTCACCGGGTTCAGGCCCAGACGATGGAAGCTGTTGACCAGCCCGATATTGCCGGTGAACGTCACCCACTCCAGACCGCCCATGGCCAGCAAGTAGGTGATGGCGATAATGCTCAGGCGTGCACTGCCGGTGTCGCTGGCCGCAAGGTTGCCGACTTCGACGATGCCGTCGCGCGTCACCGGGCGATCCGCCGCCGCGCTGATCAACGGCTCAATCGGCTCATCCAGATAACGCTCCAGGAACAGCGACTCCAGATGGGCGCGACGCACACCGGCCACCGCACTCAGCTCACCGTCGGCGTTGTGCATGCCGAACAGCTCGGGCATGAAGTGGCGGATGTCAGCGCCGTGGGCCTTGCGAAAGCGTTGCTGAATGAACGCTTCGAACGCTATTCGTTGTGCGTCGTCGGGCAACGCATGGGTCAGCGTCATCTGCGGTGTTTCGGCCTGGCCGAAATGCAGGGGCAGGGGGATGTTCCAGTCGAAATCGGGCATGGGCAGAACGCCTCCCTCAAAGATTTGAGCGAAGTATCCGAGCCATTTCTTAACGAAGTCTGAAGGTAAAAAAAGGTTAATCTACGGGCCGATCTTCAGACTGTCTTAAGACTGGCCGGGCAGGGTGACACCGTCGGTTAGCCCGGCGAAAGGAACGTGACCGTCGAGCCCATCGACCGTCATCCACGACAATCACGAGGCGCATCTTATGACTCGCGACAACGCCGCAAGCCGTTATGGAAAACTCTCAATCACGATGCACTGGCTGATGCTGGTGCTGTTCGTCGGCGTTTACGCCTGCGTCGAAATCAAAGGCTACATGCCCAAGGGCAGCGAAGCGCGCGGCCTGCTGATGGGCTTTCATGGCCTGTTTGGCGCGAGCATCTTCGCCCTGGTGTGGCTCCGCCTGCTCGGCCGCCTGACCCCACGCCCACCAATCACCCCCAAACCACCGGCCTGGCAGACGGGCATCGCGCACCTGACGCACCTGGCCCTCTACGGCTTGATGATCGCCACCCCGATCCTCGCCTGGCTGATGCTCGCCGCCGGCGACAAACCGTTTCCGTACTTCGGCTTTCACGTACCAGCCCCGGTCGCCATCGACCCGGACCTCGCCAAACGCCTGAAGTACTGGCATGAACTGATCGGCAGCAGCGGTTATTGGGTGATCGGTCTGCACGCGGCGGCGGGGTTGTTCCACCACTATTGGGTGCGCGATAACACGCTGGTGCGGATGCTGCCGGGCCGCACAGGTTCACGCTGACCCCCTGTAGGAGTGAGCCTGCTCGCGATGGCGCCTGTTCAGTCAGCATCGAGATTGACTGAACCACCGCGATCGCGAGCAGGCTCACGCCTACAGTTTTTTGCAGTGTCCGGTAGAGCAGGGCAGTTGCCGGAACCGCACTTCGCGTCCACGCTTAGGCCTTGCCGACAAGGAGCGTCCGCCGACCCTCCGTCGCGACCCAACGGAGCGTGCAGCATGAGCGAAGACAACAAAGTAAAAGGCCCTGCCTCGTATTTCCCCTCCATCGAGAAAAAGTACGGCCAACCCATTGACCACTGGCTGACCCTGCTCGCCAGCGTTACCGACAAAAAACACATGGAACTGGTGGCGTGGCTCAAGGAAGAACATGGCATGGGCCACGGGCATGCCAACGCGCTGGTGGCGCATCATTTGGCAGCGGCCAAAAAGTGAGGGCAGGGCAGTGATGAACTTCACCCACCGGCCCGTGTTGGCCGAAGACGTCAAAACCGTCTGCGGTTTTCCGCAAGGCGAGCAAGAGCTGTTCTTCATGTTCCCGAAAGCAAACTACCCGCTGACGCAAGAGCAATTGCACACGGCAATCAGCCAACGCTTTGATTCCACAATTTTTGAGGCTGACGGCCAGATCGTCGGCTTCGCCAACTTCTACCGCGCTGAACATAACGGCATCTGCTGCATCGGCAACGTCATCGTCGCGCCCAACGCACGCGGCCAGGGTGTGGCTGGATTCATCGTCACGACCATGACCGCATTGGCGTTCGAAAAGTATCAAGCCGATGAGGTGCAGATCTCCTGCTTCAACCAAAACACCGCCGGCCTGCTGCTCTACCCGAAACTCGGCTTCGTCCCGTTCGGCATTGAAGAACGCCCCGCACCGGGCGGCGGACGCTCGGCCCTGATCCAGATGACAAAACGCAGAACCTGAGCAACCCACCAAACCTGTGGGAGCCGGGCTTGCTCGCGATAGCGTAAGCCCGCTCTACAAAATCCAAAACCCACCACAATCCGCTGTAGGAGCGAGCCTGCTCGCGAAGACGCCCGCCCAGTCACCCCTAACTCGCTGAACAAAATAAACAGTAAACAGCGCCACTGTTTAAACGAAGCTTCCCGCAACGACCCAAGCCCTACAACGTCTTGCGCCATCGGCTACGACTACGCCAGAATCCGCCGGCTTGTGCGTCTAGGTCGCGGGTTCTATCGTTTGTCGGTCACTGAAAAACAGTGATCGGGTTTGGTAGCCCGGTGTTAGATGTACAGCTCCATCATCGCCGAGATTTCTTCGTTTCGGATTTATGGTGGTCATGTACAGGGCGTCCTAGGGCGCGCCGGATCCTAACACCCGGTCTACCAACCTGTGCATGGCCGCCACCCTTCGTTTGGTAGCGAAAGGGTGAAGCCTCCTCTAAATGTGTTAGGAGCTTCATCTATGTTCAAAGTAACGCCGAACCCACCAGTGTCCGACCCGACATCCCCCTACGAATCCCCCGATTCCAAGAAATTCCACGAAGCCGCCGAGCGCGCCCTCGACCACTACCTCAAACCCTCTGACCAAATCATGGCCTGCACCAACGAACCCGAGCGCATGTTCTTCGCCAACCCGAAATACGACACCGAATCGCTGCTAGCCAACGCCAGTGAAACCCTCGGCTCCGCCAGCGAAATGCTAAACAACTTCGCCGCTACACTCAGCAACGCTCACCGAAAAAACGCGCTAGGCATCGCGCAAGTCGTGATGCTTGCCGAATTGGCAGTCAACCAAGCGCTGGATAAGGTCGAAATCTCCAAATAACCCGGCCAGTAAGACGAGGGGAAACCCTCGTCACAATCCACTGTCTCAACCGGGCTGGCACACGGCCACGCCTTGCGCCCCATAGCCTCGGCTGTCACCCTTTGGGCCGTTCTCAAGGATCAGAACAAGGAATCAAGGATTGAGCGGCTACGTCCCCAACCCCCCGAAAAACCGTCGCTACGAAGAAGCCAAACCCGTCGATATCCACGCCCAGCACTGGGCTGAATACGAAAAACACGGCAAAGAACCCGCGCCCGCGCCTGAGAAAATCGGCATCGCGCTGCGGATTGGGGTTTTCTTTGATGGCACAGGTAACAACGCGAACAACGCCGCCGCTGGTTTGATATGTGGTGCGCATCATCCGATTGCACCCAACGACATCGATGCCAGCTGCAAGCCGTATATGAGCGATCCGGACAGCAGTTACGGTAATGACGTTAGTAATGTGAAAAGGCTGAGTGATCTGTATGACGCTCCTGAAGTAGCCGAAGGCGAGGGGCTGCGAAAGCAGGCATTCCGTATGGTGTATGTCGAAGGTATCGGCACCCGATCAGGTGAAGAAGACAGCACATTGGGAGCTGGCGCCGGGCGTGGCGAAACAGGCGTTGCCGGGCGCGTTCAATCTTCGTTTGTGCTCATCGAACAACGTATCAATGAAGCAGTGAAAGAAAATCCGGGGAGTGAAATTGTCTCGTTGAGCTTCGACACTTTCGGATTCAGTCGCGGCGCGGCAGCCGCTCGGCACTTCGCGAATGAGATCGTGCGTGGAAAACAAGGCCCTCTGGGCGAAATCTTTCGCAGCAATTCTGATGTCTTCAGTTCGTCCTTCGTTGATCAATACCAAAGCGACATAAATATGGGCTTCATCGGTCTGTTCGACACGGTGCCGTCAATTGCTGGCTGGTCCAATTTGGGCAACATCAAAAGCGCTGTAGCACCAGGTATCAGGCTTTACCTCGACCGACGCTTTTTCACCGATGTTGTCCAACTGGTTGCTCGGGATGAATGCAGAGGTAATTTTGCCCTCAGTCGCGTGGCGATGGACCATCCAGAAATTGTCCTGCCCGGTGTGCACTCCGATATTGGTGGTGGCTACCTCGAAGAGGCTGAAGAGTGCGTACTCATCAGCCCAATGCAAACTCTTGAGGTGTCCATTAATACGGATGTCACCACCACATCGATCTACCAGGATGCGGTGAAGGTGAGAAGCCAGTGGCTAAGCAAAGGCTGGCCCTCCGAAATGCTGGAGATCGTTACACCACCGGCACTCCTGATGCCAATCGACCCGCAAGATCGATTGGGTCCACGCGTTAAGCGAGTCTATGCTGCCTTGCAGCTAAAACGGCCGGTGAGCGGAATGCTGGCTAGAGTTTGCCTGCGCGTAATGCATCAACAGGCAAAAGCCAAGGGAGTGCGTTTCAACGATATTCCCGAGACCCCTGAGTTTGTAATTCCGGCAGAACTTCAATCCATGTGCGATCGATTTGTCTCTGGTGACTACAGCACCACGCTGGAAGAGGAGCAAATGCTCAAACTCAAGTACATTCATACTTCCGCCAACTGGAACCACCCACTTGGGCGAAGGGATGGAAGTGGCTTGCGGGCGGTATATATCAACGCCCCCACGGCAGATGCAATACGAGTAAAACACCCGCACGTACCTGACTGGACGCTTTGGTAATGAAATTATTCGCAACCTTGCTGTGCGCACTGTTTGTTGCTGGTTGTCACGCTGACCCCTTGTCAGCAAAAAACGACCCCAAATCGCCATGGTGGGAACTCGGCTTTACCGAGCCTCGCTATATGAAAGTCTGGGTTGAGGACACCTCCGTCGAAGACATCAAAGGAAAGACGCTCCTGCACACCGGCGGCGGATCCGCTTCTGGCGGACAGCCAGAAGACGGAACGGAGTCTGCGCGAGGCTGGCACGGCTTGGGCAGCTCCGCAAAAGCGGTGGTGGGTGCTGATCTCCCCAAACGAATCTTCGTTCGCTGGCAATCCATCGTAGAGCCTCAAACCTATAGTGTTTGGATCGATATACCCGAAGAAGCCAGGCAATTGATGCTGACTTCGGTCAACCAGCGCTGCTCGAAAACGCCAGAGAAAAGAGCTACCTATATTTCTTCGGTTTATCTGGGCTTGGCCCCCGGTGGCATCGTACAAGTTTGGGTAAGAGACTCATGTCACCACCCGGTCGTAGTGGCGAAAGCAAAGGCTGAAATCGAGCCGTTGGGGCCGAGTCAGGGGAAAACGCAGGGAAGATATGCTTATCCAGTCAGTGAAAAGTCCAAGCGTTATATCGAGAAGTGGGGCATTCCTTACGGTAGTTGGTAAGCGGTAAGCCAATGAAGCTAAGCATCACTTTGCTTCTGAGAGCCAGTTCCGCTGGGCTGGCGCGACCCAACGCCCAGGCGTTTGATCATTGCCGCTTCAACCGGAGTACTTGCTTGCAAACCGGCATAAATCACGTTCGGTGGCTTGTGCGGACGCATTACTGCGCCAGCGAATGCCGAACTTTGCTCGCTAGAACAGTTTGCGATTCCAGGGATAATGCCTGGCCAACTTGATGGGCTGGCCAGGTCCTCAGAGATGAAGGCTATCTAACTGCGACCACAAGCTCCATTTCAAGAAGCCCATTACTCGGCAACCCAGCGACACCCAAAGCTGAGCGGGCATGGCGTCCGTGCTCGCCGAACACGTCTACCAACAACCGCGAAGCTTCGTCGAGAATTTTCGAGTAGTTCTGATAACCGTCTTCGGCGTACACGAAGCCACGCACGAAGAGAATACGCTCAACGTTATTCAGGTCTCCCACCGCCTGTTCGAGCGCGCTCAAGGCACGTAATACGCAGGTCCGGGCCGCTAGTGCCAAGATCTCATCAGATGTACCGACGCGTGCCGGTCCCGTGATTACGCTAGCGGCCAGCCGACACACCTGTCCGCTGACGTACGCCACGCCGTTGTAAACCACCACCGGCACATAGTCGCCTTGGGGAACCGGTGCCTCGGGCAATCGGAGATCCAGAGCTTTCAGCTTTTCTCGCACGCTCATACAGTGATCTCTGCAAAACTTACTGTACCGCCGAGCCAGCAACCCTGAACCTGACCCTCTGTATCCCGCCGAAAGCGCAACGAAATCTCAGAGGGGCGGCCCATTGCCCAGCCCTGGCGAACCCGGACAGGACGCTCGTCTGCGGTGACCAAGCCGTTTTCCAACAGTCCAAAAGCCAGTGCGGCTGCGGCGATGCCGGTGGCTGCGTCTTCGGGATACCCAGAGGATTTAGGGAACTGCCGCGCATTGAATTGCCGGGCGTCAAGATCTGATGGCGCGTAGGGATACAAACCGGTCGAACCGATCCTTTCGCACAATTGCTCAACTCGGCGAAAATCTGGTTTCAAACCATCCAGCACCTCAACGCTTTTGAGTGGAATCAGGGTTTTGATTCGACTGGTGGCGGCATTCTGAATCGGCAGGGGAGCCAGTTCATTGGAACTGATGCCCAAGACCGAAAGGATATCCGCCTCGACGTCCAGTGCCGAAAGCGTTTCGACTTGGCCTTTAGGCTGGGTGATTTCGACTTTCACTGCTTCGGAGCCGTTGCGCGACACCCGTGCTTCTACGCGACCGCTCAGGGTCCAGATCGAGAGTTGATCCTTGGATAGCATCCCCAACTGATCCAGCAACCACACAGCACCAACTGTGGCATGTCCGCACATTTCCATTTCGTGGTTAGGTACCCAGAAGCGAAAGGCATAGTCGTAATCGGTGCCAACAGGCGGCGAGCATACGAAGCCGCATTCATGGCCATACGTCTTGGCTACAGCCTGCATATCTGTCCCGCTCATGCCATCGGCACAGGCCACGGTAGGTGCCGGATTGCCGCCATTGCGGGCGGCAGGGAAGACGTTGACCATGTGAACTTCTGGTCTCATTTCGTAACTCCTTGAGCGTCCGATAAAACCGGTGTAGCCGCGTCGACGATTGCATTGGTGAACACCGCTTTCGGGTCGAGGCTGACCGGCTCGGCCTCAACGGCATTCATGAAACTGATGTTTTTTTCGATGCCCGACAATTCGACCCTTGGTGTGGCCGGGTAAGACGGCAATGAAGCTGTCCATGCCGCATCGAAAATCGCTGCGCCGGTGTGGGCGAAATACGGCCGCACGGCTTCACGGGCCTTGCCTGGATCTGTTGCAATCAGATGCTCGGCACGCCACAGGGCTTTAACCATTTTGCGCGCGGTATCGCTGTTGCTGAGCAACCAGTCTTCCCGAGCGATCATCGCGGTGAACAGAAAGCCATTAAGCGGCTGGTATTCACCTTTGGCCAAATCCATTAGCACAAAGCCGCCTTGCTTCTCGGCCGTCGTGGTGGTGGGTGGCGACAGGGAAAAACCGTTAATACTTCCCTGGGAGAAGGCAGCAAGCATGTTCGGCGCCCCACCAATCGGCATTATGGTCATGTCCCTGTCCGGACTTAGACCTGCGTTCTTGGCTAAATAGCGCACTACCATGTCGGTAGTACTGCCTGGGCCGGTGACACCGATTTTCAGGCCTTTTAAGGCTTGGGCACGGGCAGCCAACGGTGATGTTGCGGAGACGCCGGCCTTCTTCGCGGAATCAGCATCAACCACTACGGTGCTGCCAAATTGAGTCTGTACCGATGCGAACGCCTGTACATTTTGTCCCTTGGAACGTGCGCGAATCGCTACCGCAGGCAAGCCGACGTAAGCATCAGCATCACGCCCGAGTACGGCTGTAAGCGCTGCGGAACCACCTTTTTGAAAGACGATTACTTCGATGTCGAGACCTTCTTCGGCGAAGTAGCCAAGCTTCTGCGCGACATAAATCGGCACATATAAAAAGCCTTCACTGGGAAACGCCAGTTTGACCTTAGTCAACTGAGCGGCCTGAGTCGTGAAGCCACAAAGCAACAAACTGGCGAATGCAGCCGCCGTCACGAAACGTTTGAACATGATGAGCACTCCGGATATTCAATCGGGTGGATTTTCAGACTGCCTCTTCACGCTCGGCGTCATTGGCTTTCCACGGCATCAACCGGCGTTCTGCCAGTTTCACCGCGGTATTGAGGATCAACGCTAAAGCAATAATGCCCACAAGTGCGGCGAACACTCCGGCGGTGTCGAATTGCGACGCCGCATCGGAAAGCAAATAGCCGAGGCCGCGATTGGCGGCGATGATTTCGCCGACCAGCGCTCCGATCAGTGCGTACGGCACCGACAACCGCAACCCGGTAAAAACCCAGGTGAATGCCGATGGGATCACCACCATGCTAAGAAGATCACGCTCACGTGCCCCCATTAACCGCAGGATGGTCAGTTGCTCTCGAGACACGTTGCGCACACCGCTGTAGGTGTTGAGAAACACCAGGAAGAACACCACCGCTGCGGTCAGGATGACCTTCATCGGCAGGCCAATACCGAACCAAAGGATGAACAATGGCGCGAGTGCTACTTTTGGCAGGCTGTAGAGCGCCGTGAGGAACGGGTCGAGAATGTCGGCCAAAACTTTAGCCCGCCCCAGCAGTAAACCAGCAGCCAGACCCGCCACCGAGCCGAAGAAGAAACCGAGGACCGCTTCTAATGTGGTGATCCCCGCATGGTAGAAAAACACTCCGTTTAGCAGGATTTTCCACAAACTTGCCGCTACGGCTGAGGGCCGACTTATGAAGAACTCCACACCGAACCAGCGGGAAATGCTTTCCCACAGCACCATCAGGAACACGAGGAACAACAAGCGATAGACCTGAATCATAAGGCCTCCAGGGAGTGGGCCAGCGAGGATGGATCGGCGGCACCGGCGATGTCCGGGGCCAGGCGTTGCCAGAGGGCGGCGCAGAGTTCGAGGTAGTGCGGATCAGAGCGCAGTTGCACGAGGTTGCGCGGCTGCGGCAGCGAGACGTCGAGCACGTGATCAATGGTCCCGGGACGCCCGGCAAACACCACGCAGCGGTCGGCCAGCGCGACCGCCTCGTCGACATCGTGGGTGACGAACAACACGGTTTTCTTTAGTTTTTTGCACAGCCGCAACAACTCGGTTTGCAGGGTCAGGCGCATCTGCGCATCGAGGGCGCCGAAGGGTTCGTCCATTAGCAACGTCTCGGGGTCGCTAGCCAGCAGGCGGGCCATGGCCGCGCGTTTACGCATGCCGCCGGATAACTGATTTGGGTAGCTGGCGCCAAAACCAGTCAAGCCGACCAGAGCCAACAGCTCCTCGACTCTCTCCTGAATTTCTTGCTTGCCGAGACGGCGGATCTGTAGCGGCACGGCAATGTTGCCAGCCACCGTGCGCCAAGGCAGCAAGTGGTCGGCCTGAGTCATATAACCGACACGCGTGTTGACGCCTTTGACCTCTGCGCCATCGTAGTGAACCCGGCCTTCGGTAGGGCCAAACAGCCCAGCGGTCATGTTCAGCAAGGTGGACTTGCCGCAGCCCGAAGGGCCTACCAAAGTGATGATTTCGCCACGCTGAATCTCTAGCGACACGTTTCGCACAGCTACAAATTGACGCCCGTCGACCTTAAAGCTCTTTTGCACGTCAGCAAAACTGATGAATGGTTCTCGCCTCACGGCCCTGTCCTCTTGTTGGTTTGGCAGAGCTTCAGGATGCAGGGTGGGGAAAATCGCGGCGCACGAGATCGGGCCTGATCATGTGCGGAATCGGGCCATGGACTATCGGGAGAGTTTAACGGTTGGCGTTTCGGCGGAACTCGTCAGGCGAGCAACCCAGTACGCGTCGGAAAACGTGGGCCAGATGGGAAGGAGATTCGTAGCCGACACTGTTGGCAACCTCCAGCACCGACATGCGCGTGTGCTGCAATAGGTTTTTCACCCGTTCCAGTCGTATGCGTTGAACGTAGGCCAAAACTGATTCACCAGTGTGCTGGGCAAAAAGGCGAGTGAGGTGGCGTCGTGAAACATGGAAGGCCTTAGCGATATCGTCCAGCCCCGGGGACTGTTCAAGGTTGCCATCCAAGTAGCGCTGGATATCACGTACCAGTGCCGCGCCATGACGTTCTGTCAAAGAGCGTTGTAGGCTCGGTTGGCTCAGGGAAATTGCGAGGCATTCGAGCAATAACAGGTGATCTGTCTGGGTAATTTGTCTGCGTCGATCCACGTAATGATCCGGCTGACTGAACGCCTTTTTCGCAAGCAACAGATGGTGTAGAGGTGGGGATGCGTGCCAGATGCCCAGCGTCGGCACCCGCAATAAACGATTGGCATCGCCGGACAGATCACGCAGGGCGTATCCCATGTAATCAGGGTCGACATAAAACGCAACGTGACCCTGACTAGTAGTCATTGACGAAGATGAGTGGCTCCATTGTGGCGGCACCAACACGAACTGACGATCTATCACCGATGTTGAGCGGCCGCTCTCTTCGTCCCTGAAGCGCAATAAGCCATGCTCCGGAACCATGAGCATAAACTCATCATGCTCATGGGCGCCGGTTTCGTAGGCACCGTTCGAATTAAAGACGCTGTAGATTTCACGCATTGGCTACACCACATCACGCCATTCGGATCATCAGCATTAATACGCTGCGGTGAGGGAAACCTCAAGATTGAAAGGGATGGGTGGCCCGACGGGTCACGTAATTGGCTATACGAGTTACACCAATAACGGCACGTGTTATCGGATCAGTCGTGGGACGCGGTTCGACTTGCCAGCAGGGGTATTGCCTAGAGTCAGGATTTGATCTGCGGACCCAGCAATAAAACCGTGCAGGTCTTCCTGAGCAGAATCGATGTCCGTGACTAATGACTTCCAGATCGGCGGATGGCAGCTAATCGCCGTTTTCTGCCTCTCGCCAAGGGCAGTAATCGGCCATAAGAAGCCGGTCGATCCAGTCATTTCCAAGGATAGCGGGATTGTGCAATCTATTGTTTGAGAGTGAGCCTCTCTATAGGCTATCGACCCATTTGCTTACGGAATCTCTTACATGGATGCAAATTCTGTAATCGCCAGAAATTTCGTTGGGTGCGAAGCGTTCGAAGACGCTTCGTTCATTGGACGATTGCACGAAGCAGAAATCTGGGATCACGACGAATACTGGTTACTGGAGTGGGCGTTGTACCAACTTGCAACAGAAGCGAGCTTCAGCCTAACGCTCTTTCAGCGAGTGTTTGAAATATTTAGCTATAGCTTTCTGCTGTTTGGATGCCACCTCGATCGCAAGGATGGCTTCAAGATCCGCAACCTCAAAAGAAACCAGGTTTACGATTATCGTGAAAGATTCAAGATGGTTTTCGAAGGCTTCTTCGCAGGAAAAATGCCGGCACCAACTCGCTTTGACGAAGCCAATCCGTGGCTCGTAGAGCGTTAATTTGATGCCTGTACGGGGATTGATAGCGGCGAACGTCTGAGGGGAAAAATGCAAATGGACCGCCTGCTGAAGAAGCGGCAACTGAATGTGCAGGAACAGAATGCTGTAACTGCCGATCGCCTGATGAAAACCGCAAGATTCTGGCGTGATGCCGGCGTTCCCGATGCCTTGGCACGTTTTGGCGAGAGCCAAGGCATTGATTGGTCAGAAACCGTCGTACTTGATCTTGAGATCGACTTTCCCGGAATGCCACGCCTTTATGGCTTGATACTCAATCAAGCGGAACGGTTCATCGCGTTTCAAATTGAGACGGACAGTGATCATCAACATGTTGAATCTGTGAGCCAATGGGAGGACGTGTCCGCTCATCAGAACTATACGGTCTCACAGAGAGGTACTGGCAAAGGCTTTGCGGTGATTGCTTTACAGGTGATGTGTGAAGTTCTTGCGTAGCGACAGGCCCCGATTGTCACGCAAAGGATTTAAAAGTGATGCGTCCCTGATTGTTAACAGCAGGGCTGGCGACAGGCAATTATTGGCCGATACCAGTCCTTCATGATCGGCTGCTTATTATTGGCGGAATCTGGTTCTCCCTTGATTTCGCACCTGTTCAACCTTTGCCAGATCTACTGAATCTCTTTATGAAGTCATCCCGCGATGATGTTGAATGCAGTTGCTGCCAACACCTCCCCATTAACCATCACCCTTACCCCATGCCGTCCCAAAAAATGCTTCCGCGTCGTAAAATCCTTAATCACTTGGCGCCGTCCCACCACCACACTCTCATACCCCGCCAACACCACCGTCTTCAACTTAAAAACCTTCCTAGAAACCCCGCCATTCGCCTTCACATAGTCAATCGCATAATCGATCACCAATCGTTGCTCTTCCGCCACCGTCGACTTCACCACAAACGACAACGTAATCGCTTCCCCGAGCCTTACTACCGCCGGCTCAACCTTCACATCCAGCAACTCGACCTCAGGCTTCCCCCCAGCGCCAATCACCGTCAACGCCCGCAAATCCCCCAGCTTGATCAAACTCCGCAACGCATGCTTGGCAATCCAGGCCGTGTGTTTGTTCTCCTGCGACCAACCTTCAATCGTGTCGAGCACCCACTCCGGATGCACCTTCGTCACGTCATTCAAATGATTCGCCACGGACTTGCGCACGTACAAACTCTCATCCGCCTTCAATCGATCCAGTATCCCGGCGGCCAATTGCGGATCAGCCTGCACTGCTTCGAGCCGAAATGACCATGGCAGGCGAGGGCGGCTGCCTTCGCTGGCGAGGCGGCGGACGTGGTGGTTTTCGTCTTGGGTCCAGTCGTGCATTTGTTCCAGCGAGCGTTCCAGGTCGCTGCGCAGAAAGTGGCGGATGGCGAATTCGGAAGAGCCGAAGGTGGTGAAGTATTTCAGGGCTTCCATGGAGGTATCGAAGGCGTGCGCGCCGAAGCTGGCGACGTAGTGCGGCAGGCACATGCTGACGAATCCACTGTTGAGCCGTGGGGCGAGTTCGCGCAGGACTTCGAGGGAATCTTCGTAGTCCAGCGGCAGCACCGCATGTAGGCTCTCAGTCACCCGCGCCATCCGCTGCATCACCGACAACTCAGCCAGCCCATCATTGGCATGCTTCAAAAACGCCTTGGCCTTAAACGCCGGGTACACAGCGCTCATTTCTGTGGCGATGTGTTGCAAACGCTCAGCGTTAAAGATCTCTTTCAGTGCCGGTGCCGCGGTTTCAGGTGCGCTCATGATCAGGTCATCGGCGTGCTGACGAACGCTTCAAGCGTTTCAGCGTAGGCGGTGTATCGGGCGATGTGCGGGTAGCGCGCCACATCTATTCGGTCGGGGACGACGAGGTCGGTGAAGCTCCAGGCGACGGCGAGGCTGATGCCGGCCTGGCTCAGGGTGCCGTCGGTGGGCAGACCGTTTTTTTCGAGTTCGTGTTCAAGCGCAGTAAACGCCGCGGCGAGTTGGCCTTCGACGCGTTCGACCCACGGTTGGTATTGATTGTCGGCCGGGCGCAGGTTGCGTTCGTAGTAGAGCTGCACGGCTTTTTCGCACGCGGCGAGGCTGAGGCCGATCAGGCGCAGGGCGTGCGCGCGCTGGCTCAACTCTTTCGGCAGCAGGCTTTTGCCGGCGACGGTTTCGAGGTAGTCGAGGATGAGGGTCGAGTCCATGAGGACGACGCCGTCGTCGAGGATCAGGCTCGGTGCCTTGACCACCGGGTTGATCTGCTGGAATTGCTCGAAGTGGCGGAACACCGACACCGACTGGTGTTCCAGGTCGATGTCCAGGCGTTTGGCGGAGATCGCCACGCGGCGCACGTAAGGTGAATCGAGCATTCCGATCAGTTTCATGACGCGTTCCTTCAAGTCGAACCGGTTGGGTAGGCATAACCTAGCCGAGCCAGAGGGAAATGTCAGTTGTCGAATCCGGCTTGTTTATAAATCTCTCATGACCCCGGCGAAGGTGGGCTTTGTGCAGTCCATGAGGTCGTTCTGTATAAAAGCTCTAGCCTGCCGATAACCTTGCTCGCAGGTCGTTGTTAGCCGTTTGTCTTCTATATACAGCCGCTCGACTGAATTTCTTGCTATAAACGCACTCCGATGACCGCTGTGAAGCGTGTGTCAGAGCAGTTTCCGGGCTTTGTCGGACAAATTCCCTGTATTTACAGTTGCTGAGGCCTCAATCGGGCCTTAGACTGCCGCCCCTCGTAAATTGAGTGCCGGGTGGCGTTTGCAATAAACGATGCCTTTTCGTCGACCGGACACGGTTCGCCGGAACGCTCCCTATTTCGCCTTAATGCACGTTTTTTTATAGAGATATCAATGACAAAGGACAAGTTGCTGGCGATGCCGGCAGATGACTACATGAATGCAGAGCAACACGCTTTCTTCACTGAGCTGTTGCAGAACATGAAAGTCGAAACCCATGAGCGCATTGAGCAAAACCGTATCGCCATCGAAAGCCTGGACACCCCGGCTGACCCGGCGGACGCGGCTTCGGTTGAAGAAGAGCGCACTTGGCTGGTGAACGCGATCGATCGCGACCAGCGCATGCTGCCGCAACTGGAACAAGCCCTTGAGCGCATCAAGGAAGACAGCTTTGGCTGGTGCGACGACAGCGGCGAGGCCATTGGCCTGAAGCGCCTGCTGATCAGCCCGACCACCAAGTACTGCATCGAAGCTCAAGAGCGTCACGAGCAGATCGACAAGCATCAGCGTCAGGCCTGATTCCTGAGGCGACCCGCCGATTGCGGGTCGTTCTGAAAAGATCGCAGCCTTCGGCAGCTCCTATAGGGGGTTGCAGGGGCTGCGATCTTTGTTTTTGCTCGTCTGCGATATCCCGAGCCGTTCCATTGACCTGCTGCAAGCCCCCACGACTAACGGACCATAGATAATGGCGTTGTAGTGGCGTTTAATGCAGTCACAATAATGAGAACAAGCGTGGGGTGTTGATATGACGAGAGACGGATCTCTGGTTGGGGCTTTGCCTGCACCAGTGCTTTTGCCGAAAAACCGCTGGATCGCACCGACCCTGCAAAGCATCGCCCTGATGCTGTTGCTCGCCGGCATGACGCTGGGTGGATGGTCGCTTTACGTGGGCATGCCGTTGGCGGTGCTGATTGTCTGGCTGCCGCGCCTGCGTGCCCGAGCCGTCCCCGATGTAACACCTGCCGACTCCGGCAGTGCGATTTCCGAACTCACACGCGACCTTTCCTACACCACCAGCCATAACGCCTTGTCGGCGGCCGGGGTGGCGTTTTCGGTCAAGGAACTGGCGAGCAAACTCGAATCGCAACTCGATGCGGCAGCGCGGATTGTCAGCAATGCAGAGGTGATGATCGCCACCGAACACGCCACTTCGCAACTCAGCCGCGAAGCGTTGGCGGCCGCCAGTGAGGCGCATCACAGCAGTGCAGCGGGGCGAACCGAATTGGTCGATTCGATCTCGCGCATGCATCAGCTCAGTCAGCGCGCCAATGCCAGCCGTGAAATGATCGAGGCCTTGAGCCTGCGCAGCGATGACATTCAGCGGGTGACGCTGGTGATTCAGTCGATTGCCAGCCAGACCAATTTGCTGGCGTTGAACGCGGCGATTGAAGCCGCGCGGGCCGGTGAGCACGGTCGCGGATTTGCAGTGGTGGCGGATGAGGTGCGCGGCTTGGCGGCGCGAACGGCGTCGGCGACGGGCGAAGTCGGCGAGATGGTCGCTGACATTCAACAGCGCACCGCCCAGGTCGTGGAGCAGATTCGCGAACTGTCCAGCGATCTGCAAACCGGCGTCGAACAGGTCGAGCACACCGGCCAGCATCTGGACAACATCGCGCGATTGGCGGCGGGGGTGGAAAGTCAGGTCGGCGAGATCGCCCGGGGTGCGGAGACCAACCGCGAGCAACTCGACAGCCTGTTCAAAGCCATCGAGCAAATGCGCAGCGATCTGGCGGTCAGCGATCAGCAGACCCGTCGCCTCGCCGAAGCGGCGGTGCAGATGGAAGGGCAGGCGGAAACCATCAGTGAGCGTCTGGCCGAAGTCGGGCTGGATGACTATCACCAGCGCATCTATGACCTGGCGCGCGAAGGGGCGAGCCAGATTGCCGCGCGTTTCGAGGCAGATGTCGAGCAGGGGCGGATCAGCCTCGACGATCTGTTCGACCGTCAGTATCAGCCGATCGCGAATACGCAACCGGCCAAGTTTCAAACCCGATTCGATCGTTATACCGATCAGGTGCTGCCGGCGATTCAGGAACCGTTGCTGCCGCGTCATGAGGGATTGGTGTTTGCCATTGCCTGCACGCAGCAGGGCTATGTGCCGACGCACAATCAGGTGTTCAGTCAGCCGTTGACCGGGGATGCGCAGGTCGATGCGGTTAACAATCGCACTAAACGCAAGTTTGCCGACCGCACCGGGATTCGCTGTGGCAGTCATCAGCAACCGGTGTTGTTGCAGACTTACACGCGCGATACCGGTGAGTTGATGCACGACTTGTCGGTGCCGATCACGATCAAGGGGCGGCACTGGGGCGGACTGCGTTTGGGCTATAAACCGGAGAGCCCGCGCTGATCGATTGTTGCGGTTGATGCAATGAATCTGTGCACGGACGTTGCTGTTTCCTCCTCGAGTAAATCTTTAACATGCCTACATAGTTAGGTAGCTAATGATTTGAGGAGGTCTGCATGTGCAGAGTTGATGTTGCCGTGATGATTGGCAGCGGTGTACCCGCCGGTTTGCGCGCGATGGGGCGAAGTGTTTGCTGGGTGGTTTTGCTCAATGGTGAGCGGCGCGGTACTGCGTTTGCCAGTCGCGACGAAGCTGAGGAGTGCAGGGCCGCATGGCTCGCGCAGTTGCAGGCCGCGCCGGGTGACAGCCTGCACTGATCGAGGTTACTTACCGTCGTGAAGGCGTACGTTCAGTTCGTCGAAGACGATTGCTCTGTCGTCGTCTTTGCCAATCCACTCTTGAAGCGTTTGCTTCTGAGATTCTGACCAGAAGGGCGCATCGACTAGCTTGGTCTCAGCGTCCAGTGGATGCCCATCGATGAAATCATCGATATCTGTTTCCTCTGAAGGCAGACCCAACTGGTCGAACAGGGTTTTCAAGTTATAACCTTCAAGATCCATCATTTGCTCCTTCTGATGTGCGCCGGTATGGCGCAGTCGATCACTCTCTTTATCTGAGACAGTCGCTGGCCAGGAGTTCGATTTGCATTTCAAGTGAGCGGGCGAGGGCGCACGCTTCGTTGTGATCTTCGCGGAAACCTCTTGCGCGGCCGGTCGATTTTTCCTTGATGTGGAAGAAAGCGTTGCCCGCCGGTACGACTTGAAAGCGCGGAACCATATCCTTTTGTTCGTGTTCCGGCAGAACGTTCATATCGGCGACATGCAGGATAAGGGGCGATTTGAGTCGGGCGTCAGTGGGCATGGCGAAGTGAGTCAGAGTGCACATATGAAGTCCTTTTCATCGGTTGGCAGATATTTACAGGCCGTTTCGGGTAGTCGTAATGAGCATCGCTGCTCTAGAATCGCCAGTGCTTGTTGACGACAGGGCTTATCTAAAGCAATTTTTCGCGTGTGATATGTCGGAAAATTGCTTTTTTTCGTGAGAATTTTCCCTAAAGTTCGTAGTCAGCTTTCTTCAGTCGCCGGTAAGGATTATTCCTTCGAGCTTTGGCGACATTGGAGTGAGTTTCGCGAGTGACAATCCAGTAGTCTTACGAACCTCGCGTTGAATGAGCAGTCTGCTCAGTTCGGGCTTTTATTTGAGTCATTTGGCAGTTCCATCGGCCTGGCCGTTTTTTGTCGTGCGCGTTTTCCGTGTACGGTTTATTCAGATGTGGGGATGTTTCTTTGGCAGTCAGTAATCTCGATATGCATGCTTTGTTCGTGTTGGGTGATTTGCGTGCAAAGCTGGTCAAGCTGTTCCAATCACGTTTTGTTTACATCACCGAGCAAAACGCTGAAGGCATCTACGTTGCCGAAATCGACACTGAAAGCGCTTTGGTGGTCGATGACAAACCGGGCCTGAAGCTCAAGGTTGGCGATCATTTCAGTGCGTCGGTGTTGCCCAGCCGTGAAGGCGGCAAATTGGATATCCGTTTTCGCGAAATCAAACTGACGGTTTATGGCATTGGCGATTACGCCTTCGTCGAGACGGCTGATGGCCACGCGATCCTGTTCAAGGAAGGTCATAGCGTGGTGACCGTGTTCGCCGCCCATGCGCAGTTGCAGGAAGGTCTGACCAAGACCCTGAAAGCCGTCACCGCCAAAGCCGCGAAATGGCGCAAGGGTGAACTGGTGACTTTCAAGGCCAGCGAGTGATCGGTGGTTTGAGCCGCGCCGATTTCCATGCGCAAAACCTCGACAGTGCGCGCGATGAGGCCCGGCGGTTGTTCGCCGCGAAGGCAGAGTTGCAGGGCGCCTGGCTCGGTTGGGTAGCCGCGCAGATCTACACGTTGCGCCCGGCGGAATACGCCAGCATGGTCAGACGCGAGCTGCAAAGCTTGCAGGAAAAGTCTGAAATCTGACCTCGCCCAGAGTCTGGCCCTGAAAAAGCAGGAACCTCGGCTACAGTCAGTTGACTGAGTATGCAGAGGCTTGCGGTCTTCTCTCAGGTCATCCTGCCATTGCTGTGATCAGCACGAGGTGCAATGCATGAACGGATTTCGACGGTTATTGGCCGCCAGCGTGGCCACATTCGGTTTGCTGACTTCAGTGCCATCGGTCATGGCGGCACAAGCGCCGATCCATTTTGCCGACCTGAACTGGGAAAGCGGCAGCCTGATCACCGATGTCCTGCGGATCATCGTCGAGAAGGGTTACGGATTGCCGACCGACACCTTGCCCGGCACCACCATTACCCTGGAAACCGCGCTGGCCAACAATGATATTCAGGTCATTGGCGAGGAGTGGGCCGGGCGCAGTCCGGTGTGGGTCAAGGCCGAGGCCGAAGGTAAAGTCGTGAGCCTGGGCGATACGGTCAAGGGCGCCACCGAAGGCTGGTGGGTGCCGGAATACGTGATCAAGGGCGACCCGGCCAAGGGCATCAAACCACTGGCGCCGGACCTGCGCAGTGTCAGTGATTTGAAGAAATACAAAGACGTGTTCAAGGACCCGGAAAACCCGAGCAAGGGGCGTTTTCTCAACAGCCCGATCGGCTGGACGTCCGAAGTGGTCAATAAACAGAAGCTGACCGCGTACGGATTGCAGGACGACTACACCAATTTCCGCAGTGGTTCCGGTGCAGCGCTGGATGCCGAGATCAGTTCTTCGATTCGACGGGGCAAACCGGTGCTGTTCTATTACTGGTCGCCAACACCGCTGCTGGGCAAATTCAAACTGGTGCAACTGGAAGAGCCGCCGTTCGATGCCGAGGCGTGGAAGACGCTGACCGACGCCGATAATCCCAATCCGAAACCGACTCGCTCGCTGGCCTCGAAGCTGTCGATTGGCGTATCGACGCCGTTTCAGAAGCAGTATCCGCAGATTGCCGAGTTCTTCAGCAAGGTGGATTTCCCGATCGAGCCGTTGAACAAGGCATTGGCTGAGATGAGCGAGAAGCACACGGCGCCGCGTCAGGCAGCAGAATCGTTCATGAAGGCGCACCCGGATGTGTGGCAGGCGTGGTTGCCCAAGGATGTGGCGGATAAGGTTTCGGCCAGCCTGCAATAGATCCTGATCCTGATCCTGATCCTGATCCTGATCCTGATCCTGATCCTGATCCTGATCCTGATCCTGATCCTGATCCTGAGCTGATGTCGATGTCGATCCTGTAGGAGCTGCCGCAGGCTGCGATCTTTTGATCTTTTAAAAGCCAGATCAAAAGATCGCAGCCTGCGGCAGCTCCTACAGGTTTTGTGTCGATTAAAAATCCGATGTAGGAACCAGCCTGCTGGCGATCTTCTAGAATCGAGTCTGCACGGCTAACTCAAAGGTTCGCGGCGTACCCAAATAGTACGCCGGCGACACATGCGCAAATTCGGCATACACCTCATTGGTCAAATTGCGCACTCGCCCGGTAACAGCGGTATGCGAATCAACCTTGTAACTGAGGAAACTGCCGAACAGCGTGTACGACGGCACGGTCATGGTGTTGGCGTTATCGGCAAACACCGACGCCACGTAACGCGCATCAACCCCGCCTTGCCATTGCGGCGAAAAATCATAGGTCAGCCACAGATTGCCGACCCGGTCCGGAACGTTGGTCGGTGTGTTGCCTTTGCGCGACACGACCACGCCAGCCGCATTCTTTTCAGTGAAGTCATCGTACTGCGCGTCGACCCAGGCGAAGTTACCCTCGGCCAGCAGGTTGTCGGTGATCCGCAACGAGCTGGCAATCTCGATCCCTTTAGACGTCTGCTGGCCGACCGGGATGCTGCTGGTCGGGTCCAGTGGGTCGGTGACGGCAAAGTCCTTTCTTTCAATCGTGTAGGCCGCCACCGTCGCCGAGCCACGGCCGTTCAGATAGTCGAATTTGCTGCCGATTTCCCATTGCTTTCCGGTCGAGACGTCGAAGTCTTGCGTGCCGTTGGGCTGCTCGGCGGCGGTGCTGTATTGCACGTAGACGTTAGCCGATGGGATGAACTGATAGGTCAGGCCAGCGCGACCGGTGATTGGCTCCCAACTGCGCTTGAGGTGCCTGGGGTTGGTGGCGGTTACGGTGCGGTGGTTGGTCACGTCGAGATCGATGTTGTCATAACGCAGGCCAGTGAGCAGCGACAGTTTGTCGGTGAGCGCCAGCCGGTTTTCCACGAACAGCGCTTTGGTGGTGACCTCGTTGGTCTTGTCGCTGATCAGCTTGGGATGGGTGCCGGGAATGTCATAGAAATATCCCGGCCGGTAGTTGTTCGGGTCAACCGTGCTCGCGCCTTTGAGGTTGAGCGGCGAGTTGGTGGTTTGATTGACCTTGTACTCGAAGCCGCCTGACCACGTTGTATTCAGACCCAGCAGCGTGTTGTCGTGGCGCAGTTCGAACTGGTTGCCGTTCTGCTCGCCCTGATGCCGTACCTGATACGCCGTCGAGCGATTCACCGCCGTGTTTTCGGCGTTGTACTGATAGGTTTCCAGGTTGCGGTAATCACGCTGACTGTCGAGGTGATAAAGGGTGTTGCGCAAGGTGGTGCTGTCGTTGATCCGGTAGTCGATGATCGAGCGGACCCAGATCGTCCGCTGTTCGTAGCGACCGTCCTCGACGTTGTAGTTGTTGAAGCGATTGTGTTTATCGATCTTCAACTCGCCGGCCTTGGGGTTTAGCACCGGCGTACCCCAATACGGACTGTCTTCGTGTTCGTCCTGATACTCCAGCGCCAGGGTGTGCGACAGGTCTGGCGTCAGGTCGCTGAGCAATGAGAACGCCACGCTCCAGGCATCGCGTTCTTGACGGTCGATGTAGCCGTTACTGGTGTTGTGGCTGACGTCGAGACGTGCGTAGTGCTGCATCTCGCTGCTCGGTTCGGTCAGGGCATGGTTCAGGCCGAACGCGGTTTCGGTGGTGTCGTAAGTGCCGTAGCTGACCCTGCCTTCAACAGCCTGTTCGTCACGGGTTGCCAGTTTGGTCACGTAGTTCAACGAACCACCCACGGAACCTGCGCCGTTGATCAGCGATGACGGGCCACCGACCAGTTCCACTCGATCGTAAATCCACGCATCTACCGGGCGGGCGAGTCCGCCGGACACGTTGATGCCGTTGAACATCTGGGTGATCTGGCTGCTGGTGAAGCCGCGATAGGAGATGAAACCGCCAAAGCCAGGCGGTGCGCTGGCGTTGACCCCGGGCAGGGTGTTGGCGGCGTCCTGGAAGTTCTGTGCGCCGTGGCGTTCGATGTCGTTGCGATTGGCGATAGCCACCGAGACCGGAGTATCGCGCACGCTCAAGCCGAGGCGCGAGGCCATGCCACTGGATTGGTCGAGGCTCAGGCCCGGCTCGGTAGCGGATTCGCCATCGATGGTGATCGGCGCCAGATCCACAGTGGATTGCGCCCAGACGTTAACGGACAGGCAGCCGCACAGGCTCGCCAGCAGAGTGAGTTGTTTCATTGTTGAATCCTGAATGCTTGTCTAGGAGTCAGCGCACAGGCGAACGCCGCGCGTTGGCGCAGTGGGCTGGCAAATTAAAAAGGCAAGAACACTCAGGCGAGCGGTGGGGCGCGAGGGTTGGCCGAGGGCCAGGTGGAACGTGCAGGGAGGTCGGCGCTGATGATCGGCGCCAGTGGCGGACTGTGTTGTTCCGGCAGGATCGCCAGGGTCAGACTGGAATTGAACGCCGGGCCCATGCCGCCTGTTGAGCACAGTGGACAACCGAAGGCTTTGGACAGGGTTGGCAGTTTTTCTTCGGACGGGTTGGCGGCGAGCGGCGCTTGTGTCGCCGGGTCCACGGTACAGAACTGGCCGCCGATACCGTTGAGCTGCATGCCGACCATTTGTCCGTGTCCGATGCTGCAGACGAACACGTTGAACAGGACGCAGCAATAGAGCATCCAGGCCAGCAGTGAGCGATCGGAACGGGAGAATTTCATGGGGCGGCACTTTACCGTACCGCTGATCGGTCGTGCACTTGAAAAAAATCCGACTAGGATGATTTGTTCAAATCCCTTTCAAGGATTTCAACCATGACCTTTGTGTTGGCTCAATGGCTGGTGACAACGTTCGCGGTAATCGCTCTAATGCATGTGTATTGGGCGCTGGGTGGGCAATGGGCGGCGGTGGCGGCGGTGCCACAAGTGCCGGTGGAAGGTTTTGTGAAAACGGTGCGACCGGCGTTCAAACCGTCGGGCTGGATTACGTTGGTGGTGGCTGCGGGGTTATTGGCGATTGCCGCGCTGGTGTGTTTGCGGGTCGGCTGGGGGCTGCCGCTGGTGCATCACAAAGCGTTGCAGTGGGTCATCAGTGCGATTGCGCTGCTGATGTTTGCCCGAGCGATTGGCGATTCGAATCTGGTGGGGTTTTTCAAGGAAGTGAAGGGCTCACGGTTTGCGCGGCTGGATACGTGGGTGTATTCGCCGTTGTGTGCGGTGTTGGGGGCGGGACTATTGGCGGTGGCTTGGGTCTAGAAGAGCAAGATCAAAAGATCGCAGCCTTCGGCAGCTCCTACATTGGAATGTGTCCCCTTGTAGGAGCTGCCGAAGGCTGCGATCTTTTGACGGATTAACTACCGCTCTCGGTACGGCGGCTGCTGACTTCTGCCGGCACATCATCCCCGGCCATGCGCTTGCGAAACAGCGCCGCCCGCGCCAGCAGCAACGTGGTCACCGGCACCGTGATCGCCAACAGAGTCGGAATCAGCCATGCGTGTATCACCGGCCCGGACTTCAGCGCCGAGAAGCAGATGATTGAAGCCAGCGCCACGCACCACGCTCCTAGCGTCGAGGCCAGTGCCGGTGGATGCATGCGCTGGAAGTAGTCCTTCATTCGCAACAGTCCGGTCGCGCCGATCAGCGCGAAAATGCCGCTGAGTACCAGCAGGATCGCCACCGGAATCTCAACCCATAGAGACAATTCAGCGTTCATTCGATCACCTCGCCACGCAGCAGGAATTTCGCCAGGGCAAACGAGCCGACGAAGCCGAACAGCGCAATCAGCAGCGCCGCTTCGAAGTAGGTATCACTTGAATAACGAATGCCCAGCGTCAGCATCATCAGCATCGCGACGATGTACAGGTAGTCCAGCGCCAGAACCCGATCCTGAGCCGAGGGTCCTTTGAACAGCCGAACCAGCGTCAGCACCATCGCCAGCGAGAACAGAAACAGCGTCAGCAGAATCGCGTTCGACAGTAATGGGCTCATTCGAAAATCTCCATCAGCGGTCGCTCGTAAGCAGTCTTGAAGTGCTCAATGAACTGCGCTTCGTCATCCAGATCCCAAACGTGCAGCAACAGGATGCTGCGATCCAGTGACAGTTCCGACCACACCGTGCCGGGCACCACCGTGCAGATCATTGCCAGCGTCGCCAGACCGTGAGCATCGCGCAGGTCGAGCGGTACTTTGACGAAGCATGAACGGGGCGGGCGGCGGCCGGCATTGAGCACGCCCCAAGCGACGATCAGATTGGACATCACCACGTCACGCCCGACGAGCATGAACAGGCGCAGAATCGTCCCCGGGCGGCGGATGCGCACTTGTTTCGGACGTAACTTGCGCATCATCAGCGGTGCAGCAAAACCCAATATTGCGCCGAGCAGCAGATTGCCCGGGCTGATCGACAGGTTCAGCGTCAACCACAATGCCCATAGCGCCAACGACAGTAACGGTGCAGGAAATACACGCTTCATGGCTGTACCTCCAGTTGGGCTGTCTTGGCTTCCGGACTCGGTACGGCGCGGGTGCCGAGCACTGCCATCACGTATTGCTGCGGGTTATTCAGAGCATCGGCGGTGGCCTGGGTATAGCGCAGCAGCGGTTCGGCCTTGAAGGTCAAGGCGATGCTCAATCCCAATAGCAGGAAGATTGGCACGCATTCGAGTTTGCGCAGCAGCGGCGATGGTCGCTCTTCCGGTGTCCAGAAGCGTTGGATACCCAGGCGCGAGAACGCCATCAACGAAGCCAGTCCGGACAGAATCAGCAGTGCCAGCAGCGCCCACGCCGCGTTGGAAATTGGCGCGCCAGTGCCCAGACCCAGTGGATTGAGCAAAGCACCGATCAGGCTGAGCTTGCCGATGAAGCCTGACAGCGGCGGCATGCCTATGATCAGCAGGGCACAAGCAATGAAGCTCAATCCAAGAAATGCCATCGTCCAAGGAATGACCTGACCGACCACGGCTTTCTGCTCGTCGTCGAGGTTGATGCCTTTGGGCGGTTGCAGGGACTCTTGCGGCCGTGGCAGCAGTTCGCTTTCGTCTTCCAGTGGGATTTCGTTGGCCGAGCGCGAACGCTCGATCAACTCGGCCAGCAGGAATAGCGCGCTCAACGCCAGCGTCGAGCTGACCAGATAGAACAGCGCCGCACCGATCAGGTTCGGCTGGGCGAAACCAACGGCCGACAGCAGAATCCCCGCCGACACCAGAATGCTCAGGCTGGCCATGCGTTCCAGTCGTTGTGCGGCAAGAATTGCCAGCGCCGCGCAGGCCATGGTGGCCATGCCGCCGTAGATCAGCCAGTCGCCACCGAAGAGCGCCGACGCCCCGGCTTGCCCGGAGAACAACAGCGTCCATAGGCGCAGCAGGGTGTAGACGCCGACCTTGGTCATGATCGCGAACATTGCCGCCACTGGTGCGCTGGCTGCAGAGTAGGCCGGTACCAGCCAGAAGTTCAGCGGCCACATGCCAGCCTTGGCCAGAAACGCCACCGCGAGAATTCCTGCGCCGGCGTGCAGCAAGCCTCGGTCGGCTTCCGGCACCAGCGGAATTTTCAGCGCCAGATCAGCCATGTTCAGGGTGCCGGTCACACCATAGATCAATGCCGCGCCGATCAGAAACAGCGACGAGGCGAGCAGGTTGATCGAGATGTAATGCAGCCCCGACGACACCCGCGCCCGACCGGAGCCGTGCAGCAACAGGCCATAAGAAGCGGCGAGCAGCACTTCGAAGAACACGAACAGGTTGAACAGATCTGCGGTCAGGAACGCGCCATACAGCCCCATCAACTGAATCTGGAACAACGCGTGGAAGCTCGATCCCGCGCCGTCCCAGCGCGCCATCGCAAAGAGCAGGGCACTGACGCCGATGATCCCGGTCAGCACCAGCATCAGCGCCGACAGGCGATCGACCACCAGCACGATGCCGAACGGCGCCTGCCAGTTGCCGGGCAGGTATACGCCGATGGAGCCGGGCACACCGGTGGTCTGCGTCCATTGCAGCAGCATCACGGAAATGAACAGGCCGATGAGGCTGGAGAACAGATTGATTTTCGCCTTCAGCGGCCGGTGCTTCTCGCCGAGCATCAGCATGATGGCTGCGGTCAGCAGCGGCAGCAGAATCGGTGCGGCGATCAGGTGAGTCATCGCCATCATTCTTTAGGCTCCCGGCCGTCTACATGGTCAGTGCCGGTCAAGCCTCGCGAGGCGAGCAGAACGACGAGGAACAACGCGGTCATGGCGAAGCTGATGACGATTGCAGTGAGTACCAGTGCTTGCGGCAATGGGTCGGTGTAATGCAGCAGGTCTTGCGTCACGCCGTCTTTGATCACCGGTTCCTTGCCGATGAACAGGCTGCCCATGCTGAAGATGAACAGGTTGACGCCGTACGACAGCAGGCACAGGCCCATGACCACCTGGAAGGTCCGTGGCCGCAGGATCAGCCAGACGCCGGATGCGGCGAGGACGCCGATGGCGATTGCGATGACTTCTTCCATCAGACGGCTCCTTTGCTGGCGACGGACTTGGGCAGCGCTGCAGTCTTGTGACCACGCACCGATTGGTGGGCGAGGGCGGTGAGGATCAACAGCGTCGAGCCCACGACCACCGCGTACACGCCGATATCAAAGAACAGCGCACTGGCGATATGGATGTCACCCAGCAGCGGCAGAGTGAAATGCCAGGTGTGGGTGGTGAGAAACGGGTAACCGACGGCCATCGCGCCGAGACCGGTGGCGGTGGCGAACAGCAGCCCGGTGCCCATCCAGCGCAGGGGCCGCAGACTCATTTGCGCCTCGACCCACTGCGTGCCGGCAACCATGTATTGCAGGATGAACGCCACGGACATCACCAAACCGGCGACAAAACCGCCGCCCGGCTGGTTGTGCCCGCGCATGAACAGGTAGCACGACACCACCAGTGCGATCGGCAGCAGCAGGCGCACCAGCACCGCCGGCACCATCATGAAACCGAGCGCGGTATCGCTGGCCGAACGCGGGTTGACCAGATCGGTGACTACGTCCGGCGCCAGCAGGCGTTGCTGGGCAGGCAGTTGCAGGCTTTCTTTCGGCGGGCGGAAGCGGCGCAGCAGCGCGAATACAGTCAGCGCCACGGCGACCAGCACGGTGATTTCACCAAGGGTATCGAAACCGCGGAAGTCCACCAGCATCACGTTGACCACGTTGCTGCCACCGCCCTCGGGCATGGCGCGGCTGAGGTAGAACGAGGAGATGTCATTCGGCGTCTGCCGCGTGAGCATGGCGTAGGACAACAGCGCCATGCCGCCACCGACCGCAATCGACAGCAGCAAGTCGCGCAGACGACGAATGCGCGCCTTGCGCAGGCTGCTCGGCAATGGCGAGACTTCTTCGATCCGACGTGGCAACCAGCGTAGACCCAGCAGGATCAGCACGGTGGTCACCACTTCGACCGCCAGTTGCGTCAGCGCCAGATCCGGAGCAGAGAACCAGACGAAGGTCACGCAGGTCATCAAACCGCAGACGCTGACCATGGTCAGTGCCGCGAGACGGTGATACTTGGCCTGCCACGCAGCACCGAGGGCGCAGGCAATTGCCAGCAGCCACAGGGTCACGAAGACGATGGAGCCCGGAATCTTCGGCCGGTCGCCCCAGCTCAGAGTGCTGTGCAGCATCGGAATCAGACCTGCGAGCACGGCGGCCAACACCATCAGGAACAGCTGCATTTGCAGACGTCGGGTGCCCAGTCGGCGTTCGACACGCCGTGCCATGCGCATCATCACCACCAGACTGCGCTCGAACAGGCGCTTGCCGTTGAAGCGGCCCACCAGTGGCGGATATTTGAAGCGGCCATGTCTGAACTGATTGCGCAGCAACAGGTAGAGCACGATGCCGCCGGACATGGCGATCAGGCTCATGATCATTGGCGCGTTCAGGCCGTGCCAGATTGCCAGGCTGTATTCGGGCAAGGTGCCGCCGACCACCGGCAACGCCGCAGCGGCCAGTAATGGGCCGACGATTTGTGCCGGGAAAATGCCTACCAGCAGGCAGGTGAACACCAGCAGCTCGACCGGCGCACGCATCCAGCGCGGCGGTTCGTGCGGGGTGTGCGGCAGGTCGGTGGCCGTTGGGCCGAAGAACACATCGACGGTGAAGCGCAGCGAATAAGCCACGCTGAACGTACCGGCGATGGTCGCGACAATCGGCAGCGCTGCTTCAACCCACGCCGTGGCGTTGATGAACACGGTTTCGGCGAAGAACATTTCCTTCGACAGGAAGCCGTTGAGCAGCGGCACGCCTGCCATCGAAGCACTGGCAACCATGGCCAGCGTCGCGGTGAACGGAATCAGTTTGATCAAACCGCTGAGCTTGCGGATATCGCGGGTGCCGCTTTCGTGGTCGATGATGCCTGCGGCCATAAACAGCGAGGCTTTGAACGTGGCGTGGTTGAGGATATGGAACACCGCAGCGACGGCGGCCAATGGACTGTTCAGGCCCAACAGCAGAGTGATCAGGCCGAGGTGGCTGATGGTCGAGTAGGCCAGCAAACCTTTGAGATCGTTCTGGAACATCGCGCAATACGCGCCGAGCAACAGCGTACACGCACCGGCACCGCTGACGATGTAGAACCATTCTTCGCTGCCGGACAGCGACGGCCACAGGCGTGCGAGGAGGAAAACCCCGGCCTTGACCATGGTTGCCGAGTGCAGGTACGCGGAGACAGGCGTTGGCGCCGCCATCGCGTGGGGCAGCCAGAAGTGAAAGGGGAACTGGGCGCTTTTGCTGAGTGCGCCGATGAGAATGAGGGGTAGCAGAATAGGGTAGAGGGCATGTGCACGAATCTGATCGCCGGCGGCCAGGACCTTGTCCAGGTCATAGCTGCCGACGACATGGCCGAGGATCATGACCCCCGCCAGCAGGCATAACCCGCCTGCGCCGGTGACCATCAGCGCCATGTAGGCACCACGGCGAGCATCGGCGCGATGGTGCCAGTAGCCGATCAGCAGGAACGAGAAGAGGCTGGTCAGCTCCCAGAAGAACACGATCTGGATCAGGTTGCCGGAGATCACCAGCCCGAGCATGGCACCCATGAACGCCAGAAAAAACGCGAAGAAACGCGGCACCGGATCATCCGGCGACATGTAATAGCGGGCATATAAGGAAACGAGGGTGCCGATGCCCAATACCAGCATCGAGAACAGCCAGGCGAAGCCGTCCATGCGCAGGACGAAGTTCAAGCCGAGGCTGGGCAGCCACATGAATTCTTCGCGGATCACGCCGCCGTGGGCGATTTGCGGGTACAACATTGCCACCTGGACGGTGCCGATCAGAGCGACCAGACCAGCCAACAGGGATTCGGTATTACGCGCGTTGTGTGGCAGCATCGCTGCCAGACAGCTGCCAATGAATGGCAGAAGCAGTAGAACTATCAGGGACATAGGCTTCTAATCTGCGGAAGTTTGTGAAGCATCATACGTGCCAGCTCCCTGATCACCAAACGCGAGGATGTCTCAGAATCCTACAAAGTAGTCTGGATATTTGCGTTTGGCCCTGTTTCAACGGCGAAAAAAGATCGCAGCCTTCGGCAGCTCTTACAGGAAAACGCATTCCCAAAATGTAGGAGCTGCCGAAGGCTGCGATCTTTTGATCTTTGCTTTCAATTGCCGTTGTCGTTCTCTAGTGCGCCTTCAATTTCAACGGCAGCCTTACCCTTGGTCTTCAACTCACTGACTATCACCGCCGCCACAATCAACCCGGCGCCCACCAGCGCAATCGCCGGCAACCGTTCCCCGGCAAGTCGCCCGACAATCCCGGCCCACACCGGCTCCCCGGCATAGATCAACGTCGCCCGAGTGGGCGAAACACTCTTCTGAGCCCAGTTCATCGCCACCTGAATCGCCGCACTGGCCGCGCCCAGTCCCAACGCGGTCGCCAGCAACAGCCAGGAAAATTCGGGAAGCGTTTCGCCTGTCGGCACCACCATCAAAAATGACAACACCGACGTCGTCGCCAGTTGCACCACGGTCACTCGGCGCACGTCGACCTGGCCTGCGTAAGTGCTGATCAGAATGATTTCGGCCGCAATGGCAATGGCGCTGATCAGCGTGGCAATCTCGCCCGGGCTGAAATTCAGTGAAGCGCCGGACGGTCCCGACAACAGCATCAACCCGGTAAACGCCAGCATGATCCCGATGCTCGGCATCAACCCCGGTCGGCGTCCCAGCACCAGCCATTGCAGCAACGGCACGAATGGAACATAAAGCGCGGTAATGAACGCCGACTGACTGCTTGGAATCGTCTGTAATCCCACCGTCTGCAAGCCGTAACCTAGCATGATCGCCACGCCGATGAAGGCGCCGGCCTTGAGTTCGAACAGGGTCAGTTCGCGCAGATGACGCCAGGAGAACAGGGCGACGATGGCAGCTGCCGCTGCGAATCGCAGGCCGACAAAAAACATCGGACCGCTGACGGTCATCGCGTGCTGCACCAGCAGGAAGGTGCCGCCCCAGACCATGGTAATCAGCACCAAGACGCACTCGGCTTTGCTGAATCGGGAGAAACGGAGGGAGGTGTCGGGGCGACTCACTGACGTCATGTCCTTGCACGATGGAGAAGGCGCGACGCAGAATGCGCCAAATGTTGGGCAGTATACTGCCCAACCTCAGCGAGTGAGCAATATAGTGCACAAAGATTCCAGTCAACGAGCCTCCGTCCTCCAACACGTCAGCCAGAACGTCCGGCGCCTGCGACATGCCGCCGACCTGAGCCAGACCGCGCTGGCGGAAAAATCCGGGGTCAGTCGGCGCATGCTGGTGGCGATCGAGGCGGGCGAAAAGAATGTCAGCCTGACCACCCTTGATCGCGTCGCCGAAGCGCTCGACGTCGCCTTCAGCGACTTGATCCAGGCGCCCGATGCGCGCGATCCGAGCCGGATCAACGAAGTGGCGTGGGCCGGTGTCATTCCCGGCAGCAAAGCGGTATTGCTGTCGAAAGCCACCGCGACCCGCGAAGTCGAGCAGTGGGAATGGTGTCTGCAACCTGGTGAGGTCTATCCATCGCAACCGGACGCCGATGGTTGGAGCGAACAGATCTATGTCTTCGAGGGCTGTCTGACGTTAATGCTTGGCGACCAGCCGCAGCACATCAGCGCAGGGGAGTTCTTCATGTTTGCCAGCAACCAGCCGCATGCCTACCGTAATGACGGGGATGTAGCGGCGCGGTTTGTACGTAATGTGGTGATTTGAATGAGCCAGAGCGCAGACATCCTGGTCATCGGCGGCGGCCTTAGCGGCACGATGCTGGCGGTACAATTGTTGCGTCTACCCGGTCGGCGCAAGATTCTGGTCATTGAACCGCGTGTCGAACTCGGCCGTGGGGAGGCGTACAGCGCTGTCGAGTTGGGCCATACGCTCAATGGCAACGCGGCGCGGATGAGCGTCGATCCGGATAATCCGGATGACCTTACGCAGTGGCTGACTGAGCATATTGCCGCCGGTGGCTGGCCGGAGTCGGCTGAGCAAAATGTGCCTGTCAGTGAGTTGTTCCCGCCTCGTGGGTTGTTCGGCGTTTATGTGCAACAACGATTAGCCGAAGCCTGCAATGTCGGTGCGCAGCAAGGCTCGACCGTCGAACATATCCGCGCAGAAGTCGCCGACCTGCAAACCTTTGCTGATTCGGTGCAGCTCATCCTCAGCGACGGCCAGCACTTAACGGGCGTATTCGCAGTACTCGCCACGGGCATGTTCCCCGCCGCACGCACCCCGCAAAAACAATCCAGCGGCCTCAACACTGCCGCACTCGATCCGTGGGATGTTACGGCCATGCGCCAACTCGATCCGCAATCCACCGTGCTGATCATCGGCTCCGGCCTGACCATGGTGGATGCCGTGGTCTCGCTGGAGCAGGCCGGGCATCGCGGGCCGATTGAAGTGTTTTCCCGTCACGGACTGCTGCCCCATGCGCGGCGTCAACCACCGGCTTGGGTGGATTTCCTCGCTGAAGATCACAGCATTCGTTCGCCACGCCAGTTGTTGCGCGAACTGCGTCGGCATTGCCGCGACGCCATCGCGCAAGGTATCGACTGGCAAGCACCGCTGGACACGGTGCGCGCGCACATCGGACGGGTGTGGAGTCAGGCGACTGACATGCAGCGTCGACAATTCGTACGCCACGTGCGGCCGTGGTGGGAAAGCCATCATCATCGTTCGCCGCCGCTGAGTGCGCAGCTGGTTGAACGTCTGCGTGAAGAAGGAAGGTTGCGGATTCAGGCGGCGTCGTTCAAGGCGCTAGAGCCGTGTGCGGAGGGTGGCGTGAGTATTCGTATCCGGCGGCGGGGCGAGGCCGAAACCTGCGTTGTGCATGGCGCGGCGTTGATCAATTCCAGTGGTATCGAGTACGACTGGCGTCGGGTGGCGCGACCGTTGCCGCAGCAGTTGTTGGCGCGTGGATTGGTGCGGCCGGGGCCGTTGGCGTTGGGGATTGCGGCTACGATTGACGGCGCAGTGCTGGATGAGCACGGGCAGGCAGCGAACCGGTTGTTCGCCATGGGCCCGCCGTTGCGCGGGATGTGGTGGGAAAGTACGGCGGTGACGGACGTGGCGTTGCAGGCGAAGGCGTTGGCGTTGCGATTGGGGGCTGAGCAGGGCTGAGGCTTGAGGTTGCTGATCAGGGCCTTTTCGCGGGCAAGCCCACTCCCACAGGTTTCAGTGTTTTTCACACATCACCTGTACGACTCGGACACTGTGGGAGCGAGTTTGCCCGCGAAGAGGCCAGCAGGTTCAACATCTCTGTCGACTGATTTGGCCTATTCGCTAGCAGACTAGTTCCCACAGGTTGTGTAGCGGCTGAGAGCTTACGCCACCACTCGATAACACGGCACATACGCCGCGCCACCCGGCAGCTTCATCCGGTGCTGAGCGACGAAGGCTTTGAGCAGCGCGTCCAGCGGTTGCATGATCGCTGCGTCGCCGCGGATCTGGTATGGCCCGTGCTCCTCGATCAAACGAATGCCCTTGTCCTTGACGTTGCCGGCCACGATCCCGGAGAACGCCCGGCGCAGGTTGGCCGCCAGTTCGTGGGGCGGCTGGTCGCGGTGCAGTTTGAGGTTGGCCATGTTTTCGTGGGTAGGATCGAACGGACGCTGAAAGCCTTCGTCGATTTTCAGCAGCCAGTTGAAGTGGAACGCGTCGTTGCGCTCGCGGCGGAACTGCTTCACGGCTTTCAGGCCCTGAGTCATCTGCCGCGCGACTTCAGCCGGGTCGTCGATAATGATTTCGTAGTGCTGCTTGGCTGCTTCGCCGAGGGTGGCGATGACGAACGCGTCGAGCTGTTCGAGATACGGCGCGGCATGTTTCGGCCCGGTCAGGATCACCGGGAACGGCAGGCCGGCGTTGTCCGGGTGCATCAGGATGCCCAGCAGGTAGAGGAACTCTTCAGCGGTACCGGCACCGCCCGGGAAAATGATGATGCCGTGGCCAACGCGAACGAACGCTTCCAGACGCTTTTCGATGTCCGGCAGGATCACCAGCTCATTGACAATAGGGTTCGGCGCTTCGGCAGCGATGATGCCCGGCTCGGTCAGGCCCAGGTAGCGACCGCCGTGAATGCGTTGTTTGGCGTGGGCGATGGTCGCGCCTTTCATCGGGCCTTTCATTACGCCGGGGCCACAGCCGGTGCAGATGTCGAGGCTGCGCAGGCCCAGTTCATGGCCGACTTTCTTGGTGTATTTGTATTCTTCGGTGTTGATCGAGTGACCGCCCCAGCACACGACGATCTTCGGCTCGACGCCCGGGCGCAAGGTGCGGGCATTGCGCAGCAGGTGGAAGACGTAGTCGCTGATGCCTTGTGAGGTGCTCAGGTCGATGCGTTGGCTGTCGAGTTCGTTTTCGGTGTAGACGATGTCGCGCAGGGCGCTGAAGAGCATTTCCCGGGTGCTGGCGATCATTTCGCCATCGACGAAGGCATCGGCCGGAGCGTTCAGCAGCTCCAGGCGCACACCGCGATCCTGTTGGTGAATGCGGATTTCGAAGTCCTTGTAGGCTTCGAGGATGGTCTTGGCGTTATCGACATGGGCGCCGGTGTTGAGGATGGCCAGGGCGCACTGGCGAAAGAGGGTGTAGGTGCTGCCGGATCCGGCTTCGCTCAGTTGCTGAACTTCACGTTGAGAAAGGGTTTCCAGGCTGCCTTTCGGGCTGACCGAGGCGTTGATTACGTGTCGTTGGGTCATGCAATGATCCTTAAAACGATGTCATCCCAAAACCAGGCGAATGGCATCCGAATAGTGTGTATCCATGAATGAAGATGGCACGATCTGCGCTGTACCGCCATGTCCCCTTTGATTGATGAAAAGATGAAAAGGAGCCCCAGCATAGCTAAATCCTTGGTAGAGGCGATAATGCGCGGGCCAGTTTTTTCCGTTGTCCTTTTTGTCACTCAAGGAAGTCAGTCGTGATGTTCGAGATTCAGCCGATGGACGCCGTCACTTTTCGCCAGCAGACGCGGCGCAGCACCATGATCATTGCCGTGCTGTTCCTGGTGCTGGCGATGTTGTTTTCGACGGTGGCGGTGGCACTGTTTGGCGAGCCCGGCGGCGATAACCTGCGCTTCAATGTCGGCGGAGTGTTTGCGGCGTTCCTGCTGACGGCGGCTTTGTTGCGCGGGCGCTTCTGGAATCAGACCTGGATGGCCCCGGCTGTTTATAGCTGGCGGCTCAAGCGCAATCTTATGAGCGTCACCAATGTGATGCATCAGGTGACGGCGGCAGTGCAGAAGAATGATCCGACGGCGATGAAGGTACTGCGTTTCTATCACTTGGGACTGACGCAGATGCATGAGCTGGACGGTAACGCCGGCGATCATGCGCAACTGCACCGTGAAGTCGAAGCGCACAAGGAGCGGATGCAGGTGCTTGGTGTTGATATCGATCAGCCACGCCTTGATCCGGCGTGGCTGGAAGTTCTCAAGCAGACGTCTCGTTAGTCTGTATCAGACAAAAACCAGTGAGCGGTGAGTGCTGGCTCCGGCACGTGCGCCATCACCTACCGAGACGGCAACCGAACCGGCGGCGAGCGCCGCGTCACCGCATGCAAACACGCCCGGTATGCTGGTCTGTTGCATGGCGTCGGTTTGAATGAACGGGCCCATCGGGCCTTCTTCAAAAATACAGCCCAGTTGCTCGGCCAGCGGGCTGGCCATTCGAGTGCGCGGCATGGCGAACAGACCGGCAACGCTGATCACCCGGCCATCGCTGAGCACTACATCTGCTCGCTTACCGCTGATATGGCTGACCGTTTGAGGTTCCAGCGTCACACCGCGTCGATCAAGTTCTGCCAGTTGTTCGGCGTCCGGCTCGAACACGCCGTTGGTGAAGAATGTGGTCTGGCCCCAATCCGGCAAGAGCAAGGCGTGGTGCATCGACAGCGTTGACGTCGCCAATACGCCAATTGCGCCTTGATTCAGTTCATAGCCGTGGCAGTACGGACAATGAAACACGCTTTTACCCCAGCGTTCTTGAAGACCCTCGATGGCGGGTAACTCATCGATGACACCGCTTGCGATGATCAGTCGTCTGGCGCTGGCTTGTTGTCCGTTAGTGGTGCGCACTTGGAAGCCTTGGTCTGTCTGACGTGCTTGCAGCGCGGTATCTGCCAGCCATTGCACCGTCGGATAAGCCAGCAATTGCTCTCGGGCGTCTTGGGCTATATCGCCTGGCGCACGTCCGTCATATCCGAGAAATCCGTGGGAAGTTTCGGCAAATCGGTTGCGACGCAGGCCCGAATCCAGCACCAGCACTTTGCGTCGGGCGCGGGCCAATTGCAGGCCAGCAGACAGTCCGGCATAGCTGCCGCCGACAATGATGACGTCGTACACCATGATCCAATCTCCGTGTGGGGTTTTCACGGCACACCGTAAGTTACGTGAAATATGCCTGTCAATAGTCTCGTAACTTCAGACATTGCAAGCGATACTCGGCGCGTCTTGGCAAGGGCTTGAAAAGGATCATCGATGAGAAATGACACTCGGCTGTCACGCATGCTTCATGTATTGATTCACATGGATCGCCACGAAAAACGTGCAACCTCGGAAACCATCGCCGGCATGCTGGGCACCAATCCGGTGGTGGTGCGGCGCACCATGGGCTTGCTCAAGGAGCAGGGATTCGTGACGTCGGAGAAGGGGCATCAGGGTGGTTGGGCGCTGGCCAAACCTTTGGGGCAGATCTCGCTGTTGGACATTCATCAGGCGCTGGGCACGCAGTCGATTTTTGCCATCGGCTTGTCGACGGATCATCCGGAGTGTCTGGTCGAGCAAGCGGTCAATGCCGCGCTGACGCGCACCTTCGATGAAGCGCAGGCGCTGTTGCTGTCGAGGCTGGGCGGCATCACCCTGGCGGATTTGGCGGCAGATTTCGATGCGCGCTTCACGTCAATCCGCGAGGGTGAGACAAGTTAAGAGTGTGCAGCGGTTCGGCGAAGTTTCCACGAGCGAATCAACCGCCCGTAGACCAGCAGGTTGACCGCCAGTACCACACTGCCCAGCGCCAATTGAATCTGCGGGGTCAGCCCGGCGGGGTAGATGATCGGCCAGATGTAATGCTCGATGAAACCGCCGGCGTATTCGGTTTGCCCGGCGGCGTGGCGCATCAGGTTTTCCCAGTAGGTCAGCGGGCACGTAAGGTGCAACATCTCGACCGCAAAGCCCCACGCGGCGGCCGGCAAATGCAGCCACATCAGTCGCGGCCACTTGAGCACCAGTAGCCCGCCGAACAGCACGAACAGAATGAACAGCAAATGAAACAGCACCAGCCCGTCGGCTGCGATTCGGTACAGCATGTCGTTTCCCTGACGCGATTGTGAATGGCGCTATGTTACGCGCAGGGCTTGGGCAATTGCGCAAGCTTGTTCAAGCTTTCTATCGGCATTTCGCTGGTGGCGACTGGATTGGTGATAAACACGCGCAATACGCTACTCAGCATGTTATCGAGCATGGCGTTTTTTCTGCGTTGGTGGTTTTAAGTGGGTCGATGAAACTGTTCTACGCTTTAAGGATGATGATTTCTTCCAAAAGCGAGGTGGGCATGGCAATCGAGCAGACACGTCCGGATGATGACGATGAGCCAACGGAAGCGGAGATAGAGGAGCAAAAAAGACGACAGGAACAGACCTGGAAACATGACGACAGCAGAGAGTTGTCGGATCGGGATCAGGAGCGTCCGCTGAAACCCTGAATGACCCATACAGAAAGCCCCGTATCAAACGGGGCTTTTTGCATTTTAAAGGTCTTCCAACTGTGTGAAGTCCGGATGTGTTGCCCGATATCCCAAGGTTCTGTCGATCCACGCGTTGAGTTCGTTGACCATCACCGGCGCGTGACCGGGATATCCCTCGAGGGTGGTGCGCAGGATACGTTCGATGTCAGGGACTGAGTTCAGGTTTCGGGTCTTGATGTAATGGCCGATAAAACAGTCGAGTTGAAAGCGTTCTGTCGTGGACAGATAGACACACTCCAGGCCTTTGGCCTGTTTGATTGCAAAATCGTCGCGCAACTTAGTTCTCTGCAAGGCTTAAAAAGAGTTGTAGGGAATTTCCTTGTTTGTTGACTCTCTGGTCAACTGGTATACCAAATGGAAATGCGGCGCGCATGCTATCCGTAGCGCATCTAAATGTATGTATGACGGTTGAAATGTCAGACAGGCGGTTAATTCACTCAAACGACTGTTTAGCGGGTTGCTGTTTCTTTGTTGAAACAGTCGTTGTAACGAAACGGAATCACTCTCGATGAGTGCCTTTTGATAACGCGCCACGGCAAAAAATCTTTAGGCCACTTCATCAATCAAGCCTGCGCCTTGATTGCGTGAATTGCCCACGGCTCTGTCTACCTTGTGCCATTCGAACACCTCGGTTTTTTCACCTTCGAACAACAGCATTTGTTCCGCCCGCTCCAGGGGGGTGGCCGCGTCGAGCCATTCGCGTGCCAGTTCTGCGCAAAACACCACCGGGCGGCGGTCGTGGATGTCGAGCATGCCGCCCCCGCTGTCGGCGGTGATGATCACGAAGCCATCGTCATCCCGCGCTTGCGTATCGGGTGTCGGAAATTGACCGAGGCCGGCGCAGAAAACCGGCCCGAGATCGGCCCGACGAATCAGCCAGGGTTGTCGGGTGTGATCTTCTGCATCCACCCACTCAAACCAGTTGTCGACAGGCACGATCAAGCGATGACGCCAGATCGACCGGAAGAACGGCCCGTGGGCAACTTTTTCGACCCGTGCATTAATCGGCGGTGCTCGGTCCTTGGCCCAATGCGGGCGCCAGCCCCAGCGCAGATTTTGCGCATGAAGCTGGTGATTGTGTTGCTGAAAGATGGCCAGCGACGTGGTCGGCGCACCGTTGTAGTGTGCCAGTGGCGCGTCGCCGACATGGTTGATCAACGCATCGGGAATGCTCAGCACCGCGACGAAGTCGTGAATGCCACGGTATTGCGAGAGTCTTCCGCACATGGGCTGAGTCTCCTGTAGGAAATATCAGCTTAGTTGGCTCTCGGTATTTGCAGTAATGAGCTTATGCGTTAATCGAATTTAAATTCGTTAGTTAAGAGCGTTATGGTCTATGCATCCTCCATTTGCAGGACTTGCCATGAAGCTTTCCCGTTTCCTCCGCAATGCGCTGAGCGTTGCATTGCTCGCATCACCTTTCTCCTACGCTGCCGAGCCTGTGGTCCTGCATGTCGGCGACCAGAATTACTACAACATCCGCGCCTCGGTGGAAGCATCGGGCGTGTTGAAAGACGCGCCGTATACGGTGGACTGGAAGCATTTCCAGGCAGCCGCACCGTTGGCTGAGGCCTTGCAGACAGGCTCTCTCGATCTGGGATTTCTCGGTGATTCAGGTTTTCTGTTTCTCGCTGCGAAACAGGCGCCAGTGAAACTGATTGGCGTGTCACGGCAGAACCCGGACACCATCGCGTTGCTGGTGCCAAAGGATTCGCCGGTAAAAACCATCGCTGACCTGAAGGACAAGAAAGTCGCTTACTGGCCCGGCGCATGGAGCCAGCAACTGACCTTGCGCGCACTGGAGCAGAGTGGTCTGCCAGAGAACTATGTCGACTTCGTCAAGCTGATGCCGATTGATGCGGCTGCTGCTTTGCCCCAAGGCAGCATCGACGCCTTCCCGGTGTGGGAACCCTACATTTCCCAGCAGATCCTGTTCTCCGGCGCTCGTCCGATTCTGACCGCGAAGAATCTGATGCCGGGCCTTAGTGCGATTGCAGCGTCAACACCGTCTGTCGATAGTAAACGTGAGGCGATTGCCGATTTTCTCGGGCGTTTAAAGCAGGCGCGCGCGTGGGTCGATAGCCATACCGACGAGTACGCTGACTTGTGGGCGAAGAAGGCCAATCTTGATCAGGAGGTTTCGCGGCACTGGCTGCGCCAGGCGCACATGACGGTCGGGCCGGTCGATCAAAAAGCCGTGACTGACCTGCAAAGCACTGCGGACTTCTTGTTTAAAGTTAAAGCGTTGCCGGCACCGCTGGCCACGTCGGGGATTATCGACACCTCGTTTGAGCAAGCGCTGACTCGCTGAACGAGCGCCGGAACCAAACCCTGTGTACCTTATCCAACCTCAGCTCGAAGAACCGAGTGCAGGGATGGATAAGGGCGAGGGAGCTTTGCCGATCGACAATATGACCGCAGTGGTCGGGCTCAAGGCAAAACATGACATCCGGATTCAAGCTTCTTTGTGCAGCGGCCATCGTTTTCGGACTGGCAGGCTGTATTGCCGCGCCCATCCAAATGACTGCGAAAACCGAAACACGGCTGAAGGATCAAGCGCCGGTTCGTTTTCTGCTGACGTTCGATGACGGCCCCAGCGCTTCAAGTTTCTGGAACCCATCGGCCACGGTGCTCGACAGCCTCAAGGACAATTCGCTGCAACCGGACATCAAAGCCGTGTTTTTCGTCCAGACTCGTGCGCCTCGGGCCGGTCATAGCGAGATCGGCCGTAGGATCATGCACCGTGAGCACAATGAGGGGCATATTCTCGCGTTTCATACCGCCACTCACTGGCACACCAACCATCGCTCGCTCGACCCGCAGCAACTCGAAGAGTCGCTGAGCAACGGCACAGCGGACATCGCGGCCATTACCGGAGCGCCGCCCAAATTGTTGCGCCCGCCATTCTGGAACTACGACAAACGTACTTTCGCCGCCTATCAGCAACACGGGCTGCACGTGTTGTTGACCGATTTGAGTGCCAATGACGGCAAGATCTGGGGTTTCAATGCCAGCCCGCGTCGACGGGCGAACATGCTTCGGCAGTTATCGGAAGTCCGCGAGCGCATTGCCCAAGGTGAAATTCCAACCGTGGACGGGGTGATTCCGGTGGTAGTGACCTTTCATGACCTCAACCGCTATACCGCGCGGCATACGCGCGAATACCTGCAAATCCTGCTTGATAGCGCTGCGGCTACCGGCGTGAGGCTGGCGGACAAGCCGTTCTATGATGACCGCGCTGCATTGGAGAAGGCTGCACTGGCGCGTACTGTTCAGCAAAGCTCTGAGTCGGTGCAGTTGCCGGGGCTCTGGAACTGGATCTGGGGCCATGACGCCCACTGAGAGACAGATGGAATATGTGATCAAGTTGGCGTTTTTCGGGCGAGCGGGGCGGTAAACGCTCATCTATGCTCATCGGATAGATCCCTCGCCTGTGAGGCGTTCGCTCATGCTCGCCATTGCCGACATTTGCCGCATTGTCGAATCCGGCTTCCCTGCGCTGAAGTGCGACTGCACGCAAGTAGAGCAGGGGTTATTGCGGATCAAGGTTTATGAGCCGGACAGCGGGCGCGTCGAGTTATTGCTCAATGGCGTTTCCCCGGAACATCTCGTCACGATCCGTGATATTTCCAATTTCATCGGTGAATTACGCACGGAAATAAGCGCGGGCCGCAGGGCTTTCGCCGGCTGAACATCATAAACGTCGTTGAAAAGCCTGGATGATGCGCAAGGTCGCATCACTGGTTTGCAGATTGTGCACGGCATTCAGCGGGTGCCAGATGCAATCGATGATCTCGTTCTGCGGGCGTAGCTGATTAATATTCAGCACTGAGGCTTCATAGACATGATGCCGCGTACTGCCGCTTTGTAGTTCCATCAGGTAAAGCACGTCGTCGGCGTTCAGCCCTGTTTCTTCCTGCAATTCGCGCACGGCAGCATTCGCTCGGGTTTCCCCTGGCTCGACTTTGCCTCCGGGTAAAGTCCAGCGGCAGTGTGGTTTACGCACCAAGAGAATGTGACGGTCCTGTTCGCAAATGACGGTTGCTCGTACTTTCATCTGTTACCTGTGTACTGTCTGTCACAAAATAGTAATAAAACTGCAATATTCGAGCCGGGCCATTCTTTAAAGGTTCCTGCTGGAAGCGATAATTAAAAAGCCCCGGTTTGTGCCGGGGCTCGTGTTTGGTGGGACGAGTCCGTATCAGTGGACTTTGATTCGGCTGATGGTGCGCGCCTTCACTTCTCTGGCGTACAACTGCAGTCGCTCTTCATCGCTTTGCAGAACCTCGCAGGATCTCAGGACTGTCTGGGCGTCCGCTTCGTTACCGGACTTGCGCAACTGTTCGGCGATGCGTTTAAGGTCGACTGCCGACCAGCGCAGATCCGATGCGACACTCTGCAGGTCGCGCTGAAGTTCGTGTTCGTATTCGTTGAGCCGCATGATCACCTCCGGAACATTCTCGGTAAAAAAGAGTAGCCGCATTTTTCACCCGTCGCGCGTAGCTCGTCTGTCATTGGCCTGATCGATGTAAAAAATTGTCCTATGTTCATTGAGGGCGCGGTGCCACGATGGATGTGTACTACGGTTAGGCGTTACATTCGCTTTTTTTGATTAAGGGAACACCATGCGAATATGGATCGGGAGTCTGGCGTTGGCCATGTTGGCGGGATGCTCGCTGCCGACATCGTTGGTGCCGGGTGAGCCCAATGTGAGCAAAACCAGTGACAAGACGCCAAGGGACTATGCCGCTTGTGTATTACCGTTATGGCAACAGGATGTCGCCAAGACCTCGCAGACTTCGATTTCCAACGGCTATCGTATTACTGCGCCAAGCATCATCACGGCTGACGAGATTCTCGATATCGTGAAGTACAAGGACGGTAGCCGCGTGTCGTTGTACCAAGGGCCGCCATGGGCAAAATCCGGGTCGTTGCGCAAATCGGTGCGCGATTGCCTGTAACGCCATTTATGAACGCAAAAAAGCAGAAACCGCATCAACGGTTTCTGCTTTTTTTTGGCTTTTCAGGGGCGGTCAGTCTGAAATGTCGGTCAGTGGGATGGTACCGACGTTGCCCTTTTTCTCGCGGCGATCCTGAATCCAGTCGTCCACTTGCTGGCCGAACTCCGCTGGCGCCTTGCGTCCGACTTTTCTCGCAATGTCGAGAATGGTTTGCTGCGAAAGCGCTTCTTCCATGCGGTTTTGCGCGGTCATCATGGCCGCGTGGATCGAGCAGGTGCCTTCAATCGCCCATTCCGGGGGACTGCCTTCAAACAGCGCGCAACGCCCGCGAATGTCCCGGCATTCGAAAATATTCTTGCGACCATCGATGGCTTTGACGATATCGAGCAGGGTGATTTCGTCGGCCGGCCGCGCCAGGCTGAACCCGCCGCGCACGCCTTCAGACGCCACTACCAGTTTGCCTTTGGCCAGTTTGGTGAAGATCTTCGCCAGATATTCCACTGGCACGCCTTGCAATTCTGCCAGGTCACGCACGCTGGCTTCGCGGCTGTCACCTCCGTTACCCACCAGAAAAGTCAGGCAATGAATGCCGTATTCGACGCCTGCGCTGTAAAGAGACATATGAAAGTCCGACTTGATTTGTCGTAAATGCTAACAGTCCGATGCCGACTCGGCAATCTGGCAGATCAAATGCAGTTGCATCCTTCTGTGTCATTGCTCCAGTAAATCTAAGGTTTCTGGAAGGTTGTCCAGCGCGATTAATATCTAATATTTCGTTTAAATCTATCAGTAAATCTGACTTGTCGGATTTATGTCCGACCAATAGAGTCGGCGCTATTGGTTTGGCAGTGTGTGGCTTTCGGCAAATCGTTCACCTCTCTTTCAGCGGTTTGGCTTTTTCTGGAGAAATACAATGAAGCAGCAGATTCTGGTTATCGGCGCGGGTTTTGGCGGTATGTGGTCGGCGTTGAGTGCGGCGCGTCTGGTGGATCTTCACGGTCGTGATGACGTCGAAGTCAGCGTTCTCGCGCCGCAGGCCGAGTTGCGTGTACGTCCGCGATTCTACGAACCGAATGCTCATCAACTGGCTGCGCCGCTGAGTGAACTGTTCGAAGTGGTCGGCGTTCACTTCATCAAAGGGGCGGCCGAGACCATCGATGTCGCGCAAAAAACCGTCGGCTACACCGATGCCTCTGGCGTGAAGCAAGCGTTCCACTACGACAAACTGGTGTTGGCCACCGGCAGTGGCCTGGCTCAACCCGACACACCTGGTGTCAGTCAGCACGCCTTTAATGTGGACCGGATCGAATCGGCCATTCACCTGGAAACTCATCTGAAAGCCCTGAAAAATCTGCCGGAAAACCAGGCGCGCAATACCGTTGTGGTCGCGGGTGGCGGTTTCACCGGTATTGAAACGGCGACGGAAATGCCGGCGCGTCTGCGCGAGATTCTCGGTGAGCAGGCTGATATCAAGGTTATCGTTGTCGATCGTGGGCAGAAGATCGGTGCTTCGATGGGCGAAGAAATCAGTAAATCCATCGTCGAGGCCAGCGAGGAGCTGGGGGTTGAATGGCGATTGGGCGTTTCGGTGCAATCAATCGACGCTAACGGTGTGACCCTGTCGGACGGTCAGCACATCGACGCGAAAACCGTCATCTGGACCACCGGTGTGCGCGCCAGCTCCCTGACTGAACAAATCCCCGCCGAACGCGATAAGCAAGGGCGCCTGCACGTCGACGCGCACCTGAAAGTCATCGGTCAGGACGACATCTTCGCCACCGGCGATGTGGCCTACGCCGCCACCGACGACATCGGCAACTACGCGCTGATGACCTGTCAGCACGCGATCTCGTTGGGTCGTCATGCTGGCAACAACGTCGCGGCGCAGATTCTCGGTGTCGACCCGACGCCGTACAGCCAGCCGAAATACGTGACCTGCCTGGACCTTGGTGCCTGGGGCGCGGTGTACACCGAAGGCTGGGATCGTCAGGTGAAACTGGTTAAACAGGAAGGCAAGGCGTTGAAAACCCAGATCAACACTCAGTGGATCTATCCGCCTGCGGCTGATCGCGTGAGCGCTCTGGCGGCTGCTGATCCTATGATTCCCGTGGTTGCGTAAAGCCTCTTCGTTTCAAGAAATCCCGCGCCGGTTCAATCCGGGCGGGATTTTTCCTCAGATGCCGCAAGATGCTTCGCTGAGCACGATCCGACCGAACTCGGCATTGGCATCAAGCGGTGTGATTGCGAAGAGTTGGTCGAGACGGATGTCTTGTTGCGCACCTGCCTGTTCGATAACCATGAACTCCTCTTTGTCGCTGGAGGTGCGAGTGGTGATGGCCCGGGCAACCAGCCGCTGACCATCGATCAACTCGATATCCAATTGATAGCCGCGCATGCAGGCGATTTCCAGATAGTCGTGCAAATCGCAGTTCAGTGGCTGATAGCGGGTCATGGCGTTACTCCTCGAAGCCTTGCAGAGTGATGATGAAGTAGCCTTTTTCGTTGATCGCCGCAGCGACCTGCGGATTGGCACCCACGAATCGCTGGAGGCAAAGGAAGTCGATTTGATGTCGTGAATATCGGTCCATCGACACGGTATGACAGAGGTGCCCGGCGCAAACAGGACGGGCGCTTCATTCAATTTCAAAGCGTTTCGACCAACCAATCCCGAAACGCCTTCAACGATGGCAGCGCCTCATTGCGCGGCGGGTACACCAAATAATAGCTGCGCCGACTGGTGATCGCGTCGCCCAGTTGTAGCAACTCACCATTGAGCAATTCATCCTCGACCAGAATACGTGGCACCAGGCCCACACCCATGTTCGCCCGCACCGCCTGAATCAAGTGCGAAGTCATTTCGAAGCTCGGTCCGATGCGCATGTTCCGATGCGGCAACCCGTGATGGCTGAACCATTCCGCCCACGCTTGCGCATTGCTGCTGACATTGAGTAGCAATTGCCCGGCGACGTGCTTTTCGGCGTCATCGCGCTCGGCGGCGGACAATTGCGCACTGGCGATGACAACCAGTTCCTCGGTGTGCAGGGGCAGGGCCGTCAGCCCCGGCCATTCACCCGCGCCGACGCAAATGGCCGCGTCGATCTCGCTGGTATCAAAATCGATGGCTTCGATACGCGAATGCAGGTGTACGGTCATGCCAGGGTGCGCGGTGTAGAAATCCTTGAGTCGCGGCAACAGCCATTTCGACCCGAACGTCGGCAGTGTCGCCAATCGCAGGCTGTGAATCCCCGAACCAAACGCCATGGCTTGCAGGGTCGCGCTGCGGATCTGCCCGAGGGCTTCGGCGAGTTCGCGTTTATACATACGTCCGACATCCGTCAGGACCACGTTGCGTCCCTCCCGGTAGAACAGGCGCATGCCGAGCATCTTCTCCAGAATCTGCACCTGACGGCTGACCGCACTCTGCGTCAGCGATAGTTCATGGGCGGCACGGGTATAGCTCTCGTGACGCGCGGCAGCTTCGAAGGCCAGCAATAACGACATGGAAGGGGTGAGCGTTCGCGGATTCATTCGGAAAAGTCATTGATAGCGGGTCGAATTTACGTTTGTCCCAAGGTCGTTCAGCAATGAATATGGACGCATGAGATGGCGGAGCCTGACGCAATCATTCGTTGCGTACAACTGTTCACCGCCACACGGCCTGATTTTGACCTGAGATACCCTGACCGATGATTGCCCAGCTGTCGCCCGCAAGTGCCCTGACCTCCGATTACCAACGGTTCCTCGAAGCCCTGAAGGCCAGTGGATTTCGCGGTGAAATCAGCGCCGACTACGCCAGTCGCGTGGTGCTGGCCACCGACAACTCGATCTATCAGCGCTTGCCGCAGGCCGCGGTGTTTCCCTTGGACGCCGACGATGTGGCGCGGGTGGCACGACTGATTGCCGAACCGGCCTACCAACAAGTGGTCATCACCCCCCGTGGCGGTGGCACTGGCACTAATGGCCAATCGTTGACTGATGGCATCGTGGTCGACTTGTCACGGCACATGAACCGCATTCTGGAAATCAATGTTGAAGAGCGCTGGGTGCGGGTGCAGGCCGGGGTGGTCAAGGATCAACTCAACGCCGCGCTAAAATCCGCCGGACTGTTTTTCGCTCCTGAATTGTCGACCTCCAACCGCGCCACTGTCGGCGGCATGATCAACACCGACGCCAGCGGCCAGGGCAGTTGCACCTACGGCAAGACTCGCGATCATGTGCTCGAGCTCGACATGATTCTGCGCGGCGGTGAGCGCCTGCACGGTCTGCCGCTTGAAGAAAGCGAGCTGGCTGAACAGTGCGCCCGCGAGGATCGGGTCGGCGAAGTCTATCGCTGTGCGCGACAGATCATTGATGAACAGGGTGAGCTGATCAAAGAGCGCTTTCCCGACCTCAATCGATGCCTGACCGGTTACGACCTGGCGCACTTGCGCGAGGCGGATAACCGTTTCAACCTGAACAGCGTGCTGTGTGGCGCCGAAGGCTCGCTGGGGTTTGTGGTCGAGGCCAGGCTCAACGTACTGGCGATTCCCAAACACACGATGCTGGTGAACATCCGCTACGCCGGCTTCATGGACGCGTTGCGCGATGCCCGCGCGCTGATGGCGCTCAAACCGCTGTCGATCGAAACCGTGGACTCGAAGGTGTTGCTGCTGGCAATGCAGGACATCGTCTGGCACGGGGTGGCCGAGTACTTCCCGGAGAGCGCCGAGCGACCGACCCTGGGGATCAACCTCGTCGAATTTTGCGGTGATGATCCCGAGGACTTGCAGAAAAGGGTCGAAGCCTTCATTGAGCACCTTGCCAGTGACCGCACTGTCGAGCGACTCGGCCACACCCTGGCCGTCGGTCATGCGGCGGTGAACAAGGTCTATGGCATGCGCAAACGTGCGGTCGGCCTGCTCGGCAACGTTGCCGGTGAAGCGCGGCCGCAGCCGTTTGTCGAAGACACCGCTGTGCCGCCGCAGCACCTGGCCGAGTACATCGCTGAACTGCGCGACCTGCTCGACAGCCACGGTTTGCAATACGGCATGTTCGGCCATGTCGATGCCGGCGTGCTGCACGTGCGGCCGATTCTCGACATGAAAGATCCGCAACAAGCGGCGCTGGTGCGCCCGGTGTCCGATGGCGTCGCCGCGCTGACCCAACGTTACGGCGGCCTGCTCTGGGGTGAGCACGGCAAAGGCCTGCGCTCGGAGTACGCGCCGGCGTTTTTCGGCGAACTGTACCCGGCCCTGCAAGCGTTGAAGGCGGCGTTTGACCCGTTCAACCAGTTCAACCCGGGCAAGATCGCCACGCCATCCAACACCGGCGCGGCGTTGTTGAAAATTGACGAGGTGACCCTGCGCGGCGAACTGGATCGGCAGATCGATGAGAAAGTCTGGCAGAGCTACGGCGCCGCCATGCACTGCAATGGCAACGGCGCCTGCTACAACTTCGACCCTGACGACGCCATGTGTCCGTCATGGAAAGCCACCCGCGAACGCGCGCAATCGCCCAAGGGCCGGGCATCGTTGATCCGCGAATGGCTGCGGTTGCAGGGCGAGGCGGGAATCGATGTGTTGTCGGATGCCGTTCGCCGACCGGCATTTTTCTCTTCGTTGTGGCAGCGCTGGCGCAACAGTCGCGCGCAGTCCGCAGACTTCTCCCATGAGGTCTACGACGCCATGGCGGGTTGCCTGGCGTGCAAGTCCTGCGCGGGGCAATGCCCGGTGAAGGTCAACGTGCCGGAGTTTCGTTCGCGGTTTCTTGAGCTGTATCACAGCCGGTATCTGCGCCCGGCGCGGGACTATCTGATCGCCTCGCTGGAATACACCATCCCCTGGATGGCGCGCATCCCGGCGTTGTACAACGGTTTGATGGGCGCCTCGTTGGTTCGCGGCATGCTTGAGCGTGTCGGCGGAATGGTCGATGTGCCGTTGCTCAGTCGCTTTGATTTCCACGCGACGATGCGTCGTTGGCAGGTGCAACCGGCGACGGTGTCAACCCTGTCTGGCCTGACCCGGGCACAGCGCGAACGCAGCGTGGTGCTGGTGCAGGATGCGTTTACCCGCTATTTCGAAACGCCGCTGCTTGCGGATCTGGTCGAGTTGATTTCGCGTCTGGGCTTTCAGGTGTATCTGGCACCGTTCAGTGCCAACGGCAAACCACTGCATGTGCAGGGCTTTCTGTCGGCATTCAACCGTGCGGCGGTGCGCAACGCGCAGCAATTGCGAGCGCTGGCGGATGTCGGCGTGCCGCTGATAGGGCTGGATCCGGCGATGACGCTGGTTTATCGCCAGGAATATCAGAAAGTACCGGGCATGGAGCAATGCCCGGAGGTCGCACTGTTGCAGGAATGGCTGCTCGACGTCATGCCGCAACAGACCAGCCAGAGCAGGGCTGAAACCTTCCGTTTGCTCGCGCACTGCACCGAGAGAACCAATGCCCCGGCTGCCACTCGGCAATGGGAGCAAGTGTTCGAGCGCGTGGGATTGAAACTGGCAACTCAGGCCACCGGTTGCTGCGGGATGTCCGGCACCTATGGCCACGAGGCGCGTAACCGCGATACCTCGGCGGTGATCTACGAACAATCGTGGGCGCGTCAAGTCGATGCCCCGGCAGAGAAGGGCGAGGCATTGGCGACCGGTTATTCGTGCCGCAGCCAGGTCAAGCGCCAGTCGGATCGGGCGCTGCGCCATCCATTGCAGGTGCTGCTGGAGGTTGTGCATCGCTGAGCGGTTCGTCGTCGGGGGCGTTGTCCCAGATCAGCCGCGGGTCAAAGCTCATTGCCGAGAGCATGGTGAACACCACCACCATGCCGAAAAACAGGATGCCCGGGCGTGGCTCGATATCGCCCAGCGCCTGGAATTTCACCAGCGCCGCGACCAAGGCAACCACCAGCACGTCGAGCATCGACCAATAACCGATCAGCTCGACAAAGCGGAATAGGCTGGAGCGCTCCCGGCGTGCCCAGCCGCTGTCGCGCTGCACCGTGATCAGCAGCAGCGACAGGGCGACGAACTTGACGCCCGGCACGGCGATACTGGCGATGAAGATGATCAGGGCGATGTCCCACGCGCCGTGCTGCCAGAACTCGAGCACGCCGCTCATGATCGTGCTGTCGGAGCCATTGCCAAGCATGGTGGTGTTCATCACCGGCAGCAGATTGGCCGGGATATAAAACACCAGCGCAGCGAGTAAATAGGCCCAGGTGCGCGTCAGTGAATTGGTCTTGCGCCGGTGCAAAGGGGCGTCGCAGCGCGGGCATTCGTGCGGCTCATCGGTCATGTCGCAGGCCAGGCCGCAGCTGTGGCACAGGCACAGATTGAGTTCGCTGGCGGTCGCTGGTCGATTCATGTCATATCCCAGAGGTCACGGATATCGCGGCCGGCAATGCGGATCATCATCAGGCTTAGCACGGCCAGCGCGAACAGGCCTATGCCGGGCAACACATCCAGCATCCCGGCAAGTTTGAACACAGCCACCATGGCACCGAGCAAACACACTTCAAGCATGCTCCACGGACGCAACGTTTCCAGCCAGCGCATACAGACCTTGAACCCGGGCGCACGTCGGGACGACAGAGCGAAACTCAGCACCCAAGCCAGCAGGACCAGTTGAAACGCCGGGGCAATAATGATCGAAATGGCGGCGACCATTGCCATGAACGTGATCGGCCCCTGACTCAATGCCAGCACCGAATCCCATAACGTCGCGCTGTTTTTAAGGCCTTTGAGGCTGATGCTCATGATTGGGTAGAAATTGGCGAACACCCACAGCATCGCTGCCGTGAACGTCAATGCCAGACGCTGTTCAACCGTCAGGCTGTTGTAGCGCTGGAGCACGCCACCGCAGCGTTGGCACAGGGTTTTCTGATGTTTGGCGAGCGCGACTTTTTCATACACGCAATCGCAGTGCTCGCAGATGATCAGGTGTTCTGTGTTGACCATGGACAGCGCTCGACAGCAGGCCACGAGGGCCGGGGGACTTGATCACTATAGAAGGCTCGGGCCATTGGGCAACTTGCGAGGCGCTTGCGCCGGTAACATTTTCTTGAAAATCACTGTTTCTTCGCCTTGGGATTATCGTTTTAATTGTTATAAGGTAACGCGTTTTTAGCGGGAGCTTCGTTGTGAGCACCCGGCTTCATCCATTCGATTGCGATATACCCATGACGACTGTTCTTCCTCGTTCTACCTCATCGACCGCTGGCCGGCTGCTGTCCATCGATGCCCTGCGAGGCTTGGTGATTCTATTCATGCTGCTTGATCACGTGCGTGAAACTTTCCTGCTGCATCGCCAGGTCTCTGATCCGATGGACATAGCCAGTACCGAGCCTGCACTGTTTTTCAGCCGCACGCTGGCGCATCTGTGCGCGCCGGTGTTTGTGCTGCTGACCGGGTTGTCGGCATGGCTGTTCGGCGAGAAATACGCGGGGAAATCGGACGTCAGTGCATTCCTGTTCAAGCGCGGGCTGTTTCTGGTGGTGCTGGAATTCACCCTGGTGAATTTCGCCTGGACCTTCCAACTGCCGCCGAGCGTGATTTACCTGCAAGTGATCTGGGCGATCGGCCTGAGCATGATCGCGCTGTCACTGATGGTTTGGTTGCCGCGCGCGGTGCTGCTGGCGTCGAGCCTAGTGATCATCGCCGGGCATAACTTGCTCGACGGTGTGCATTTTCCTGTGGAATCGGCGCTGCATGTGCCATGGGCGGTTCTTCATGACCGCGGCTGGATCGAGGTCAGCGACACTCTGCGTTTGCGCACGTCTTATCCGCTGCTGCCGTGGATCGGCGTGATCGGCCTGGGTTACGCGCTGGGGCCGTGGTTTGCCCGAGGCGTAGACGTGTTGGTGCGCCAGCGTCGTCTGTTGATTGCCGGTAGCGCCGGGGTGCTCGGTTTTGTCGCACTGCGTCTGGTCAACGGTTACGGCGAAAAACCGTGGGCGCTGGGCGACACGCTGCCGCAGACCCTGATGAGTTTTTTCAACATCACCAAATACCCGCCGTCGCTGCTGTTTATCACGCTGATGGTGAGTGCCGGGTTGTTGCTGTTACTGGCGTTCGAGCGGGTGCAGGATCGACGCTGGATTCGCTGGTTGACTGTGTTCGGTTCGGCGCCGATGTTTTTCTACCTGCTGCACTTGTACGCTTTGAAGCTTCTCTACCTGATCGGCGTTGCGCTGTTCGGGCTTAATCAGGGCAGCTATTTTGGCTTCAATTCGGTAGCGGCAATGTGGCTGTCGGCGGCGTTGCTGGCGGTTGCCTTGTTCCCGGCGGTGCGCTGGTTCTCGGCGCTTAAGGCGCGTCGTCGCGACATCGCCTGGTTGAAATATCTATAAGCGCTTAGCGACTATTGCGTTCGCGGGCGAAGTCGATGAAAGCCTTGAGCGGTGACGGTACATGGCGCCGGCTCGGGTAGTACAGATGCAGGCCGGGGTAGTAGGGGCACCAGTCTGCCAGTACCTGGACCAGACGCCCGGAACGTAGATGTTCGTCGACCATTTCTTCGAACACATAGGCCAGTCCCAATCCTTGCAGCGCGGGGCCGACCATCAGGCTGACATCGCCCAGGGTCAGCGGGCCATTGACTTCGATTTCCTGGGTAATGCCGCCGCGTTCGAACTCCCAGCGGTACATCGCGCCGCTGGGGAAGCGGTGGCGAATGCACGGCAGATCATGCAACTCCTCGGGTTTTTGCGGCGTGGCGTGGCGCTGAAAAAATGCCGGCGAACCGACCACCACCGAGCGCATCGTCGGACCAATCGGCAGGGAAACCATGTCGGCCTCCAGTCGATTGCCAAAGCGCACGCCGGCATCGAAACCGCCGGCGACGATATCCAGCAGTGCATCGCTTTCGACTACTTCCAGACGAATATCCGCATAGACCTGCAAAAACTCACTGGCAATTGGCAGCAGCACCAGCTCACAGGCCTGGCGGCCGGCAGTGATACGCAGGTTGCCGGAGGGTTTGTCGCGAAAATGGTTGAGGTCTTCCAGTGCATCATCGATGTCGCGAAACGCCGGTTTCAGGCGCGCGTAGAGGCGTTCGCCAGCCTCGGTCAACGCCACGCTGCGGGTTGTGCGGTTGAACAGTCGCACGCCGAGACGATTCTCCAGCGCTTTGACCGAGTGGCTCAGAGCCGACGGCGTCAGGCCAAGTTCAATCGCTGCTTTGCTGAAATTCAAATGCTGCGCCGTGCACAGGAACACCGAGAGGTCTGCCGCTGAGGGTGATTTCATCTGTGAATGCCTTTCACAAAGTCATGCAAAATTGCTGGGATTATCACATCAGTAACACGCGCTTAAAGTCGCATCAACTCATCGAGAAGACCCGGCACTGTCGCCAAGGGTCGCTGACAGGAGGAGTTGCTATGCGTACCTGGTTCATTACTGGAGCTTCCCGTGGTTTTGGCACACTCATCGCAGAACGCGCCTTGCATTTTGGTGACGCGGTGATTGCCACTGCCCGTAACCCACAAGACATCACTGATCGCCTCGGCGATCACCCGAATCTGCTGGCGGTGCGTCTCGACGTGACCCGAGAAGAGGAAGCGCATCAAGCGGTCGCGCAAGGGGTCAAGCGTTTCGGCCGCATCGATGTACTGATCAACAACGCCGGGTTCGGCGTGCTGGGCGCGGTGGAAGAAACCAGCGCGAGCGAGACCGAGCGCCTGTTCGCCACCAATGTGTTTGGACTGCTCAACGTGACCCGCGCTGTGCTGCCACATATGCGCTCGCAACGCAGTGGCCATGTGATCAATATCTCTTCAATTGGCGGCTATCAGGCGTACATGGGGTGGGGCGTTTACGGGTCCACCAAGTTTGCGGTGGAAGGCATCAGCGAAGCGCTTTACCAGGAACTGGCACCGCTGGGTATCCATGCCACGGTGGTCGAACCGGGTTTCTTCCGCACAGACTTTCTGGATGAGCAGTCGCTGATCAAAACCGCACTGGTGCTGCCCGATTACGATGAAACCGTGGGCAAAATGCGCACCTTCGCCGAGGCCGCGAACCACGCGCAGCCGGGTGATCCACTGAAGTTCGCCGAGGCGATCCTCGCGCTGGTCAACGCACCGAATCCGCCACAACGCCTGGCGTTGGGTAGCGACACGGTTGCGCGAATCGAGGCGAAGAATCGGTTGGTGGCGCAAGAACTGGCCGAGTGGAACGAGTTGGCACTGTCCACCGACTTCAAAAACTGAACCACACAACCTGTGTGCGAGCTTGCTCGCGAAGGCGGCGTATCAGTCGACATCAACGCTGACTGACACTCCCTCTTCGCGAGCAAGCTCGCTCCCACAGGGTTTTAGGCTGTCCGGATTATTTGCGATCCAGCCATACAGTTTGCGCATTGCAGAACTCGCGCACACCAAAGTGCGACAGCTCACGGCCGAAACCGCTTTTCTTCACGCCACCGAAGGTCACGCGAGGGTCGCTGGCTGAGTAGCCGTTGATGAACACGCCGCCGGTTTCCAGTTCGCTGGTCAGTTGCTGAGCCAATTGCACGTTGGCGGTGTAGATCGTTGCGGTCAGGCCGAACTCGCTGTCGTTGGCCAAGGCGATGGCATGCGCGCAGTCACGGGCGGTAATGATCGAGGCGACCGGGCCGAACAGTTCCTGTTTGAACGAGGTCATGCGATCGGTGACGTCGGCCAGCACGGTCGGTTCGTAGTAGTTGCCCGCACCTTCAGCCTTGCCGCCACCCAGCAGCAGGGTCGCGCCTTCTTCGAGGGTGTCGCGCACTTGTTGATCCAGTTCGTCACGCAGATCGAAACGCGCCATCGGGCCGATGTACGTGTCGGCGGACAGTGGATCGCCGACCTTCAGCTTGCGTGTGGCCTCAACGAATTTGCGGGTGAATTCCTCGACGACGCCTTCTTCGATAATCAAACGCTTGGCGGCGGCGCAGACCTGGCCGGAGTTCTGGTAACGACCGATCACGGCGGCTTGCACCGCTTCGTCGATATCAGCGTCGTTGAGCACGATAAACGGATCGGAGCCGCCGAGTTCCAGCACGCATTTTTTCAACGCAGCGCCGGCCTGGGCGCCGATGGCCATGCCGGCGCGGACGCTGCCGGTCAGGGTCACGGCGGCAATGCGCGGGTCAGCAATGGCGGTGGAAACGCCTTGCGGGGTGACGTTGAGCACTTCAAACACGCCATCGGCGAAACCGGCGCGCTTGAAGGCATCACGCAGCAGATAGGCGCTGCCCATCACGTTCGGTGCATGCTTGAGCACGTAGGTGTTGCCGGCGAGGAGCGTCGGTACTGCGCCGCGCAGCACTTGCCAGATCGGGAAGTTCCACGGCATCACTGCCAGAATCGGGCCGAGCGGGCGGTATTCGATGCGCGCCTTGCCGCCTTCGACCTGAGTCGCCTCGGCGTCGAGCATGGCCGGGCCGTGTTCGGCGTACCACTCGCAGAGCTTGGCGCATTTTTCGATTTCGCCTCGCGCCTGGGCAATTGGCTTGCCCATTTCCAGAGTGATCATGGTGGCCATGGCTTCGGCGCCTTCACGCAGAGCACCGGCAAGGGCACTCAGCGCGCGGGAGCGATCCTGCAGCGGCTTGCGCTTCCATTTCGAGAAGCCGAACGCGGATCGGGTCAGCGCGGCATCGAGGGCTTCGGCGGATTCAAAGGCGTACTGACCGATCTGCTCGCCGGTGGCGGGGTTGATCGAGATGGCGTGGGTCTGGCTGGAAATCTGGCTCATGGCTTTCGTCCTGCGTGTCGAATGTGATGGGCCTAGAGTAGGGTGGCGTTAGTTTTCTGGAAACTGAATAATAAAGATCGTTTCTTTCACGATTGGAGAATGACTGTGGATCTGGTGCAGCTGGAAATCTTCAAAGCCGTTGCCGAACACGGCAGCATCAGTGCCGCCGCGGCGCAGATCCATCGCGTACCGTCGAACCTGACCACGCGAATCAAGCAGCTCGAGCAGGACCTGGGCGTCGATCTGTTTATTCGCGAGAAAAGCCGTTTGCGCCTGTCGCCCGCCGGGTGGAGTTTTCTTGAATACGCACGGCGCATTCTCGATCTGGTTCAAGAGGCACGGGCCACGGTGGCAGGTGAAGAACCGCAGGGCGCGTTTCCCCTGGGTTCGCTGGAAAGCACGGCGGCGGTGCGCATCCCCGAATTGCTGGCGGCGTACAATCAACTGCATCCGAAAGTCGATCTGGACTTGTCGACCGGTCCGTCCGGGACGATGATCGATGGCGTACTGTCCGGGCGTCTGGCGGCCGCGTTCGTTGACGGCCCGGTGCTGCATCCGGCGCTGGAAGGCGTGCCGGCGTTCGAAGAAGAAATGGTCATCATCGCGCCGCTCAATCACGCCGCAGTCCAGCGTGCGGCGGATGTGAATGGCGAGAATATTTATGCGTTCCGCTCCAACTGCTCCTACCGGCATCACTTCGAAAAATGGTTCAGCACCGACGCCGCCGTACCCGGCAAGATCTTCGAAATGGAGTCCTACCACGGCATGCTCGCCTGCGTCAGCGCAGGCGCCGGGCTGGCGCTGATGCCGCGCAAAATGCTGCAAAGCATGCCCGGCAGCGCAACGGTGAGTGTCTGGCCGCTGACGGCAGATTTTCGTTATCTGACCACCTGGCTGGTCTGGCGGCGGGGCACGGTGTCGCGCAGTCTGAGCATGTTTGTGCGTTTGCTGGAGGAGCGAGGGGTGGTGCGGGCGGGGGAGTGACTGGCGCCTCTCAGCCCGCGACGGCCTGCGCAGCGCCCACCGGGCTCATTTCGCTTCACCCTGTGGCTTGAGGCTGGCGATCAGTTCGTCGGTGCTGACGATGACGTGGGCGAAGGTCGGGCCATTGAGCTCGTGGGCGGCGTGCATCATTTCAGGCTTGAACGCGGCGGTGGCATCGCGCACCAGGGTCACGTGGTAGCCCAGCTCCGAGGCGTAACGGGCGGTGGCCTCGATGCAGGTGTTGGCCAGCAGGCCGACGATGATCACGTGGGTGATGCCTTTCTGCTTCAGGCGAAAATCCAGGTCGGTATTGGCAAAACCACTGGAGCCCCAGTGTTCCTGCACGACGATGTCGCCATCCTTCGGTGCGAAATCCGGGTGCCATTCGCCGCCCCATTCGCCACGGGCAAAATGGTGCATGTGCATGATCTTGCATTGGGTCGGGGTGGGGTGATCCCAGTTTTCGTAGTCGCCTTTTTCCCAGCGGTGATGGGGTACGATGACCACCGGAATGTCTAGCTCGCGCACCGCGCGGTCGAGTTTGCGCAGGTTGTCGAGCAAGCCGTTCTGCTCGGCCATCGGTTTGATCAGCGGAAAGATCTTGCCGCTTTCCGAGAGAAAATCGTTGTACGGATCGACCAGCAGGTAAGCGGTTCTGTCCAGTGAATAGAGAGGTTTCGACATGACTGTTTGCTCCGGCAATTGGATTGATCGGTGCGGAGGGCTTGTCCCGGCATCGTGTGAATATGATAATCATAGTATGTGTAAAAGAGGCAAGCCCTGATGTCTGTAAACGATAGTCCTGCTGCGCCGACCCTGTGCCCGATTGACCGGGCCGAGACGATCGTCGGCGACCGCTGGACGGTGCTGGTTTTGCGCGAGTTGTTCATGGGCAATCATCGCTATGACGAGATCCAGGCGCAGACCGGAGGCACCCCGCAAATGGTCGCCGCTCGTCTGAAAAGCCTGGAGGCGGACGGACTGGTCGAGCGTCGCTTGTACAACGAGCGGCCGAAACGCTACGAGTACCACCTCACTGCGAAAGGTGAGGCGTTCTACCCGGTGGTCATCGCTTTGCGGGCGTGGGGAGAAACCTGGTGCAAAGCACCGGAGGAGGGCCTGGCGGTGAGCATGACTCACAAGAAGTGCAATCACAGCGCAGGTCTCGGCCCACTGTGTGATCACTGCGGTGAGCCGCTGCGCCGTGAAGACCTGATCAGCCAGCCGCAACAAGCCTACGCCGCCGAACGGCAGGCGCGGCGTGAGGCGTTCAAGGCGAAATAGCGTCGATCACGGCGTGCCGTTGCGTCCGTGCAGCAGAAAGCCGGGCCGTTGGCTCAAACGCTCGTAATAGGCGTTTACCGCCGGCAGATGCGGATGCTCGAGCGGGGTTTCAAACCAGCGATTCACCGACAGCCCGATGGGGATATCCGCGAGAGAAAACTGCTCGCCGCTGACGTAGGCGCCGGTTTTTTCCAGCTGTCGGTCGAGGATTTCCATGTTTTTCGACCACTGCTTGATACCGGCGGCCAGCGCGGTGCTGTCCTGATAGTCCGGCGATTGGCGCACCAGTGACATGAACGGGTACGACCACGAGCGGTTCAGTTCCGAAGCCTGCCAGTCGATCCACTGATCAACCCGCGCCCGCGCTTGTGGTTCGGCTGGATAGAGGTGCAAGCCTTGGAAATTAGCCGCCAGATAACGAATGATCGTGTTCGATTCCCACAGGGTGAAATCACCGTCCTGAATCACCGGCACCATGGCGCAGGGATTCAAGGCGAGAAACTCCGCTGATTCGGTCGACCGAAAGCCTGTGCCCCAATCCTCGCGTTCGAACGCAATGTCGAGTTCAGCGCAGGCCCAGAGCACTTTGCGCACGTTGATCGATGAAGCTCTGCCCAGTATTCGCAGCATTGGATTTCCCTGTCCGGTAGTGATTGGTCGCAAATAAATACCACACTCCAATACGCAAGGCCCGCACACGGCGGGCCTTGCGTTTTCATCAAAGCAACCTCAAAGACTGCTCGCCAACGGAGAGGTTGAAGCTGCCACGGGTGAGGAAATCATCGGTCTGAATGTGCGTGAAGATACAGCCGAAGCCGAAGCCGATCCCCAGCACCCACGTACCGATGCGGTTGAGCACATGGATGAAGCGATAGCCGATGATGCCTATGATCCCCGAACCGGGGGCACCGATGACGATGCCGACCGGCACCGGAACACTGTCGACCACGTTTGCAGCCTGTAGGCGGAAAAAGGCCGGGACATGCCCGGCCTGATTGACGAAAAAACAGTGCCTGCTGTCAGCGGTTAAGGAACGCCAACAGATCCTCGTTCAATGCCTGAGCGTGAGTCACCGCAAAACCGTGCGGCGCACCCGCGTAGACCTTCAGCTCGGCACCCTTGATTTGCGCAGCCGCCTGCTTGCCAGTGGTTTCGAACGGCACGATCTGGTCGCCGTCACCATGGATCACCAACGTCGGCACATCGATCTTGGCCATGTCCGGGCGGAAGTCGGTTTCCGAGAACGCGGTGACGCAATCCACGGTGCCTTTGAGCGAGGCCAACAGGGCGACGTTCAGCGTCTGGGTCAGTACGCCGTCGGAGACCTTCTGGCCCTGATTGGTGCCGTAGAACGGCGCAGCGAAATCCGCGATGAACTGCGCACGATCCTTGAGCAGGCCAGCCTTGATGCCGTCGAACACAGTTTTGTCGACGCCTTGCGGGAAGTCGGCTTTCTTGCCGAACAGCGGAGTGACCGCGCCCAGCAACACCAGCCCTGCAACACGTTCGCTACCGTGACGGGCGATGTAGCGGCTGACATCGCCGCCGCCCATGGAGAAGCCCACCAGCGTCACGTCGCGCAGATCCAGATGATTGATCAATTGCGCGATGTCATCGGCAAAAGTGTCGTAGTCATAACCGGTCCACGGCTGATCGGAACGGCCAAAACCGCGACGGTCGAAAGCGATGGTGCGGTAGCCGCGGCTGCTCAGGTATTCCATTTGGTATTCCCACATATCGGCATCCAGCGGCCAGCCGTGGCTGAACAGTACGGGCTTACCGCTGCCCCAGTCCTTGTAATAGATTTCGGTGCCGTCTTGAGTCTTGAACGTGCTCATGGAAACTCCTGCGTTTGGGGTCATTCGTGGACTTAGCAGCCTTTACTATCCGCGCAAATTCCACAGGCAACTTGTACGCAGGTGCTAAGTTTGCCCCTGCTCGCGCAGCCATTTGTTTTCAGGGGTTGTAAGATGCAACCGCATGAAACGACCGTTCTGCTGGAGATATCTGAAATGAAGCGCAAAAGTCTTGAAGGCAATGCCTGCCCGGTCGCCCGGACACTGGATCTGATTGGCGACTGGTGGTCGTTGTTGATCATTCGTGATGCGCTGGACGGAATTCGCCGGTTCAGTGATTTTCAGAAAAATCTGGATATCGCCAAGAACATGCTCAGTGCCCGGCTCAAGGCGCTGGTAGAGCAGGGGATCCTGCAAACGGAGTTGGCGGCTGACGGTGGTGCCTATAAGGAATACGTGCTGACGGAACGCGGCAAGGCTTTGCAGACCGTAATCGTCGCGTTATCGCAATGGGGCGGCGAGTTCATGTACGCGCCGGGTGAGCGGGGCTCGGTGATGGTTGATGTGAAGCATCGTCAGCCGATCAGGAAGCTGGAATTGATATCGGCCGATGGTCGCATACTGGCGCCGCAGGACGTCGCGACCCGATTGGGTGTTGATTACTGACTTTGACTGCGGGCAACCCCCGATAGACGGACAAAACTTATATTTGACGTCAAAATGATGGCCATCTAATATCGCGCCACTATTTTGATGTCATTCTCCGTCTCGAGGGATCGAACATGTACCCACCCGCCCTCGTGGCGAGGTTGTGCGTAGCCTTGCTGTGCCTGTCTCCACTCCAAATCGCAGCCGCTGCACCCACCCCCGGTGACACCGACCTGATTCGCGACCGCCAGAATCGCCTGCTCGAAGAGCAGCAGCGGCGCCTCGAAGAACTCAAGGACCTGCCCGGCAAAGACGCCAAGCCTACGCAACCGGCAGCGCCCACCGATACCCGCTGCTTCCCGATCAAAGACATCGAGCTCAAGGGCGCCGACAGTCTTTCCGAGCGCGACAAGACTCGCCTGCTCAAACCCTACATCGGTGAATGCCTGGGTGTGCCGCAGCTCAACGAGCTGCTCAAAGTCATCACCGATTACTACATCGAGAAAGGTCTGGTCACCAGCCGTGCCTACCTGCCGCAACAGGATCTGTCCGGCGGACATCTGAAAGTGCTGGTGGTCGAGGGCAAGCTTGAAGGCATGAAAGGCGCCGAGAACAGCAAGCTGTCGGAGCGTGAACTGGCCATGGCGTTTCCCGGCAAGTCAGGTGAATTGGTCAATCTGCGCGAGATCGAGCAGATGGTCGATCAGCTCAACCGCCTACCCTCTAACCAGGCAAAAATGGAACTGGCGCCGGGCCAGAACGTCGGTGGCAGCACCGTGCTGGTCAACAACACCCCACAGAAACCCTGGCGTGCAGGCTTGTCGCGCAGCAACGACGGCCAGCGCAGCACAGGCGAGCAACAATGGGGCACGACGTTCGACTGGGACAGCCCGTTGGGCCTGGCCGATCAGTTGAGCCTGCGCGGCGGTCACGACGCGATGACCGATCACCAGCACACCTCCAACAACGCCATGCTCAATTACAACTTGCCATGGGGCTGGTGGAACTTCAGCTACACCTACAGCCAGAGCGAATACCGCTCGCAGATCGCCGCCAACGGCTACAACTTCAAGCAGACCGGCGACAGCGAAAACCATCAGATCCGCGCCGAGCGAGTGATCCACCGCGACGCCGTCAGCAAGACCTCGCTCAACGCTGGCCTGTCCTACCTGCGCACCAACGCCTTTATCGAAGACAGCAAACTCAAGCTGAGCAGCAACCGCATCAGCGAAGCGCAGTTCGGCTTCAACCACGGCCGCCGTGTCGGCAGTGCGTTCGTCAACTTCGACGCCGGCATGCAGGAAGGCATCGGCGCCTTCGATGCGCAGGGCAGCCACAATCCAGGTCCCGGCGAACCGAACGCACGCTACCGCAAATACACCGCCACCCTGAGCTACTTGCAGCCGTTCAAGGTGTGGGGTGAGTCCTTCAGTTTCAGCAGCCTGATGACCGGCCAGCGTAGCGAAGACGTGCTCTTCAGCTCGCAGCGCACCAGCCTTGGCGGGTCATCGTCGATCCGTGGCTACAAGGATCAATCGCTGTCCGGCGACAGCGGCGGTTACTGGCGCAACGACCTGCGCTGGGCCCGTCCGGTGACCCTCGAATGGCTACAGCCGGTGTTCGCCGAATATGGCACCAGCCTCGGTTACGACCAGGGCGTGATTCGTGGCGATCGCTACAACGGTGATCAGCACGGGCGCATGTCGAGCAACTCGCTGGAGCTGTTCGCCCGTGGCCAGCACGTCGCCGCTAGCGTGACGTTTGCCCACTCCCTGGAACGACCGGACGCGCTGACCGAGCGCGAAGCACCGATCTATTTCCGCCTGGATTTTTTCATTTAATTTTTGCCTGCCCCGAGATTCTGACATGGACATCCGTCAACTGGCCTGCCTGGCCAGTCAGCCTTCTGCTGCCGTAAAACACCGCGAACACTTCCTGGGTATGCCAAAACGCGGTCTGGCGTTCCTGCTGGCGAACGTCATGTTCTGGCAACCGATGTGGGCGCAGGCGGATGGAATTGTCGTCAATGCCCCCGGCACCACACTCGACCGCGCGGGCAATGGCGTGCCGATCGTCAATATCGCCGCGCCCAATGCGACGGGGCTTTCGCACAATCAGTTTCATGATTACAACGTTGGTGCTGAAGGCGTCATCCTCAACAACGCCACAGCGCGCACGCAACTGACGCAACTGGGCGGGATCATTCTCGGCAACCCGAACCTGCGTGGCACTGCTGCGCAAACCATCCTCAACGAAGTCAACGGTGGTAGCCCCAGCCAGTTGCGCGGTTACACAGAAGTGGCGGGGCAGTCAGCGCGAGTGATTGTCGCCAACCCCTATGGCATCACGTGTAACGGCTGCGGGTTCATCAACACGCCGCGCGTGACGTTGACCACCGGCAAACCGGTGCTCGACAATGGTCGGCTGGATCGTTTTCAGGTGGATCAGGGCAGTGTGTCCATCGACGGCGCCGGACTGGATGCGAGCAACGTCGACAGCTTTGAAATCATCACGCGCAGCGCGCAGATCAACGCGCAGATTCACGCCAAACGCCTGAGCATCACCGCCGGCCGCAACGACGTAAACGCAGACACGCTCGCCGCCACCGCGCGGGCTGAAGATGGCAGTGCCAAACCGCAACTGGCCATCGATTCTTCGGCGCTTGGCGGCATGTACGCCGGGGCGATCAAACTGGTGGGGACGGAGCAGGGCGTCGGTGTGAAACTGGCCGGCGATCTTGCCTCCAGCGCCGGTGATATCCAGATCGATGCCAGCGGCCAGTTGAGCGTAGCCAAAGTCACTGCCAGCAATGCAGTCGATGTCAAAGCCAAGAGTCTCGATGCCCAAGGCGCTGTTTATGCCGGCACGCAACTGGCTGTGCAAACCGCTGAAGATCTGGTCAACCGGCAGAGCCTTGCCGCCAGAGACAGTGTGATCCTGAACAGCGGCGGCAAATTGACCAACAACGGCGTGATCGAAGCCGGGGTGAACGCCGACAACAGCCGCAACGCCACGGGTGATCTGTCCATCAACAGCGCGGCGCTGAGCAACACTGGCAGCGTGTTGGCCAGTCGTTCGCTGAGCGCCACGGTCGCAGGCCAGTTCGACAATCAGAACGGCATCGTCCAGGCGAAAACCGTCACCTTGAGTGCGACCCGTCTGGTCAACCAAGGCGCCGACGCACGTATTTATGGCGAAACCCGTCTGGCCATCAGCGCCCCGGCCATCGTCAATCTCAACGGTCTGATCCGCTTTTCCGATGGTCAGGCGGCGACGCTGTCGGTCGACAGCCTCGACAACCATCAGGGCCGTATCGAAATCGCTGGCGGCAGTCTCAAGCTCGATGCCCGGGATGTGCAAAACGCTGACGGCAAAATCGTAGCAGGCCATCTGGACATCGATGCCCGGCAAGTCGACAACACCGGCGGCCTGATCGGCGCCAGTCAGAGTGATGCCAAGGTTGTAGCCCGTGAGCGGCTCGACAATAGCAAAGGCAAAATCCAGGCGACAAACACTCTGGCGGTGTCCGGCGGTGAATTGCTCAACCACGGCGGTACGCTGGCGGCTGACCGGATACAGGTCACAGCCACTCGCCTCGATAACAGCGCCAAAGGGGTGATCAGTGCCGAAAACGGTGCTGCCGAGCTGGCACTTGAGCAGGATCTGGATAACCACGACGGCAAGGTACAGGCATCGGTTCGCCTGACCGTCGTTGCTCAAAGCATCAACAATCGCAATGCCAACCTGATCGGCAAAACCCTCGAAGTGACCAGTCGCGGCACACTCGACAATACCCAAGGCACCCTTTCTTCCGATGACAGCGTGGTCACCAGCGAAGACTTGGACAACAGCCAGGGGCTGATTCAGGGCAATGATCGCCTGAACGTTACCGCCCGCGATCTGCAGAACTCGGCCGGCAAATTGCTGGGCGGCGTGGTTGACGTGCAACTTGCCAACCTCACCGGCAACAACGACGGCACCCTCAGCGCGGAGAGCGGCAAACTTACGCTGGTGGTCCAGCAGCACCTGAACAACGCGCTAGGTCGGTTGCAAGCCGGTCAGGGTGATGTGGTTATTCACGCCGCTTCGCTCGATAACCGTGGCGGTGTCGTCGCGGCGCAGCAACTAGTGGTGATGGCTGAGAACGGCCACGTCGACAACCGTGGCGGGCGCATCATCAGTGATGGTCTGGACCTGCACGCGGCCAGCCTCGATAACAGCAATAACGGTCTGTTGGCGGCGGGTGTTGACGGTGCGCGGTTGATCCTCAAACGAGCTGCTCCCGGCCAGTCGCAACTGCTCAACGTCAAAGGCCGAATCCAGAGCGATGCCGACTTGCACATCGAAAGCGATGTCGTCGACAACAGCGCCGGCGTCCTGCTTGGCAAAACCATCGACGTGACCGCCACCCAACTGAGCAACAACGACAAAGGTGGCATAGTCGGCAACGGCGGTGATGTCGCACTTAAAATCAGTGGTGTCTTCAGCAACGTCACTGGCGTGGTCGATGCCGCTGAACAACGCCTGCTGCTCGATCAGCTCACCGAACTGGATAACCGTGGCGGCACCTTGCGCGGCAAACGACTGGACATCACCAGCGCTTCGATCAACAACAACGCTGCCGGCCAGATCATTGCGGGCAGTGACGGCCTGAAAATCACCGGCAAAACCCTGCTGAACCAGCAAGGCGTGATCCTCGCCAATGGCAGTCACGCCGAGCTGGCTCTCGGTAGCGGAAACCTTCAGAACCAGGGCGGCACGCTGCAGGCCGACACACTGGAGATCACCAGCGCCGAACTCGATAACAGCGCAGTCAACGGCAAGGCCGGATTGATCTCCAGCCTGTTGGGCGAACTGAAATTGACCGTAACCCGCCTGGCTAACCGGGCCGGCAAGATGTTCGCCAAGGATCAGTTGGTGTTCGTCGGCGACAGTCTGGACAACGCAGGTGGCGAAATCAGCGGCAATCGATTGGCGCTCGAAGCGGTCAGCCAGATTCTCAATCAGGGTGGCCTGATCGAATCTGCTACCCATCTGATGCTCACCAGCGGCCAATTGAACAACAGCGCCGGCGGCCAGATTCGCGCACTCGGCGGCGCCTCCAGTCAGATCAAACTGACCGGCAACCTGAACAACCAGAGCGGCGTGATCGAGATCGGCAGTCAGGATCTGATGCTTACCGGGACCCAGCTCAATAACCTCAGCGGTAGCGTGCGTCACGCTGCGCAGGGCGTCTTCGATCTGGACCTGACCAATCTGACCGGCACCCAGGGCAGCCTCACCGGGCTGGGCAAAGGCGTGTGGGATGTCGGATCGGTCAACGGCGTCGGCACCTGGCAACTCAATGGAGGCCTGACCTACACCAGCGCTCAGGATCTGACCCTCAACGCCGACGACCGCATCGCCAGCGCTTCGGCACTGAGCCTGAATGTCGCCAACCTGACCAACGCCGGGCAACTGCTCAGCGACAGTGATCTGACGCTGACCCTGACCGGAAATCTGCTCAACAGTGGGCGGATGTCGGCGCAACAGAAACTCACCATCAGCGCCAACGATCTGATTCAACAGGACGGGCGCCTGGTCAGCGGTGGCGATACCGCACTGACCCTGCGCGGCACGCTCGATAACCTCGGTCGCCTGATCGCCAACCAGAACCTCACGGTGACGGCGGCGCGTATCAACAACAAAGGCACCCTCGGCGCCCAAGGCAATCTTGAATTCACCGCTGCCAACGGCATCTACAACGGCGCCGACACCCTGCTGTTCAGCGGCGGTACGATGAAACTGCATAGCAACAGCCTGAACAACTTCTACGGCGACATCTACAGCCGCGGCAACCTGAGCTTCGACGCTGTGGGCGGCGGTCGTGCCGCGTTATTCAGCAACTTGTCGGGCACCGTTGAAGGCGAGGGTGATATCGATATCAATGCAGTCTCGGTGGAAAACGCCAAGGCTGAATTCGAGATGACTTCGGGGCAATCATCCGGCAGCTTGAGCTGGGTGTGCGGCCAGCATTGCGGCGGCGGTGATGGCTGGAAACGCGGCTATATCACCATCACCACTGACTTCAACGATCAAGTCCTCAAGGACTCGCGCGCGGCACGATTTGTGGCCGGCAAAAACTTCAACATCCACGCCAACCAAGTGGAAAACCGCTACAGCCTGCTGGCGGCCAACGGCGACCTGACGGTGACCGCCGACAGCCTGTTGAACCAGGGCGCGGTCTCGCGTTCGGGCCATCGGGTGCTGCAGATCGGCACGCCGGGGCATATCGACAACAGCCTCTGGGATCAGATGGAGTTCGTCGACATCCCGGCATTCAACGCGGCGACAGCGGCGGGCAACTTCGACGAGGCGCGTTTCGAAGAATTGGTCAGTCGCTCCAGTGACTCGCGATTCGCCCCGACCAGCGACGTCACCACCTGGAATGAAAACGGCAACAACGTCTACTCGGCGGTGCTTCAGGCCGGTGGCAAAGTCAAACTGGACGTCACCAACAGCATTCAGAATGGCACGCTTTACGAAAACACCTATGGGCAATTGACCGGATCTTTGTCCAGCGATCAGACCTCGGTGGCGGGTGGCATCAACATCAATCTGGGCAAGCACAGCACTGACGCCAGCACCCAGGCACCGAAAGACGTAACGCGCATCGAACGCGTCGATGCCGATGGCGTGAAGCAGATCAGCTTCGTCCCGGTCGACTTTAAGGGCGTACCTTTTGCGGCGGTCGATCCGACGGCCTCCTCGACGTTCCGTCTGCCGAAAGGCCCATACGGCATGTTCGTGCAGAGCACCAATCCGCAGAGCCGTTATCTGATCGAAACCAACCCGGAGCTGACCCAGACCGCGGCGTTCATGAGTTCCGACTACCTGTTGGGCAAACTCGATTTCAGCGCCGACGAAACCGCGCGCCGCTTGGGTGACGGTCGCTACGAATCGCGTTTGATCAGCGACGCGGTCATGGCCCAGACCGGCCAGCGTTTCCTCGCTGGCGGCCTGGAAAACGACTACGAGCAATTCCGTTATCTGATGGATAACGCGCTCGCCAGCAAGAACGAACTGAACCTGTCGGTCGGCGTAAGCCTGACCTCCGCGCAGGTTGCCGCACTGACCCACGACATCGTCTGGATGGAAGAACGTGTCGTCGATGGCCAGAAAGTGCTGGTGCCGGTGCTTTACCTGGCACAGGCCGAATCGCGCAACGTGCGCGGCGGCAGCCTGATTCAGGGCCGCGATCTGGAATTGCTTGCCGGCAATGACCTGGTCAATGTCGGCACCTTGAGCGCTACCAAAGACGTCTCCGTCGACGTCAAGGGCAGCCTCTATCAGGGTGGTCTGGTCGAAGCCAACGAGCGCATCACGCTCATGGCCACCGACAGCATTCGCAACGCCTTGGCCGGCGAGATTCGCGGCAATCAGGTCAGCCTCACCAGCCTCAAGGGCGACATCGTCAACGATCGCACCGCTGTCGCCGTGCGTGACGGCAACGGCATGCGCACGCTGGTCGATGACGGCGGCAACATCACCGCGCGAGACAGCCTGACCATCAAGTCCGGCCAGGATCTGGTCAACTCGTCATCCATCAGCAGCGGCGGCGACGCCAGCCTGAGCGCAGCCCGCGACATCAACCTGCTGGCGACGCGCAACGAAAACGAACTCCACGAAGTGTTCAATGGCGGCCATCGCTCGGTCGTCACCACCACCGTGGAAAACCTTGCGTCGACGGTGAAAAGCGGCGGCAATCTGAAGCTCGATGCCGGCCGCGACATCAACGTCGTCGCCAGCACCGCCGAAGCCAAAGGCAACCTCAACGCCGACGCCAAGCGCGACATTTACATGTCCTCGGCCGGCGACGAAAACAATGTCGAAACCCATAGCAAGGATGGCAAGAAACGCGTCCACGAAGAAGACAACCACACCGTCCAGAAAGCCGCCGAGTTCATCGCGGGCGGCGACGTGAAAACCAGTTCCGGACGCGACACCACGCTGGTCGCAAGCAAGATCAGCGCAGGCAATGAAGCCTACGTCTACGCCGGCAATGATCTGAACCTGCTGGCCGCGCAGAACAAGGACTATTCCCTCTATGACATGAAAGAGAAGGGAGGCTTCGGCAGCCTGAAACTCAAGCGCGACGAAGTCACCCAGGTCACCCACGTGGGCAGCGAGATCAAGACCGGTGGCAACCTCTCGCTCGTCAGCAAGGGTGACCAGCTCTATCAAGTGGCCAAGCTCGACAGCGGCAAGGACATCGTTCTCGACAGCGGCGGCGCCATCACCTTTGAAGGGGTGAAGGATCTGCATGATGAGAGCCATACCAAAACCAACAACAACGCCGCGTGGGTCTCGGCCAAAGGGCGCGGCAACACCGATGAGACCTTGCGTCAGACACAGATGATTGCCAAGGGCAACATCGTGATCAAGGCCGTTGATGGGCTGAAGATTGATATCAAGGATGTCAATCAGGAGTCCGTGAGCCAGACGATTGACGCTATGGTCAAGGCTGACCCGCAATTGGCTTGGTTGAAGGATGCCGAGGCGCGCGGGGATGTTGACTGGCGGCTCGTTAAAGAGATTCATGAGTCGTTCAAGTATGACAACTCTGGGTTAGGCCCAGCCTCACAGATAGTCATCGCGATTGTCATGGCGGCATTTGTCGGGCCAGCAGCGTTGACTGCCCTGAGCGCGAGTATGGGCACAGTCTGGGCTGCAGGTCTTGCTGCTGTTGCGACTGGAGCCGCCACCAATGCCACTACCAGTTTCATCAATAATGGCGGAAACCTTGGAGCTGTGTTCCAGGATGTAACTTCCTCGGATGCACTGGCCAGCTACGTGATTTCCGGAGTGACCGCTGGCCTTACCGCTGGTTACTTCGACAGCATTCTCAAGACCACGACGAACCCGATTACCGGTAAAGTCATGACCGACTTGAGCAGTCTGGAAGGTATCGGCCGTTTCGCCGGTAACCAGCTGTTGCAGAACACCACTTCGACTGTCTTGGGTGGGGCTCTTGGTCAGCATGCGGATTTTGGTAACGCATTGACAGGTGCTCTGTTGAGCACCCTGAATGCGGCGGCATTCAATGCGGTGGGCGACTTTGCTGCTAGTCAGGGTTGGAAGGACGGCAGTCTCGAAAAAATCGCATTGCACGCAGTTGTTGGCGGGTTGCTGAACGAAGCTGCGGGTGGTGATTTCAAAACGGGTGCATTGGCCGCTGGCGCTAATGAGGCCCTCGTTACCCAGTTGGCCACGTTGGTGAAGAACGACAGCAACCTGTTGTCGATGTCCTCCCAATTGGTGGGTGTAGCTGCAGCTGCCGTGAGCAACGGTAACCTTCAAGACGGCGCCACGATTGCGAAAGACGCCACCAACTACAACTACCTGATGCACCACGAAATCGTGGAAATGCTCGATGAGCAGGCAAAGTGCGCATCCGAAACCTGCAAAACAGAAGTGCGGGAACGCTATGCCGATCTGGATGAGCAGAGAAATGCAGAGCTGGGCAGCCTTTGCCAGAAAAATCTAACGGCCTGCAACCAGCTTTCGGCAAAACTGCAAGCCGATGCACCGAAAATCCGAGAACTGGCAGAGCAACTCCGGCTCAGCGGGGATATAGGTGCGGCTGCAACTGTGGGCTGGGTCATCACCGAGAATAACCAGGCTGCACAAAATACGATCACGAGAGAGGTTGTTGTTCAGCGTGATGGTGAGGCGGGCGCTTTTTGGGGGGATGCTGCAGAAGTATTGGCAGATACTGCGGGTGGTGGTAGGCCCGGTAGCAGTAAAGGAACGACTAAGACCGGAGCCTCAGAAACAGCGGACCTGCCCAAAACCGGGAGTAACGGGAGTGGCGGTACAAAGGAGCCAGGTGATACCGTTGTGCGCAGTGATAATGATTTCAGTGCGACGGTGAATGGAAACGGCAAACCTAAAGCGCATATAAATGAAAACGGCGATCTGGTCCCGCCAAACATCGACGGGACCGGTAGCGTTCAATCGCACGTGCGGGGTGGTAGCCCTGAAAATTCGCCATACATATCTGTTACCGATCCAAGCGCGACGTCGAACCCTAAAGATTATGGCACTAACAAAATAGAGATCGACGTCAAACGACTGCAGCAAGATATTGATTCCGGTGCATTGCCAGATACAAAATTTTTGACAAGTCAACAGGTGGCGGCGGAGCTACAATCAAAAGTTGATGCGGCGCGCACTCGATATACAAATAACCCATCCAATAAAAACAAGGACTCGTTGATGAGCGCGGAAAGGGACTTGGGGAACGCCACACGTGATGGAGAATGCCTGATCAAGGGTTGTGTGCCAGCCGACTATATTAAAACGGTAAAAAAGTAGGACTTTATGAGCCCGAAGACATATGAGCTTTTGAATAGTATTCCAGATGGTGCAGATTACGCTGTGGTAGCAGGTGACTTGGATCCAGAGGACATTCCTCGGGAAAGAGTTGATGCCGTTTTGGACTTGCTCCGTACTACCAGTGACATCGAGGAGCATTTTCAGGCTGCGAAACTACTGACAAGTTGGGGCATTCGTGATGGGTTGAATGCTCTGGAAGTTATTATGAGCAAACCTGAAGATATCGAAGGGTTTTATACACATCGATTGCATGGATACGATGATACCTATCGTCAAATACTCATGGCAATAACCAGTTATTTTGCCAATGTGGCCGATCGTGGAGAAATAGACGCTGCTAGAGCACAGGTGTATGCACCTCTGGCAAAAATTATTTTGTTAGCGAATAGGTTGCCCTTTGAAATAACAGGTATTTTTGACTTTGCGAAAAGCGGGGGCTTTTCAGAATACCTACCTCTGGTAGAGGAACACTTGACCTCCATCATTGATCAACCAAACCTGCATGGGTGGAAAATTTATGATGCTATTCAGTTTTTGATAGGGTTCGACTCCAAAGTCGTAATGTTTCTAATGAGTGAGCGGAATAAAACTGTTGATGATTTTAAGCCGAAAGCACAAGTTTGAATGGTGGGTGCGTTTAATGTTTGAGTATTGCTCCGAGAACGTGGTCTTTCCCGTTTTCCGTTTCCCCCATCGCAGAGACTGAAAAGTACGTTGAATACACGTTTGGTCGGGGTCTTGACGTCGGGCTGATACGGCCGGTCAAAATTAACGAAATCCTACGCTGACTTCGCAGGTTGAAAATAAACCTGTCCCCTTCCCCTGTTGCTGAACGGGTATATCAAATCCATAAAGGAAACTGTAAGTGGAATCCGTGGAGCTTGAGCAAGTAGTTCATTGTTTTTTTAATTACGCGAATGAGCAAGGGAAACCCTATAAGGTGTTTCCCTTAGGGACTGAAATAGAGGAGTTTGGTGCTCCCTATATTGAGATCTCTGACTCGGGCAAATTTGCCCTTGTTGCGAGAGATCGCGGTGTTGAGCAGCTTCGGAAGGAAACGACGTCGCCGGAAATTCTGGCGAGGTGGATTTTTGAACTATTCAATCACTAAGGTTAGTGTGCTGTGAGCATTTGTTGGCGTAATTGAAGTAGAGATGGGAAATCGGACAGACCCTGAGGTATTCCCACAAATCTACTCTAATCTCTGCGCCTGATGATGCACCTCATCACGCAGAGCTGAGCTGCTTCCAACATTTCAAGACGTTCACCCCCACCCAAATCAGGAACGCAAAGGGGACAGACCACGATAAAAATGCTCTCACACACGTGACTGTACTTGTTTCCTCATCCGTCGATGACCTGTCGGAACGTTGAGCGCTAGCAAAGACTTTTCTGTCGATGTGAAGGGCAGCCTCTATCAGGGCGGCCTGGTCGAAGCCAATGAGCGCATCAAGCTGATGGCCACCGACAGCATTCTCAACGCACTGGCCGGTGAAATCCGAATAAATGGGGACAGACCACGTTTAGAAAGCACTCCGAAACCGTGGTCTGTCCCCGTTTTATCCGGCCCAGGCGACGCCGTTCTATTACCAGCTCGACCACCTCGGCACCCCACAGGAACTGACCGCCTACAGTGGCGAGATCATGTGGTCGGCGAAGTACCGGGCGTACGGCAATCTAAATGCGCTAGACGTTTCCGAAATTGACAACCCACTGCGTTTCCAAGGTCAATACTTCGATACGGAAACCGGACTGCACTACAACCGCCATCGCTACTACAATCCGAGCTCGGGGCGGTTTTTGACGCCTGACCCGATCAAGCTGGCGGGGGGGTTGAATAACTACCAATACGTGCCTAACCCTACGGGGTGGGTGGACCCGTTGGGCTTGGAGTGCCTAGGGACAGATGGGGGCGGACCAAAAGATCCGATTGGTAAAGCCAAAGTCAGTGAAGGAACACCAGACGCTCCAGGCCCTGAACACGGGAAAAACCCTAAGTTCTTCAAGACTGAGACGACATGGAAAGCTAGTGGTAATGGGACAGGAAACACGTATAAAGTCTATCAGCAGAATATTGACTGGGATCTCGAACATAAAGGCATCTCCAATCGAGATAGAGCCAAAAAAGGTGGCGCACCTTACGTATTAAAGGATGGAGTCCCTCAGCAACTTCAGCTTCATCACTCAAGACAAAATGGAAAAGGACCTCTTTTTGAGTTATCCATGAAAACTCATCTACGCACTCTAAAAGGCCAAGGTAGAGAAGCCATTCATCCATATGGGCACAGTAAACATCCTGACTTCCCTGTAGATAGAAAGGCCTTTGAAAAAGAAGTCCCACAATACTGTAAAGATCGAGCAGCAGAGGTTGAAAAATGATTCCCAGCCACCTGGTCAAGCTTATTGAAAAACAACCCGGCGATATCCATAGAGAAAACAAAGACTCCGTTATTCATGCACTGAATACATTGGGCATAAGCCTAGACAGTGAAATTGGAGAGTTCTTTCTAAGTTACGTAATTACTTTTTTTCAGGGAAGCACCTCAAGTATCGAGCTTCTCGACATAGTTGAGCCAAGCAACGAAATAGAGGCCTGCACAGACTTTATCCATGAGGTATGGGAGCTTCCTGAGAATTTTATTGGCCTCACTGGAATTCAAGGTGAAGGATGCTATTTATATGATAAAAATAACGGCGAAGTTTTAGATTTCGACCTAGCAAAGCGAGATGAGTTTTTAGCTGGAGAGTACGAATTAAAATGGAAAAGCTTTTTTGAGTTCTTAACATGGTACTTATCTTAACAAAGGATTAATCCCCCTCTAACAGCGTAAACCTGCAATATAATTTGACATATAGTCGAATAGTATTGGCGCAAGTTATAACGCGCAACTTGGTGAACTTTGAGCCGATATACCCGCCATATGTTGGCGCTGATGATATTTTGACCCAGACTGCCAAAAATCATTAACCCATGCGAATACTCAGCAAACGATTATCTTGCGCGGGATTTCAGAGTCTACCTATGGGAAAGTCAAAATCAGCATCTTGGATCAAATTTGTATCAGCACCAACAATCAAGATTCCAGTGCCGCTTCACTCAAGCAGGAGCAAGCGACGCCGCGCGCGGGTCGCCCAAGATGCTATGCCAGTAGAGCGGATAGCTTAGCTCGTCGTCATTGTTACCGAGTCCGGTCGCGCGGTTTTCGTAGATAGAATGTAACGCATAAGCATCGTCGATCAGAGACACTGACTTTTCTCCTAGCACTGTTGAAGCGATCCCATGACTTTAGGCGTGAGTAGACGTTTAGAGTGTAATTTCCCATGTCTACTAACCATGAGGGTCCTTTCGCTTTTGTAAGTTTGGAGTTGACCGCATTGCGGCACCGTGGCCTCCAGCGAGCAATCCAGAAGGCTCTTCTAGAGTGGTATGCGCAACAATCTCTAGATAGCGCCCGATTATGCCCACTCGAGAAACCAGCTTTTCTCGCGCGTCCTTGATAATCCGCCCCTGAATCAGCCACTTGTTCGTTTTGACTTTTCGGCGCCCTTTCATTTCCCACCTCAGCGGCTAAAGTCACCAAAGTAGTCATCCTTCACAACGAGACCAAACTCATTGATCGAGAGAAAACGGGGCCAGACCCTGAGGGATCCCCACAAATCTACTCCAGATAAATGGGGACAGACCACGTTTAATGAAGTTGACTGAAATAGCACGTAAAAATTTGCCGTCATTTGAGCCTTACGGCGCGCTAAGCTTTCAGTTCGACCAATTGAAAGGATTCATCGATGCCGCGCAGACCCCGAGTTGTGATGCCAGGCATACCACTGCACCTGATTCAGCGAGGAAACAATAAATCAGCCTGTTTTTTTACCGATGAAGACTATCTTTTTTATCTGGAGCTTTTGGTCGAACAGGCCTCTAAAAATGGATGTGATATTCATGCGTGGTGCCTAATGACCAATCATGTTCATTTGTTAGTCAGTCCTCATAATGCCAACAGCGCAAGCCTGCTGATGAAAGGTGTCGGCCAGAGATACGTCCAATACATAAATCGTGCGTATGGTCGTAGCGGAAGTTTGTGGGAAGGCCGGTATCGTTCATGCCTTGTTGAGAGTGAGCGATATTTGTTGTGCTGTTATCGATACATCGAGATGAATCCCGTCAGAGCGAAAATGGTAATTCATCCGGCAGAATATCGCTGGTCAAGTTACCGTGTTAACGCACAATCAGAACGCTCACAGATTGTTACCCCTCATGCTCAGTATTTGGCGCTTGGAGGGCAGGGCGGGCAGCCGGCAGATGTTTACCGCGAACTGTTCAAAAATGACTTAGAGTCAGAATTGGTCGACCAGATTCGTGACGCGACCAACGGAAATAATGTTTTTGGCGGTTCAAAATTTGCTGTTGATGTCGAGGCAATGATCGGCCGTCGGGTGCGGCGGGGGAGCCCGGGACGGCCGAAAAAATCGATCATCTAGTGAACCGTGGTCTGTCCCCGTTTTCTTAAAGAAAATGCAGCCCTAAATACATGGATAGGCAAGTTATGCCAAAAATACGGATTTACGAAAGTCGAAAAAATTGAAATTATTGGTGGTGTTACATATGTCACTTTCGGAAAAATAGAAGTTTGTTATCAAAAATCCTGGGTGGACAGGCGCCTAGCATGGTGCTGAACATGATGCTGGAGACTGATCCTGATTTGGATAAATATTCTTTGGCTAATATTTTTCTTGATGAGTTTGACCGTTTGGATAGCAAAATCGCTGCCAGCGATATGGCATTGGAAGAGCATTAGGTCGATCAGAGGAATGTCTGATCAACAATTTGATGACACTGTACTCATTCAGATGCGATCCGCAGGTTATAATATATAAATAAGAAATAAGGATTGGCTGTCTTCGATTTGGAGATGCGACAGGTCATGTTTAGTTCTTATGCAAAACGTGGTTGGCACTCCGGGTGCCGACATTTCTATGGTTTGGCCCCCATTCATTTTATGGGGTGCTGAAATCCGTAATGAATTACTGGGGAAAGGGGACTGATATATTTTTATCTACGCTGAGTTCGCAGGTTGAAAATAAATCTGTCCCTGAGGGATCCCCACAAATCTATCCCAATGCCTGAGCTTGTTGATGTACCTCGTCTCGCAACGCGTGCTCAAGTCTCTCCAAGGTTTTTCGAGACTTTGAGCCACGACCGCTGCACCAGTATTCCAACCCTAGTCGCCACAGGATAAATGGGGATAGACCACGTTTAGAAAGCACTCCGAAACCGTGGTCTGTCCCCGTTTTATCCGCGGTAGGTGCAACGTCGACCATCAAGGTCGGCGGGCAGCTCACCAACGCCGGACGCATGACCTCCAGCGAAGACCTGACGATCAACGCGGGCAGCGTCGCCAACTACGGCACCTTGGGCGCGGCGCAGAACCTCATCATCAACACGCCTTCGTTGCTCAATGACCGTGGGCTGATTTTCAGCGGCAACAACATGACGCTTGGCGTCAGCACGTTGACCAACCAGCACGGTGATTTCTACGGTCTGGGCGATGTGATGATGGGTGGGTATGGCGGCGCAGCACGGGCAGCGGGGGTGTACAACATTTCCGGCTCGATGGAGAGCGGGCGCGGGTTCACGATCAATGCCGATGTGTTCGAGAACCGTACGGAAGGACCGACGGCATCGGTTGAACGCAAATTGATCTCCGGGTTGATTGCAGCCAGCTGTGGTGACTGCGTTGGCGGCACCTTCAACAACTTCCTCGCCACTCGCGAGACTTACCAATTCTTCGACACCGATACCAGCGCCTCGGCGATGTTCAACGTCGGCAAGGATTTTACGTTCACAGGTGGCACGTTCCTCAACAGCAAAAGCACGGTAGCGGCGGGTGGCAACATCACCATCACCGCCGACAGCTTGAAGAATATCGGAGCCAAGAGCGGAACCGTCGAAGTCACGCGCCATTACAACTTCGAAATGGGCACTGGCACCACGGCGCAATTCATGGCCAACGTGATCATGCCGTACAACCAGCGTAACAACCCTGATTTCCCGTTTGTGTATTACGTCTCTGGACCGGATGAATTGATCCGTAAAGCGATCGCTAAAACAGTTGGCAGTGGCGTCTTAATCGTCGATGCCGAGACTGGCGAAAACCTCAGCATTCAAAAATATCATCAGGCCCTGTCCGGTTTCAGTGCTGGATTCGAGACTTCAACGCCATCGTTGTATGACCCGAATAATTTGTTAGCGATACCTGCTGAACTGGCCCCTTACGCGAAAGGTGTCGCCCTCGAAACCCCGGTTAACAGTACCGGTACTTCCGATACCAACAACTCGCGCAACGCAGTGATTCAGGCAGGTGGCAACGTCTCGATTACCGCCACCCGGGAAGTTGAAAACAGCGTTATCCATCAGGACTACAGCTCAACCGGTGGCACCAACAAAGTTGCTGATACTGCGGTCGGAAACAGCGGCACTGTCGTTGTGCGCATCAACAGCCAACTGCCGCCGGACCTTGCGCAACAGCAAGTCAATCCGCTGAGCCTGCCTGGCTTCTCTTTGCCGACGGGCGAGAACGGTCTGTTCCGGCTGAGCGGGCAGGGCACCAGCGGCGCCACTGCCGGCAACACCGGGCCAGCACCGACGTGGACGGTCGGCAGTGAGTCGGTGAATGCCCAGGACCATATGGTCGCCGCCAGCAGCGGCGGCCCGCGCAATCTGTTCATCGATGCCCCTGCGCAGGTGTCAGATAGCACCCGCGCCGTGGACACGTTCCACCGTACCCCAAGCACGGTTCAGGCAGTCGCCAGTTCGGTCGATGTCAAAGTGCCGGAAAGTTCTGCAGGCACGGGCAAGCCCAACCGCGGCAACGACATGAAAGAGTCGATCGACACCCGTCCGGTCACCCGTGTCACTGGCCTGCCAGACACCATGGCGCCCTCGAACCCGCACAAATACCTGATCGAAACCAACCCGGTACTCACCGACCTCAAGTCGTTCATGAGCTCGGACTACCTGCTGGAAAACCTCGGCTACAACCCCGACCAAAGCGCCAAGCGTCTGGGCGATGGCCTTTACGAACAGCGGCTGATCCAGCAGGCCGTCACCGCCCGCACCGGTCAGGCCTTCCTCGACGGCCAGACCTCCAACGAGGCCATGTTCAAGTACCTGATGAACAACGCCATCGCCAGCAAGGACGCGCTCAACCTGTCGGTCGGCGTCGGTCTCACGGCGCAACAAGTCGCCGCGCTGACCCACGACATCGTCTGGCTCGAAGAGCACGAAGTGAATGGCGAAAAAGTGCTGGTGCCGGTGGTCTATCTGGCCCAGGCCAATGGTCGTCTCGGCCCGACCGGGGCGCTGATTGCCGGTAACGACGTGACGCTGATCGCTGGTGAAAACCTCGATAACGTCGGCACGTTGAAAGCGACCAATAACCTGTCGGCGACGGCGGGCAAGGACCTGGTCAACAGTGGCTCGATCGAGGCGGGTAATCGTCTGGATCTGTTGGCGACCAACAACATCGTCAACAAGGCCGGCGGCATCATCGCCGGACGCGATGTGAGCCTGACCACCCGCACCGGCGATGTGATCAACGAGCGGACCATCACCTCGATGGACGACCAGTACGGCACCGTCACCCGGCATCAGGACTTTGCCGATAACGCAGCCCGGATCGAGGCTGCCAACGACCTGACCGTCAAAGCGGCCAAGGACATCAACATCGTCGGCGGCGTGATGAAGAGCGGCCAGGACATGGCGTTGAACGCCGGTCGCGATGTCAATGTGGCCTCTGTGCAGGTTAACGACAGCGCGTCGCTGGGCTGGAGGGGAACCGTCAGCAGTGTCACGCAACTGGGCGCCGATATTGATGCCGGGCGTGATTTCAAGGCTGATGCCAAGCGCGATATCAATGTCATTGCCAGTGAGATTGATGCCAAGCGTGATGTATCGATGAAGGCTACCGAGAATCTGGTGATTACCTCGGCCGCCGATGAGGAACATTCGAACTCGAAAAACAAGAAAGAAACGTGGCAGAAGGACCACGTTTCCCAAGTCATGTCTGGTATTACGGCGGGCGGAGACGTCAGGCTGGATGCAGGGAAGGATCTGAGTCTGATTTCCAGCCGTGTAACGGCAGGTGATGAAGCGTATCTGGTGGCCGGCGACAACCTGCAGATCCTGGCTTTACAGGACACCGATTACTCGCTGTACGACATGAAGAAAAAGGGCGGCTTCGGCAAGCTGAAGATGCAGCACGACGAGGTGACCGACAACAAGTATGTCGGCTCCGAGATTAAGTCTGGCGGCGATCTGACGCTCAAGAGCGGAGGCGATCAGCTTTATCAGGTCGCCAAGCTTGAAAGTGGCAACAACATCACATTGGACAGCGGTGGGGGGATCACTTTTGAAGGGGTCAAAGACCTTCACAATGAAAGCCATACAAAGACCGACAACAATGCTGCGTGGGTGTCTTCTAAAGGCCGTGGTAATACCGACGAAACCTTGCGCCAGACACGGATGATTGCCAAGGGCAACATCGTGATCAAGGCTGTTGATGGGCTGAAGATTGATATCAAGGATGTTAATCAGCAATCCGTCAGCCAGACCATCGACAGCATGGTCAAGGCTGACCCGCAGTTGGCATGGTTGAAAGAAGCCGAGGCGCGGGGGGATGTGGATTGGCGGCTCGTTAAAGAAATTCACGAGTCGTTCAAGTACGAGAATTCGGGTCTTGGCCCGGCATCGCAGATGATCATCGCGATTGTGATGGCAGCGGTGGTCGGCCCGGCAGCTTTGACGGCCTTGAGTGGGATGGGCACGTTCTGGGCTGCCACTTTTGCGGCTGTGGCTACCGGCGCGGCGACAAATGCCACGACAAGTTTCATCAATAACGGCGGAAATCTTGGAGCGGTGTTCGCGGACGTTACTTCATCCGATGCGCTGCAGGGCTATGTGATTTCCGGGCTGACGGCCGGATTGATGTCCGAATATCTGACCAAACTAACCGGCGTGAAATTCGACGCGAACGGCAAATACGCCGGGACGTCATTAGCTACGTGGGAAGGTGTAAGCAAGTTCGCGGGAAGCCAGATCCTTCAAGGCGGTACTTCTGCGTTGATCACCAAGGCAGTGGGCGGCGATGCAGATATTGGTGATCTACTGCAAACCGCGCTCTTCAATACAGTAGCTGCGTTCAGCTTCAACTTGGTGGGTGATCTCACACAAGGATTGGTCGATGATGGCACCGCTACCAAAGTCATCATTCATGCTGCGGTTGGCGGGTTGTTGTCGGAAATGACCGGTGGGGATTTTGCGACTGGCGCGTTGGCGGCTGGAGCGAATGAGGCCCTCGTTAAAGAGATGAGCAGTTGGTTCAAGGGCAATCCAAATTTATTGCTGATGGGGTCACAGATTGTTGGAGTTCTTTCGGCTGCCGCTTTAGGTAATACAGATGCAAGCACGTTGCAACAAACGGCTTGGATTACCAATAACGCGACTCAATTTAACTTTGCTGGGCACCAAGAACTAGACGATTTTGAAAATTCCGCACGCACCTGCGAATCAAAAGAAACTTGCGAAAAGATCAAAAAGGATATTCGAAATCAGTCGGTTGCAGATGATGATGCTCTTGCCTCTTTGTGTAAAATCAGCCCAGAACAATGTGTGCAGTACTATGGTGATTTGCTCCACGATCGATACAGTCTGCAAGAACGCCTCGCGCATATGTATTTCGACGATAGTATTCCTTCGATGTTCAAGGAGGATCTGCATCGCTTGCAGCTCCAAAATAACTCCGCTATTACGACCTTGACTCAAGCGCAGTCACAGTTGGACTTGATAAATAGAGGAGTTTCACCTGAGAAGGCCGGATGGCTTAGTGATCTGTTAGCGGTCATGGGGGGGATGCTGGGTGGAGGTAAGGGCGGAGGAAAATTAACGAGTACAGTTTGGGATAAGGTCAAACCTACTGATCCTTCGTTGCGTGGTACATCGATCCCGAAATCGTTTGAAATTTCTACAGATGGTGGTAGTTTCTGGGTTCATCCAAATGCCACTAAGCATATGGAAGAATTTTTGACGCGCAATGGGCTCTCGCATTCATCTTCGTTGGCTAGCCAAGCGATGCTGAGCAGTTTCCAGATTGCTCTTAACAACGCTGCAGCACAGGGAATTAAATATGGGGAGGTAATGCAGGTGGGGCGATGGGAATTGATTATCAGCGCTGGTCGTCCCGGAGAGCCGCTTCCGGTAGTTAAACATGCACTTTATAAATAATCATGCTGAAAATTAATGATATTGGTGAGTGTGAAGGCAATGTTGTCGAAGTCGATGAATACGTGCCTTTGACAGTTCGGTTTGGGTCGGGCCGCGATGCGTCGCCCCTCTATTGGCGTGCGGGCAATGGTAAAGACTCTCTTTTGGAAGTCGGTTTAAGTGCCTCCACTGGGAAGATTATAAGTGTAACGGTTGTAACTATTCCTTCTGTGGCATTGCAGCATTACGAATGTCAGGTGGGAAGTTGCGCGTTTGACGTCGGGGTTCCGCTTTTTTGTGTGGACGGGTGGGCGAGTCGTGAAAGTTATTCAAATAGATTTTTAGATGATTTCAGTGTTGGATTTGATCTGTTTGTGGATGCCGATAGAGCATGTATCGTCTTTGATGTGCAGCAGGACATTGTTCAGTTAGTAAGAAATGGCTCAGTGAGTTTTGGGGTTTCCTCAAGAGGTGAATTGTTATCAATTGAAGTGTCATGCCTAGACGTTGATAAAATGGATTTGTTGAAAAGTTTTACCTCTTGTGGATAAAGATGAAACAGGGATAAATGGGGGCAGACCACGTTTAGAAAGCACTTCGAAAACGTGGTCTGTCCCTGAGGGATTCCCGATTTTTCTTACAGAAAATCAAGAAGTTGGAATATTGAAAAGACCTGCATGAGTCGGCAACTTGGTTTGCACCACACAAATACAAGAAACCGAACCCATGAGGGATAAATGGGGACAGACCACGTGTAATGTAGTTGACTGAAATAACACATAAAAATTTGCCGTCATTTGAGCCTTGCGGCGCGCTAAGCTTTCAGTTCGACCAATTGAAAGGATTCATCGATGCCGCGTAGACCCCGAGTTTTGATACCAGGTATACCACTGCACCTGATTCAGCGAGGAAACAATAAATCTGCCTGTTTTTTTACCGAGGAGGACTACCTTTTTTATCTGGAGCTTTTGGTCGAACAGGCCTCTAAAAATGATTGTGATATTCATGCGTGGTGCTTAATGACCAATCATGTTCATTTGTTAGTCAGCCCTCATAATGCCAACAGCGCAAGCCTGCTGATGAAAGGTGTCGGCCAGAGATACGTCCAATATGTAAATCGTACGTATCGTCGCAGCGGAAGTTTGTGGGAAGGCCGGTATCGCTCATGCCTTGTTGAGAGTGAACGATATTTGTTGTGCTGTTATCGATACATCGAAATGAATCCAGTCAGAGCGAAAATGGTAAATCATCCGGCACAATATCGCTGGTCAAGTTACCGTGTTAACGCACAATCAGAACGATCGCACATTGTTACGCCTCATGCTCAGTATTTGGCGCTTGGAGGGCAGCGCGGGCAGCCGGCAGATGCTTACCGCGAACTGTTCAAAAATGACTTAGAATCAGAATTGGTTGACCAGATTCGTGACGCGACCAATGGAAATAATGTTTTTGGTGGTTCAAAGTTTGCTGTTGATGTCGAGGCAATGATCGGTCGTCGGGTGCAGCGGGGGAGCCCGGGACGGCCGAAAAAATCGATCATCTAGTGAAACGTGGTCTGTCCCCGTTTCCCCACCAACAACGCGACACAGTACAACTTCCTGAATCACCAGCAGGCAGACGACCTCGTCAAAGAGTTGAAAGGCTGTAGAGCCAGCGAAGATCTAGCAGCTTGCCGACAGAAGGTGAAAGATGCTTACGCGAAGCTAAGCGCCAAGACCAGTGGTGCTGAACTGTTCAAGTGTGAGGGATTCGATCAGTGCAATGGCCAAACGAACGCTGCAGAAGGCGGGACGCTGGCGTTGGAGGATTACGACACCAATGGCGGGTTGAACGGTGAGGAGCGAGCAATTGTCCAGGACTCGAACCATACGGACGAGCTGAACTCTCACCATAAAACGATGCTGGGTGATCATGCTGAGATCGCTGGGACCATTCTGACAGGGGGGATCGGCGCTGGTACCAAATTGGTTGGGAAGACTGAGGAGGCGCTGGGTGCTACAAAAGGAGCAGGAGGTGGTGCAATAACAAAAATCACGGATGAAATGAAGCTGGATCCGTATCATCCTGACTGGAAAAACTACGCTGGAACTGAGCCCCGAGGCGTTGGCGCAGATGTTGTCAATACACTAAGTGGTGTAAAAGGAACTACTAACGTTCCTAATACACCCAGGTTCATTGCGGATTCTGCCGGTAACATTATTGATTTAGACTTTACCAAGGGGCTCACGGGAACGAATGTGACGGTCACAGGAGCGCGCGGTGGTGTTCAATATCCGTTGCAAGGACAAACACCCAATTCTTACGCCAATCTTGGAAATGGGCATGTTGTTGTCTATGGTCCTGAGGGGCGGGCACTCTATGACGTGTCTAACTCTCGGATTAAGGTGGTCGAATGGAACCAAGCACTGAATGGACCATATTTTCCAAAGAAGGGAAGTGATACAAAAGCCTTCGAGGGGAATGTCCCTCAATCGGTTCTTGATAGCTTAGGGTTGAATTGATGAAAATTTATCAGGGTAATATTCCCAAAGAGTCGTTGAATCTGTTTGTTTCGGATATTGGAGCCAGCGAGTTTTTTTCATATGTAGGAAACTTGGTTTCATTGGAGCAGGCAATTTCTGTTATAGGGTTGCTCTCTCCTGATTTTATTGAGGTTGAGGGGCACGTTTTCTGGCTGCCAGACGCTCAGCAATACGACCCGCAAAAATTTCATTTGAAGGGGCTGGTCGAGACCGAATCCAGTGTGTTGGAACAAAGTACAACGCGCAGAGAAGTTGAGCGATACAGAAATATTTTTTCAATAAATCAGTTTTTTTCTAAGTGGGAAGACGCGCCGGGCCGACCCGTATTTAAGGTTGGTCTGTCGGAAGAAGATTATCGTCTTTGTCATTTATTTGCTGAGCAGATCACTAGATATTGGAGTCGCGCGTTATCCGATTCCTTCCCAGAGAGGGAATTTCAGTTTGAAATTGCTGATGATCTTCTCGATGAATATGGGGTTTGCCTGACATTTTGGCAGCCGTAGTTAAAATAGGGCGCAGACAAAAGTGCAGAAGGTAACCTTCCCGAAATTAAAGCTGGAGGCAGATCCTGATTTGGATAAATACTCTTTGGCTAATATCTTTCTGGATGAATTTGATCATTTGGATAGTAAAATCGCTCCCAGCGATATCGCATTGGAAGAGTATTAGGTCGGTTAGAGGGATGTCGGATCAACAATTTGATGACGCTCTGCTCATTCAGATGCTGTCTGCGGGTTATAAAGTCTGAATAAGATATAAGGCTTGCTATATTTGCTTAGAGAGGCTGGACATGAGCCATGTTTTGCTGGTTTTCAAAAATGTGGTTTTTCCTCCCGCTCCCGCTCAGTCGTCCGGTGATCATTAACTTTGCGAGGTGGTGAATCCGTGAATAAATAACCGGGATAAATGGGGACAGACCCTGAGAGATCCCCGATTTTTCTTACAGAAAATCAAGAAGTTGGAATATTGAAGAGGCCTGCATGAGTCGGCAACTTGGTTTGCACCACACAAATACAAGAAACCGAACCCATACAAGCCATCCGATTTTTGCACAGAGCGCTCGCTCAAGCACTGCCCTCTATCCATTCTCGCCGCCTGACATCACTGATGAGTTGTGTCAGTTCGTTACTGCATGGACGTCGACTGACACTGACCGCTCTTGGTCGCTTCATGACGGGGCGTGCTTATCCCAAGCATTCGATCAAGCGCGTGGATCGGTTGCTGGGCAATCAACACTTGAGATCAGAGCGTCCATTGTTCTATTGGGTAATGCTTCGGGCATTGCTGGGTTCGTTGAAGCATCCTTTGATCCTGGTCGACTGGTCTCGAATTGACGCTTCAGGCACAGCCTTTTTGCTAAGAGCATCGATCCCTCTGGCGGGGCGCTCATTTCCGGTTTATGAAAGCGTTCATGAGCGCGAGAGCTGTCCCAAGTATCAAAATCGCCTACTCAAAACGCTGGCCGAATTGCTACCTGTTGACTGCATCCCGATTCTGGTCACCGATGCGGGTTTTCGGCGACCATGGATGAAGGCTGTCGCCGCGCAGGGCTGGTATTACGTCGCGCGGATAAGGAATCGCGAACTTTATCGTCGCGATCAAGCTGACTGGCAACCGGTGAAGAATTTGTATGCATTGGCTGCCGCCTCACCCAAGGCACTTGGCCGTGTCGAGATGACGCGAAGCGCCCCACACTTCATCGATTTGTATTGCGTACGGCACTGCGTCAAGGGCCGCAAACACCAACGCGTCACGGGTTCAATTGCCAAGAGTAAGCTCAGTCGACAGTCCGCAAGACGTGAGCGTGAACCGTGGTTGCTGGCCAGCAATTTAGTTCAGGGCGAGTGGAGTCCGGCAAAAATCGTGGCGATTTACAAACGACGCATGCAAATTGAGGAAGGTTTCACGGATGTGAAAAGTGAGAACTTGGGATTGGGCCTGAATCTACATCGCAGCCATTGCCTGCATCGTATTGAGATACTGCTGTTGATTGCCGCTCTCGCCAATTACCTCCTCTTTTTAACGGGGCTTCAGGCTCGCCAAAGTAACTTGGAGCGGCGATATCAAAGCAACAGCCTCAGAGAACGACGAGTGCTTTCATTGTGGCGCCTTGGCCTGGAATACTGGCGTAGATGCACAGAGTTCGGAAGCAGCGAAGACTGGGAAAAATTGGAGAAAGCTCTGCGCGATGAGGTGCATCATCAGGCGCAGAGCCTGAAGTAGATTTGTGGGGATCCCTCAGGGTCTGTCCCCGTTTTCTTGTCCCCGTTTTCTTCAAGAGCTGGATCCTATCAGCCGAATCGAATTGGACCTGAATGGTACAGGAATATGACATTTCGAGAGTTGGAAAAAAAATACTCGGTTGCTTGTTCACCAGAGGACCATATGTCACTCTTTGAGTGAGTGGTATCTATCTGTTCGTGATACGGATTTTGAGAATCTTGAGGTCGGCGATATATGTCGAGCTTTGAGACAGAATTTGTTTGTCGCTAATCTATTAACTATCGCTACGCGTTTTTTGTCGGAAGATGTTCTGGCAGGGCAACGGTATGATGGTGAATTGATTTCTGCACTCGCAGATATCGAGGCGGATTTTTGGGTTGCAAATGTTGAGGCCGCTAGGGATACGATTGATGCTTTGGTTCGAGTAGCTGACGTCAGTGAGGATATTGACTGTTTAAGCGACGCATCTAGGTTGGTAAAAACTATAAAGGTGATTATTTAAAGGGTAAATGGGAGCCGATTCTTATGAGTAAATTGGGACGCATCACGTTTTACTCCGAAATCGTGGTCTGTCACTATCGTTGAAAGGTAATTTTACTGGGGCAAACATCTCGGAGGATGTAGCGTATACAGTTAAATATTTATGGAGTGAGGGGTGAATTCAATCAAGGTCACGCTTCGTTTATACCCAGTGCTGGTTCTGAGGGCGGTGGTGTTTTTTTACCTCGTTGGATTGCTTGGGAGTTTGATAGGCGGGGTTATTATCTATTGTAAACATGGGGTTTGGGATTTTAGTGGTGATGATCTGTTGATTTCCTTGAGATTTTCGCTTGTCTATGGCTTCTTTGGCGGAAGCGGAATGTGGCTCTTTGCGAAAATGGAGGAGATCAAAAGGCGAAAGAAGAAAAAGGATTGAACCTTATTTTCTTCTTTCAAAGTCGTGACAAGGCGTTGGCAGACAATGTTAGAGAGTAATTCGAAAATATGGTCTCTCCCCGTTTTCCTTCTGTTTGCTCCAAATATGAATAAAGCACTGTAGATAAAAGCCTACGAGAAAATAGGTATCAAAGTGATAAATACCATGGGTCAGCTATTTTTGTATGGTGCCAGCAGAGGAAGGCTTTAATTATGTCATTGTCGGCAATGATCATTTCATCAGCAAAGTTGAGCACGGGCGATTTTAAAGCCGTGCTCCAAGAACATGGCGGGTTCGTGAGTGCCGGAAAGCCTTCTCGCGGTAGCGTTGGTGAGGGTGATTCAGATATTTGGTTGGCCTTGCATTCAAAAGACATTCTTGATGAGTTTTATGATGCCGAAGATCAGCAAGAATGGCAGGATGCTCTCGGGGCTACTCCGCAGACAATAATTGAGATTAACCTAGATCATACTGAACACGCGAAGTTAATGTATTTGAAGATTTTTTTGAGTTTTGCGAGAGCTTGGCCTTGTGTTTTAAATGACGTGGACGATTCCACTCTGTCCAGCAGTTCGGTTTGTGAGAAATACAAGAAGCTTCTGGGCGGGTTATAGGAGGAGTGTCGCGATACAGGTAGCACGTCGCCGCGGGTTCCGGAGAGTAAAGTGGGGACAGGCCACGTTTAGATAGCACTCCGAAAACGTGGTTTGTCCCCTTTTTACTAAGGCTTCTACCAATTTGGTGTGGGCATATCCCAATGGTATGATGGTCGTCGCTCCAAGAGCTTAGTCAAGTCCTAGTTCGCCACTTTTTAATCATCCTGATATGGCGAATCAGGGGACATTTAAAGTGTTTAATACTGGGAAACCGCAATGAGCAAGCAATCTTTTATGGCGTGCGAGCAGTGTGGAGGAGAGCTGTCTGTCTACAGAGAAGGCAGCGCCCAAGGAGTAAAATGTTCTCAGTGCGGCTGGTCGGTAGTTACAACCCACATTCCAGAGATTAAGGTGGACGAGACTCAGTATGAGGTGCGCTGCCGGGGTGACTATCAGAATAAAGCCCATGTAAAAGCTGTTTCTGAAGTTACAGGTCGTAATTTCTTGTCTTCCAGAACTACTCTCCAGCAAGATCTTGCTCTGGTGTTTGTCGGTCAAGCGGAGAAGGTTTTGCAAATTAGAAATACTCTTGTTTTTGCGGGAATGACTTGTGAGATTACGCCTGATTTTCGCTGGGTATGAATATTGCAGATAACCTCGGACAGATTACGTTTAGAAAGCGTTGCGAAAACGTAGTCTGTAGCTCTTATGTGCCAGCGGAAATGGCCCGTTTAGGGGCTAATCATGTCAGCGATTTTAAGTTATAAAGAAATAATGCAGCGAATGTTTTACTACTACCCAATTTGCTGCAGAACTAAGATCAGGAAGAACAAAAAATCGGATTTTTCCTGGGTTGAAGGGGAACTTGAAGTCGGCTATGCATTAAATGAGATGGAGGAAAGTCTTGTTGCTCCAGTTGAAAATCTAATGCTCCAGACTGCCGGTCTTGTGTTGTCGGCGGGGAGAGAATCGAAGGTCGCCTTCGATTTTTCGGTTGCCCATATAAAAGGGATTATTGAGGTGCATGGGTAAGCACCTCTTATGTCGCAGTTATCTGAACAGGATGCTCTGCAGGTCAAGTCAGACTTACAGCTTTTGGACATCATTTAACGTTTGCTGCAGGGCAGGTTTATTGAGCTCGATAAATTTGCCCTCGTTAAAAGGGTAATAAAAATTGATTAAAGCCGGACTTTTGCTGCCTTTTATTTTCCTGATTGCAGGCTGCCATTCCAACGTCAGAGACTCTTCCCCCAGTCTTTTAAAGGATGGTGTCCAACTTCAGCAAAAAACGGCAACGCCAGATGCACACCACGCCAAAGTCATCATGAAAGCCACAGGTTACAGATACCCTGTCGAGTTCTCGGTTCGCCGTGCTGCAGATCCCGATCAACGAATGGAAGTGCTGGGTACTGTGGTGGATTCCGGGCGGGGCAAGGTATTCGGCTGGATCGCCAAAGTCAGCGAAGCGGCCAACAGCGCCACGTTCAAGTACTTCCCTCAGCTGGAAACGCAAGCCAATGCCGACGAACCCTTCGAGGTGTCAGGGCGTTCCAACGGCATGGGCACTGGCAATACTTATAGCTGCGGGCCGCTGAACAGTACTTTTACGCCGGAACGAAGCAAGGTCTACCTGGTGGAGTTTCAGTTTGTCGGGCAGGGTTGCGAGCAGCATGTTTACGATGTCAGCCAGCCGGGTCAACGTAGCCCCATCGGAGCCTGAGCCATTTGAAATTAAACATTCATTTCCCTGACAACCTCATCTCCGATGACGTGCTCAGACAGCAACGAATTCACTGCCTTTGCAAGGTTTCAAACCAGTTCGAAATTTCCTTCGCGGATACGATCCCTGAATCATCCGGTATCGAATCGGGCTGGAATCGTGAGGAGCTGGAGCGACGGGCGGTTGCCGGGGCGGGTGGCCAATACACCCACTATGCCAGCAGCCTGATTACATTAAGCAAAATTGGCGAAGACGTTTACGAGATCATTGATCTTGAAATGTTCTACCGTAGCTTTGGTTGGTGCGCTGTTTTCCAAGATGGACATTACGCACCCGCAGGAAATTTCTGGGACGATGAGCCCACGTAAAACTAAAACGCCCCGAACTCTATCGGGGCGTTTTCATTTACCGGGCCGAGCCAGCAAAGTGTTTACCGAAACGCCGGCACCACATGCTTGATAAACAACGCCAACGACTTCTTCTTCTCTTCATGCGGCAAGCTGTTATCACACCAGAAACTGAACTCATCCACCCCCAGTTCCTGGTAGTACGTGATCCGCGGAATGATCTCTTCCGGCGTGCCGATCATCGCCGTCTTGTGCAGACTCTCCAGCTCAAACTCCGGCCGCCCGGCAAACTTCTCTTCCGGGCTCGGCGCGAGGAAGCCGTTGACCGGCGTTTCCTTGTTGCCAAACCACGCATCGAAGGTGCGATAGAAACGTGAGATCGCTTTTGCGCCGATTTTCCAGCCGTCCGGATTATCAGCGGTGTGCACATGGGTGTGACGCAGCACCATCAATTGCGGGCGCGGCACATCCGGATTGTTGTCCAGTGCGGTCTGGAACTTGTTCTTCAGATCGAGGACTTCTTCGTCGCCCTTCATCAATGGCGTGACCATGACGTTGCAGCCGTTGGCGACGGCGAAGTTGTGCGAGTCCGGGTCGCGGGCGGCGATCCACATCGGCGGGTTGGGCTTCTGGATCGGTTTCGGCACGCTGGTGGAGGTCGGAAATTTCCAGATGTCGCCATCGTGGGCGTAGTCGCCTTGCCACAGGGCGCGGACTACCGGGACCATTTCGCGCAGGGCCTGGCCACCGCTGGAGGCAGGCATGCCGCCGGCCATGCGGTCGAATTCAACTTGATAGGCACCACGGGCGAGGCCGACTTCCATGCGACCGTTGCTGATGACGTCGAGCAACGCGCATTCACCGGCGACGCGCAGCGGGTGCCAGAACGGCGCGATGATGGTGCCGGCGCCGAGGTGGATGGTGGTGGTTTTGGCCGCGAGGTAGGCGAGCAGCGGCATCGGGCTTGGCGAGATGGTGTATTCCATCGCGTGGTGTTCGCCGATCCACACGGTGCTGAAACCACCGGCCTCGGCCATCAGGGTCAGTTCGGTCAGGTCTTCGAACAGTTGGCGGTGGCTGACGCTTTCGTCCCAGCGTTCCATGTGGATGAACAGGGAAAATTTCATGACGCTTCCTCGGATCTTTTGTTATTGGCCGGTCGTGTGCGGACCTGACGGAGTGGTAATCGTAGGGATCAGGCGAAAGCGGGCAGGGCACCCATCTTGCCGTGGCAGTACACCAGCGGCCCGGTGTGCTGCTCGGGGACGATCAGATTCTTCACCGCGCCGACCATGATGGCGTGGTCGCCGCCTTCGTATTCGCGCCACAACTCACATTCGATGATAGCCGTCGCGTTGGCCAGGATCGGGTTGCCCAGTTCGCTCAACGTCCACTCGATGCCTTGCGCCTTGTCCTTGCCTTTACGGGCGAACGCGTAGGCTTCGTTTTGTTGACCGCCGGACAGAAAGTGGATCGCAAAGCGTTTGTTCTTGATCAGCACTGGATAGGAGTCGGAGCTGTAGTTGGGGCAGAACAGCACCAGCGCCGGGTCCATCGACAACGAACTGAAGGCGCTGGCGGTCAGGCCGACGATCTGGCCGTCGTCATCCAGGGTGGTGATGACGGTGACGCCGGACGGAAACGAGCCCATGACTTGTTTGTAGATGGCGGCATCGATCATTGGACAGTCCTCGAGTGGTGTGACGCTATTTTTATGTGTTTGTTGGTCTGATGGTATACCACAAAATAATCTTTGCAAGGGCTTTTAAGCTGAACCGATAAACGTGCTGCGTTCGTCGGAAACTCAACGTTTACGGGCTTTTAAGCTATTTGCCAGGCCGCTGTTTCAGCGAGGATGGCGGATCAGATAGCGCTGTAAACTACGGATCAGTCTTGTGAAATGTTTGGAATACCATAATATGGTTTGCATCTGAGGGGCGACCAGAGAGTCCTCCCGGTTTGGCTTCATACAACGATAAGAACAGACAAACTCGAGTTCATGCATATGTCCCAGATGTCCCGGCAAGATCCGTTGATCGAGAATCACACGGTCGACTACGTCCCACTCGCGGAACGCCACGGGAAGGCCCGCGACCTTTTCACCCTTTGGTTCAGCACCAACATTGCGCCACTGCCCATCGTCACCGGCGCCATGGTGGTTCAGGTGTTCCATCTCGATTTGTTATGGGGGCTGCTGGCGATTGCGCTGGGGCACATGATCGGCGGTGTGGTGATCGCCCTGGCGTCGGCGCAAGGCCCGCGCATGGGCATTCCGCAAATGGTCCAGAGTCGCGGCCAGTTCGGCCGTTATGGCGCGCTGTTGATCGTGTTTTTCGCCGCGATCATCTACATCGGGTTCTTCATTTCCAACATCGTGCTGGCGGGTAAATCCATTGTTGGTATCGCACCATCGGTACCGGCTCCGTTGAGCATTTTGATCGGTGCGCTGGCCGCCACGGCGATTGGCGTGATCGGCTACAACTTCATTCATACGCTGAACCGCATTGGCACTTGGGTGATGGGTGGCGCGCTGCTCGCCGGCTTCATCTATATCTTTGCCCATGATTTGCCGGCGGACTTCCTGACTCGTGGCAGCTTCAACCTGTCCGGCTGGCTGGCGACGGTGTCGCTTGGGATTATCTGGCAGATCAGCTTTTCGCCGTACGTGTCCGACTATTCGCGTTATCTGCCGGCGGACATCGGCATCGCCAAGCCATTTTGGGCCACGTATCTGGGCGCAACCCTGGGCACGATTCTGTCGTTCAGCTTCGGCGCGGTGGCGGTGCTGGCAACGCCGGAAGGCACCGAGGCAATGGCGGCAGTCAAGCAGTCCACCGGTTGGCTGGGGCCGATTCTGATGGTGTTGTTCCTGCTCAACATCATCAGCCACAACGCCCTCAATCTGTACGGCACCGTGCTGTCGATCATCACCTCGATCCAGACTTTCGCCAGCCAATGGACACCGAGCATCAAGGTGCGCGTGGTGCTGTCGAGCGTGATCCTGGCGGGATGCTGCGTGGTCGCGCTCGGCGCGTCGGCGGATTTCATTTCCGAGTTCATCGGTCTGATTCTCGCGCTGTTGCTGGTGCTGGTGCCGTGGGCGTCGATCAACCTGATCGACTTCTATCTGATCAAGCGAGGCTGCTACGACATCACTTCGATTTTCCGCGCTGATGGTGGCGTCTACGGACGCTTCAACCTGCACGCAATCGTGGCGTATTTCATCGGCATCCTCGTGCAGTTGCCGTTTGCCAACACTTCGCTGTACATCGGGCCTTACGCCAATCTGGTGGAGGGGGCGGACCTGTCGTGGCTGGTCGGCCTGGTGGTGACGGTTCCGCTTTATTACTGCTTGGCGACGCGTGGCCAGACTCAGCAGAGCAGGGCGGCCAGGTTGGGTTACACCGACTGATCTGCGCCCGCAGTACAAATAATGCCCGGCCAATCGCCGGGCATTATTGTTTCCGCATTCCGGCGGTCATTCAAATTGGCCACATCGATCCCCTTTTGGCCCATCGCCCACTGTGCTCCGGCTGCGCTGTCAGCAAGAATCAAAGCTATAACGAAACGCTGAACCTTTTTTGCCCTCGGCTACCTTTGCAGCCGCTGCCGTGTACAGAACATAAAAACCATCGAACTCACGTCGCATTCTGGGGAAACAACCATGGTCACGATGAAACGCATTCTGGGTGCCACCGTGTGTGGGCTGACGCTGCTGGCCAGCGCCGTCCAGGCTGAGCAGCGCGAACTGCGGGTGTACAACTGGGCGGATTACATCCTGCCGTCCGTGCCCAAGGATTTCGCCGCGAAAAGCGGCATCAAAGTGACCTGGGACACCTTCGATACCAACGAATCCCTGGAAGCCAAACTGCTGACCGGCAACTCCGGTTACGACCTGGTGGTGCCGTCGAACCAGTTCCTCGACACGCAGATCAAGGCCGGCGTGTTCCAGAAGCTCGACAAGTCCAAGCTGCCGAACTGGAGTCACCAGGATCCGGAGTTGTTGAAGCTGCTGGACAAGAACGACCCCGGCAACCAATACGGCGTGCCGTACATGGTCGGTACCGTGTTGATCGGCTTCAACCCGGCCAAGGTCAAGGCTGCGCTTGGCGAGAACGCTCCAGTCGACAGCTGGGATCTGGTGTTCAAACCGGAGAATATGGAAAAACTCAAATCCTGCGGCGTGGCGATGCTTGATTCGCCGTCGGAAATCCTGCCGCTGGCCCTGCATTATCTGGGGCTCGACCCCAACAGCCAGAATCCTGCCGACTATGAAAAAGCCAAGGAGTTGATGCTCAAGGTTCGTCCGTACGTCACCTATTTCAACTCGGCCAAATACATGACCGACATCGCCAACGGCGACATCTGCGTGGCCATCGGTTACTCGGGGAGCTTCTATCAGTTCGGCAACCGCGCCAAAGAAGCGGGCAACGGCGTCGTGGTCGACTGGCGCTTGCCGAAGGAGGGCGCGCCGATCTGGTTCGACACCTTCGCGATTCCAAAGAGCGCGAAGAACGTCGCTGAAGCCCACGAATTCCTCAACACCTTGCTTGATCCGAAGGTGATAGCGCCGATCAGTGATTTCCTCGGTTACCCGAACGCGAACAAGGATTCGATGGCGCTGATCAACAAAGAGATCACCGGCAACCCGAATCTGACGCCGACCCCTGAAGCGCTGAAAACCCTCTACGTGGTTCAGCCATTGCCGCAAAAACTTGAGCGCGTACGCACGCGGGTCTGGACCAGCATCAAGTCCGACAAGTAATACCGTGAACTCTTGTTTCCGCATGCAGGCCAGAGCGCCACTCTCGCGCTCTGGCCTTCTCCCGCAAAGCCTCATACACATCCGTGGGAAACCAGCCGCGCACGCTACCAAGACGATTCCCGGCAGACTTTATGAACTTTGCCAATGATTGTTAAAAACAGCATGTGTGCCGATCACCCAGCGGCGCGCGACGTGTGCCGCGAGCGTGTTAAGATCCGCGTTTTTGCACGATTGACCCGTTGAGAGCTGAGCACTGATGGCCACCAGATCCGTTGTACTCGATACCGAAACCACCGGCATGCCGGTGACCGATGGTCACCGGATTATCGAAATCGGCTGTGTAGAACTGATCGGTCGGCGCCTGACGGGCCGGCACTTTCACGTTTACCTGCAACCGGATCGCGAGAGTGATGAAGGCGCCATCGGCGTCCACGGCATCACCAACGAGTTCCTGGTGGGCAAGCCGCGCTTTGCCGAAGTCGCTGATGAGTTCTTCGAGTTCATCAAGGGCGCGCAGCTGATCATCCATAACGCGGCGTTCGACGTTGGGTTCATCAACAACGAATTCGCCTTGATGGGCCAGCAGGATCGCGCCGACATCACGCAGCACTGCTCGATCCTCGATACCCTGATGATGGCCCGGGAACGTCACCCTGGGCAGCGCAACAGCCTCGATGCGTTGTGCAAGCGTTATGGCGTCGACAACTCCGGCCGTGAACTGCACGGCGCTTTGCTCGACTCGGAGATTCTCGCCGACGTTTACCTGACCATGACCGGGGGGCAGACCAGCCTGTCGCTGGCCGGCAACGCTTCCGACGGTAATGGTACTGGGGATGGTGCGGACAACTCCGCCACGGAAATCCGTCGTCTGCCGGCTGATCGCCAGCCAGCGCGGATCATTCGCGCCACTGAGGATGAACTGGCCGCTCACTTGGTGCGTCTGGAAATCATCGCCAAATCCGCTGGCGGTCCTGCGCTGTGGACGCAGATCGCAGAAGCCGACGCTCAGGCCTGAAGATCAAAAGATCGCAGCCTTCGGCGGCTCCTGCGTAGGAATGCAATCCACTGTAGGAGCTGGCGCGGGCTGCGATCTTTTTGCTTTTGGCGCCATGAAGCCAACTGGCCACCCTCGCCACTTTCGCTGCAACCCTCTACCCTGAGTGCATTGGCGGATTTGAATCCGCTGCCTCAGGACACTGAGCCCCATGTACAAAGATTTGAAGTTTCCGGTGTTGATCGTCCATCGCGACATCAAGGCCGATACCGTCGCCGGTGACCGTATCCGTGGCATCGCCCGGGAGTTGGAGCAGGAAGGTTTCAGTATTGTTTCGGCCACCGACTACACCGAAGGGCGTCTGGTGGCTTCGACCCACCATGGCCTCGCGTGCATGCTGATCGCCGCCGAGGATGCCAGCACCAACTCGCATCTTTTGCAGAACATGGCCGAACTGATCGGCCTGGCGCGGGTGCGTGCGCCGGATTTGCCGATCTTTGCCCTGGGCGAGCAGGTGACTCTGGAAAACGCCCCGGCCGATGCCATGGCCGAACTCAATCAATTGCGCGGCATCCTTTACCTGTTCGAAGACACCGTGCCGTTTCTGGCCCGGCAAGTCGCGCGGGCGGCGCGCAAATATCTGGACGGTTTGCTGCCACCGTTTTTCAAGGCGCTGGTGCAACACACCGCCGATTCCAACTACTCCTGGCACACTCCCGGTCACGGCGGTGGCGTGGCGTATCACAAAAGCCCGGTGGGGCAGGCGTTTCATCAGTTCTTTGGGGAAAACACCCTGCGCTCGGACTTGTCGGTGTCGGTGCCGGAACTCGGTTCGCTGCTCGACCACACCGGCCCACTCGCCGAAGCCGAGGCACGGGCGGCGCGTAACTTCGGCGCTGATCACACCTTTTTCGTGATCAATGGCACCTCGACCGCCAACAAGATCGTCTGGCATTCCATGGTCGCTCGCGATGATCTGGTGCTGGTGGATCGCAACTGCCACAAGTCGGTGCTGCACGCGATCATCATGACCGGTGCGATTCCGTTGTACCTGTGCCCGGAGCGCAATGAGCTGGGGATCATCGGTCCGATTCCGCTGAGCGAATTCAGCCGCGAATCGATCCAGGCCAAGATCGACGCGAGCCCTTTGACCAAGGGCCGCGCACCGAAAGTCAAACTGGCGGTGGTCACCAACTCGACCTACGACGGCCTCTGTTACAACGCCGAACTGATTAAGCAGAATCTGGGCAACAGCGTCGAAGTGCTGCATTTCGACGAGGCTTGGTACGCCTATGCGGCGTTTCATGAGTTCTTCGCCGGGCGCTATGGCATGGCCACCTCGCGCAGCGAAGACAGTCCGCTGGTGTTTACCACCCATTCCACCCATAAGCTGCTCGCCGCGTTCAGTCAGGCGTCGATGATCCATGTGCAGGACGGCGGCGCGCGGCAACTGGACCGGGATCGCTTCAACGAAGCGTTCATGATGCACATCTCCACTTCGCCGCAATACAGCATCATCGCCTCGCTGGATGTGGCCTCGGCCATGATGGAAGGCCCGGCCGGGCGCTCGCTGTTGCAGGAAACCTTTGATGAGGCCTTGAGTTTCCGCCGTGCGCTGGCCAATTTGCGGCAGCACATTGCCGCTGATGACTGGTGGTTTTCGATCTGGCAGCCGCCGGGCGTCGAAGGCATCGACCGTGTGCAAACGCAAGACTGGCTGCTGCAACCGGATGCCGAATGGCACGGATTCGGTGAAGTCAGCGACGATTACGTGTTGCTCGACCCAATCAAGGTCACGCTGGTGATGCCGGGTCTGAACGCCGGTGGAGCGCTGAGCGAGAAGGGCATACCGGCAGCCGTGGTCAGCAAGTTCCTTTGGGAGCGCGGGCTGGTGGTAGAGAAGACCGGGCTGTATTCATTTCTGGTGCTGTTCTCCATGGGCATCACCAAAGGCAAATGGAGCACGCTGCTCACCGAGTTGCTGGAGTTCAAGCGCAGTTACGACGCCAACGTCAGTCTGGCGACGTGCCTGCCATGTGTCGCGCAAGAGGACACGGCGCGCTATCGCGGCATGGGCCTGCGAGACTTATGCGATCAACTGCACGCCTGCTATCGCAGCAACGCGACTGCCAAACATCTCAAACGCATGTACACGGTACTGCCGGAAATCGCCATGAAGCCGGCTCACGCCTACGATCATTTGGTGCGTGGGGAGGTCGAGGCTGTGCCGATAGATTTGCTGGAAGGCAGGATTGCTGCCGTGATGCTGGTGCCGTATCCCCCAGGGATCCCCCTGATCATGCCCGGCGAGCGCTTTACCGAATCGACGCGCTCGATTATCGACTACCTGAAATTTGCCCGCACGTTCGATAGCAGCTTTCCCGGTTTTGTCGCCGATGTGCATGGACTGCAACATGAAGACGAAGGCAATGGGCGGCAGTACACCGTCGATTGCGTCAAGGAATGAGGACTTATCCCAGTATGCAACCGGTCATGAATCCGAAATATCCAGGTCTGTCGGTGCGGGTTGCCGATGAAGGCTTTGCGCCTTATATCTGGGGCAGCGACTTCAGTTTTGAAGTCACCGCCTATGGTGCCGCAGTCATCGGCAAGCCCGTTGAACAGTGGCTGGTAACGCCGATCGTGCCGTACCGCAAGTGCTACGGCATTGATCCCGAGGAGTTCAGCAGTTTTCATAATGCCGCCGACAGCGCGATCTTCATGGCCTACCTTGACGACGAACCGGTCGGCCATCTGGTGATCAGCACCAACTGGAACGGCTTTGCCCATATCGATGAACTGGCGGTGCACGCACCGGCGCGCCGGCATGGCGTTGCCAAGGCATTGCTCGATGTGGCGCAGTTCTGGAGCCGTAAGAAGAAGTTGCCCGGCATCATGCTGGAAACCCAGAACAACAACCTTGGCGCATGTCGTTTATATGAGCGTTGTGGCTATGTGATCGGCGGTGTCGACCAGTTGCGTTATCGCGGCATTGATCCGAACACCGCCGAAGTGGCGCTGTTCTGGTATCGATTGTTCGATAACCCGCTGGAAAACCCGCTCAGCTCGACAACATCGCCTCGGCTTGTTCCGTGAGGATGGTCAGTAACGTCTGAATCGCCGAAGACGGTGCTGCGTGCTTGAAGGTCAAGGCATAGAGGCTGATCGGCACGGCGGGGGACAGCGGACAGACATCCAGTCCGGCAGCGCGGGCGCCTAACGCGGTAAACGGATCGACAATGGCCAGCCCTTCACCGGCCTCGACCATGCTGCGCATCATCTGGTGGGTTTGTACCCGGGTCTGGGTGCTTGGGGCGGGGCGCAGTGCCTGGAGTTTGTTTTCCAGCGCCGGGCTCAGCGGGTCCTGACCTTCGAGACCGACCATCGCTTGCCCGGCCAGATCCTGCAGGGAAATGTATTTCTGCTTCGGTTGCAGCCAGCCGTGGGGTGCCAGCAGTTGCAGTTTGCCCTGGGCCAGTGGCTGGCAATCAATGTCGGGGTGCTCAGGATCATGCAGGCTCAGGCCCAGATCACTCTCGCGCAGCAACAGGCTGCGGACGATGTCTCGGGTCGGTGCGCTGAGCAGGCTGCAAGGTGCATCGGGCAAGCGCCGGCGCAGGGCGGCCAGGCTTTGCGGCAATAACTGCTGGGTCAGCGGCGGAGTGCCGATGATGCGTACGGGTGGGGCGAGGTACTGCTTGAGGCTGCTGGCCAACCGTTGCACCGGCTCAAGCGCTTCGTACACGTGCGCGATTTCAACCTGCAAAGCCCGGGCTTCTGACGTCGATTGCAGACGCCCGCGAACGCTCGCGAACAGCATGAACCCCAACTGACTCTCAGCTTCGCGCAAGCGCTCTTCGACTTCGGTAACCGGCAACTGCAGCCATTCGGCGGCGGTGCCCAGGTGACCGGTCTGCAAGAGCGCCTGAATCACTTCGATATGACGTAAACGCATGCGTGAAGTCCATGTTCAGCAGGTGGGGTCAGAGGCTGAATCCTACCCCAAGTCTGCGCATATGACTTCTGCTCATAACGACGAGTTATGAAGGGATTGGCTCAGGTTCGCGGGTCAACATGACACCCGACTGAACCAGTTCAAACTGGTTGTCATCGATCTTGTTGATGCGATCGCCAATGGCCAGTTTGTAAGTGGTAACAGGCTCCATGCCAGCGAGACCGTCTGCCGACGGGGTGGATTCCTGGAATTCATGCACGGAATAAACGCGGCCTTCCGCATCTCTTGCATGGAACTGACCGACGAGTACTGCTGCCATCTGCTTAGAACCTCTGGAGATAAAACGCTTGATTTGCGGCTTGGTAGACCTTCATCAAGGCCTGTAAGTTTTCCTACAGGAAAAAAATAATCAGCATGCGGGAATTTCCCTCGTTTGCTGGTGGAACCGGCACCGGATCATCTATAACTTGTGGCTCCTCCCACGGACATCGAGAGTCTTCCATGAGCAATGTCTACAACGTCGCCGTAGTGGTCGGCAGCCTGCGTAAAGCTTCGATCAATCGCAAAGTCGCTCTGGCGCTGGCGGAACTGGCCCCAGCAAACCTCAAGCTTGAGATTGTCGAGATTGGTGATCTGCCACTCTATAACGAAGACATTGACGGCGATTCTCCGCCGGCAGCCTACAGCACTTTCCGGCAAAAAGTGGGTTCATCCGACGCGGTGCTGTTTGTGACACCGGAATACAACCGTTCGGTGCCCGCACCATTGAAGAATGCCATCGACGTTGGCTCGCGGCCTTATGGCAAGAGCGCCTGGAGCGGCAAGCCGGGCGCGGTGATCAGCGTATCGCCGGGCGCCATCGGCGGATTTGGCGCCAACCAGCATCTGCGCCAGTCCTTTGTGTTTCTCGATGTGCCGTGCATGCAGCAGCCAGAAGCGTATCTGGGTGGCGCGGGTTCGGCGTTCGATGAGGCGGGCAAGTTGAGTGAATCGGTGAAGCCGTTCCTGCAAAAATTCATAGATGCTTATGGGCAGTTTGTGGAACAACACGAAAAATAATGTCTGACTGAGAAAACTTGTGGCGAGGGGATTTATCCCCGATGGGGTGCGAAGCCGCCCTCAAATCTGTGACCCCGATATGGCATTTGATCGCCTGGGGTTGCTTTGCAACCCAACGGGGATAAATCCCCTCGCCACGGGGATCTTCTTTCCACAAGTCGGTGTATTGTTCGCGCTTCCTTTTTCCCTCTCTGAAGGTTGCTGTAGATGCTCGCTGCGTCACTGATTTTCCTGCTGACCATTACCCTCGTTATCTGGCAACCCAAAGGCCTCGGTGTCGGCTGGAGTGCGACGTTGGGCGCCGTGCTGGCGCTGATCTTCGGTGTGGTACACCTGAGCGACATCCCGCTGGTGTGGCAAATCATCTGGAACGCCACCGGCACCTTCGTCGCGCTGATCATCATCAGTTTGCTGCTCGACGAGGCCGGTTTCTTCAACTGGGCGGCGTTACACGTGGCACGCTGGGGGCGCGGCAGCGGGCGCAAGCTGTTTGCGTTCATGGTGCTGCTCGGGGCGCTGGTCTCGGCGCTGTTTGCCAATGACGGCGCGGCACTGATTCTCACGCCTATCGTCATTTCGATGTTGCTGGCGCTGCGCTTCTCGCCGGCGGCAACCCTGGCCTTTGTCATGGGCGCCGGCTTTATCGCGGATACCGCGAGCTTGCCGCTGGTGGTGTCGAACCTGGTCAACATCGTTTCGGCGGACTTCTTTCACATCGGTTTCAACCGCTACGCGGCGGTGATGGTGCCGGTCAACTTTGTCAGCGTCGCCGCGACGCTGGGCATGTTGCTGTGGTTTTTCCGTCGCGACATTCCCAAGGCTTACGACCCCGAACAGCTTGAACGCCCGGAAACCGCTATTCACGATAAAGCCACGTTCTATGCCGGTTGGGCGGTGTTGGCGATCTTGTTGGTGGGTTGTTTTGCCCTCGAGCCGCTGGGCATCCCGATCAGCGCGATTTCCGCCGTGTGCGCAGCCTTGCTGCTGGGCATCGCCGCCCGTGGACACAAGATCTCCACGCGCAAAGTAATGAAAGAAGCGCCGTGGCAGATCGTGATTTTCTCGCTGGGCATGTATCTGGTGGTCTACGGTCTGCGCAATGCCGGCTTGACCGGCTATCTCGCCGGTTGGCTGGATGTCTTCGCCGATCATGGCGTGTGGGGCGCGGCCATGGGCACCGGGGTGCTGACGGCGCTGCTGTCGTCGATCATGAACAATTTGCCCACCGTACTGATCGGCTTGCTGTCGATCGATGCCAGTCAGGCGAGCGGGATGGTCAAGGAGGCGATGATCTACGCCAACGTGATCGGCAGCGATCTGGGGCCGAAGATCACGCCGATTGGCAGTCTGGCGACGTTGCTGTGGCTGCATGTGCTGGAGCGCAAGGGGATTCACATTGGCTGGGGTTATTACTTCAGGGTAGGGATTGTGCTGACGGTGCCGGTGTTGTTGGTGACGTTGGCGGCTTTGGCTGTGCGGCTTTCGCTTTAGACCGAGTTGACCCTATCGCGAGCAGGCTCACTCCTACAGGGGAACGCATTCCAATGTAGGAGTGAGCCTGCTCGCGATGGGGCCGGTACAGACGCTACAAAGTCTCAGGCCTGGCCCGGCACATTCGGCCAAAGATCCGACACCAGAAACAAGCGCTCCGCCTCTTCCCATTCGCCCTGTGCATTCTCGGTCAGGCGCACCATCAATTGCGCCGGGGCCAGCGGTTCCAGGTCTTGCAACCACATCAGCAAATGTTCTGCCGCCCAGGTCTGATCCGCCGGGTAGTGCGCCGGCGCCAGCCAGGCATGGCGGGGCAGGGGTTGCCAGCGCCCCGCCGGGCGCTGCGCGACGAACGCCGGCCAATCCTTCTGATGCAACCAACTGCCTCGTAAATGCTGTGGGTGGGCGCCATCCGGAGACTGCGAAGGGCCGGGCCACGGATACAGCAGATAACCGCCCAGCCACAGTTGCGCACTGAACACTTCGATATCCAGTTTCGCCAGGACTTCGCGGCTTTCCGGACGCGCCGAGATCGGCAGTTGATGCTCGGCCAGATGCGCCAGTTTGCGATCCAGTCGATCATGACACCCCGGCCCCAGCCACTGCGCCGAATCACGACCGTCGCCATTCTGTGGGCCGAGATAAAGCTTGATCGCCAGTTCCAGGTGATGCACGCCGTCGCGGTCACGCAACAGCATGTCCAGTTCGCCCAGGGTGTGGCCCTCCCGGCGGATTGGCAGATTCGCCGCGATCAGCTCAATGCCCGGCGCATGCTTCACGGCAAACTGCCACAAGCGTTCGTAATACAGGCCCAGGCGCCGGGTACGCGCCTGGGACAACCAGTGCAGCAATTCGTAACTGTCACGATCAAGCTGACGCAGCCAGTGTTCCAGTCGCCCGGGATCCCTGACCCAATCGCTGCCCGCCAGCGGATGACGCTGCGGCCACGGGGTGGTCGCGAGCATCGGCGGGGCGAGGATCACCCACGCCAGATCGCGCACTTCCGGATGGCGTAATTGGTGGGGTAACTGCAGCAGGTCGGGAAATAGGATCATCTTGCGAGCATAGCCTTAAACGCGAGCGCACCCTTGAGACTGAAAGGATTTTGTCTAACCGCGGCTTTCGCCCATAATCGGCTTTTTCGCGTTTTCGATTGTCCGCAGAGGTCCCATGGAGCAATTTCGTAATATCGGCATCATCGGTCGCCTGGGCAGTTCCCAGGTGCTGGATACCGTCCGCCGACTGAAACGCTTTCTGCTCGATCGTCACCTGCATGTGATCCTCGAAGACACCATCGCTGAAGTCCTGCCGGGCCACGGCCTGCAAACTTCGTCGCGCAAGATGCTCGGTGAAGTCTGCGACATGGTCATCGTTGTCGGCGGTGACGGCAGTCTGCTCGGCGCCGCCCGGGCGCTGGCAAAACACAATATTCCGGTGCTGGGGATCAACCGCGGCAGCCTTGGCTTTCTCACCGACATTCGCCCGGATGAGCTGGAAGTCGAAGTCGCCAAAGTGCTCGACGGCCATTACCTGGTGGAAAACCGCTTTCTGCTGCAAGCCGAAGTTCGCCGCCACGGCGAGGCCATCGGCCAGGGCGATGCGCTGAACGACGTGGTGCTGCACCCGGGCAAGTCGACGCGCATGATCGAGTTCGAGCTGTACATCGACGGCCAGTTCGTCTGCAGCCAGAAGGCCGACGGCCTGATCGTCGCCACCCCGACCGGTTCCACCGCGTATGCGCTGTCCGCCGGCGGGCCGATCATGCATCCCAAGCTCGATGCCATTGTGATCGTGCCGATGTACCCCCATATGTTGTCGAGCAGGCCAATTGTGGTCGATGGCAACAGTGAGCTGAAAATCGTCGTGTCGAAAAACATGCAGATTTACCCGCAGGTCTCCTGCGACGGGCAGAACCACTTCACCTGCGCGCCGGGCGACACCATCACCGTCAGCAAGAAAGCGCAGAAGCTGCGATTGATTCATCCGCTCGACCACAACTATTACGAAGTCTGCCGCACCAAGCTCGGCTGGGGCAGCAAGCTGGGTGGTGGAGGCGACTGATGCTCGATCCCGCACGCAGTTATGACCTGATTGGTGACGTGCACGGATGCGCCTTGACCCTCGAACACTTGCTTGACCGTCTCGGTTATCACAAGCAGGGCGGGGTCTGGCGGCATCCATCGCGCATGGCCGTGTTCGTCGGCGACATCATCGACCGTGGCCCGCGGATTCGCGAGGCGCTGCACATCGTCCACGACATGGTCGAGGCCGGTCAGGCCTTGTGCATCATGGGCAACCATGAATTCAACGCTTTGGGCTGGAGCACCCCGGCGCCTCCGGGCAGCGGCAAGCAGTTCGTCCGTGAACACACGCCGCGCCACGCGCGATTGCTCCATGAAACCCTGACTCAGTTCGAAGACCATCCCGGCGACTGGCACGACTTTCAGCAGTGGTTCTATGAGCTGCCGCTGGTGGTGGATGCCGGGCGTTTCCGTGTGGTGCATGCCTGCTGGGACGCCGGCCTGATCGAACCGCTGCGCGGACTGTTTCCCGATGCACGCATCGATGAGCATTTCCTCCAGGCCTCGGCCGTGCCCGGCAGCTTTGCCTGCACCGTGTTCGACCGCCTGCTGCGCGGCACCGACATGCGTCTGCCGGACGGCCAGACCATGACCAGTGGTGACGGTCTGGTGCGTTCGTTCTTCCGCACCAAGTTCTGGGAGGACGACCCGAAAACCTACGGCGACATCGTCTTCCAGCCCGACGCACTGCCGGAGCCAGTCGCACAAACACCGCTGACTTCAACGGAAAAGAATTCCCTGCTGCGCTACGGCGTCGATGAGCCTTTGCTGTTCGTCGGTCATTACTGGCGCAGCGGCAAACCGGCGCCGATCCGCCCGAACCTCGCGTGTCTGGATTACAGCGCGGTGCTTTACGGCAAACTCGTCGCCTATCGTCTGGATCAGGAAACCCGCCTCGATCCGCATAAATTTGTCTGGGTCGATGTCGAGCGACCGGAGGTGCTGCAATGAGTGCGGTAGCGGTATTGCGTCTGCCCCTGGCGGTGGACTTGAGCGGTTTTGTCACGCTGCTGCAACGCATGCAGGTGCCGCACCGGGTCAGTGAAGAGGCGGGCGAACAGGTATTGTGGGCGCCAGCGGAGATCAGCGACGACGTGCGTTCGCTGTACGAGCGCTTCCCGGCCGGCGATCCCGAGCAAACCCTGGACATCCCGGTAGCCCAGACCTTCAAGCGTCCGGGCTTCGTCGAACAACTCAAGCACGCCAAGGCCACAGGCTTCATTCTGCTGCTGTGCCTGATCGTCGGCGGTTTGACCTTTCTCGGCGAGAACCTGGAGACCCTGCGCTGGCTGACCTTCCTCGATTTCCGTGTGATCGGCGAATACATCCACTTCACGCCGTTGGCTGACAGCCTCGCGGCGGGGCAGTGGTGGCGGTTGGTGACGCCGATGCTGATCCACTTCGGCATCCTCCACCTGGCCATGAACGGCATGTGGTACTGGGAGCTGGGGCGGCGCATCGAGTCGCGTCAGGGCAGTATCAATTTGATAGGCCTGACGTTGCTGTTCAGCCTGGTGTCCAACTACGCGCAGTTCGCCTGGAGCGGCGCGACCTTGTTCGGCGGACTGTCCGGTGTGCTTTACGGTTTGCTCGGCCATTGCTGGATCTTCCAGGTGTTGTCACCGAACCCGGCCTATCGCCTGCCGCGCGGCGTATTGGTGATGATGCTGGTGTGGCTGCTGGTGTGCATGTCCGGGCTGATCTCGATGATCGGCTTCGGCGAAATTGCCAACGCCGCCCACGTCGGCGGGTTACTCATCGGATGCTTCACCGGTTTGTTGGGTGGTTTGTATAACCGCCGTAAACTGGCCGCCTAAAATTTTCAGTGAATAAAGAGCACGGAGACCCTGATGTCCTCTTTTAACGAAATGATCAAAAACATCACCCCGGATATCTACGAGAGCCTGAAACTGGCCGTGGAAATCGGCAAGTGGTCGGACGGTGGTAAGCTCACCGCCGAACAGCGTGAGCTGTCGTTGCAGGCGATGATCGCCTGGGAAATCCAGAACCTGCCTGAAGACCAGCGCACCGGTTACATGGGCCCGCAAGAATGTGCGTCGAAGTCGATCGAAGTGCCGAACATCCTGTTCAAGTCGGATGCCATCCATTGATTGAGATTGGCCGCGGTGCAATCAGCAAAATGTCGGCGCGCCTGGACGGGCCGAACGTGCAATACGCATTTCGTCTGGATGACGTCGAGGTGCCGGTCAATCCAATGATCGGCACCACGGTGCGTCTGGAGTACCTGGGGGCGATCCACTGCACCCATTGCGGGCGCAAGACCAAAACCAGTTTCAGTCAGGGTTACTGCTACCCGTGCATGACCAAACTGGCCCAGTGCGACATCTGCATCATGAGCCCGGAGCGCTGCCACTTTGACGCCGGCACCTGCCGCGAGCCTGAGTGGGGGGAGAAATTCTGCATGACCGACCACGTGGTTTACCTGGCCAATTCGTCGGGGATCAAGGTTGGCATCACCCGTGCAACGCAATTGCCGACCCGCTGGCTCGACCAGGGTGCCAGTCAGGCGTTGCCGATCATGCGGGTGTCGACGCGGCAGCAGTCGGGCTTTGTTGAAGACCTGTTCCGTAGCCAGGTAGCGGATAAAACCAACTGGCGTGCGCTGCTCAAGGGCGATGCGGTGGCGGTCGATCTGGCACAAGTGCGCGATCAACTGTTTGAAAGCTGCGCCGAAGGCCTGCAAGGCTTGCAGGAGCGATTCGGCCTACAGGCGATTCAGACGATTGCCGATGTCGAACCGCTCGAAATCCGCTATCCGGTCGAGCAGTACCCAGCCAAAATCGTCAGCTTCAACCTGGACAAGAACCCGATAGCCGAAGGTACGCTGCTGGGGATCAAGGGCCAGTACCTGATCTTCGATACCGGCGTGATCAACATTCGTAAGTACACGGCTTATCAGCTCGCCGTGCATCAATAAGGACTCCAGCATGCGCACCGAACAACCGAAGATGATTTACCTGAAGGACTATCAGGCGCCCGAGTACCTGATCGACGAAACACACCTGACCTTCGAGTTGTTCGAGGACCACAGCCTGGTTCACGCGCAACTGGTGATGCGCCGCAATCCGGCGCGTGGCGCGGGCCTGCCGCCGCTGGTGCTCGATGGCCAGCAGCTGGAATTGCTCTCGGTGACCCTGGCCGACAAGGAGCTGAGCGCTGATGATTACCAGCTCAGCGAAAACCACCTGACCCTGCAACCGACCAGCGATACTTTCACGGTCGACACCAGCGTCAAGATCCACCCGGAAACCAACACCGCGCTGGAAGGCCTGTACAAGTCCGGCACGATGTTCTGCACCCAGTGCGAGGCCGAAGGCTTCCGCAAGATCACCTATTACCTCGACCGCCCGGATGTGATGAGCAAGTTCACCACCACCGTGGTGGCCGAGCAGCACAGCTATCCGGTGCTGCTGTCCAACGGCAACCCGATCGCTTCCGGCCCCGGCGAAGACGGCCGGCACTGGGCGACCTGGGAAGACCCGTTCATGAAACCGGCGTACCTGTTCGCGCTGGTGGCCGGTGATTTGTGGTGTGTTGAAGACACCTTCACCACCATGACCCAGCGCACCGTCGCGCTGCGCATCTACGTCGAGCCGGAAAACATCGACAAGTGCCAGCACGCGATGAACAGCCTGAAGAAGTCGATGCGCTGGGACGAAGAGGTCTACGGTCGCGAATACGATCTGGACATCTTCATGATCGTCGCGGTCAACGACTTCAACATGGGCGCCATGGAGAACAAGGGCCTCAATATCTTCAACTCCAGCGCCGTGCTGGCCCGCGCCGAAACCGCAACCGACGCCGCGCACCAGCGGGTCGAAGCCATCGTCGCCCACGAATACTTCCACAACTGGTCGGGCAACCGCGTGACCTGCCGCGACTGGTTCCAGTTGTCGCTCAAGGAAGGCTTTACCGTATTCCGCGATTCCGGCTTCTCTGCCGACATGAACTCGGCCACGGTCAAGCGCATTCAGGACGTGGCGTACCTGCGTACCCACCAGTTCGCCGAAGATGCCGGCCCGATGGCTCACGCTGTGCGCCCGGACAGCTTCATCGAGATCTCCAACTTCTACACCCTGACCGTGTACGAAAAGGGCTCGGAAGTGGTCGGCATGATCCACACCTTGCTCGGCGCCGAAGGCTTCCGTAAGGGCAGCGATCTGTACTTCGAGCGCCACGACGGCCAGGCCGTGACTTGCGACGATTTCATCAAGGCCATGGAAGATGCCAATGGCGTCGACCTGACCCAGTTCAAACGCTGGTACAGCCAGGCCGGCACGCCGCGTCTGGCAGTGAGCGAGTCTTACGACGCTGCGGCGAAAACCTACAGCCTGACCTTCCGCCAGAGCTGCCCGGAGACCCCGGACAAGGTTGAAAAACTGCCGTTCGTGATCCCGGTGGAACTGGGCCTGCTCGACAGCAAGGGCAACGAGATCGCCCTGCGTCTGGCCGGTGAAGCATCGGCGCAAGGCACCACCCGCGTGATCTCGGTGACCGAGGCAGAGCAGACCTTCACCTTCGTCGACATCAGTGAGCAGCCATTGCCATCGCTGCTGCGTGGCTTCTCGGCGCCGGTGAAACTGAGCTTCCCGTACAACCGTGACCAATTGATGTTCCTGATGCAGCACGACAGCGACGGTTTCAACCGCTGGGATGCCGGTCAGCAACTGTCGGTACAGGTCCTGCAAGAGCTGATCGCGCAGCAGCAGAAGGGCGAAAGCCTGGTGCTCGACCCGCGCCTGATCACGGCGCTGCGCACGGTGCTGTCCGATGAGTCGCTGGATCAGGCGATGGTCGCGGAAATGCTCTCGCTGCCAGGTGAGGCGTACCTCACCGAAATCAGCGAAGTGGCTGATGTTGATGCCATCCATATCGCGCGCGAATTTGCTCGCAAGCAACTGGCCGACAATCTGTTCGAAGGACTGTGGCTGCGTTATCAGGCCAACCGTGACCTGTCGAAGAAAACCCCATATGTGGCCGAGGCCGAGCACTTCGCCCGTCGTGCCCTGCAGAACATCGCGCTGTCGTACCTGATGCTCAGTGGCAAGCCGGAAGTACTGGCCGCAGCGCTGGAACAGTTCGACACCAGCGACAACATGACCGAGCGCCTGACCGCGCTGGCGGTACTGGTCAACTCGCCGTTCGACGAGCAGAAAGACCAGGCGCTGGCCAGTTTTGCCGAGCACTTCAAGGATAACCCGCTGGTCATGGATCAGTGGTTCAGCGTGCAGGCCGGCAGCACCTTGCCGGGCGGCCTGGAGCGGGTGAAAGCGTTGATGCAGCACCCGGCGTTCAACATTAAGAACCCGAACAAGGTGCGTGCGCTGGTCGGTGCGTTTGCCGGGCAGAACCTGATCAACTTCCATGCGGCTGACGGCTCGGGTTATCGCTTCCTGGCGGATCTGGTGATTGAGCTGAACGGGTTTAATCCGCAGATCGCTTCGCGGCAGTTGGCGCCGTTGACTCGCTGGCGCAAATACGACGCTGCGCGGCAGGCGTTGATGAAAGGTGAGCTGGAGCGGATTCGGGCTTCGGGGCAGTTGTCGAGCGATGTGTATGAAGTGGTGAGCAAGAGCCTGGCGTAACACGTAACGAAATGTGGGAGCGAGCCTGCTCGCGAATGCGTTGTTTCAGTCGACATATCTGTGTCTGATACACCGCTTTCGCGAGCAGGCTCGCTCCCACAATGGTTTTGCGTTTCTCCAGTTAGTTCAGGTCGAACCGATCCAGGTTCATCACCTTCGTCCAAGCCGCCACAAAGTCCTTAACAAACTGCTCCTTCGCATCCGCACTGGCATACACCTCCGCCAACGCCCGCAATATCGCATTCGACCCAAACACCAGATCAACCCGCGTTGCCGTCCACTTCACGCTGCCGCTTTTGCGGTCGCGCCCTTCGAACTCGTCTGCATCCCGCGAGGTCGGCTTCCACTCCACGCCCATGTCCAGCAGGTTGGTGAAGAAGTCGTTGGTCAGCGCTTCGGTTTGGTTGGTGAAAACGCCATGACGGGTTCCCCCGACGTTGGTGTTCAACACGCGCAGGCCACCCAGCAGCACGGTCATTTCCGGAGCGGAGAGGGTGAGCAGTTGCGCCTTGTCGATCAGCAGTGCTTCGGCTGAAACCCGATATTTGCCCTTGCTGTAGTTGCGGAAACCGTCAGCAATTGGTTCGAGGAAGCCGAACGAGTCGACATCGGTTTGCTCCTGCGAGGCATCCGCACGACCAGCCGTGAATGGCACGGTGACCGAGTGCCCGGCGTTTTTCGCTGCTTGCTCGACGCCAGCATTACCCGCCAGCACAATCAGATCCGCCAGCGAGACTTTCTTGCCGGATGAGCCACCATTGAACTCGTTTTGAATCCCCTCAAGGGTCTTCAGCACCTTGTCCAATTGCTCTGGCTGGTTGGCCTGCCAGAACTTCTGCGGTGCCAGACGCAGACGGCCACCGTTGGCGCCGCCACGTTTGTCCGAGCCACGGAATGTCGAGGCCGCCGCCCACGCGGTGGAGACCAGTTGCGAGACGGACAGCCCCGAGGCCAGCACTTTGCCTTTCAGTGCGGTCACGTCGTTGTCGTCGATCAGCGCATGCGTGACCTCTGGAATCGGGTCTTGCCACAGCAGTTCTTCGTTGGGCAGTTCCGGGCCGAGGTAGCGTGACAGCGGGCCCATGTCGCGGTGGATCAGCTTGTACCAGGCACGGGCGAAGGCGTCGGCCAACTGATCGGGGTTGGCGAGAAAGCGCCGGGAAATCTGTTCGTAGGCCGGGTCGAAGCGCAGCGCCAAGTCAGACGTCAGCATGGTCGGCGAGAGTTTTTTGCTCGGGTCATGGGCATGGGGAACGGTGCCGGCCCCCGCGCCGTTCTTCGGTTGCCACTGGTGCGCACCGGCCGGGCTCTTGGTCAGTTCCCACTCGAAACCGAACAGGTTTTCCAGATAGTTGTTGCTCCATTGGGTCGGTGTGGTGGTCCAGGTGACTTCGAGGCCGCTGGTGATGGTGTCGCCACCCTTGCCGGTGCCGAAGGCGTTTCTCCAACCGAGGCCTTGCTCTTCCAGTCCGGCGGCTTCCGGTTCGGGGCCGACGTTATCGGCAGGGCCGGCGCCGTGGGTTTTGCCAAAGGCATGGCCGCCGGCAATCAGTGCCACGGTTTCTTCATCGTTCATGGCCATGCGGCCGAAGGTTTCGCGGATGTCCCGGGCCGAGGCCACCGGGTCCGGGTTGCCCTCAGGTCCTTCCGGGTTCACGTAGATCAGGCCCATTTGCACCGCAGCGAGCGGGTTTTCCAGATTGCGTTCGCCCTGATCGGTGCGGCTTTCTTCTTTGCCGTGCAAATCAGGTTCGGCTACCAGCGTGCCGTCACCGGGTTCCTGCATGGCAGACTTGTCCTTGCCATAACGGCTGTCGCCGCCCAGCCATTCGTGTTCCGAACCCCAGTACACGTCTTCGTCCGGCTCCCACACGTCGGGACGGCCACCGGAGAACCCGAAGGTTTTGAAACCCATGGATTCCAGCGCGACGTTACCGGTGAGAACGATCAGGTCGGCCCAGGAAATATTGCGGCCATATTTCTGTTTGATCGGCCACAGCAGGCGCCGGGCCTTGTCGAGGCTGACGTTGTCCGGCCAGCTATTGAGCGGGGCGAAACGTTGCTGCCCGGAACCGGCGCCACCACGGCCATCGGCGGTGCGATAGGTGCCGGCGCTGTGCCAGGCCATGCGGATAAAGAGTGGGCCGTAGTGGCCGAAGTCTGCCGGCCACCAGTCCTGAGAGTCGGTCATCAGGGCGCGCAGGTCTTGTTTCAGCGCCTGGAAGTCCAGGCTTTTGAAGGCTTTGGCGTAGTCGAAGTCCTTGCCCAGCGGATCGGACTTGGGCGAGTGCTGACTCAGGATTTTCAGGTTGAGTTGATTCGGCCACCAGTCACGGTTCGTCGTACCACCACCGGCGGCGTGGTTGAACGGGCATTTCGATTCGTTTGCCATGTTCGGATCCTTATCAGGTCTTGTACGGCCGGCTCGTGCCGACTTCGGACTTGTAAGGCTAGACCCGACTTGGCAAGTCAGCTAATAGCCCGACTATTGGACGCTGATAGGCAGAACCTTTTACCGCAGATGTTGCTGCAAAACCCGTACTCCGCATAGCGCATGACCCCCTGTAGATACCGTCTTGCCCCTCATCGGGCAAGGGCAATTTTCGGGTCAAATGGCTGGCCCGATTTAAGAACGGCGTAGACAAAATGTAGGAGTTTGCGCATCGCTGCACAGATGATTTGCTTGGGGGCCTTGCCGTTGGCCTTCAAGCGTTCCTTCATGGCGATGATTGCCTTGTTGTGCTTCAGTGCAACCAACCCAGGCATGTATAGACCCGCCCGAACGCGAGCCGATCCGATCCTCGAAATCACTGCTCTGCCTTTGAACTTTCCCGAGTCCTGCAGCTTTGGGTTCAACCCGGCGGCAGCGACCAGTTTGCGAGGGTCGTCATATTTACGCAGGTCGCCCAACTCTGCCAGCAGCCGCTCAAGGGTTTTCTGGCCAATACCGTCGATGGTCACGATCAAGTCGCGCATTTGGCGCATGTCTGGATCATCGTCGATGTGTTTTTTGATTGCTTTGTGAGTTTCAACGATCTCTTTCTCGATGTGACGCAGCACAGAGTTGATCGAGTCTTTGACCTTTTCGTCGGACACATCCAGGCGATTGAGCTCCATTTGCTCCATTTCCTGAAGGTCATCCAAGCGACGTACCATCGCCTTTAGCTGACGATATTTCAGCGGCTCCGGAGCCCAAAGCTGAAGCTTTTCAGCCTTTTCCCGAGCAAAGTCAGCGATCAATTTGGCGTCGCTTTTGTCGGTTTTGATCCGGCGCAGCTCGCTGTCGGCGTAAGCGTGGGTCGTCGCCGGATTGACGACGCAGACCCGGTAACCCTTGTTGTAGACGAACTCGGCAAGTTCCAGGTGATAAACGCTGGTGGCTTCCATCACGATCAGGGCTGTAGGCTCGACCTGCTTGTTCAACCAGGCGTCAAACTCTTTGAAACCTTTTGAGTCGTTAGCCAGTTTGGCCTTGGTTTTGTGCTTGCCGTTTGGCAGGTGAGTGGCGATATCAAAGGTATTTTTAGCGACATCGACGCCGACGAAATTGGACATGACCGTTTCTCCATTAATCAGTTTTCGATCATCACTGCACTCTGTCCAACCTTGCGAATGCGGGCTCTCGCCAGAGACGGGCCCAAGATACCGTTCGAACTATACGAGTGAGTGTGGAGGGCTGGAGCACGATCTACATCACAGGCAAAAAGCCTAAGGAGCTGCACGGCTTCCAAGTCCCTCCCTCGATGATCAGTCGAGAACTATCGCTCCTGACGGAGCGATAGTCGAGATACAAGGAGCTGCCGAAGGCTGCGATCTTTTGACGTTGGTCTTTAAAAAGCAAGATCAAAAGATCGCAGCCTTCGGCAGCTCCTACACGGGATTGCGCAATCAACTCGACTGCGCGGCCTCGTCCTCAATCACGTCGTCGAGAATGTCCTCCTGCCCCGGCACTTCGGTGATCACACTGAAGTCCGTCACCTCAACCGCGCCCAGCCCATAACCCAATAAGTGGAAAGAAAACGCCTTGCGCTGCTGCGGGTTGTCAAAACTGAAATCCATCTCCAGCGGCTGATCCGCCGTGGCGACCATCTCCGCTGGCAATCCCAGTTGCACGTCCTGTTCAAACTCCTTGGCCTTGAGCTGAATGTACGCCGCTTGTTGCGGATCGACCGAGCGCACGGTCAGGCGCACGCGGGTGTGCGAGCCTTTGGGCATTTCCAGGTATTGCGCGCCGATCAGGTTGTCGGCCCAGTCGTCATTGATCTGCGCTTGCAGCGCGATAACGTTGTTACTGCCGAACTGATAGTGCTGATTGAGCGGGGTGCGCAGCAGCGACAGATCCAGTGCATTGGCGCGCGCCGCAATCTGCCGGGCCCGCTGACCACTGTAGGTGCCCTTGAACGTGGCGCTCTCGGCGATAAACCCGGCGCTCTCGTAGTAGCGGCAGCGGCGCGGCATGTCGCATTCGGAGAAAATGCCCCGGCCGTCGTGATAACGCAGTTTGCCGTTGGTGAACGACATGATTTCGCGACCGGAATCGTAATCGCGGAACAGCGAGCGACCGCTCAGCGAGGTCGGCACCGGCAGGTCAAAGTAGTCGAGGATCGATGTGCTCAGATCAACATGGCCATACACCCCGGCGTTAAGGCGTGGCAGCTGTTCATGCTCGGGCGCCAGTGTCAGGTTGAAACCCCACGAGGAGGCCAGACGCACGCCGTCGATGCCGTGGGATTCATCCGAAGTGATCACCACGAGGGTGTCTTTCAATACGCCTTGGCGTTCAAGACCGCTGAGGAATTGATCCAGCGCATCGTCCAGATAACCGACGGCAGCCTGTTTCGGTGTTTCGTAGCGTTCCAGATAGTCTTGCGGTGCGGAGTAGGGCTGGTGGGTGCCCACGGTCAGCAACGTCAGCATCCAGGGTTGCTTCTGCTTCTTCAGTTGACCGACATAATCCAGCGCACCTTCAAAGAACGCCTTGTCATCTTTGCCCCACGGGAATTCCAGATAGTTGGCGTTGCTGAACCATTCCAGGCCATGGGTCGCATCAAAACCGATGTGCGGCATGATCTTGTCTTTGGCCATGAAGCGTAGGCCGGCGCCTTGCAGGTAGTGGGTGCTGAAGCCGTGTTCGCGCAGTTGCGCCGGCAGGCAGGCCTGATTGCGCTCTTGCTGGGTGAGCATTTCGACGCCTTTGGGCGTGCCGTTGTTGAGCTTGTCGTAATCGCCACAGAGCATGGCGTACAGACCGCGAATGGTCTGATGGGTGTGAAGCACGTAATCCGGCGTGTTCATGCCGCGCTCGGCCCAACGGCTGAGGTTGGGCATCAGGTCTTCCTGATAATGGCTGCCGATGGCTTCGCGGTTGGCGCGGATGTAGGCACCGGGAATGCCTTCCAGGGCGATGACCAGTACGTTGCGCGCCTGGCCCGGCGCGGCCAGCAGTTTATGGCCATTTAGATCGACATCGGTCAAACCGGCCATCGCCGGAGCGACTTCTTCGACATCACCGTCCAGCCATTCCTCGGCCTGGATCTGCAAATCAGCAACCTGCGTAGCCAGCAATTGATGTGGCAAGTTGTACGCGCGCCATGGATCGTCCTCGCTCGGCCACAGATTTTGCGCACCCCAGTGCGCGGCGAACAGCACCAGCGGCGCACTCCACGCAGCGCGGGGCAGGGCCGGACGAGCGATGCCGCGAGCAGTAAATTGCGTCAGCAGCCACAACGACAAGGCCAACAGCAAGGTGATGCCCAGTGCGGGATGGGCCAGACCGCCGCCAGTGGAATTCTCGACAAATTGCGGATCGAACAGGTAATGCAGATCCGCCGGATTCGGCAGGCGTCCTACGGCGCTGACCAGTTCAGCCGTCGCCACGCTCAACAGTGCGCAGAACAGCAGCACCGGCAATGCCAGCCACCACGGACGACGATGCAGCAACACCACCAGCAAACTGCCAATGGCCAGATCCGACAAATAACCCAGCGGCATCGACCAGCCGAGCGCCGCGCGCAGGCATACCGGCACGATCAGTACCAGCAAAATCAAGGAAAAGAGGCGGGCATGTGGGTGTCGCAACCCGGTCAAAAGAGCGCTCACAAAAAAGACCTTCCAGTCATTAAACCGTCAAAAAAGTGTGGGCGATGATACCAAGGGTCAGCTGTCTGATCGCCTTTTTAAAAACGCGGCTGATCCGCTGTCGGAGGTCGCCAGGCAAGGCAGGTGGGCGTGAAGCCTTGGCGGGCGTCCGTGATAGCCGACAACGCCGAATCAGGCTGGCGGATCGGTGCGGGATTTTTATTGTTTCAGGTTATTTAGATTGCCCACGATCCGCTGCCATGAGAGGAGCCTGTCGAACAACCCCGAAGAGTCAGCCTGTTGGTTCTATGAGTCGAGTGATCGGATGATCATGCCCCTCGACGTGCCATTTCACCCATAGCCGGTTGCGCCCATCGGCGTTTTTATCCGGTTCAATGGACAGCCAGTTGCGGCTGGCGATCAGGTAATTTCCGTCGTAGCCGATGGTTTGCATGTCGGCTGTCAGGTCGGTGTCGATCTTTTCCCGGGTACTGGTGATGGTTTCCAGGCTTCTGATGGCCAGTACTGCCAGAGGGGGGTGGACGATGCCTGTGGAAATCAGTTGGTGGATGACCTCGGCACCATTGTCGCTATGCCTGGGGTTGGCCGAGCGGATAACGCTGGCGGCGGCGACGTGCACATCGCCGGAAACAATGGTGACTTTGCATTTGCTGCGCTTGGCAAAGTCCAGCAATCCATTGATCAACTGCTTGCGTTCGTTCTTGTGCGGCTGATGGCGCCAGTGGTCACGGAAGTCATCCTCCGGCCCGATTTCCCCCGGAACCCATCCGACCAGCGCCTCAAGTAATGCCAGGTTGACGAACGAAACCGGGACACTGGATACGAACAACAAGTGTGAGTGCTTGCCGACAGCCAGGCTTTTAATCCAGTCAAACATCTGAGAGATGCTTTTCTGCGACATGATTTGCGTAGGTTGTTTGAGCTGACCGTTTCTACCCTTGATGTCTGGTGCTCGCTCGAACCTGAGATCGGGAACAACAATCGCCAGACCGCCGAGCCCTTCGAAGGCAAAGGAAAAGCCTTGACGGGTAATGGCGCCCGGACGTGTTTCGTTTTCGCCGATCTGCAGTTGGTAAATCCGGAAATAACGCGTCGCAATGCGAAACAGTCCTTGGTGTACGGGACTCTCATGCAGTGCCTGGGGATAGGAGCCCCAGCCATCGATAATGTCGTGGTCATCCCACATCATCAAAGTAGGCACGCTACTTAGCATTTTCAGCACTTGTGGCCGAGCCCAATATCGCGGATAGACGTTGGCAAAAAACTCGTCAGCCTGAAGCTCCATTTCTTCAGTCCAACGAGTGTCATCGCGATTCCAGGACAACTGCTGATGCCACTCATTCAGAGGGCCCCGGATCTGCAGCAGTTCGTCGCTATAAATCTGATCGCCGCCCATGATCAGCAGATGGTACTCGGCTTGTTTATGCGCTTGAGCGAGATTGCTCCAACGCTCAGCATAACGATCAGCCAGTGATTGCAGGTATTTCACGTCAGACACGCCATTACACGAGGCGTAGGCGATGCGAGGTGCCTGTTCAAGTGGAGGGACGTGGAAGGAGCCGGATATGCCTGCCCACTCATAGTCGATCTTCAATTGCGTTTTAGTTTGTTCGATCTGCATGTCGAGCCGCCAGACGGCCATTTTCGGATGGCTTACAGGCACCTTTGCAATTTGCGTGACGGTCGGACGGTGCGCCTGCGCAACGTTGGGGACTGGCGCCGGGGCATTCAGGTCTTGCACCAGAATGGCTGACACGCAGTATTTTTGATTCTGGATACCTCGAAAGCTCAAAACCGGGCCAAAGGGACTCATATGTCGTCCTCGCTGACAATCGAAGAACCGCTGATGCCACTGGGTGCAGTGGTGATCCCAAGCGTAGACGGCTTTTCGACAACGAGGCATTCCCGACAAGGTGCTCAGGGAGTGACACCGGGTCACCCCTGAAATGTGCGCTCGCTTTATTTTCCCGATTCTTCGCGCTTCACCACCAACGTCAAAATGTCATAGCTCGCCACCAGCTCACCGAGCTGGTTGGTAACCTCCACATCCCACGCCACCACGCCTTGCGGAATGCCTTGCGGGCTCTTCTTGCCCTGGTCGATCTTGCGCTTGCAAGTCAGGCGCGCCTGGATGGTGTCGCCGATGCCGACCGGGTTGATGAAGCGCAGGGTGTCGAGGCCGTAGTTGGCCAGTACCGGGCCGGGGGCGGCGGAGACGAACAGGCCGGCGGCCGCAGAGAGCACGAAATAGCCGTGGGCGATGCGTTTGCCGAACTGCGACTCTTTGGCGGCGATGTCGTCGAAGTGCATGTAGAAGTGGTCGCCGGACAGGCAGCCGAAGTTGACCAGGTCCGCTTCGGTGACGGTGCGGCGATGGGTCAGCAGTGACTCGCCGATCTGAAGATCCTGGAAGTGCCGGCGGAACGGATGCACTTCGGTTTCGATGACTTTGGCGCCGCGCACGTGTTCACCGGTGACGGCTGCAAGCATGGTCGGCGAGCCTTGTACCGCCGCGCGTTGCAGGTAGTGTTTGACCGCGCGCAGGCCGCCCAGCTCTTCACCACCGCCGGCACGGCCAGGGCCGCCGTGTTTGAGTTGTGGCAGCGGCGAGCCATGGCCGGTGGATTCGGCAGCGGACTCACGATCCAGTACCAGCAGGCGCCCGTGCCACGCGGCGGCAGCGGGGATGGCCTTGGCGGCGATGGCAGGGGACTTGGTGACCAGACTGGCGACCAGGCTGCCCTTGCCGCGAGCAGCCAACACCAGTGCTTCATCGAGATCGTCGTAAGCCATCAACGTGCTGACCGGACCGAAGGCTTCGATGTCATGGGCGCCGCCCTCGGCATGCGGATCACGGGCCAGCAGCAGAGTCGGGGCGAAGAACGCGCCCTGACTGACGTTTTCGCCGCGCGGTTCGAAACCGTCACTCGCCCCGAACAGCTGATCGCAGCTTTGCAGCAGGCTTTGCAGGCGCTCGCCAACATCTTTCTGTTGATCGTGGGAGGCCAGCGCGCCCATGCGAACGCCCTCCACCGACGGGTCGCCGATCACCACTTTCGCCAGGCGATCACGCAGTCGTGTGGCTACCGCATCGATGTGTTGCTTGGGCACGATGGCACGGCGGATTGCCGTGCATTTTTGCCCGGCCTTGGTGGTCATTTCCCGCGCGACTTCCTTGATGAACAGCTCGAACTCTTCGTCATCCGGGGTGACGTCCGGAGCGAGGATCGCGCAGTTCAGCGAGTCGGCTTCGGCGTTGAACGGCACCGAATGGCGGATCAGGTTCGGGTTGACCCGCAGCTTGGCGGCGGTGTCGGCGGAGCCGGTGAACGTCACCACGTCCTGACCTTGCATACGGTCGAGCAGGTCGCCGGTGCTGCCGATCACCAGTTGCAGGCTGCCGGTCGGCAACAGGCCGGATTCGTCCATCAGTCGCACCACGGCTTCGGTCAGGTAACTGGTGGCGCTGGCCGGTTTGACGATGCACGGCATGCCGGCGAGGAAGCACGGTGCGAACTTCTCCAGCATGCCCCAGATCGGAAAGTTGAAGGCGTTGATGTGAACCGCGACGCCGCCGCGCGGCACCAGAATGTGCGTGCCGGCGAAGCTGCCGAGCTTGCCCAGTGCCATCGCCGGGCCTTCGTGGACGATGTTGCCCGATGGCAATTCCCGCGCGCCGAGGCCGGCGTAGGTGAACAGCGTGCCGTTGCCGCCCTCGATGTCGATCCAGCTATCGGCACGGGTGGCGCCGCTGTGATGGGAGAGGGCGTAGAGCTGTTCTTTGCGTTCGCTCAGGTACAGCGCCAACGCCTTGAGCCGTTGTGCGCGTTGCTGGAAGTCGAGCTTCATCAGTTCGCTGACGCCCTGGCGGCGCCCGAAGTCGATGGCTTCGGCGAAGTCCGGGCGCTCTTCGTGGGTCCGCGCCAGCTCATGGCCGTCGATGGCACTGCGCAGGATTTGCGCGCCGTGCTGGCCGATCCAGCGGCCGGCGAGGAAGCTTTGCAGGGTAGGGGCGTGGGGCATGAAAGAGGCTCCTGTGCTTGAGTAAGATTCAGTGTTGGCTGGCGCCGGCCGCGCCGATGCCGGTCATTGAACGAATGAACTGCGCCAGATAACGGCCGCGCTCGAGGGCTGCGCGGGGCGAGCGGTCGGTGACCGAAAACAGCCAGGCGCTGAAGAACGCCAGACTCATGGAAAACAGCGCCGGGTTGGAATACGGGAACAGCGCTTGTGGGTGATGCAGGACGTTGACCCACACCGCCGGACTCAGGATCAGCAGCACGATGGCCGAGACCAGCCCCGCCAGACTGCCGATGACTGCGCCGCGTGTGGTCAGGCCTTTCCAGAACATCGAAAGGAACAGCACCGGGAAATTCACCGAAGCGGCGATGGCCAGCACCAACCCGGAGAGGAAGGCGATGTTCTGCGATTCGAACAACAGGCCGAGGACGATGGCGAGCACGCCGATGCACAGGGTGGCGATGCGTGAGACGCGGATTTCTTCCTTCTCGCTGGCCTGACCTTTACGCATCACGCAGGCGTACAAGTCATGGGACACCGCGGAGGCGCCGGAGAGCGCGAGTCCGGCCACCACCGCCAGAATCGTCGCGAATGCCACCGCCGAAATGAAGCCGAGGAACAGGTTGCCACCCACCGCTTGCGCCAGATGCACGGCGACCATGTTGCCGCCACCGATGATCGCGCCGCTGGCATCGCGAAAGGACGGATCGGTGCCGACCATGACGATGGAGCCGAAACCGACGATGATCAGCAGCAGGTAGAAATAGCCGATGAAACCGGTGGCGTAGAACACGCTTTTACGCGCCTGTTTCGCATCGCTGACGGTGAAGAAACGCATAAGGATGTGTGGCAACCCGGCAGTGCCGAACATCATGCCCAGCCCCAGGGAAATCGCGTCGATCGGGTTCGACAGCAACCCGCCCGGCGCCATGATCGCCGTACCTTTGGCATGCACGGCGGTGGCGCCGGCAAACATCGCCTCAAAGCTGAAACCGAAGTGCTTGAGCACCATGAAGGCCATGAACGTGGTGCCGAACAGCAGCATCACCGCTTTGATGATCTGCACCCACGTGGTGGCGAGCATGCCGCCGAACGTGACGTAGAACACCATCAGCACGCCGACGAGTACCACGGCGTAGAGGTAGTCGATGCCGAACAGCAATTCGATCAGTTTGCCGGCGCCGACCATCTGCGCCACCAGGTACATCAGCGCCACGGTCAGCGTGCCGAAGGCCGAGGTCAGGCGCACCGGAATTTGTTCGAGGCGATACGAAACGACGTCGGCAAAGGTGTATTTGCCGAGGTTGCGCAGGCGTTCGGCGATCAGGAACAGGATGATCGGCCAGCCAGCCAACACGCCCAGGGCGTAGAGCAAGCCGTCGTAACCGTTGAGGAACATCATCGCCGAGATGCCCAGAAACGAAGCAGCGGAGATCATGTCGCCAGCAATCGCCAGACCGTTCTGGAAACCGGTCATGCCGCCACCAGCGGTATAGAAATCGCTGGTCGAACGGGTGCGCAGCGCGGCCCAACGGGTCACGCCGAGGGTGAACAGGACGAACACCATGAACATGCCGATGGCGTTCCAGTTCAACGGGCGGGTACTGGTTTCGGCAGCGAGGGCAAGGTCAGTGACCAGCACGCCGGGGAGCAGGAAAAACGCGGCCAGACGTTTCATCGTGCGCACTCCTGCTTGAGCTTTTCGTTGAGCGGATCGATCACGTTGTTGGCGCGATAGACGTAGAAACCCGTCAGGGCAAAGGCCAGCAACACCACGCTGACACCGACCAGCATGCCCACGGTGGTCACGCCGCCGCTGAGGGACTGGCCCAATGTGGCGGGGGAGAAAGCCACCAGCAGGACGAAGCCGTAATAGATCACCAGCATCAATGCGGTCAGCGACCAGTACAGGCGCTGCTTGCGGCGCACTAGCTGGATGAAGTCGGGGTGTTGGCGGATCAATTCGACGTCTTCGGGGCTCATGATCGTTTCCTTGTTTGTTGTTTTTGTTTTGGGTGAAACAGGGCAGACACACCGCCCCACTTTAGGAGTGAGCCTGCTCGCGATAGCGGTGTTTGAGGCGACATCGATGTTGAGTTTGATGGCCTCATCGCGAGCAGGCTCACTCCTACAGGGATCTGTGTGAGCTTTTAAAACTGGTCGAAGTCGAGCACCACCTTGTCGCTCACCGGATACGCCTGGCACGACAGCACATACCCGGCCGCTACTTCGTAGTCCTCCAGGGCATGGTTGCTGTCCATGTCGACTTCGCCTTCGATGACTTTGCACTTGCAGGTTGAGCACACCCCGGCCTTGCACGAATAGGGCAGCTCAAGACCTTGCGCGTTGCCGGCATCGAGCAGGCTCTGGCTGTTGCGTGGCAGGTCGAAGGCCACGGCGCGGCCGTCGCTGATCACGGTGATCTGGCTGGTGCCGGCGTCGAGCACTTGCGCCGCCTGGCGGGCTTCGCGTTTCTGTTGGCTGCCGGCAGCGGCGAACAGTTCGAAGTGAATCCGCTCGGCGCTCATGCCTTTGGCCTTGAGGCTGTCGCGCACGGTTTCGGTCATCTCCTGCGGGCCACAGATGAACGCGGCATCGAGGGCTTTGACGTCGAGCCAGCGGCTGAACAGTTGCTCACATTTCTGCGCGTCGATACGGCCGTTGTAGAGGTCGACATCCTGTTGCTCGCGGCTGAACACGAAGATCAGGTTCAGGCGTTGCAGGTAGCGGTTTTTCAGGTCTTCGAGCTGTTCGCGGAACAACGCGCCAGAGCTGGAACGGTTGCCGTACAGCAGGGTGACGCGGCTGTGTGGTTCGATCTCGAGCGTGGTCTTGATGATCGACAGAATCGGCGTGATGCCGCTGCCCGCCGCTACGGCCAGATAGTTGCCGTGGCGAGCCGGATCCAGTTCAACGTGAAAATGCCCGGCTGGCGGCATCACTTCCAGTGTGTGCCCGGCCTGCAATTGTTCATTGGCGAACGCCGAGAAACGCCCACCCGCGACGCGTTTGATCGCAATACGCAGCTCACCATCGTTGACCCCGGTGCAGATCGAATACGAGCGACGCACTTCTTCGCCGTCCATTTGCGTACGCATCACCAGATGCTGGCCCTGGGTGAACTGAAAGCTGTCCTGCAAGTGCTGGGGAATGTCGAAAGCGATGGACACGGCGTCACGGGTTTCGCTGCGGACATCCTTGATGGTCAGGCTGTGGAATTTGCTCATTATTGTTCTCCCGACACGGCATTCGGCCGCTCAGATGCACTTGAAATAGTCGAAGGGTTCGCGGCAATCGCAGCAGCGATACAAGGCCTTGCACGCGGTGGAGCCGAACTCGCTGAGCACTTCGGTGTGGGCGCTGCCGCATTGCGGGCACAGCACCGTCGGGCTTTCGCCGAGCAGCGTGCGTTTGCTGGCGCTGCCGTCCGGCGGGGCGATGCCGTAGGCGCGCAAGCGTTCGCGGCCATCGGCGGTAATCCAGTCGGTGGACCAGGCTGGGGTCAACTTGCGTTCCAGTCGCGGCTGGTTGAAACCGGCGTGCTCCAGCGCCGTGCGGATGTCGTCCTCGATCACTTCGGTGGCCGGGCAGCCGGAGTAGGTCGGCGTGACCACCACGTGCAGATGCCCGGCCTGCCAGTCGAGATCGCGCACGATCCCGAGGTCGACCACGCTGACCACCGGCACCTCCGGGTCCATGACCTCGGCCAGGGTCGCCCAGGCCTTGTCCAGATCACCGCTCAGCGCTGGCCGGGCGCCGCGATCGCTGGTGATCAGTTCACCAGGTTGCATCGGGGTACGCTCTTGGCAGGAACTGCATTTCCGCGAGCAAAATGCCCAGGTGTTCGCTGTGCAGGCCACGACGGGCATTCAGGTAGAAATAGCTTGGCGCGGCCGGGACGGGCAGGGTGGCGCGAGCGAATACGGCATTGACCGTCGCTTGCCATTGCGCGGCGACAGTGGCGATGTCCGGGCTGATGCCGGCCGCGCACAGACGCTGTTCGCTGTCGTCGGCGGCAATCAGTTCGACGGTGAAACGCCAGACTTCCGGGATCGCCGCGAGCATGCGCTGATGGCTTTCTACGGTGCCGTCGCCCATGCGCTCGATCCACTCGCCGGAGCGGCGCAGGTGATAGGTGACTTCCTTGACCGCTTTGGCAGCGATTCCGGCAATGCGCTCGTCGCTGGACTGGCTCAGGCCCTGCAACACCGGCAGGTGCCAGGCGTCGTAGAGAAATTGCTTGAGCATGGTCACCGCGTAGTCACCATTCGGTTGTTCGACCAGCAGCAAGTTGCGGTAGGCGCGCTCGTCGCGGCGGAACGCCAAGTGATCGGCGTCACGGCCGTCGTTAAGCAACTCGGCAGCGTATTCCAGCCAGTTTCGCGCCTGGCCAACCAGGTCGAGGCCGACGTTCATCAGCGCCAGTTCTTCTTCCAGCGCCGGGGCCTTGCCGCACCATTGGCACAGACGCTGACCCTGAATCAGGGCGCTGTCGCCGAGGCGCAGCAGGTATTCGATCAGATCGGTTTTATCGTTCATGGTCGACCTCACATGTGCCCGACTTCGGCCGGCAGTTCGTAGAAACTGGCGTGGCGATAAACCTTGTCGTCGGCCGGATCGAACAACGGGTCTTTTTCATCCGGCGAAGAGGCCGTGATCAGCGCCGAAGGCACCACCCACAGGCTCACGCCTTCACTACGACGGGTGTACAGTTCGCGGGCGTTTTCGATGGCCATGGTGGTGTCGGCGGCATGCACGCTGCCGACGTGTTTGTGATTGAGGCCGTGCTTGCTGCGCACGAAGACTTCGAAAAGGGTCCACTGGGACATGTCATTCACTCCACATCAGTTCGTTTATCGCCGACGGACGCCCCTGTAGGAGCTGCCGAAGGCTGCGATCTTTTGATCTTCGGCGGCTTTAAAGCTGCCAAAAGATCGCAGCCTTCGGCAGCTCCTACAGGGCATTGCTGAGGTCAGGCAGCGTTCTTGTTGTGTTTTTTACGGGCGTGGGCGACGGCGGCTTCGCGTACCCAGGCGCCGTCTTCGATGGCTTTGCGGCGAGTGGCGACGCGTTCCTGATTGCACGGGCCGTTGCCCTTGAGCACTTCGTAGAACTCGCTCCACTGGATTTCGCCGAAGTCGTAATGGTCGCGCTCGGCGTTCCACTTCAAGTCCGGATCGGGGCAGGTGCAGCCCAGCAACTCAAGCTGAGGGATGGTCTGGTCGATGAAGCGCTGGCGCAGTTCGTCGTTGCTCTGGCGCTTTATCTTCCAGGCCATCGATTGCGCGCTGTTCGGTGAGTGTTCGTCGCTCGGGCCGAACATCATCAACGCCGGCCACCACAGGCGATTGATCGCGTCCTGAACCATGTCTTTTTGCGCCTGATTGCCGTGACGCATCATGGTCAGAAGAATTTCGTAGCCTTGGCGCTGGTGGAAACTCTCTTCCTTGCAGATCCGCACCATGGCCCGCGAGTAGGGGCCATACGAGGTGCGCTGCAACACCACCTGATTGACGATCGCCGCGCCATCGACCAGCCAGCCCACCGCGCCCATGTCGGCCCAGTTCAGCGTCGGGTAATTGAAGATGCTCGAATACTTGGCCTTGCCGCTGTGCAACTTGGCGATTTCTTCATCGCGGTCGGCGCCGAGGGTTTCCATGGCGCTGTACAGATACAGACCGTGACCAGCCTCGTCCTGAATCTTCGCCATCAATTGCAGTTTGCGTTTGAGCGATGGCGCACGGGTAACCCAGTTGCCTTCCGGGAGCATGCCGACGATCTCGGAGTGGGCGTGCTGGGAAATCTGCCGGATCAACGTTTGGCGATACGCATCTGGCATCCAATTCTTCGCTTCGATCTTGATTTCTGAATCGATTTTTTCTTGAAAGGCGCGTTCCTCGTCGGACATCTCCGAAAGGTCCTTGATGCGCTTTACGCCGGTTTCTACGAGCTGTGCGTACATTTTTGTTCTCCGCCGCTGATTTTTCGAATGCATATTCGAGGGCATGGAGAACTTTATAAGTGATACGGAAATTAATATCAAACACAAAATAACGTGTCGTATGTTTTTTCTGTATCGCTTCCGATCAGTGGTGAGGGCTGGTTTCTGGACAGGCTAGTGGCCACTTAGTAGCATCTGCGTCCAACGGATCTTCTTTCTGCACGTCGTCCGGCGTGAAAATTCAAGGAATCGGCATGCGCGACGTTTCTAATGGCGATAAACCCACGGTGGTGACGCTGGTCAATGGCGAAGCAACCCAGGTCAGTTTCAGTTCGGTATCCCTTGGCCAAAATGAAATTCGGGTGAACACGGCGGACGGCAATCGCATCGACGTGCAGATGCCGGGAATGAACGTCGCGTTGCATTTCGATCTGGACGAAGCGGCATCCGCTCAAACGGCGGCTGAAGTCGAAAAACCGGCGCGGTTGTTCAATGTGGTAACCGTGCTGGTCACGCTGACGTTTTTGGTGGTTGTGGGCTCGGTTTCGTTCTGGCTGGGATTTATTCCGGCGGTGCTATTTTTTGGCTATCGCTGGCGTTCCGTGGCCAAGCACAACAAGCGGTTGGCGACGCAGCAAGCGCAAAGACCTGAGGCCACACAAGGGCAGCCCATAGAAAACGGCTCTGGCATGTCCCGCCAAGCAGTGCGCAACGCGTTGTCACGTAAACGCTAAGCAGCGAAGGCCTTGCACCTTCGCCGCTGTTATTGCTTTTAAGCTTTCGCGCGTTTGTCGATCACATGACACGCCTTGCCTTCCGAGCGCTTGATCGAGAATGGCGGCTGCAGCAGCACCCGTGAACTGATCCCAATGTACGTCTTGATGTGCCGACTCAGTTCGCCGCACAGGGCCTTCTGCTGTTCATCGCTCAATCCCTGATGCTCTGCCTTGAGTTCGACGTGCACGTCGACGCTGTCGAGGTTGCCATTGCGATACAGATGAATCTCGTAAGACTCGGAAAGCTGTTTGACCTTCAGCACCTGCTCCTCGACCTGGGTCGGGAAGACGTTGACGCCACGGATGATCAGCATGTCGTCGCTGCGCCCGGTGATCTTGTCGATGCGGCGCATCGGCCGCGCGGTGCCGGGCAGCAGGCGGGTGAGGTCGCGGGTGCGGTAGCGGATCATCGGCAGGGCTTCTTTGCTCAGCGAAGTGAATACCAGTTCGCCCATCTGCCCGTCCGGCAGCACTTCGCCGGTAATCGGATCGATGATTTCCGGGTAGAAGTGATCTTCCCAGATGGTCGGGCCGTCGCGGGTTTCCGCGCATTCCATGGCCACGCCCGGGCCCATGATTTCCGAGAGACCGTAGATGTCGAGGGCGGTGATGCCCAGGCGTGCCTCGATGGCGCTGCGCAGTTCGGCGGTCCATGGTTCGGCGCCGAAGATACCCAGGCGCAGGGCCAGCTTATGCGGGTCTATGCCCTGACGTTCGATCTCGTCGGCGATGTTGAGCATGTACGACGGCGTGACCATGATGATGTCGGGCTGGAAGTCCTTGATCAGTTGCACTTGTTTTTCGGTCTGGCCGCCGGACATCGGAATCACCGTGCAGCCCAGGCGTTCGGCACCGTAGTGCGCGCCGAGGCCGCCGGTGAACAGGCCGTAGCCGTAGGAAATGTGCACCTTGTCGCCGCGTCGACCACCGCCAGCGCGGATCGAACGGGCAACGATGTTGGCCCAGGTGTCGATGTCGTTCTGGGTGTAACCGACCACGGTCGGTTTGCCGGTGGTGCCGCTGGACGCGTGCAGGCGCACGACGTCATGCATTGGCACGGCGAACATGCCGTAGGGGTAGTTGTCGCGCAGGTCGGATTTGGTGGTGAACGGAAACTTCGCCAGGTCGTCCAGCGAGCGGATGTCGTCCGGGTGTACGCCCAGTGAATCGAAGCGTTGGCGATACAGCGGCACATTGTTGTACGCGTGGTTGAGGCTCCAGCGCAGACGCTCGAGTTGATGCTGGCGCAACTGATCGACGCTGGCAGTCTCCAGCGGATCCAGTTCTGGGTTGAGCACGGCTTGGGCAATTGGCATGTTCATGACTTCACTCGAATTATTTTTGTGTTTCAGCCCCGGTTTCAGGGGACTCTGAGTGCATGCCCCAAGGATACCGCTCGGCACCTCGGGAATCGCGGTTCTTTATTCGGACAAGCGTTCGATTACCAACGCAATGCCCTGGCCGACGCCGATGCACATGGTGCAAAGCGCATAACGGCCACGGCGCTCTTCCAGTTCATGCAGGGCGGTAGTGACCAGCCGTGCGCCGCTCATGCCCAACGGATGGCCGAGGGCTATGGCGCCGCCGTTCGGGTTGACGCGCGGATCGTCGTCGCCCAGACCCAGCTCGCGCAGCACCGCCAGGCCTTGGGCGGCGAAGGCTTCATTGAGTTCGATAACGTCCATGTCGGCCAGGCTCAGGTTGGCCAATTCCAGCACCTTGCGCGTGGCGGGTACCGGGCCGATGCCCATGATTCGTGGCTCGACACCGGCGGTGGCCATCGCGACCACACGGCCACGGGCCTTCAAGCCGTAGCGCTGCGCGGTCTGTGCGTTGGTCAACAGTAGGGCGCAGGCGCCGTCGTTGACCCCTGACGCGTTGCCGGCGGTGATGCTACCGCCCTCGCGAAACGGTGTTCCGAGTTTTTGCAGTTGTTCCAGCGTGGTGTCGCCGCGCGGGTGCTCGTCGTGCTCGACCACTGTGGCCGGGCCTTTGCGCTGCGCGATTTCCACGGCGACGATCTCTTTGGCCAGACGTCCATTGGCCTGCGCCGCCGAAGCACGTTGCTGGCTGCGCAGGGCAAAGGCGTCCTGATCGGCGCGGGAGATGTTGAACTGTTCGGCGACGTTTTCGGCGGTCTCCGGCATTGAGTCGATGCCGTAGGCTTTCTTCATCAAGGGATTGACGAAACGCCAGCCGATGGTGGTATCGAACAGTTCCGCCGAACGCGAAAACGCAGTTTCAGCCTTGCCCATCACCAACGGCGCGCGGGACATCGACTCGACACCGCCGACCAGCATCAATCCGGCTTCACCGCTGCGAATCGCCCGCGCGGCAGTGCCGATGGCGTCCAGACCGGAGCCACACAAACGGTTGAGCGTGGTGCCCGGCACGCTGACCGGCAGCCCGGCCAACAGTGCTGACATACGCGCGACATTGCGGTTGTCTTCGCCGGCCTGATTGGCGCAGCCGTAGATCACGTCGTCGACCTGGCTCCAGTCCACTTGCGGGTGGCGGCGCAGCAATTCACGCAACGGCACGGCACCGAGGTCGTCGGCGCGCACGCTGCTCAAGGCTCCGGCGTAGCGCCCGATGGGGGTGCGGACGGCGTCGATGATCAGAGCGTCATTCATGGGGAGTCTCCTGCGCCAGCACCGTGCCGCGCACTTTGTAGGATTTGCCGTGGAACAGGGCGATCAACTGGCCCTGCTGGTTTTCAATGCGTACGTCGTAATTGCCGGTGCGGCCCGAGCGCGATTGTTCGGTGCAGCGTGCTGTCAGGGTGTCGCTCAAGCGGGCAGGGGCGATGTAATCGATGCTGCAACCGATCGCCACGGTGGCGTCGTTGTAGCTGTTACAGGCAAAGGCGAATGCGGAGTCTGCGAGGGCGAACAGAAAGCCGCCGTGGCAGGTGCCATGGCCCTGGATCATGTCGGCGCGCACGCCCATGCCGAGGGTGCAACTGCCGGGCGCGGCGCTGATCAGGCGGATGCCCAGGCCCTGGGTGGCGGCATCACGCTCAAACATCGTTTGCGCGCAGCGACTGGCGAGGCTCATGGCTTCAAGGCTGGTCATGAAATGTGCTCCCTTCGGCCACTTTGCGGCGTAACAGCAGCGATGGCCGGTAGCGTTCTTCACCGTAACTGGCTTGCAGGTTGTCGAGGACGCGGTTGATGAGTGCCAGCCCGATTCGGTCAGCCCAGGCCAGTGGGCCTTGCGGATAATTGACCCCGGCACGCATCGCCAGATCGATATCCGCCGCTGAGGCGACGTCGTGCAGCACGGTGTCGGCAGCTTCGTTGGCGAGCATGGCGACCGTGCGCAACACGGCCATCCCCGGCGTGTCGCTGAGCAGGCTGACTTGCAGGCCGGCGCGTTGCAGCAGGGCGATGCCTTGATCGCGAGCGCTGTCGCTGATGTCCACTGAGCAACTGATGGCGATGCGTTTGGCGGTGGCGTAATCAAAGGCCAGATCAATCAGGATCAGGTTGCGCAGGCCGTCTTCCTTGGCGCGTTGACTGGCCATGCGGCCGTCGCTCAGGGCCAGAATGGCATCGCCGACTCTCAGCAAGCCGCTGCCGTCACGCTGGATGACATTGGTTTTCAGGCGCGGGATCAAGCCGCTCAGGGCGCCCAAGTCGCCTTCCACTACGCAGTTGTCGACCGGCGCATCGCTGCTTGTGGATTGCGCGTCGGGACGCTGCGCACCCTCGCTGTAATCATAGAAACCACGACCGCTTTTACGCCCGAAGCGTCCGGCATCCACCAGTTCTTGCTGGATCAGCGACGGCTGGAACCGGGTGTCGCCGTAATAGGCGTCGAACACCGAGCAGGTCACCGCGTAGTTCACATCGTGGCCGATCAGGTCGGTGAGTTCGAACGCGCCCATGGCGAAGCCGCCGGCATCACGCATCAAGGCATCGAGGGTGGCGCAATCGGCGGCGCCTTCCTGCAACAGGCGCAGGCTCTCGGCATAGAACGGACGGGCCACGCGGTTGACGATAAAACCCGGCGTCGAGCGTGTGTGTACCGGTTGTTTGCCCCAGGCTTTTGCCGTGTCGAACAAGGTGCCGGCGAGGCCGGGATCGCTGGCCAGGCCAGAGACGATTTCCACCAGCGGCATCACCGGCGCTGGGTTGAAAAAGTGCAGGCCGAGCAAGCGTTCAGGGCGTTTCAGGCTGGCGGCTATGCGCGTGATCGACAGCGAAGAGGTGTTGCTGGCGAGGATGCAGTGTTCGCCGCACAGGCTTTCCAACTGAGCGAAGAGTGCGCGTTTGACCTCAAGGTTTTCGACAATCGCTTCGATGATCAGCGTGCAGTCGGCCAGCGCTTCGATGGCCTCGACTGCTTGTAAACGAGCAATGATCGCGGCGCGCTCGGTGGTGGCAAGTTTGCCTTTCTCGACGCGTTTGCCGAGTTGCCGGTCGATGCCATCGATGGCTTGTGCGGCGGCGCCGGGGCGGTTGTCCAGCAGCAGCACCGGATGCCCGGCCTGCGCGGCGACCTGAGCGATGCCGGCGCCCATCGCACCGGCGCCGATCACGGCGATTTGGGCGTTGCGGTTGAGAGCGTTCATGTTCAGCGACCCTTGAACGCAGGCGTGCGTTTTTCCATGAATGCGCTGACGCCTTCGCGATAGTCCTCGCTGCGCCCGGCCAGGCGTTGCAGATCGCGCTCAAGTTCCAGCTGTTCGTCGAAGGTATTGCTGAGGCTGAAATTGAGGCTACGTTTGATCAGCGCCAGACCGTAAGTCGGTTGCGTGGCCAGATGACGGGCGAGGGTCAGGGCTTCGTCGCGCAACTGGACATCGTCGACACAGCGATAAATCAAACCCCATTGCTCGGCCTGCTCGGCGCTCAGGCGATTGCCCAGCAGGGCCAAGGCCTTGGCGCGGGCCATGCCGACCAGTCGTGGCAGCGTCCAGGTGCCGCCGGAATCCGGGATCAGACCGATTTTGCAGAACGCCTGGATAAAACTCGCTGAGCGCGCCGCCAGCACCAGATCGCAGGCCAGCGGAATGTTCGCCCCGGCCCCGGCAGCCACGCCGTTGACCGCGCAAATCACCGGCATCGGCAGATCACGCAACTGGCGAATCAGCGGGTTATAGAAGGTCTCGATGGACACGCCCAGATCCGGCGCCTCACTGCCCGGCGCCACATTGCGGTCGCTCAGGTCTTGCCCGGCACAGAAGCCGCGACCTTCGCCGGTCAGTAGCAGCACGCGCACTTCAGGGTTCTGCCGCACCTGCTTCAGCGCTTCTTTGACTTCCAGATGCATGGCGGTGTTGAAGCTGTTGAGCTGCTCGGGCCGGTTGAGGCTGAGCAGGGCGACGCCGGCCTCGATGGAAAACAGGATGTGTTCGCAGTGCATGGGCAGGGTTCTCCGGGAGTTCGTTCGAATCGGTTACTGGCCGCGAAACTGCGGCGCACGTTTGTCCTGAAAGGCGCGGATGCCTTCATCGCGATCGGCAGTGCCGGCCAGCAACGTGAAGGCATGGCGCTCGAAACGCAGGCCGCTGGCCAGATCGGTGTCCATCGCCTTGAGCAGCGCTTCCTTGGCCAGGCGCACGGCCAGCGGTGCCTTGGCGGCGATGGCGTGGGCGATCTGCAGGGCGCGTTCGACGGTGAATTCTGGTTGGGTGACTTCGCTGACCAGGCCGGCGCGCAGGGCGTGGCGGGCGTCGATGGCGTCGCCGGTGAGGACCATTTGCATCGCCAGGGACTTGCCGACCGCGCGCAACAAGCGTTGGGTGCCGCCAGCGCCGGGCATGATCCCGAGGTTGATTTCCGGCTGGCCGAAACGCGCGTCTTCGCCGGCAATCAGGATGTCGGCGTGCATTGCCAACTCGCAGCCGCCGCCGAGGGCGAAGCCGTTGACGGCAGCAATCAAGGGTTTGCTGAAACGGGTGACGGTTTGCCATGAGGCCTGACGCGGGTCGTTGAGGATGCCGACCAGATCGCGCTCGGCCATCTCCTTGATGTCAGCGCCGGCGGCGAAGGCTTTGCGGCTGCCGGTAATGACTACGGCGCGGGTGTCCGGGTCGGCCTCAGCGGCGCAGAGCTCGGCGGCCAGCTCACTGAGCAGTTCGGTATTGAGGGCGTTCAAGGCCTGCGGACGTTGCAGGGTGATCAGGCGCACAGCTTGCAGCTGTTCGACGGCCAGGGTTTGAGGCATGGCAAAGGCCCTCACGGTGCACGCTCGGCTGCTGCCGGCTTGTTGTTGGTTCGACGTCGGGCGTCGGTTTTGCTGGAGTATAGACTTAACGTGATACACAAAAGCAAGAATGAAATTGGATTGATGTGTCTTAATTCGGGTTGTGTTCGATTTTTCAATTTCAGGTTGTATCTGTGTTTTGTTAATCAAGTATGTGATAAATAAAGAATAAAAATTAAGATTCCTAAGCGGTTTCTAGCGACGAGCGGTGGCTATATAAAGCGATACGCTTTTCAGGCTTTTATGAAGTTAAATGATGTGATACAAAACAAGCCTGTTTACGCATCGCTTTGCGTATCTCACCGCACAACGTCCGGCAAAGGAGCCTGCGATGACCTGTTACAGCCTTGATGGACTGACTCCGGTGGTCGACCCGACCGCCTATGTGCATCCGTCCGCCGTGTTGATCGGCGATGTGATCATCGGGCCGCACTGTTACGTCGGGCCGCTGGCGAGTTTGCGTGGCGACTTCGGTCGCATCGTTCTGGAAGAGGGCGCCAACCTGCAGGACACCTGCGTGATGCACGGCTTTCCCGACAGCGACACGGTGGTCGAACGCAACGGCCACATCGGCCACGGTGCGGTGTTGCACGGTTGTCGGATCGGCGCCGATGCACTGGTGGGAATGAATGCGGTAGTGATGGATAACGCGCGGATCGGAGCACGGTCGTTCGTGTCGGCAGCGGCATTTGTGAAGGCAGGGTTCGAATGCCACGAACAGTCGCTGGTGATGGGCGCGCCGGCCAGTATCAAGCGTCAACTCAGCGACCAGGAAGTGGCGTGGAAGCAGGCCGGTACGCGTGAGTATCAGGAACTGGCCAGGCGTTGCCTGACGCAGATGCAAGTGTGCGAGCCGTTGAGCGAGCCGGAACCGGATCGGCCACGGATCAGCGATAGCGGATTGCGACCCAAGAACAGTTCTCTATGAACACCACCCGATTCGATTCGGTATATTCCTTTCTTTTTTTCAACCCGGTACGCCCATGTCATCTCTGACACCTTTGAACCATTTGATTACCCGCTTCCAGGAGCAGACGCCGATCCGCGCCAGCTCCTTGATCATCACGCTGTACGGGGATGCCATCGAACCCCACGGCGGCACGGTGTGGCTGGGCAGTCTGATTCAGTTGCTGGAGCCGATCGGCATCAACGAGCGCTTGATCCGTACCTCAATCTTTCGTCTGACCAAGGAAGGCTGGCTGACTGCCGAGAAAGTCGGCCGGCGCAGCTATTACAGCCTCACCGGCACTGGCCGGCGGCGTTTCGACAAAGCCTTCAAGCGCGTGTACAGCTCAACCGTGCCGGCGTGGGACGGTTCGTGGTGCCTGGCGATGCTCACGCAGTTGAGCCAGGACAAGCGCAAGCAGGTGCGCGAAGAGCTTGAGTGGCAAGGTTTTGGTGCGATTTCCCCGGCGGTGCTGGCTTGTCCGCGCAGTGATCGCGCCGACGTCAACGCCACGTTGCAGGATCTTGGCGCGCTGGAAGACACCATCGTTTTCGAAACCACCGCACAAGACGTGCTGGCCTCTAAGGCCTTGCGGGCGCAGGTTCGCGAGAGTTGGAGCATCGAGGAACTGGCGGCGCACTACAGCGAGTTCATCCAGTTGTTCCGACCGCTCTGGCAAGCGCTTCGCGAGCAGGAAAACCTGCTGCCGGCGGACTGCTTCATGGCACGCCTCCTGCTTATTCACGAATACCGCAAACTGCTGCTGCGCGACCCGCAACTGCCGGATGAATTGCTCCCCGGCGACTGGGAAGGTCGCGCGGCCCGACAGCTGTGCCGCAATATTTACCGTTTGATCTACGCCAAGGCCGAAGAGTGGCTGAACACTGCGCTGGAGACTGCCGATGGGCCGTTGCCGGACGTTGGCGAGAGTTTCTACCGACGCTTCGGCGGCTTGAAATAATCGCCACAGCGAGGAAGCTGCACTGTTCAGGAAGAACGCTTGGATTGACGTAGATAATAAAAACAAGCCTGCGTGAGGCCAGACATGATTCCTTCAACTGCACAACGCCGTGACGGCTTCGATCAGTGGATCCATCAGATAAACCAGATCTGCGGCGCCTTCAACGCGCAAACCCTCGGCGCCGGTTTTGCCGGGCGAATTCGCGAGTACCAGAGCGGTGCGCTCAAGCTCAGTTTTGTCGACGCCTGCCAGGCGCGGCTGTATCGCACGCCTGCGGAAATCGCCGCGGGCGAGGGCGGCAAGTACTTTGCCGTGTTTCAGCTCGAAGGCTCGGCGGGCATGTCCCAGGGTGACAACAAGGCGCAGCTTTCGGCCGGCGACATCACCCTAATCGACGCCTCCCGGCCGAGCGATTTCACCTACCACGAGAACTCCCGGCAGTTGTCGCTGATTCTGCCGACTCATCTGGTGGAGAAGACCCTGCGTTTCAATCAGGTCAAGTGCGGTCACCGCATCCCGGCGAGCTCCCCGATGGCTATGCTTTCGCATCATTTGATCCTCGATGCCACCCGCCAGAAGAGTCTCAGTCTGAGTGAAAGCGAAGCGACGCTGGAGGCAATTGTCAGCCTGTTGCGCCCGGCGATCAGCCAAAGCGAAGACTGCAGCGATCTGCATGAACGGATCTTCCAGAAAACCCTGGCGTGCATTGACGAGCACATTCGTTGCGAAGAGTTGTGTCCGGAATGGCTTGCGCGGGAAGTCGGGATGTCGGTACGCGGGCTGTACCGGATCTTCGCGAAGAAGGGCCTGGTGGTGGCTCGTTACATCAAGAATCGACGGCTGGACTTGTGCGCCGAATCCCTGCGTCAGTCGGGGGGCGAGCAGAAGCTGTCGGTGCTCGGTTACTCGTGGGGCTTTACCGATTCGAGCCATTTCTCCACGGCGTTCAAATCGCGCTTCGGCATTGCGCCGGGGGAGTACCGCAAGCAGCACGCTTGAGGTTCAGTCGTTCATGCCGTCATCGATTGCGATGCCTTGGGCGCGCATTTCCTTAATCAACTGTGCTCGCGTACCGGGCAGGTTGAGCATGGTTTCGTGGCGCAACCGCGCGACTTCGTCGGCGCTGTACGGCTGGTAATGCTTCGGCGCACTGGCACCGGCCATGCCGTCCTCGCGGAGCAGCCAGTTGAGCAGGTCGGCCAGTTGCGCGTTGTTCAGCGCGGACTGCGACATGCCGGGGACGCGCACCAGAAATTCACGGCCACCGGGGACTTTCAGGAAGTTGCCGACGAAACCGGCCATACGCGGCGTGTCGTTGGCCGCCGAACCCGTGCCGTCGGGCAAGTGGCAACCGGCGCATTGCAGTTGATAGTTCACCCCGACGCTGTAATTGGCCTGGGCGATGGGGGTTTGTGGCGCCTCGTTGCCCGGAGCGTGGCGCTGGTCCGGGTTGGGAATGGCGCGGGCGTAGACCGACGGTGCGGTCATGGCGAGAGTCAGACCCAGGATGAGCAAGTGACGCATAACAACTCCTTCAAAATTCACACAACACCCCTGTGGGAGCGAGCCTGCTCGCGAAGACGCCGGCACATCCAATAGAGCTGTCGCCTGAAACACCGCTTTCGCGAGCAGGCTCGCTCCCACAGGGGAAAGTTGCTGCGCTCTGGTCAGACAGCCACGCCCCGGATAATCGAAACCGTGCAGTGATAAATGTGCGATTTCGCCGCCAGACACCAGTTCACGTCGTTGTTGTTGAACGGTCGGTACGCCGGCTCTTCGCTGTCGTTGCGTGTACACGCGCACTGTGCGCAGCTTTGCTTACCGCAGCAGTCGTTGTACGAAATGATGTAGTCCTTGCCATCCGCCGGGTTGCGGCAGGTGCCGATCCAGGTCACTTGCGAGACTTCGGTGCCGGGAGGGCACGACGTCACTGAACCGCCGCAGCAACTGCACAGAAAGCCGTCGATCGAGCAATAGCGCCAGTAGTCGCAACTGTTCGGATCACCCGGATCGCCAGCCTTGGGATTGTCCGCCGCCAGTGCCTTGCTGGTGCGATCCAGTGGCAATAGCAGCGGCAGTGCGGCGCCAGCGACCATCAACGAACCCATGCGCGCCAGCAGTTTGCGTCGCGATGTGGTGTCGGCCACCCGACGGGCCGAGCGCTCGAACAACAGATCCAGAATTTTCATCAGTCTCTCCCGGCTCAGTGGCTATGGCCGTGGTTGTGGTGATGCGGCTGCGGCTGGCTGTTGAGGTATTGCTGCAACGTCGCGCTTTGCAGGTGTTCGACCTCGAACAGGCTGTCCAGATGCTCGCGGGAATTGACCAGGCCTTTGGCGCGCAGGGTGCCGGTCTTGTCGATCAGCGCGGCGTAGGGCAGCTTGCCGATCTGATAGGTCATGCCAACTTCCGGGCCGACCACGTAGGTGACGTCGTCAAGTTTGTGTTCGCGGATCAGTGCTTGCTGGGCCTCCATGTCGCCGTCGCTGATGAACACCACGTCGAGGCGGTCAGCCTGCTGTTTAGCGATGGATTTGATCGCCGGCAGCAGCGATTTGCAGATCGGGCAGGTCGGCGAGAGGAAGAACAGCAACTGGTTCTTTTCTCCGGCGTAACCGAAGTTGACCGGGCGTCCATGGCGATCGGCGGCGGTGATTTGCGGTGCAGCTTCATTGACTGCGACGCCTTTATCGACCATCAGCGCACCGGCCGGAGCAATGCGTCCGTGCAGTACGCCGATCTGCCGCACCAGACCCATCACCGCGAACGCCAGGGCAATCAGCAGCACCCACAACAGCACATTGGAAATCATCAAGCCTTCCATAAATCACCTACCAATCAATTTGAGCAGAAGAGGGGAGTTGGCCAGCAAGCCGTCAGCGGCGGCGTAGGTCAGCAGCGCCACAGCACTGGCCGCGACGGTGACGAAACCGTCGAACAGATTCAGGTCGCGAACCAGCGGCGTCGCGCTGGCCAGTAGCGCCAAGGCAATCAACACCGCGTTGCGCAACAGCAAAACCGGACGCAGCGGTTGCACCTGATCGGGACCCGCGCAGCCGCAATCGATGTCACGACGACCGCGCCACAGGTTGATGGCGATGGCAGCCGCATAAAGGGCGATCAGCGCCGCCGCCACCCACGCTGCCGGGCCGCGACTGAGGGGCACCAGCAGGGCAAAAGCGATCAAAAGTTCCAGCAACGGAATCGCTCGCCCAACCGGACGAACCAGCGACTCGGGCAGCAGTTGATAGTCCGCCAGTTGCCGGGCGAAGCGGGCCGGCGCGCGTAGCTTGTGGGTGGCGGCGCTGGCCAGCAGCACCGCAACCGCGAGCGCACTGGCAAGGATGAAAATCGGGTCAATCGTCATGGCGGCAACCCCTTAATAGCTCATGACCTGAGTCGCGGTTTTGGCGACTTTCGGCATGCTTGCGCTGAGCGTGTTGGTGGTCAGGTCGAAGATCTGCAAACCGCCCTCGATATCGGCGCCAAGCAGCAGTGGTTTGTCATCACCCGTGGCTTGCAGACTCCACACCGGTTTCGGCGCTTGGAGGGTCGCGAGTTTCTTCCCGGTCTTGAGATCGAAGGCCCAGATCAGCGTACTCGGGTCTTCCCACTTCATCGCTTCGTGGGCGTCGTGCATCAGCACGTACAAGCGATCGAGCTTTGGCGCGACCGCCATCAACTGCCAGCCACCGGGTGCCCAACCGGTTTTCTTCTCGGCGTCGTTGACCAGCGACCACGACGGCAGGATCTTCGGCGCCTCGCCGGCAAAGTCGACCGGGCGCACGGTGCCGGTGGTGGTGACGAAGTAATAGGTGTCGCCGACGTTCACCGCGCGTTCGTTGAGCTTCTCGGCATTCGGGTCGAAGAACGGCGTGCGGCTGCGCGCGGTTTCCTGGCCTTGATCGTTGAGCGTGACCACTTGCAGGCTGCCGTCGCCACACAACGAAGCGAAGCGACGATTGCCCACCGGGTAATTGAGCACGCAACCGGGAATCGCGATTTCGCTGCTGACGGCGCGGGCCTGGGTGTCGACCACCGTCACGGAGGTCGACGGGGTGAAGTTGTAGACGTAGACGAAGCGGTCATCGCCGCTCGGTTTCAAGCCATAGCGCTGGGTCAGGGATTCGGCGCGTTTGCTCGGGATCACCACTTCCCAGGACGGTGACAGGGTCGAGGTGTCCCAGGCAGTCAGCACGTCGGTGCGCGTGCCGCGAGTGCCGCGCGAGTAGAACAGGTCGGCGCTGAACAGGGTTTTGCGGTCGTGGCTCAGAGCTGATGGTGCGGCGAAACCGGTCGGCACCATGCCCAGCACACGTTTGTTATCCGGGTCTATGACGGTGACGCGGCCCATCACGAAGTTTTCGAATTCCACGTCAACCACATAGGCGCGGTGCGCCTCGGGCGGGAACGCGAGCGTGGTCTGGCCGATGGTGTCGGGCGGCAGCTCGGCGCGGGCGCTGTTCAAGCCGAGCAGCAACAGGCTCAAGCCCAGCGCTGACGGTACGGTGATCCGGTTGGTTCGCATTGAAGGGGAACTCCCTGACTGATGCCCTGATTAGTGGGTGCCAGTGGATTCTGCCTCTGCGCAAGAATCGGGGAATTGCTGTGTCTGCCAAGTGCTTGTGTGTTTGTGCCAGTCGCAATTGGCAGCCGCGCCAAAGCGACTGGCAGGCAGGGCAAAACCTGTGTTGGCGCAAGTCCAGACAATCGACCCAGATCCTTGTGGGAGTGAGCCTGCTCGCGATAGCGGTCGCAACTTCAACATTGATGGCGACTGACATGCCCTCATCGCGAGCAGGCTCACGCCTACAGGGGGATTGGTGGCATTCCATAATTCAAGGTTGGTTCTCCATGTTCACTCCGCTCAGATTTGCCTTCGCTTGTTTGTTTTCCCTGGCAGTGGCCCAAGCTGCCATCGCTGCCGATTGCGCGCCCGACGCCCGCCGTGGCGCGCAGGTATTCACCACCGAATGCGGCGTCTGCCATGCGGTGAAAAAGGACGTGGCCGGGTTGATGGGGCCGAACCTCAATGGGGTGATCGGGCGCAAATCCGGTTCACTGGCGGGCTTCAGTTATTCCCCGGCAATGCGCAACAAAGACGTGACCTGGCAAGCCGAAACCATCGCTGAACTGATCACCCAGCCCCAGGCCTATGTGCCCGGGACCTACATGCCCTATATGGGCCTGGCTTCGGCAGACGACCGTCAGGCCGTGGTGTGTTTCCTTAAATCGAAGGAGGCTTTATGAGCAACGTGGAAATGCTGCCGCAGGTTGCGGCATTCATTGATCGTCGGCATGGCTGCTTTATCGACGGCCAGTGGCAATTCGCGCAAGGGCCGACGGTTGCCGTGGTCAACCCGGCCAGCGGCCAGACCTTATGCGAAACGCTGGATGCCCCTGTGCAACTGGTCGAGCGCGCCGTGCAGTCGTCCCATGCCGCGTTCAAGTCTGGCGTGTGGTCGGGGCTGCGACCGGCGGATCGCGAGCGCATCCTGTTGAACTTCACCCGTCTGGTCGAGGAACACGGCGAAGAGCTGGCGCAACTGGAAACCCTGAGTCAGGGCAAGTCGATCAACATGGCCCGCGCACTGGATGTGAACGCCACGGTGGAATTCATGCGCTACATGTCGGGTTGGGCGACCAAGATCGAAGGGCAGACCTTTGACGTATCGATTCCGCTGCCGCCAGGTACGCGCTTCACCACGTTTACTAAACGCGAACCTGTCGGCGTGGTGGTGGGCATCGTGCCGTGGAATTTCCCGCTGATGATCGCGGCGTGGAAACTGATGCCGGCGCTGGCCACCGGCTGTACGGTGATTATCAAGCCGGCGATGGAAACGCCGCTGACGGCGATGCGTCTGGCGGAGCTGGCACTTGAAGCAGGCATTCCGGCAGGTGTGTTCAATGTGGTCACGGGCGGCGGCGCTTCGGTGGGCGGCGCGCTGACCGCGCATCCGCTGGTGAGCAAAGTGTCGTTTACCGGTTCCACCGCCGTGGGCAAAACCGTTGGTGTGGCGTGCATGGCCAACATGACGCGTTTTGCGCTGGAGCTGGGCGGCAAGAACCCGATGATTCTTCTGGCCGATGCCGACCTCGACAAAGCCATTCAGGGGGCGATCCTCGGTGGTTTGCTCAATAACGGTCAGGTGTGTGCGGCGGCGTCACGCTTCTACGTGCATCGTTCGATCCACGACAGATTTGTCGAGGGACTCGCCGCGGCGGTCGCGGCGCTGCCCATTGGTGCGGGCATGGACGGCGAGGCGGCGATCAACCCGCTGGTGTCGCACAAGCAGCAACAGAGTGTGCTCAAACACATCGAACTGGCACGGCGCGAAGGTGCGCGGGTGGTCTGTGGCGGGGAGTTGCTGGATCGCGAAGGCTTCTACGTGCAGCCGACGGTGCTGTCGGATGTCGATCACAGCATGAGCGTGGCGCGCGAAGAGGTGTTCGGGCCGGTGTTGGCGGTGATCGCGTTTGATGATGAGGACGAGATGATTGCGTTGGCCAACGACAACCCATACGGCCTGGCCGCCAGCCTGTGGACCAACGATCTGAGCAAGGCGATGAACCTTGTACCGCGCATCGAGGCCGGTACGGTGTGGGTCAATGCCCACGTACTGCTCGATCCGGCGATGCCGTTTGGCGGGGTCAAGCAATCGGGAATGGGCCGGGAATTTGGCCGGACGGTGATCGAGGCTTATACCGAACTGAAATCCGTCTGCATCGCGCATTGATTACAGGCAACAGATAACCTGTGATGAGGGATAACCGCCCTCAGCACAGGGTTTGTGTCAGCGCCCGCCATTCTTGTCTCAGACCAATCACACTTCAGCATTCGTCGACTTGATCAGGTTGTTGCGCAATTTGACGATCGATTGCTGCATCTGTGTGAACTCGTCCGGAGTCAAACCGGTTGCTTCGAACAGGCTACTGCCCGAGGACACGTTGCGCAGGTCTTTACCGCTTTGGGTCAGGCCGATTCGCACCTGGCGCTCGTCTGCCGGGTCGCGCTGGCGTTGCAGATAGCCCATGGCTTCGAGTTTTTTCAGGATCGGGGTAAGGGTGTTGGATTCCAGGAACAGCTTCTCGCCGAGGCTGCCGACCGTTTGGTCGTCCTGCTCCCAGAGCGCAACGATGGTGATGTATTGGGTGTAAGTCAGGCCGAGCCGTTCGAGGATCGGTTTGTAGGCCTTGCCGAACGCGAGGTTGGTCGAATAGACGGCAAAGCACAGGAAGTCGCTGAGTTTGAGATCGGTGGGGGCTTGGGTGTTCTTCATGTTCATCCTCGTGGGTCTGCTGAACCGTTGAAACGTATGGGGCGAACTATACGTCGGATGCGATTTTATCGGGAGTGCTGTTGGTGTTTGAAACGCCAATCGGTTCGCCCATGAAAGCTGGAGCGAACCGATTGCATCTCTATCCTATGCGCCTATATCGCATGCGATGCATTTAACAGGATAAAATCATTCGGTAATGACATTCAACGCCACATCAATGTTGCCGCGAGTGGCTTTCGAGTACGGGCAAATCTGGTCAGCGGTGTGCGCCAGGGTTTTCGCGATGTCTTGGGCGATGCCCGGTACGCGCAGGGTCAGACGAGCCTGAAGGAAGTAGGCCGGGCCTGTCTGGCCGAGGTCGACTTCGATGTCCACGGACATGTCGGCCGGCAGCACCACATTCAGGTCATTGGCGACCAGACCGACCGCGGCGGTGTAGCAAGCGGACCAGGCACCGGCAAACAGTTGCTCGGCGGTCGGGTGTGGCAAGGCGTTGGCGAACACATGGGCCGGTTTGGCGCTGCCCGGCGACGACAGTTGAATGTCGAGGTTACCGTTGTGACCGCGCGAAGTGATGCCGGCGCTGGCAGCGGTGGTGTGGGTTTTGCCGGTAGCCAGGACTTTTTCGATTTTGCTCATGGGATTAATCCTCAAAGACATAATGGTTGGAGTTGTTATCGCATGCGGTTAGATCGCATGCGATGTAATAATAATCCTCTTGCCCCAGAGTTCTGTCAACCCGCTCGACAGGCCCCACGCGACGAGCGGTAAACGTTTCCTTCGAGCAAAAAAAACGGGGCGGCCTGATAACAATCAGGCCGCCCCGTGGGTGTTGCAGTAAATCAGATCAATGCATCTTGCTGTGATCGTGACCTTGCATGTTGGTCAGCGAACGCACGGCCGCTTTCACTTCAACGGTTTCTTTCTCGCCTTTGGCGTTTTCCACGGTCAGGGTCAGCGGTACGGTTTCGCCTTCTTTCAACTGACCGGTCAGGCCCATCAGCATCACGTGGTAACCGTTCGGATCAAAGCTCACGGCTTTGCCGGCGGGCAAGTCGACCGATTTCACCGGGCCCATGCTCATGACGTCGTTCTTCATGGTCATTTCGTGGATCTGCACGTCTTTGGCCACCGGGGTCGCGACGCTGAGCAGCTTGCTGTCGCTGTCGGCGGTGACGGTCATGAACGCGCCGCTGGCGGACTGGGTCGGCACGGTCGCACGGACCCAGGCGTCGCTGACGGAGGTTTGTGCCGACGCCTGAAAAGCCAGGCCCAGCAGGGACAGACCGAACACGACGCGTTTGATGTTGTTCAGAACGGGGTGCATCAGCAAACCTCCATAACAGTAAGCAAATCTTCCGTGCATTCTTCTGCCGAAAGCGATGTGGACAGACCCAGGCGCAGCTCGCCGCGCGAGTCGTAGACGTAACTGGTGGCGGTGTGCGAGATGGTGTAGGTGTCGCCCGCCGGCACCTTCTCGAAGAACACGTCGAATTCCTTGGCGGTGGCCTTGGTTTCCTCAAGCGTGCCGTACAGCGCGACGAAGGTCGGGTCGAAGGCTTTCATGTAGGCGTCGAGGATTTCTGGCGTGTCGCGCTCGGGGTCGAGGCTGATGAAGATCACCTGCAAGCGATCGCCATCCTTGCCCATCAGTTTTTTGATTTTGGCCGCGCGGGCCAGGGTGGTGGGGCAGATTGCCGGGCACTGGGTGAAGCCGAAGAACACCATCGGCATCAAACCGCGAAAGCTCGACAGCGTCATGGTTTCGCCGTCGGTGTTCTTCAGTTTGAAGGTGCGTCCCATGATCTTGTTACTCAGATCCTTGCCGTACTTGTACGACAGTTGGCCGCGGGTGTCGCAGCCGGCGAGCAGGCCGAGCCCGAGCACGCCCATTCCCGCAAGCACGTTGCGGCGAGTCAACAAAGCCGTCATCTAATACCGCCTTTTGCAGCCCGTCAGTCGGCAGGACTGGCGAGGGGTTAACCGTAAAAGCGGCGCATGATACCAAACTGAACCGGCGAGTCGGTTTTCGATCGGCTGACAGGGTGTCGCAGGGCGACAAAAGGTGTAAGGAAAAGTGACGAGTGCTTACTGAATCGTCGCCTCCGCCGCCCGCCAACCGCCGCCCAGCGCGGTGTACAGATTCACCTCGGCGACCAGCTGCGCGAGCCGATCGGTAATCAATCCCTGCTGCGAACTGAACAGTGAACGCTGGGCATCGAGGAACACCAGACTGCTGTCGACGCCATTCTGATAACGGTGTTGCGCCAGGTTGTAATAGTCCTGGGTGGCTTGCACCAGATCGCGCTGCGCTTGCAATTGCTGCTGATAAGTCGTGCGCGCCGCCAGTCCGTCGGCGACTTCCTGAAATGCGGTTTGAATCGATTTTTCGTATTCGGCGACCGCTACGTCTTTCTGCAGCTTTGAATAATCCAGACTGGCGCGCAAACTCCCGGCATTGAAAATCGGCAGGCTGATCTGCGGCTGAAATGTCCACACGCCGGAACCGGCACCGAACAGACCCGCCAGGTCACGGCTGGACGTGCCGGCATTGGCAGTCAGGCTGACGCTGGGGAAAAACGCCGCCCGGGCTGCGCCGATGTTGGCGTTGGCCGCTTTGAGTTTGTACTCGGCCTGAAGAATGTCCGGCCGCCGTTGCAGCAGATCCGACGGTAGCCCCGCCGGCAGTTGTTGCACCAGCTCACTGGCCAGCGGCCGCGCGGGCAGGGACTCAGGCACCGGCGCGCCGACCAGCAGCGTGAGGCTGTTCAAGTCCTGCGCGACCTGACGCTGATAGCGAGCCAGATTGGCCCGTGAGGTGTCGACGCTGGTTTTCGCTTGCGCCTGCTCCAGTGCCGACGATTTACCCGCCTCACGGTTGCGCGTGGTCAGGCGCAGGCTCTGTTGATCGGCGGCGAGGGTTTCACGGGTCAGCGCCAGCAGTTCCTGATCGGCGCGCCAGGTCAGGTAGGCGTTGGCGACATTGGCCACCAGGCTCAACTGCACGCTGCGGCGAGCTTCTTCGGTCGACAGCCAAGTCTGCAAAGCCTGCTCGCTGAGGCTGCGCACGCGGCCGAAGAAGTCCAGTTCATAAGCGCTGATGCCGAGATTGACCGAATAGGTCGAATTGATCAGCGCTTTGCTTTGGGTCACGCTCGGTGGCATGCGCTGGCGCGATTCGCTGGCATTGGCCGACAACGCCGGCCACAGGTCGGCGCGCTGGATGCGGTACTGCGCCTGGAAGGCTTCGACGTTGAGTGCGGCCACGCGCAAATCACGGTTGTTGACCAGCGCGCTCTCGATCAACTGTTGTAGGGCTGGATCCTTGAACAGTGTGCGCCAGTCTTCATTGCCCGCAGTCTGGGTCGATGCCGCATAGGCCGCGCCTTGCGGATATTGCGCAGCACTCGGTGGCGCGGGCCGCTGAAAATCGGGAATCAGTGAACAGCCGCCCGCCAGCATTGCCAGGGACAGCAAGGAAATTCGCAGGGTGGACATCGAACAGCCTCATGCACGGAAGACGGCGGGCACGTCTTGTGTCGGTGCCCGTTTTTCAGTAGAACTGCCCGATCAGGCCCCAGCCATCCATTTGGCCAGACCATGCCGGCCACTGACCCCAAGCTTGGCCGTGGCGCGCTTGAGGTACGTCTCGATCGAACTGTTCTTGACCCGCAGCCTTTCGGCCATTTGCGGCACTGTGCCGCCGGTCAGCAAGCCCAGGCAGACTTCTTTCTCGCGCGCTGACAAGGCGATGCCGCTCAATGCCAATCGTTCATCGAACACTCGCGCAAGCGGTGCCTGATCCAGATCAGCCAAAGGCAGGCGCGGTTGTTTGGCCAGCGTTTGCCGGCTGATCTGCGCATGGCGTTCGATCAGCGGCAGCAGGGTGTCGGACAGACTCTTGAGAAAAGACAGTTCCGGCAGGGAAAACACGCGCTGGGTATGCGGGCGGTAGAACGAAATGACACAGCGACGGTTAGAGCTGCGCGACACCAGATTGCATTGATGGACGCTGTGCTGCGGATGTCGGGATAGAAGCGAGGCTTTCAGTTGAATCAACAGCGAGTCGTTCATCTCGATCATTTTCTGCAACAGCGGATGATCGTCCGGGCGCACCAGCGGATCGGCCGCAGGAAAAGTCTGCGGTAGACCGGCACTGCCCAGCGGCTTGATCTCGACCACGCTGGCTTGACGCTCGTCCAGTGTCCACTCGCTCAGATCGACCCGGTTGACCGGCACCAGCGTGTCGACCAACTGGAACATGTTTGCGGCGAAGTGATCATCGCCGGTGCTGGCAATCAGCTCGCCCAGTTGCCAGTAGAAATGCGGGTTTTCCATATTGCGAATACTGCCGGTCAGATTCATATCCTTGTCATCCCTGGTACAGAACCATCACTGAATCGTCTGCCGTCGTAAAAGCCGCCACGCAGTCATTTCTCCTTGAACATGATCTGGGGCAGGATTTAAGCCTATACATTTGTCCTACGTCTGTAGGGGAAAACAGGGACACAAAGTGCCACTATTTCTGAATGTTGGCGCCGGGGTTCTGACAGGGCTGATGACACAACAGTTGTCGCGAGTGACTGCCCAGTCACGCCAAAGACCCTGAAAACGGGGCGGTCGTGATTTCCGGTCGGCAGCATCTGAGTAAAAGGCGGTATTGGCATGTAGTTCTTTTCCTACATGCTTTTCAGTATTTCCTCTCCGCATTTCTAGACAATACCTGCGTGATTCGCCTCAAAAGAGGCTGTCAGGCGTGCGCGGGCGGGGTGGTTGTCCGGGTTTCAGGTGTCATGTCGGTGGGGAGGCCGATGCTTGAATACGCGGCAAATTACATGAGATGGACCTTATGCAGCCTACTTCTGCCAATGCGGCGGACGATCTGTCCGCGCCTGTCGAGACGTTCCCCCTGACCGCCGCCCAACGGGATATCTGGCTTGATCAACTGAGCCAAGGTGATTCACCGCTGTACAACATTGGTGGTTATGTCGAGCTGACCGGTCCGCTGGATGCCGGCTTGATGCGCGCGGCGCTTGAGTCTCTGGTTGCCCGTCACGATGCTTTGCGAACCGTCCTGGTGTTGGCCGCCGGTGCTGACGGTTTGCCGTTGCAACGGTTCGCCAGGACACTGCCGGTGTCGATGCCGGTTTTTGATTTTTCCGCTCACCCCGAGCCGCAATCGGCGGCGCAGGTTCTGATCCAGCAGGTGATGGAACAGACCTACCCGCTCGATGGCCAGCCGCTTTTCCGTTTCTCTCTGATCCGCCTGGGCGATGACCATCACTGGCTCGTCACCCAAGCTCATCATCTGATCCTGGATGGCTGGGGATTTGGTCAGATGCTCAAGGCTCTTGGAGAGATTTACAGTGCGTTGATCCATGGGCAGCAACCGCTGAAGCCGGCGCCATCCTATGCCGAGTTCATTCACGACGACGTGCGCTATCAGCACTCGACCCGCCATGCGCTTGACCGTGCCTACTGGCTCGACAAGTACCGGACAGTCCCGGAACCGCTGCTAGTGCCACGTTATCGCGAGCGTTTTGCCAAACGAGCAGCGGCGACCCTGACACACGTTCAAGCCTTTCCTTCGCTGCTGCACGAACGCATGAAACACACGGCGCGACAGTCAGGCGCCTCGGCCTTCCATGTGTTGCTGGCAGCACTGCACGTCTATTTCAGCCGCACCATGCAGCGTGATGAATGGGTTGTCGGGCTGCCGATTCTCAACCGTTCCGGTGCCCGATTCAAAGCGACGCTCGGGTTATTTACCCAGGTCAGTGCCGTGTGTCTGTGCTTTGGCCGGGAGCAGTCGTTCGCTCAATTGGTCCGGGCCATTGGTGATGAACTGAAACAGGATTTGCGCCACCAGCGTTTCGCCCTGAGCGAGATGAATCGCGCACTTGGCCTGATGCGCGAAGAGCGTTCGCAGCTTTTTGAAGTGTCGGTGTCCTACGAACAGGATGATCATGATTACCGCTATGGCGCGGCGTTGGGGCATACGGTCAAGGTTTCCAATCGCCACGAGGCCACACCGTTGGCGATTCACCTGCGCAGCAACCGTCACAACGACAAAGTGTGGCTGCATCTGGTCTACAACGAGGCATTTTTCGAGACCGATGAGATCGAGGCGCTGGCGGCACGGTTACTGTCGATTCTGGAGCAAGGGCTGGAGTGTCCGGAGCTTTCAGTGAGCGATTTTTGCCTGAGTACTGAATCCGAATCGATGCTGCTGCAGCAATGGAACGACACGCGACTGGAGTGTCCGCAAGGCCAAACGATTCATCAGCGTTTCGAAGCGCAAGCGGCTGAGCGACCGGACGCAATTGCTGCGCTTTATCAGGGTCAATCGCTGACGTTTGCTGAACTCAATGGCCGGGCCAACATCCTGGCTCATCGCTTGATTGATCTCGGCGTGCGCCCGGATCAGCGCGTGGCGATTGTTGCTTATCGCGGGCTGGACACTTTGGTCGGTTTGCTGGCAATCCTCAAGAGCGGGGCAGGTTACGTACCGATTGATCCGCAGCATCCTGCCGAGCGTTTGAGTTATCTGCTTGCCGACAGCGCACCGATCGCCGTATTGACCCAGAGTGTTCTGCGCGATCGGCTGCCGGTGCTGGACGTGCCGGTTCTTGAGCTCGATCTGGAGGGCGGGTCGGCGACTGTTTCTAACCCCGAAGTGCCGGAATTGACCACGGTAAATCTCGCCTATGTGATTTACACCTCCGGCTCCACTGGTCTGCCAAAAGGCGTTATGGTCGAGCACCGCACGCTGAGCAATCTGGTGGATTGGCACTGTGATGCCTTTGATCTGCGTGCCGGCCACCACACCTCAAGCCTCGCCGGGTTCGGTTTCGACGCCATGGCCTGGGAGGTCTGGCCGGCGCTGTGTGCCGGCGCGACGTTGCATCTGGCGCCCAGCCACGACGGCAGTGAAGACATTGATGCCTTGCTCGCCTGGTGGCGCGCACAGCCGTTGGACGTGAGTTTCCTGCCGACACCCATTGCTGAATATGTTTTCAGCCGCGAACTTGATCACCCGACACTGCGCACTTTGCTGATCGGCGGTGATCGCCTGCGTCAGTTCAATCGACAGCAATCCTTCGCAGTGATCAACAACTACGGGCCGACCGAAGCCACGGTGGTTGCGACCTCAGGCCGGATCGAGTCCGGACAGGCGCTGCATATCGGCAGGCCGGTGAGTAATACGACGTTGTACGTGCTCGACGAGCAACAACGTCCGTTGCCGATTGGCATTGCCGGCGAGTTGTACGTCGGCGGCGCCGGTGTCGCCCGGGGCTACTTGAACCGCCCGGAACTGACCGCTGAGCGCTTTGTGCATGATCCATTCAGTGCCGAGCCGGACGCGCGCATGTACCGCACTGGCGACCTCGTCCGCTGGTGTACCGACGGCAATCTTGAATACCTGGGGCGCAACGACGATCAGGTGAAAATCCGGGGCGTGCGAATCGAGCCGGGCGAAATCGAAACAGCACTCGGCAGTCACGAAGCGGTGCGCGAAGCCGTGGTGCTGGTGCGCGACGGGCAACTGCTGGCGTGGTTTACCGAGCGTCAGCCGCTGGATATCAACCAGTTGCACGCGCACCTGAAAACCCGCCTGACCAGCGCCATGCTGCCGAGCGCCTATGTGCGCCTGACCGCGTTGCCGCTGACTGCCAACGGCAAGCTCGACCGCAAAGCCTTGCCGGCGCCAGGGCCGGAGGCGTTGATTCGCCGCGAATATGAAGCCCCGCAAGGCGCTGTGGAAACTGCGCTGGCGCAGATCTGGGTCGAACTGCTGCACGTCGAGCGCGTAGGACGCCACGATCATTTCTTCGAACTGGGCGGGCATTCGTTGATGGCCGTGATCCTGATCGAACGCATGCGCCAGCTCGATCTGAGCAGCGACGTCCGGGTGCTGTTCAGTCAGCCGACATTGGCAGCGCTGGCGGCTTCGGTGGGGTCGGGGCGTGAGGTCGAGGTGCCGCAAAACCGTATCGCCGCGGATTGCATCCACCTCACGCCGGACATGCTGCCGCTGGTGCAACTGGATCAGCCGACCATCGAGCGCATTGTCGCCACAGTGCCGGGCGGCGCGGCCAACGTGCAGGACATCTATCCGCTGGCGCCATTACAGGAAGGCATTCTCTACCACCACATCACTGCCGCGCAGGGTGATCCGTACCTGCTGCAATCGCGGCTGGCATTCGACAGTGTCGAGCGGGTCGAATCCTTCGCCGAGGCGTTGCGTCAGGTCATGGCCCGTCACGATATTCTGCGCACCGCAGTGGTCTGGGAAGGGTTGACCACGCCAGTGCAAGTGGTGTGGCGCGAGGCGATTCTGCCAGTGGAAGAAGTTGTTCTTGATCCCGCTCAAGGCGCGATCATCGATCAATTGCATGAGCGCTTCGACGCCCGCCGTTATCGCCTCGATGTCGGCCAGGCACCGCTGATTCGTCTGGTGTATGCCCGTGATCCGGCCCTCGGCAGGGTAGTCGGCATCTTGCTGTTCCATCACTTGGCGATGGATCACGTTGCGCTTGAGGTGATGCGCGGCGAAATGCAGGCCAGCCTGTCCGGGCAGGTCGAGCCGCTGGCGCCGCCGGTGCCGTATCGCAACTATGTAGCGCAGGCGCGTCTGGGCGTCAGCGAGCAGGAGCACGAGGCGTTCTTTCGCGAGATGCTCGGCGATGTCGACGAGCCTACTTTGCCGTTCGGCCTGCAAGAGGTGCAAGGTGACGGTCGCGGCATCGAAGAAGCACATCTGGCGTTGCCTGCCGATCTGTATCAGCGCTTGCGCAGTCAGGCGCGGCAATCGGGCATCAGTGTGGCAAGCCTGATTCACCTGGCATGGGCCAGGGTGTTGGCGGTGACGTCCGGCCAGCAACGTGTGGTGTTCGGCACCATTTTCATGGGACGGATGCAAGGCGGCGAAGGGGCCGACAGGGCGTTGGGGGTGTTCATTAACACCTTGCCACTGCGTATCGATATGGATGGCGACGTACTCGCCGCTGTCCGGTCTACTCATGAGCGGCTGACTGCATTACTCGGGCACGAACACGCCTCGCTGGCACTGGCGCAGCGTTGCAGTGGCGTCGCGGCGCCGTCACCCCTGTTCAGCGCCTTGCTCAACTATCGACACACGGCATCGGCAGAACTGCTGGAACCTGCCGGTGACGGCTGGCAAGGCATCGAGACCCTGGCCAATGAGGAACGCACCAATTACCCGCTGACCCTGAGCGTGGATGATCTGGGCAATGGCTTGCAACTCACCGCCAAGACTGTGGTGGGTATTGGCGCGCAACGAATCTGCGGTTACATGCAGGCGGCATTGAGCGGGTTGGTGCAGGCGCTGGAACAGTCGCCGCAACAGCCGTTGAACCGTTTGCCGGTTTTGCCGGCAGGGGAGTTGGAGTCGTTGCTTGTCGAGTTCAACGCCACCGAGGTCGATTGGCCGATCGAGCAGCCGATCCAGGCATTGTTCGAACAGCAAGTCTGGCGTCAACCAGACGCTGTCGCCTTGCAGGCCGGTGAGCACCGTCTGAGCTACCGCGAGCTCAATGCGCGAGCCAATCGGCTGGCGCATCATCTGCGCAAACTCGGGGTTACGCCGGACGCACGCGTGGCGATCTGCGTTGAACGTGGACTTGATCTGGTGATCGGTTTGCTCGGGATCCTGAAAGCCGGTGGCGCTTATGTGCCGCTCGACCCCGACTATCCTCTGGAACGCCTGAACTTCATGCTGCAGGACAGCGCGCCGGTCGCGGTATTGATGCATACCGCTACGCACAATCTGTTCGCGGATCCCGACCTGAAGGTGATCGATCTCGACCATTGCACTTGGAACAACGAGCCCGAAAGCAATCCGCAAGTCCCCGGCCTGAGTGCTTCGAACCTGGCTTACATGATCTACACCTCGGGCTCCACCGGTACGCCGAAAGGGGTGATGCTGGAGCACCGTGGCTTGTGCAATCTGGTGCATTGGGGCTCGCAGATCTGCCCGCCGACGGCGGCGGGGGCACTGCTGCAAAAAGCGCCGTTCAGTTTCGATGGTTCGGTGTGGGAGTTTTTCTGGCCGCTGACCGCAGGCGTGCGGCTGGTGTTGGCACGTCCTGACGGTCATCGTGATCCCGCCTATCTGACGCAAGAAATCCGGGCCCGGCAGATCAGCGTGGTGAAGTTCGTACCCGCACTGCTGCAACAGTTTCTGGAGCAGGACGATGTCGGGCAGTGCACCAGTCTCACGGACATATTCTGCGGCGGTGGCGAGTTCACCGCCGCGCTGGCCCAAAGGGCGCGCCAGCGTCTGCCCTGGGTGCGCTTGCATAACGTCTACGGTCCGACAGAGGCCACGGTCGACAGTACGGCGTATACGCTGGAGCCTCTTATGCCGGTACCGCTAACCGAACTGCCAATCGGCAAAGCCATCGGCAATACCCGGCTATACGTTCTCGATGCTCACGATCAACCGGTGCCGCTCGGCGTCAGCGGGCAGTTGCACATCGGCGGCGTCGGAGTCGCGCGGGGTTATCGGGGATTGCCAACATTGCAGGCCGAACGTTTTATCGACAGTCCGTTTGTGGCCGGTGACCGGCTGTACCGCACAGGTGATCTGGTGCGTTACGCCGCTGACGGCAATTTGCAATTCCTGGGACGCAACGACTTCCAGGTCAAGCTGCGTGGCCTGCGCCTTGAGCTGGGTGAAATCGAAGCGCGACTGATCGGGCATCCGGCGGTACGCGAAGCGGTGGTGCTGGTCCGTGATGAGCATCTGATCGCTTATTACACATTGCGTGCCGGCATTACCGCGCCGGGCCTCGAAGCCTTGCGTGCGTATGTACTGGAGTGCTTGCCGGAGTACATGGTGCCGGGGGCTTTTGTGTTGCTCGACGTGTTGCCGCTGACACCTAACGGCAAGATCGACCGCAAGGCCTTGTCCGAGGCTGAGGTGGAGGCGGTGCTCAACCGACCTTACGAAGCGCCCGAAGGTGAAGTTGAAAATACCGTCGCGCAAATCTGGGCGCTGGTGCTCAACGTCAATCAGATCGGTCGTCACGACAACTTCTTCGAGCTGGGCGGGCACTCCTTGCTGGCGGTGAGTCTGGTAGCGCGTATGCGTCAGGCCGGGCTGCATGTCGATGCGCGGACGCTATTCAGTCAGCCGACATTGGCAGCGTTGGCAGCGCAGACCACTCGGCAGGCGAAACAGGTGGAAGTCGCCCAGACCACCATCCCGAACCTCACCCGCAAACGCCGGCTCTGACAGAGGGTTCTCACCCCCCCCACTGTAGGAGCTGCCGCAGGCTGCGATCCTTTGACTTTGACTTTGACTTTGACTTTAAAAAGCAAGATCAAAAGATCGCAGCCTTCGGCAGCTCCTACACAGGAAATCAAAGCGTCGCGGCCCTTGGGGAGTGCGGCTTGTCCCCGCTTCCCATGTCAGACACCCAAGCCCCGATGTTTTAGTTTTTCCAGGCTGCGCGCCGCTTGCACGGACTGGCTTCTGCGCGCTCCTTTTTCCCGTATTTACAGCAGGTTACTCCATGCATTTCAGCGAACTGATGGCTGTTATTTCGACCCATGCGATCCGCCTTCAACAGGAAGATGAAGACCTGGTCATTCTGGGTGACGACGACGCGCTGGATGACGCGTTGTGGGACAGCCTCGCTGCGCACAAGGCGCAACTGCTGGAACTGGTCGCCAGCCATGGCGGCGACTGGCTGAGCCCGGCGTTTCGGATCACCCCGGACATGCTGCCGCTGGTGACGCTGGATCAGGACAGCCTCGACCGCATCATCGCCACGGTGCCGGGCGGCGCGGCGAATCTGCAGGACATTTACCCGTTGGCGCCGTTGCAGGAGGGCATGCTGTACCTGCACCTGTCGGCACCCGCAGGCGATCCGTATGTGTCGCAAGCGCGATTCGCTTTCGACAGCCGTGAACGACTGGATGCGTTCGCCGAAGCGCTGCAATGGATGATCGGACGCCATGACATCCTGCGTACTTCGTTCATCTGGGAACGGCTGGACGAGCCACTGCAAGTGGTTCAGCGCAAGGCCTCGCTGGGCTGTGAGGAGGTCGAATTGCAGGGCTGCGGTGATGTGCTGCAGCAGTTGCTGGATTGCTATGACCCGAAGTTCTTCCGCCTTGACGTGCAGCAAGCGCCGCTGTTGCGTCTGGTGTTTGCGCAAGACCCGGCAAACGGGCGAGTGGTCGCGCTCCTGCTGTTTCACCATTTGATCATGGATCACATCGCGCTGGACGTGGTGCGCCGCGAAGCGCAGGCGTATTTGCTCGGGCAGACCGCCCTGGTCGCCGCGCCCGTGCCTTATCGCGACCACTTGGCCCGGGCGCGCATGGGCGCCAGTGAACAGGCGCATGAGGCGTTTTTTCGCGAGATGCTTGCGGACATCGACGAGCCGACGCTGCCTTGCGGTTTGCAGGACGTTCAAGGCGACGGGCAGGCCATCGAAGAAGCCTGGTTGATGCTCGACAGCGACTTGAGCCGAGCGCTGCGTGCGCGTGCGCGGCAATTGGGCGTGAGCGTGGCAAGCCTGATGCACCTGGCGCTGGCGCGGGTGTTGGGCCAATTGTCCGGGCGTACGGCGGTGGTGTTCGGCACCGTGTTGCTCGGGCGGATGGAGGCGGGCGAGGGCGGTGAGCAGGCGTTGGGGATGTTCATCAATACGCTGCCGCTGCGCGTGGATGTCGGCGAGGAGAGTGTTCACGCCGCCGTACTGAAGACCCATCGACGCCTGACTGCGTTGCTTGCCCATGAGCAGGCCTCGCTGGCGCTGGCCCAGCGTTGCAGCGCGGTAGCAGTACCGACGCCTTTGTTCAGCGCAATCCTCAACTACCGTCACAGCGCCGTCGAAGAAGTCGCCGAGGTGATCGATATCGCACCCGGCGTTCAGGTGTTGGGCGCCCGGGAACGCACCAACTATCCGTTGACCGTCAACATCGATGACCTTGGCGAAGATTTGCGCATCACTGCGCTGGCGGACGCCAGCCTCGGCGCCGAGCGGATTGCCCGTTACTTGCACACGGCGCTGGAAGGCTTGGTTGAAGCGTTGCAAGCCGATCCGCAAAAGCCGCTGCACAGCCTGAATATTTTGCCGGCCAGCGAACGTGAACAACTGCTGCACGGCATTAACGCGCCGCTGGCACAGTTCCCCGATACGCCACTGATCCATCAACAGTTTGAAGCCCATGCGCAGGCCCGGCCGGACGCCACTGCGTTGATCTTTGATGAACAGACCCTGAGCTATGGCGAACTCAACCGTCGTGCCAATCAGGTTGCACATCACTTGCTGGCGCTGGGCATTCGTGTGGACGACCGCGTGGCGATCTGCGTCGAGCGCGGCCCGCAAATGATCATCGGCTTGCTTGGCGTACTCAAGGCCGGCGCCGGTTATGTGCCGATCGATCCGGCATATCCACTGGATCGAATTGCTTTTACGTTGCAGGACAGCGCGCCCGTCGCGGTGTTGATGCAAGCGGCGACGCGCGACCGCGTGGCGGCTCTCGACGTGCCGACAGTCGATCTCGACAGCGCGCATTTACGCGCCGAACTCGCCACTAACCCACAGATTCCGGAACTGACCCCGGCGCACCTGGCGTACGTGATCTACACCTCCGGATCCACCGGTTTGCCCAAAGGCGTGATGGTCGAACACCGCAACGTCGCGCGACTGTTTTCGGCCACTCATGACTGGTTTCAATTCAACCCGCAGGACATCTGGGCGCTGTTCCACTCTTTTGCCTTCGATTTCTCGGTATGGGAAATCTGGGGCGCGCTGAGTTTTGGTGGGCAGTTGCTGCTGGTGCCGCAAGCCGTCAGCCGTTCACCGGACGACTGCTATGCGCTGCTGTGCCGTACCGGCGTCACCGTGCTTAACCAGACGCCGAGCGCCTTCCGGCAATGGGTCGCTGCACAGGCACGCAGCCCGTTACAGCATTCCTTGCGAGAGGTGATTTTTGGTGGCGAGGCGCTGGAGCCCGGCCTGCTTAAGCCGTGGTACGCGCGAGTTGGCAATGCCGGTACGCGGTTGGTGAACATGTACGGCATCACCGAAACCACGGTGCACGTGACCTACCGACCGCTGGTCGCGGCGGACGCGCAATTGATGGGCGTAAGCCCGATTGGTGTGCGCATACCCGACCTGCAACTGTATGTGCTCGACGCGCAACGCGAACCGGTGCCGGTGGGTGTGACCGGTGAGTTGTACGTCGGCGGCGCCGGGGTTGCCCGTGGTTATCTGAATCGCCCGGCGCTGACCGTCGAACGCTTTATTGCCGACCCGTTCAGTGGCCGTGCCGAGGCGCGTTTGTACAAGACCGGCGACCTTGCGCGCTGGGCCGCAGACGGCAGTCTTCAATACCTGGGGCGTAACGACGATCAGGTGAAAATCCGTGGTTTCCGTATCGAACTCGGCGAGATCGAAGCACGCCTGGCCGCCTGCGCAGGCGTTCGCGAAGCGCTGGTGATTGCCCGTGAAGACAGCCCCGGCGAGCAGCGTCTGGTAGCGTACTGGCTGGCTGACGAGGGCCTTGAACCCAGCGCTGCGCAATTGCGCGATCACCTGCAGGCTTCGTTGGCCGAGTACATGGTGCCGAGCGCCTTCGTGCGCCTCGATGCCTATCCGCTGACCACTAACGGCAAACTTGATCGCAAGGCCTTGCCGCCACCGCACAGCGAGGCGTTCGCCCGTCGCGGTTTCGAGGCGCCGGTGGGTGAGGTGGAAGCGCTCATCGCTGGAATCTGGCAGAACCTGCTCGGCGTCGAACAGGTCGGCCGCCATGACAACTTCTTCGAACTCGGCGGCCATTCACTGCTGGCGGTGAAGCTGATCGAGCGTATGCGCCAACACGAATTGCATTGCGACGTGCGCGTGCTGTTCGGCCAGCCGAGCGTGGCGGCGCTGGCGGCGACCCTGAGCACAGCCAGTGTCAGCGTGGTGCAGGGCAATCTCATCGAGCCCGGTTGCACGCACATCACCCCCGACATGCTGCCGTTAGCCACACTGGATCAGGGCGGCATCGGCCGGGTCATCGCCAGTGTGCCCGGCGGCGTCGCCAATGTGCAGGACATCTACGGGCTGGCGCCGTTGCAGGCGGGGATTCTCTATCACCATCTGGCAACCAGCGCCGGCGATCCCTATGTGTTGCAGGCGCAATTCGCGTTTGACGGTCTGGCGCAGATCAAAACCTTTGTCCGCGCCTTGAATGAGGTGATTGGCCGTCACGATATTCTGCGCACCAGTGTGGTCTGGGAAGGGCTGGAAGAACCGGTACAGGTGGTGTGGCGCGAGGCAGCGCTGGCGCTGGAACGGGTCGATGCCGACGAACTCGACGGCGATGTACTGGAGCAAATGCAGGCACGCTTCGATCCGCGTTCGGCGACAAAAACAGCACGGCTGAATCTCAACCAGGCACCGCTGATGCGCTTTGCCTATACCGAAGATCAGCCGCATAACCGTTGGATCGGGATTCTTTTGCTGCATCACATCGTGCTCGACCACACGGCACTGGAGGTGCTGGTAGCGGAAGTGAACGACGTCATGCACGGCCGGACAATCGATCTACCGGCGCCGGTGCAATATCGCAATTACGTGGCGCAGGCACGGCTGGGTGCAAGCGAAGCAGCCCATGAGGCGTTCTTTCGCGACATGCTTGGCGATATCGACGAACCGACCCTGGCGTTCGGTTTGCAGGACGTGCACGGCGACGGCAGCGACATTCTCGACAGTCATGCAGCGCTGGACGCCGGCCTCGGCGAACGTCTGCGCGAGCAGTCGCGTCGGCTCGGCATCAGTATTGCGAGTCTGGTGCATCAGGCGTGGGCGCAGGTGTTGGCGAAAGTCTCCGGTCAGCAGGAAGTGGTGTTCGGCACCGTGCTGCTGGGGCGGATGCAGGGCGGCGAGGGCGCGGACCGTGCGCTGGGCATGTTCATCAATACGTTACCGCTGCGCATCAGCGTGGGCTCAGCGTCGGTGCAGGACAGCGTGCGCGCCACTCATCAATGCCTGGCGCAATTGCTCGGGCACGAGCAGGCGTCGTTGGCACTGGCCCAGCGTTGCAGCGGCGTATCAACGGCACTGCCGCTGTTCAGCACCTTGCTCAACTATCGTCACAGTGCGGCGGATTCGGCGGCGCTGACGTGGCAGGGCATTGAGATCCTCAACTCTCGCGAGCGCAGCAACTACCCGTTGGTGGTCAGCGTCGACGACCTTGGTAACGCTTTCGGGCTGAGCGTGCAGGCGGTGCCACAAGTGGATGGCGCGCGGGTATGCGATTACTTGCAAACGGCGTTGCACGGACTGGTAACGGCGCTCGAATACACGCCTGACGCGCCGCTGCAGCAGCTGTCAATCTTGTCGCCGAGTGAGCGTCAACGGGTATTGGTGGGTTTCAACATCACCGGCCGTGACTACCCGGCTGGACAGCCAATCCAGCGTTTGTTCGAGGCGCAAGTCGCGGCGCGCCCCGATGCATGGGCGGCGGTGCAGGGCGAGGAGCGCCTGAGCTATCGCGAACTGAATCAGCGTGCCAACCGCGTGGCGCACCACCTGATCGGCCTCGGCGTGCAACCGGATGATCGTGTCGCCGTTTGTATGCGTCGCGGCCCGGACATGCTCGTGGCGCTGCTGGCGATTCTCAAGGCTGGCGCCGGTTATGTGCCGGTCGATCCGGCCCATCCGCGCGAGCGCATCGCTTATCTGTTGCAGGACAGCGAGCCGGTGGCGGTGCTCGCCCAGCCTTCGACGCGCGATTTGCCGACAAGCGTGCCGGTGATCGACCTGCACGGTGATGACTGGCAGCGCTTCGCGCAGACCAATCCTCAGGTGCCGGCACTGAATCCGGGGCATCTCGCCTATGTGATCTACACCTCCGGTTCCACCGGCCAGCCCAAAGGCGTGATGGTCGAACACCGGACCCTGGAAAACCTCGTGCACTGGCACGCCGAAGCGTTTGACCTGCACGCCGGCAGCCACACCGCGAGTGTCGCCGGCTTCGGTTTTGATGCGATGGCGTGGGAAGTCTGGCCGGCGTTGTGTGTCGGCGCGACCTTGCACCTGCCGCCCGAATCCATCAGCAATGAACACCTCGATGAATTGCTCGACTGGTGGCGTGCGCAGCCGTTGCAGGTGAGTTTCCTGCCGACGCCGGTGGCCGACTATGCGTTCAGTCGCCATCTTGGCCACCCGACCTTGCGCACGCTGTTGATCGGCGGCGACAAGCTGCGGCAGTTCCCGCGTGATCAGACGTTCGACGTGATCAACAACTACGGCCCGACCGAGGCTACGGTGGTGGCGACGTCGGGGCTGATCGAATGCGGGCAGGTTTTGCATATCGGGCGGCCGATTGCCAATGCCCGAGTCTATCTGCTGGACAGCCAGCAGCAGCCGGTGCCGGTGGGTGTGCAAGGTGAACTGTATGTCGGTGGCGCCGGTGTCGCGCGGGGTTATCTGAATCGCCCGCAATTGACTGCCGAACAGTTCCTCGACGACCCGTTCAGTGACGAGCCGAACGCCCGGATGTACCGCACCGGCGACCAGGCACGCTGGCTGGCCGACGGCAATATCGAATACCTGGGCCGCAATGACGATCAGGTCAAACTGCGCGGCGTACGTGTCGAACTCGGTGAAATCGAAGCGGCCCTCAGCGCTCACGACGCTGTGCAGGATGTCGTGGTGCTGGTACGCGACGGGCGGCTGGTCGCGTGGTTCACCGAACGCGAAGCTGTCGAAATTGCCGGACTGCTCAGCCATTTGCAGGCCCGATTACCGGACGCCATGATCCCGGCAGCCTATGTGCGTCTGGACGCTTTGCCGTTGACGGCCAACGGCAAACTCGACCGCAAGGCGCTGCCCGAACCCGATCACAGTGCGTGGCTCAGCCGCGCCTATGAAGCACCGCAAGGCCCGGTGGAAACCGCGTTGGCGCAGATCTGGGCGACTGTACTCAAGGTGGATCAAGTCGGCCGTCACGACAACTTCTTTGAACTCGGCGGTCATTCGCTGTTGGCGGTGAGCCTGATCGAACGCATGCGCCAGATCGGCCTGAGTGCTGATGTGCGCGTGCTGTTCAATCGGCCGACCCTGGCGGCGCTGGCCGCAGCCGTGGGGCGCGGGCGCGAAATCGACGTGCCGGCCAATCGCATTCCAGCCGATTGCACGCGCATCACCCCGGACATGCTGACCCTGACCGATCTGGATCAGGCCAGCATCGACCGCATCGTCGCCACTGTGCCCGGTGGTGCGGCCAATGTGCAGGAGATTTACCCGCTGGCACCGTTGCAGGAAGGCATTCTCTATCACCATATCAGCGCCGCAGACGGTGATCCTTACCTGCTGCAGTCACGTCTGGCATTTGCCGACATCGAGCACTTGCACGCCTTTGCCGAGGCGTTGCAAAGCGTGATCGTACGTCACGACATCCTGCGCACCAGCGTGGTTTGGGAAGGGCTGTCGAGCCCGCAGCAAGTGGTCTGGCGTCAGGCGCCGATGAGCGTGCAGGCCGTTGCGCTGGAGCCAACCGGCGGTGACATCCTCGGACAGTTGCATGGGCGATTCGATGCCCGCCAATTCCGTATCGACCTTGGCCAGGCGCCACTGTTGCGTCTGATGTATGCCCTCGACCCGGCCCATGACCGAGTGGTGGGGATGTTGCTGTTTCACCATATCGCCCTCGATCACACGGCGCTGGAGGTGGTGCGCCATGAGATGCAGGCCAGTCTGCTGGGGAGTATCGAGCCGCTGCCGGCCGCGGCGCCGTATCGTAACTACGTGGCCCAGGCTCGCCATGGCGTCAGCGAGCATGAACACGAAAACTTCTTCCGCGAGATGCTCGGCGATATCGACGAACCGACCCTGCCATTCGGCTTGCGCGACGTACAGGGTGATGGCCGCGAGATCGAGGAGCATGTGCTGGCGCTGCCGGCCGGGCTGAGCCAGCGTTTGCGCGTTCAGGCCCGGTTGTCCGGCGTCAGTGCGGCCAGCCTGTTCCATTTGGCCTGGGCGCAAGTACTGGCAGCGACAGCCGCTCAGCAACACGTTGTTTTCGGCACCGTGTTGCTGGGACGGATGCAAGCAGGTGAGGGCGCAGACCGGGCACTTGGGGTGTTCATCAATACCTTGCCGTTGCGCATGGACGTTGATGACCGCAGCGTCGGCGACGCGGTTCTGAGTCTGCACAAGCGGCTGGCCGCACTGCTGGGGCATGAGCACGCTTCCCTGGCCCTGGCGCAACGTTGCAGTGGTGTGGCGGCGCCCTTGCCGCTGTTCAGTTCGGTACTCAACTATCGACACAGCGCCGAGCGATCAGCGTCGACACAAGCCTGGCAAGGCATCGACTTCCTTGCCCATGAAGGGCGCACCAATTATCCGCTAACCCTTAGCGTCAATGACTTGGGCGAAGGGTTCAACCTGGCGGTCCTGACCCCGAGCCACGTCGGCGCGCAACGGGTTTGCGAACTGATGCATACCGCCATCGGGGCGCTGGTGACGGCGCTGGAACACAACCCCGAACAGCCGCTGAATCGCCTTTCAGTCCTGCCCGCGTTCGAGCGCGAGCGGGTGCTGCACGACTTCAACGCCAGTAGCGCCGATTACCCTGTCAGTCAGACAGTCCACGGACTGTTCGAAGCGCAGGTTCTGCGCACACCCCATGCGTTGGCTGTGCAGGCGGGTGAGCAGCGCTTGAGCTTCTTGCAACTCAACCAACAGGCCAATCGCCTGGCGCATTACCTTGCAGGGATGGGCGTGGGGCCGGATACGCGAGTAGCGATCTGTCTCAAGCGCGGCCCGCAGATGCTGGTCGGGTTGTTGGCGATCCTCAAGGCCGGCGCTGCCTATGTGCCGATCGACCCGGCTTATCCGGCGGAGCGCATCACTTACCTGCTGAGCGACAGTGCGCCATTGGCGGTGCTGGGACTGGACACGCGGTTGCCGTGTGAGGTGACGGTGCCAGTAATCGATCTTGGCGAAGAACACTGGCAGGATTTGTCGGCGGACAATCCCCGGGTCAGCGGCTTGACCGCGCACAACCTCGCTTACGTGATCTACACCTCCGGCTCCACCGGCCAGCCCAAAGGCGTGATGGTCGAACACCGGACTCTGGAAAACCTCGTGCACTGGCACGCTCAAGCCTTTGATCTGCACCCCGGCAGCCACACCGCGAGTGTCGCCGGCTTCGGTTTTGATGCGATGGCGTGGGAAGTCTGGCCGGCGTTGTGTGTCGGCGCGACCTTACACCTGCCGCCCGAATCCATTGGCAATGAGCACCTCGATGAGCTGCTCGACTGGTGGCGTGCGCAGCCGTTGCAGGTGAGCTTCTTGCCGACGCCGGTGGCTGAATATGCGTTCAGCCGCGAGTTGGGCCATCCGACCTTGCGCACGCTGTTGATCGGCGGCGACAAGCTGCGGCAGTTCCCGCGTGATCAGACCTTCGACGTGATCAACAACTACGGCCCGACCGAGGCTACGGTGGTGGCGACGTCGGGGCGGATCGAATGCGGGCAGGTTCTGCATATCGGGCGGCCGATTGCCAATGCCAAGGCCTATGTACTCGATGCGCAACAGCGTCCGGTGCCAGTTGGCGTCGCGGGTGAGTTGTACGTCGGTGGTGCGGGGGTCGCGCGGGGTTATCTGAACCGTGACGACTTGACTGCCGAGCGGTTCATCAACGACCCGTTCGCCACCCAGGGTGCGCGCATGTACCGCACCGGCGACCTGGTGCGCTGGCTGGCCGACGGCAATATCGAATACCTGGGCCGCAACGACGATCAGGTCAAACTGCGCGGTGTACGTATCGAGCCGGGCGAAATCGAAGCGGCGCTCGCCAGCCATCCAGCGGTGCAGGAAGCGGTAACACTGGTGCGCGACGGGCAATTGCTGGCCTGGTTTACCGAGCGCACGTCAGTCGCTATCGAGGACTTGCGCAAACATCTGCAAAACCGCTTGCCACAAGCCTTGGTGCCGGCGGCCTACGTGCGACTGGACGCTTTGCCGCTGACCGCCAACGGCAAACTCGACCGCAAGGCTCTGCCGGAACCGGATCAAAGTGCATGGCTCAGCCGCGCCTATGAGGCACCGCAAGGTCCGGTCGAAACCGCGCTGGCGCGGATCTGGGCCGAGGTCCTGAAGGTCGAACAGGTTGGCCGCCACGACAACTTCTTTGAACTCGGTGGGCATTCGTTGCTGGCAGTGAGTGTGATCGAACGCATGCGCCAGATCGGCCTGAGCAGCGATGTGCGCGTGCTGTTCAACCAGCCGACCCTCGCGGCCTTGGCTGCTGCGGTGGGCAGTGGTCGTGAAATCGACGTACCGGTCAATCGCATTCCAGCCGATTGCACGCGCATCACCCCGGACATGTTGACCCTGATCGATCTGGATCAGGCCAGTATCGAACGCGTCGTCGCCACGGTTCCGGGTGGTGCGGCCAACGTGCAGGATATTTACCCGCTGGCGCCGTTGCAGGAAGGCATTCTTTACCACCACATCACTGCCGCCGAACGCGACCCTTACGTGCTGCAATCGCGAATGGCATTCGCCAGCGTCGAGCGCGTCGAGGCCTTCGCCAACGCGCTGCGGCAAATCATGCAGCGCCACGATATTTTGCGCACGGCCATCATCTGGCAGGGCTTGGCCGCGCCTCTTCAGGTGGTTTGGCGTCACGCCGAGTTACCGGTGCAGGAGGTTGCGATCGAGCAACTGCTGGAACGGCGCCTGGATCTCAGTCAGGCGCCATTGGTTCGGCTGCTGTACGCCCGCGATCCAGCCAATGATTGCGTGGCGGGGCTGCTGCTGTTCCATCACATCGCCCTGGATCACACCGCGCTGGAAGTGGTGCGTCACGAGATGCAGGCGAGTCTGCTGGGGCTGACCGATCCGTTACCGGCGGCGGTGCCGTATCGCAACTACGTGGCACAGGCCCGATGGGGGATCAGTGAGCAGGAACACGAGGTGTTTTTCCGCGACATGCTCGGCGACATCGATGAGCCGACCTTGCCGTTCGGTTTAAGTGAGGTGAACGGCTCGGCCGGCGCTTACGAAGAAACCGCTCAGGCTTTGCCCGAGGTATTGGCGCAACGCTTGCGCAGTCAGGCGCGACAAGTGGGCATCAGCGTCGCCAGTCTGTTTCACCTGGCATGGGCGCAGGTACTGGCAGCCACCTCCGGGCAGGAACGCGTGGTCTTCGGCACCGTGCTGATGGGGCGGATGCAGGGTGGGGCGGGGGCCGATCGCGGGCTGGGGATGTTCATCAATACCTTGCCACTGCGTGTGGATGTCGGCGACCAACCGGTGCGGGCCGCGCTCAAATCGACGCATGCGCGACTCACCGGACTGCTCGGGCACGAGCACGCTTCGCTGGCACTGGCCCAGCGTTGTAGCGGTGTCGCTGCGCCGGCGCCGTTGTTCAGCGCGATGCTCAACTATCGGCACAGCAGCGCAACCCAAACGCAAGCGCACCCGGCCTGGCAGGGTATCGAGACGTTGGCCGGCGAAGAACGCACCAACTATCCGCTGAGCCTCAATGTCGACGATCTGGGCGCGGGCTTCAGAATCACTGCGATTACCTCTGCCGAGGTCGGCTCGCAACGGATCTGTTCTTATGTGCAAACGGCGCTGAGCGTGCTGGTCGAGGCACTGGAGCAGGCGCCGCAACAACCGCTCAATCGCCTGTCGATCCTGCCCGATCAGGAGCGCCAGCGACTGCTGTTCGACTTTAACGCCACGGCGGTTGACTACAACCTGCAGCAAACCCTGCACGGCATGTTCGAGGCGCAAGTGCTGCGAACTCCGCAGGCGTCGGCGGTGCAAGTCGGTGACCAGCGTTTGAGCTTCGAGCAATTGAACGAGCGCGCCAACCGCTTGGCCCATCACCTGCGCAATCTTGGCGTACAGCCTGATTCACGCGTGGCGATCGGCGTCGAGCGCAGTGTGCAAATGGTCATTGGCTTGCTGGCGATCCTCAAGGCCGGCGGGGGATATGTGCCACTCGATCCGGATTATCCGCCGGAACGCATCGCTTACATGCTTGCCGACAGCGCTCCTGTGGTGCTGCTGGTGCAGAGCGCTACAGCCGGGTTGGCAGCTGACGTGGCTGTGCCGGTGATCAATCTGGATCAGGAAACGTGGCAGGACTTGTCGGCGGACAATCCGCCAGTCGCCGGGCTGACCCCCAACCACCTGGCCTACGTGATCTACACCTCCGGTTCTACCGGCCAGCCCAAAGGGGTGGCCAACGAGCACTCGGCGGTGGTGAACCGCCTGCTGTGGATGCAGGACGCTTATGCGCTGACACCGACGGACGCGGTGCTGCAAAAAACGCCGTTCAGCTTCGACGTGTCGGTCTGGGAGTTTTTCTGGCCGCTGATGACCGGTGCGCGGCTGGTGCTGGCGCGTCCCGGCGGACACAAGGAACCGGCCTACCTGAGTGAAGTGATCGAAAGCGAAAACATCACCACCGTGCATTTCGTGCCATCGATGCTCGATGTGTTTCTCGCCCACGGCCAGACCGAGCGTTGCGCAGGGTTGCGTCAGGTCATGTGCAGCGGCGAAGCATTGCCCGGCAGTCTGGTGCGACGGTTCAAACAACAACTGCCGGCCAGCGAACTGCACAACCTGTACGGCCCGACCGAAGCGGCAGTGGATGTCACGGCCTGGCATTGCAGCGGATCTTGCGAAGACATTCCAGACAACACGCCGATTGGCAAACCGATCGCCAATACCCGGATGTACATCCTCGATGCGTGGCAACAACCGGTGCCGCAAGGCGTGGTCGGCGAGTTGTACATCGGCGGTGTGCAAGTGGCGCGGGGTTATTTGAACCGTGCCGAGCTGAGCGCCGAACGGTTCCTCAACGATCCGTTCAGTGATCAGACGCACGCGCGGATGTACCGCACCGGCGACATTGCCCGCTACCGCGCCGACGGCAATATCGAGTACCTGGGGCGCAACGACGATCAGGTGAAAATCCGTGGGCTGCGCATCGAACTGGGCGAGATTCAGGCAGGCCTGACACAGATTGGCGGCGTGCAGGAAGCGGTCGTGGTTGCCCGCGAAGATGTTCCAGGGGATAAACGTCTGGTGGCCTATTACACCGGCGCACGGCTGGACGTCGACATTCTGCGTGGGGCTTTGCTGCAGCATCTGCCGGACTACATGGTCCCGGCGATTTTCGTCCATCTCGACCGCTTGCCGCTCAGCCCCAACGGCAAACTCGATCGCAAGGCGTTGCCGGTACCGAATCAGCACTCGGTGATCACCCGCGAATACGAAGCGCCGGTCGGTGAGTTGGAAATCATCCTGGCGCGGCTCTGGTGCGAGTTGCTCAACGTCGAGCGGGTTGGGCGGCACGACCACTTCTTCGAGTTGGGCGGGCATTCGTTGCTGGCGGTGAGTCTGGTCGGACGCCTGCAACAGGAAGGCATGGAAGCGGATGTCAGGGCGTTGTTTGAACACCCGACCCTGGCCGGTTACGCGGCAATCACGGAAAGAATGGAGATCGTCCTGTGAACGTGAACGAACTGTTGGCGACGTTGAAGGAAAAAGACATCCAGTTGGCGGTCACTGATGACCAGTTACGGGTCAACGGCAACAAACAGGCGTTGAGCGAGCCGGCCCTGCTGGCGTCGCTGCGCGAGCACAAGCTGGCGCTGATCGAACGGATCAAGGCCGGGACCTATTCGGCGGCGAGAGCGGGGCAAGTCGAGGTGCCGGTCAATGGCATCGTCGCAGGCACCACGCGAATCACTGCGGCGATGCTGACGCTCGCCGAGCTGAGTCAGGACCGTCTCGATCAATTGGTCGACACCGTCCCCGGTGGCGCCACCAACGTGCAGGACATCTATCCGCTGACACCGTTGCAGGAAGGCATCCTCTATCACCATGTCAGCGCCACCCATGGCGATCCGTACGTCATGCAGGCGCATTTTGCGTTCAGCGGGCGCGAGCGCTTGCAGGCGTTCGTCCAGGCCTTGCAGACCGTGATCGACCGTCACGACATTCTGCGCACAGCGGTGTTCTGGGAGGGTTTGGATACGCCGTTGCAAGTGGTTTTGAGAACCGCCGAGCTGCCGCTGGAAGAGGTGCAGTTGGAAGTGGCCGACGGTGACGTGCTGACGCAGTTGCACAAGCGTTTCGACGCCCGGCATTTTCGCCTCGACGTCAGCCGTGCGCCGCTGTTGCGCCTGGTCCACGCGTGGGATCCGCGCGAGGAGCGCATCGTCGCCATGTTGCTGTTCCATCACATGGCGATGGACCACTCCGCGCTCGCGGTGGTCAGCGAGGAGCTGCAAGCCTGCCTGTCCGGATTCGCCGCACGATTGGGGCCGCCCGTGCCGTTTCGCAACTACGTGGCACAAGCTCGACTGGGGATCAGTGAGCAGGAACATGAAGCTTTTTTCCGCGACATGCTCGGTGACATTGACGAGCCGACATTGCCGTTTGGTTTGCAAGGTGTTCACGGTGACGGCAGCGATATCGAGGAGCTCAGTCTGGCGCTTGATCCGCTGCTCGGTCAGCGTTTACGGGCGCAGGCGCGTTTGCTGGGGGTGAGTGTCGCGAGCCTGTTCCATCTCGGTTGGGCGCAGGTCTTGAGCGCGCTGACCGGTAAATCGAATGTGGTGTTTGGCACCGTGCTGATGGGGCGGATGCAAGGCGCCGAAGCCACCGACCGCGCCTTGGGGATTTTCATCAACACATTGCCGTTGCGGGTTGATGCAGGGGCGCAAGCGGCGGACGAGGCAGTGAAGGCCACCCATGCGCGCCTGACCACCCTGATGCGCCACGAGCACGCGCCGCTGGCGCTGGCCCAGCGTTGCAGCGGCGTGGTGGCGTCTTCGCCGTTGTTCAGCACGCTGCTCAATTACCGGCACAGCGCGTCGAGTGCCCATGCCAGCGCCGAGGCGCTCGCAGCCTGGGAGGGCATCAGCGTCTTGCGTTCGGAAGAACGTACCAACTACCCGCTGACCCTGAGCATCGACGATTTTGCTGACCGCTTCAGCCTGACATTGCTCGCCAGCACCGAGGTCGACCCTCACCGAATCTGCACCTACATGCTGTGCGCGGTGGAAAACCTGCTGCTGGCCCTGGAGCGCACATCAGACACCCCGTTGAATCAATTGCCGGTGTTGCCTCCGGCCGAGCGCGAGCAGGTTTTGTCGGGGTTCAACGCCACTCACGTCGAGTACGCGCCGGCGCAGCCCCTTCATCTTCGCTTTGAGGCGCAGGTGCTCGCCCGGCCCGACGCGTTGGCGGCGGTGTATCTGGGTGAGCAATTGACGTTCGCCGAGTTGAACCACAAGGCCAACGCCCTGGCCCATTATCTGATCGGGCTGGGCGTAAAACCCGACGATCGGGTGGCGATTGTCGCCCGACGCGGTTTGCAAACCCTGGCCGGATTGCTGGCGATTCTCAAGGCCGGTGCCGCTTACGTACCGGTGGACCCGGCGCACCCCGCAGAGCGCTTGAGCTTCCTGCTCAGCGACAGCGCGCCGGTGGCTGTGCTGACATCCAGTGATCTTGCACAGCGTCTGCCCGTTCTGGACGTGCCGGTGATCGATCTTGACCCGTGCACCTGGCCGCTGGGCACCACCCATAATCCCCAGGTGCCAGGCCTGAATACCTCGCATCTTGCCTACGTGATCTACACCTCCGGCTCCACCGGTCTGCCCAAAGGGGTGATGGTCGAGCACCACACGCTGTGCAATCTGGTTGACTGGCACTGTGCAGCCTTCGATTTATGCGCCGGTCGCCACACTTCAAGTCTGGCCGGGTTCGGTTTCGATGCCATGGCATGGGAAATCTGGCCGGCGCTGTGTGCTGGCGCGACCTTGCATATCGCCCCTGCCCACGACGGCAGTGAAGACATTGATGCCTTGCTCGCCTGGTGGCGTGCGCAGCCGTTGGACGTGAGTTTTCTGCCGACGCCGGTTGCCGAGTACGCCTTCAGCCAGAACCTGGAACATCCGACCCTGCGCACACTGCTGATCGGTGGCGACCGGTTGCGGCAGTTTTCACGCAATCAGCACTTCGACGTGATCAACAACTACGGCCCGACCGAGACCACGGTGGTGGCGACATCCGGGCGCATCGAGGCGGGCGATGGGTTGCACATCGGTAAACCGGTGAGCAATGCGACGGTGTATCTGCTCGATGAACAGCAACGGCCGGTGCCGATTGGCGTGACCGCAGAGTTGTATGTCGGCGGCAGCGGTGTTGCCCGTGGCTATCTGAATCGGCCGGACTTGAGCGCCGAACGCTTTCTGCGCGATCCGTTCAGCCGCGCACCGCAAGCGCGGATGTACCGCACCGGCGACCTGGCACGCTGGCGTGTCGACGGCAGCCTCGAATACCTGGGCCGCAACGATGATCAAGTGAAGATCCGCGGCGTGCGCATCGAGCTGGGGGAAATCGAGAACCGCCTCAACCAGCTCCCCGGCATTCAGGAGGCGGTGTTGCTGGCTCGCGAGGATGAACCGGGGCAGCCACGACTGGTGGCGTATTTCACCGAACAGACGCAGGTTCAGCCATTGGCTGTGGCTGAACTGCGCGCGCAGCTATTGACGCAGTTGCCCGAGTACATGGTGCCGTCAGCCTTCGTGAAGCTTGATGCACTGCCGCTGACCGCCAACGGCAAACTCGACCGCAAGGCCTTGCCCAGACCTGAGCGCTCGGCGCTGTTCACCCGGGCATACGAGGCGCCGCAGGGTGAAGTGGAATTCACCTTGGCGCAGATCTGGGCCGAGGTGCTGCAGGTTGAACGGGTCGGGCGTCGGGATCATTTTTTCGAGTCGGGCGGCCACTCGTTGCTGGCCATGCGCATGGTTGCGCAGGTACGCCAGCGCTTGGGAGTCGAGCTTGCGCTGGGCGAGTTGTTCGCCAATGCCGAACTGGCGGCGGTGGCGCAAGCGTTGACCCAGGCCGGGCGCTGCACGCAGCCGCCGATTCTGGCCGTGCCGCGCGAAGGGGTGCTGCCGCTGTCGTTTTCCCAGCAGCGATTCTGGTTTCTGGCGCAGATGGAAGGTGCCAACACGGCGTACAACATCCCGATCGGTCTGCGCTTGCGCGGTCTGCTTGACGACGATGCGCTGCAACGGGCACTGGCCCGCATCGTCGCGCGCCACGAGTCCCTGCGCAGTCGTTTTGCCCCGTTCAACGGCGACGCACAGGTGCTGATCGCGCCGGTGAACAGCGGTTTGCTGTTGCGCGTCGAGGATTTGCGTCTGCACCCGCAGGCTGACGAGGCTTTGCTCGCGCTGATTCAGGGCGAAGCATCGGGGCCGTTCGATCTGGAGAGCGATCCATTGATTCGCGGACGGCTGGTGCGGTTGGCTGACGATCACCATGTGCTGTTGATTACCTTGCACCACATCATCTCGGACGGCTGGTCGATGGGTGTGCTGACTCGCGAACTGATGGCGCTGTATCAGGCGTTCAGCCATGGCGAGGAAGATCCGTTGCCGCCGCTGGCGTTGCAGTACACCGACTACGCGCTGTGGCAACGACGCTGGTTGAGCGGCGAGGTGTTGCAGCGCCAGAGTGAGTACTGGCAACGCACGCTGGCTGACGCGCCGGCTTTGTTGACGCTGCCCACCGACCGTCCGCGCCCCGCACAACAGGACTATGCCGGCAGCAGCGTCGAGTTGCGGCTGGACGAGCGCTTGAGTGCCGGGCTCAAAGCTTTGAGTCAGCGTCATGGCGTGACCTTGTACATGACGATGATGAGTGCCTGGGCGATGGTGCTCAGTCGCTTGTCCGGGCAGGCTGATGTGGTGATTGGCTCACCGGTGGCCAACCGCACGCGAGCCGAAATCGAAGGTTTGATCGGCCTGTTCGTCAACACCCTCGCATTGCGTATCGATACCTCGGGAGCGTTGAGCGTCGAAGCATTGCTGGCGCGGGTCAAGGCACTGACGCTGCAAGCCCAGGCCCATCAGGATCTGCCGTTTGAACAAGTGGTAGAAATCACCCGGCCGGTGCGCAGTCTGGCGCACAGTCCGCTGTTCCAGACCATGCTCAACTGGCGTAACAGCGATGGCCCGGCGCTGGCCTTGGGTGAGCTGACGCTGGAGGCTGTCGCGGAGCCAAGCCACTTCGCCAAATTTGACCTGACGCTGACCCTGGGAGACGCGCAGGGCGGTATCGGCGGCTGGCTGGAATACGCCACGGCACTGTTCGATGAAGCAACGGCGCAGCGGTTTGTCGGTTACTTCCAGCAGTTGCTGCGGGCGATGGTCAGCAATGATCAAGCGGTGCTGGAGCATGTGCCGCTGGTCGAGGACGAGGAACGCCAGCGATTGCTGGTCGACTTCAACGCCACTGAACGGGAGTGTCCGCAAACCCTGACCGTTCACCGCGTGTTCGAACAGCACGCGGCGGCGCGGGGCGAAGCCGTCGCGGCGGTGCATGGCGCGCAAGCGTTGAGTTACACCCAGTTGAACCGCAAGGCCAACCAACTGGCCCATTACTTGATGGCTCAAGGCGTAAGTCCCGGCGACCCGGTGGCGATTCTGCTGCCACGCTCGCTGGACCTGTTGATCGCGCAACTGGCGATCAGTAAGTGTGCGGCGGCGTACCTGCCGCTGGACATCAACGCGCCTGCCGATCGTCAGGCATTCATGGTTCAGGACTGTCAGGCGGCGGCGTTGCTGACGGCGACCGGTGTCGTATTCGATGACCCGGTGCGCCGGATAGATCTGGATGCCCTGGCCCTCGACGGGCAACCGTCGCACAACCCGCAACTGCCGCAGTCGGCTGAGTCTTTGGCGTACATCATGTACACCTCCGGCTCAACCGGTACACCGAAGGGCGTGATGGTGCCGCATCGGGCGATCACCCGGCTGGTGATCAATAACGGCTACGCCGATTTCAATCCGCTTGATCGGGTGGCCTTCGCTTCCAACCCGGCATTCGATGCCAGCACGATGGATGTCTGGGGCGCGCTGCTCAATGGTGCTCAGGTTGCGGTGATCGACCCTGCAACCCTGCTCGACCCGCAGGCGTTCGGGCACGAGTTGCGCCGCTGCGGGGCGACCATCCTGTTTGTCACCACCGCGCTGTTCAACCAGTACGTGCAACTGATTCCCGAGGCACTCAAAGGTCTGAGAATCCTCCTGTGCGGCGGTGAACGGGGTGATCCGGCGGCGTTTCGCACCCTGCGGGCGCAGGCGCCGGACCTGCGCCTGGTGCACTGCTACGGTCCGACGGAAAGCACGACCTACGCCACGACTTTTGAAGTGCGCGCCGTTGCGAACGATGCCGACAGCGTGTCGATTGGTGGCCCGATTTCCAACACCCGGGTGTATGTGCTCGATGCCCATCAGCAACCGGTGCCGTTCGGTGTGATCGGTGAGCTTTACATCGGCGGGCAGGGCGTAGCGTTGGGCTACTTGAATCGACCTGAACTGACTGCCGAGAAATTTCTCAGCGATCCGTTCAGCGACAAGCCCGAGGCAATGATGTACCGCACCGGCGATCTGGTGCGCTGGTTGGCGCCGGGGCAACTGGAGTGCATAGGGCGCAACGACGATCAGGTAAAGATCCGTGGTTTCCGCATCGAATTGGGGGAAATCGAAAACCGCCTGCTGAGCTGTCCGGGCGTCAGGGAAGCGGTGGTGCTGGCGCGGCGTGACGGTCAGGAACCGATGCGCTTGGTGGCCTATTACACGGCGCATGATGCGAGCCTGCAAAGCGCCACCCTGCGCGCGTTGCTGCAAGCACGCCTGCCCGAGTACATGGTGCCTGCGGCCTGGGTGCGCCTCGACACGCTGCCGCTGAACAACAATGGCAAGGTCGATCGCAAGGCGTTGCCGGTGCCGACACCGCAAGCCTTGCTCACTCGCGTTTACGAAGCGCCGACCAATCCCGTGGAGGCGAATCTTGCCCTGCTTTGGGCAGAGGTGTTGCAGGTCGAGCGCGTCGGCCGCCACGACAACTTCTTTGAATTGGGCGGGCATTCATTGTTGGCGGTGCGCCTGGTCAGCCTGCTGCAACAGAACAACCAGACGATGACCCTGGCCGAACTGTTCCAGCATCCGACTGTGGAGTCCGCGGCAACGCTGATCAGCTCGCGCAACGGTGTGGCCGAGCCGCAAAACGGCCTGGTCGTGGTGCGTGCCAGCCGTCATGGCACACCGTTGTTCCTGGTGCATGAATTCAGCGGCCGGGACGTGTATTTCCCGGCGCTGGGCACGCACGTCGCCGGTGAGTTCCCGATCTACGGGTTGCCGGGCATCGACCTCGGGCAACCCCAATTGCGCACGATGGAATGCCTCGCGACGCGACTGGTCGGGATTATCAGTGCGCAGCAGCCCAGTGGGCCGTATCGACTGGCCGGCTGGTCGTTCGGTGGCGTGCTGGCGTATGAAATTGCCCTGCAGTTGCTCGGCATGGACGAGTCGGTGGAATTCCTCGGTTTGATCGATACCTATGTGCCGCGTCTGGCCGACCCGGACAAGGCACGCTGGAACGACGCCCATGTGCACAAGCGCCAATTGTTGCTGCATTGCACGGCGCATTGGGCCGGGCAGGGTGCCGAGGGGCAGCAAGCCCTGGCTCGCCTGGCGCTGCTGCAGACCGAGCTGGAACCGATGGCGTTCGCGGAGCTGTTCCAGCGTTGCCGGGAACAACAATTGTTGCGTCCGGAACTGGCGGCGATCGCTTCGACGGATGCCTGGCACTACCTCGACCGGGAAGTGGCCCACGGGCATGCGTTGGCGCACTACCGGATTGCTCCGAGTCCACTGACCCTGCATTTACTGCGCGCGCAGGAGCGCTCGGCGCAAATGTCACTGCTCAGCCCGACGCGGGGGTGGGCCGAAGAGTTGCCTGCGGGTTTGCTGCATTGCATCGACGTACCCGGGGATCACCAGAGCATGATGAAGGCGCCGCATATCGGCGCCCTGGGACGAGCGCTCAGTCAGGCACTGGACGAGGCGAAGGTTCCTGCGCCCGTCACTTATCAGCCGCTGTTGACTGTGCAGACCGGCCACCCCGGGCATGCACCGATCTTTTGTGTACCCGGCGCGGGTGACAGCGTCACCGGGTTTATCCACCTGACCGAGGCGCTCGGGCCGGAGTGGCCGATTCACGGTCTGCAACCGCGCGGCCTCGATGGCACCACGGTGCCGCACAGTCAGGTCGATGCCGCCGCCAGGTTTTATGTGCAAGCCATCGAGCAACTCTACCCGAAAGGTCCGGTGCACCTGATCGGCCACTCGTTCGGCGGTTGGGTGGCACACGCGATGGCCGCGCAACTGCAAGGTGCCGGGCGCAAGGTCGCCTCGTTGACCCTGATCGACAGCGAAGCGCCTGGCGGTGATGGTGTGGTGGGCAAGCCGTACACGACCACTGCTGCGTTACAGCGCTTGATCGAGGCGTTGCAGCTGTCTTGCGGTAAATCGCTGGGTATCGATGCGCAGGCGTTTGCCGAGGCCGACGACGTTTTGCAGATGCGCCTGTTGCATCAAGGCATGGTGCGTGCCGGCGTGCTGTCCGCTCGCTCATCCGAACAGGCGATGCACGGCCCGGTGCGCACCTTTGCCACTGCGCTGCGCACGGTTTACCAGCCACGCCAGGCTTACACCGGCCCGGTGCGGCTGGCGCTGGTCGACGACCCGACGCTGGACGCGGCGGGCAATCAGCGCGAGCAAGCGGCGATGGTCGAAGGCTGGCAGCGCCAAGTGACGGATCTGGCGGTTTGGTACGGGCCGGGTAACCACTTCACGATTCTCAAGGCGCCCAACGTCTTCAGTCTTGCGGCGTGGTGGCATGACGGCTTGTCGGTGCCGGTTAACGAAGTGCTGTCCTGAATGTTGTTTATCTACCAGAGCCCGGCCACTGGCCGGGTGCAATCCTGAACGGACTTGTGGTCATTTATGGAAAAGTCGAAGTTGCGCAAAGTCGGTATGGGATTGGCGTTGGCGGCGGTGGCCGGGTTGGTGTTCTATGCAGTAAAGGCGCCCGCCGAGGCGCCGCAGTACCTGACTGCCACGGTTGAACGCAGTGATATCGAAAACGCGGTGCTGGCCACCGGGTTGCTCGAAGGGATCAAGCAAGTGGACGTCGGTGCGCAAGTGTCCGGCCAGTTGAAGTCGCTCAAGGTCAAGGTGGGCGACAAGGTAAAAAAGGGCCAGTGGCTGGCGGAAATCGATCCGCTGGTGTTGCAGAACACCCTGCGCCAGGCCCAGGTCGATGAGGAAAACCTGCAAGCGCAAAAACGCGCCACGCAGGCCCAACTCCGGCAGACCAAGGCGATTTACGAACGCTACAAAAACCTTCAGGACGATGCCTCGATCTCACGTCAGGATTTTGAAACCGCGCAGTCGGACTACGAAGTGCAGCAGGCCAATCTGTTGTCGCTGGACGCGCAAATCAAGAGTGCGCACATCCAGATCGACACCGCCAAGGTCAACCTGGCTTACACACGAATCGTCGCGCCAATCGATGGCGACGTGGTCGGCATCGTTACTCAAGAAGGCCAGACCGTTATCGCTAACCAGTTGGCGCCGATCCTGCTGAAGTTGGCCGATCTGGACACCATGACCGTCAAGGCGCAGGTTTCCGAGGCCGACGTGATTCATATCATGCCGGGGCAGGAGGTGTATTTCACCATTCTCGGCGAGGACAAACGCTATTACGGCAAGCTGCGCGGCACTGAACCGGCACCGCAGAACTTTCTCGAAACGCCGCCCGCCGGCACGCCAAAACAGAACACCGCGGTGTTCTATAACGCGCTGTTCGAAGTGCCCAACCCGGATCATCGCTTGCGCATCTCGATGACCGCGCAGGTGAGGGTGGTGCTGGATACCGCCAAATCCGTGCTGACCATTCCGGTGGCGGCGCTGGGGCCGCGCAACAGCGACGGCAGTTTTCCGGTGCGCGTGCTGGACGCCAAGGGCCAGGCACAGGCGCGCAATGTGCAAACCGGAATCAACAACAACGTCAAGGTGCAGGTCAATGACGGCCTGGTCGAAGGCGACCGCGTGGTAATCGGTGATCCGGTAACGACCGTGGCGGGGTCCTGATGATGAGCGAACCCCTGCTGCAACTGAACGGCATCACCCGCAGCTTCACCGCCGGTGACCGTGAATTCCTCGCACTGAAGGACATCAACCTGACGATCCATGCCGGAGAAATGGTCGCAATCATTGGCGCCTCCGGCTCCGGTAAATCGACGTTGATGAACATCCTTGGCTGCCTCGATTACGCCACCGCCGGCAGCTACAGGATCAACGGCCAGGAAACCCGTGACCTCGATAACGAGGCCTTGGCGGCATTGCGTCGCGACTACTTCGGCTTCATCTTCCAGCGCTATCACCTGCTGCCGCACCTGAGTGCCATGCATAACGTCGAGATGCCCGCGATCTACGCGGGCGTCCCTGAGCCGCAACGCCATGCGCGCGCGCGGGAATTGTTGGCGCGACTGGGTCTGCAAGGGCACCTGAGCCATCGACCGAGTCAGCTGTCCGGCGGGCAGCAGCAGCGGGTGAGTATCGCTCGGGCGTTGATGAACGGCGGTGATGTGATCCTTGCCGATGAGCCAACGGGGGCTCTCGATACCACCAGCGGCAAAGAGGTCATGCGCATTCTGCTGGAATTGCATGCTGCCGGGCATACGGTGATCCTGGTGACCCACGACCCGAAAGTCGCGGCCAACGCCGAACGCATCATCGAGGTCAGTGACGGTGAGATCCTCAGCGACCGACGCAACGAGCGCGACACGACGCCGTTGTCAGGCGACGAAGCGGTGCCAGCCAAATCCTCCGCCGCACGACGCCTGGTGGCCAGCCTCGGTTTGTTCAAGGAAGCCTTCAGCATGGCCTGGGTCGCGCTGATTTCGCACCGCATGCGCACCTTGCTGACCATGCTAGGCATCGTTATCGGCATTACGTCGGTGGTGTCGATCTCGGCAATCGGCGAGGGTGCCAAACGTTACGTGTTGAAGGACATTCAGGCGATCGGCAGTAACACCATCGATATCTATTCCGGCACCAGTTTTGGCGACAGCCGTTCGACGGCCATCGAAACCCTGGTGCCCGCTGACGTTGCCGCCCTCAATCAGCTGTATTACGTCGACAGCGCCACGCCGGTGGTCGGCCGAAACCTGCTGCTGCGTTATCGCAATATCGATCTGGATGCGCAGGTCAATGGTGTCGGCGACCTGTACTTCCAGGTACGCGGAATCAAGATGGAGGCCGGCATCCCGTTCAGCGAAAGTGATGCCCGGCGCCAGGCGCAGGTGGTGGTGATCGATCACAAAACCCGGGTTCGGCTGTTCGGCGAACAGGTCGACCCGTTGGGGCAAGTGATTCTGATCGGCAACTTGCCTTGTACGGTGATCGGTGTGGCCGCCGAGAACAAAAACCTGTTCGCTGCGAGCAAGTCGCTCAACGTCTGGGTGCCGTACGAAACGGCTGCCGGGCGCCTGTTGGGCCAGCGCTACCTGGACAGCATCAGCGTGCGGCTCAAGGATGGGCAACCCAGCAACGTGGTGGATGAACACGTCAACAAACTGATGCTGCAACGCCACGGCACCAAGGATTTCTTCACCAATAACCTCGACAGCATCATGCAGACCGTGCAGAAAACCAGTCGCTCGCTGGCATTGCTGCTGTCGTTGATTGCGGTGATTTCGCTCGTGGTCGGCGGTATCGGGGTCATGAACATCATGCTGGTGTCAGTGACCGAACGAACCCGCGAAATCGGGATTCGCATGGCGGTCGGCGCCCGGCAATCGGATATTCGTCAGCAGTTTCTGGTGGAGGCGGTGATGGTCTGCCTGTTGGGCGGGGCGATCGGGATTTCGCTGTCCTACGCCATCGGCCACTTGTTTTCAGTGTTTATCAAAGAATGGGAGATGGTGTTCTCGCTGGCTTCGGTACTGACCGCGGTGGTGTGCTCGACGCTGATCGGCATCGTGTTTGGATTCGTGCCGGCGCGTAATGCTTCGCGGCTGGATCCGATCGAGGCGTTGGCCCGCGACTGATGGTACTCAGCGATCCCCTGCAGGAGTTGCCGAAGGCTGCGATCTTTTGACTTTGGCTTGTAAAAACAAGATCAAAAGATCGCAGCCTGCGGCAGCTCCTACAGGGAGGATTGAGGTGTGGTCAGGCTGCGCTGGAGGCCGCAGCTTCCTGCGGCGAATACATCCAGCGCATCAACGAATGCCGCCCGCTGATCCCCAACTTGATCGCCGCACGCTTGAGATAGCTCTCTACCGTGTTGACCTTCAACTGCAACTGCTCGGCCAGCTCCGGCGCAGTACGTCCTGCAAGCAGGCCGATGCACACTTCGGTTTCACGATTGGACAGACTCAACCCCAATTGCTGCAAGCGTTCAGTGAAGCGCGCCCGCAGGGTTTCCAGTCCTGTGCCCTCGGCAGCTTCGCCCGGGTTTTCTGCGCCGGGGTTGGCTGGCTGGAGTGCATCGATGTGCTTTTCCACCATCGGCAACAGAACCGGGGAGATGTCCTGCAACAGGCTGCGTTCCTGCGCGGAGAAGCGTTGCGACTGGCCGTTGCGGTACACCGAAATCACGTAGCGGTAACCGTCCTTGCGCCGGGTCAGGTGCAGTTGCGAAGCCTCGGCGGCAGTCGATGATTGCGGATCAGGCAAGTCGTCGACCGCCGCGACACTGTGGTTGGAAAATACCGTTTCGGCCAGCAGCGCCGGCTCTTTCATTGGTTCCGGTTCACTGCGGGTCGCGGTGCGGCCCACCGGTTCAACACGCATCTGGCGGATGTGCGTGGCATCGACTGCCAGTTGAGTGAGGATCAGGTCATGCAGCATGCGCGGGAAATGACGGCTGCCGGTACTGGCGATGACTTTGCCGATGTGAGGGAACAGGTATGAATTCATTTACATCATCCATGAGTTTGCGGGGGCTAACACTGCTGTGGCTTTGTCGACGATGTCCTTGAGCGACGAAAATTGCAGAAATTGGTTCTTATCCTAGTACAACGTTTGAGCGACGGTTTAATGAAGGCGTTATTAGCTCATAACCGGAGCCGTTGAGCACCAACGGTTTCTGCCCTGTTGCTTGGCCTGGTACAGGCAGGTGTCCGCCGATTTCAGCAAGGTGGCAGGCGTGACCGTGTCATCGACCGGATGATACGTAGTGATACCGGCACTGGCCGTGACATAGCCCAAAGGGTGCCCGGCGTGTTCCTTTCGGAGCGAGCGTATGGTTTGCAGAATATCTTCGGTCACCTGAATCGCTCCATCGCTATCGGTATTGGGTAACAGCACGGTGAACTCCTCGCCGCCGTAGCGCACGGCCAGGTCACCCGGTCGCTTGACCGCTTGCTGGATCGCTTGCCCGACCGCGCTCAGGCAATCGTCGCCGGCGGCATGTCCGTATTGGTCGTTGTAGCGTTTGAAGTTGTCGACATCGAGCATGATCAGTGAGAGTGCCGAGCCTTGGCGCCGGGCCAGACGAATTTCATCGGCCAGCGCATTGTCCAGTCGGCGCCGGTTGCCAAGTCCGGTGAGGCTGTCGGTCAGCGCCATGTCGCGCATGGTCTGGTGGGCGTGGCGGATTGTCCGCTCCATCGCCATGCGCTGGCGCAGCTGGCTCAGTACGATGAGGCCGAAACAAGTCAGCACCAGGATCAGAAACACCAGCACGAAGCCGTTTTTCAGCAAGTCCTGGCGCCATGGGTCGATGATCGATTCCTGGGAAAGCCCGGCCTCCACCACCAGCGGATAAGTGCTGAGGGCGCGATAGCCATACAGACGTTCGGTGTCGTCGATGACGGCGCGCACTTGCGCGATACCCACATTGGAGTTGGGCAGGTAGGTCTTGAATATCTCGCTGTTGGCCAGGCTCTTGCCGATCACTGACGCAATGAACGGGCGGCGCACGAGGATTGTGCCGTCACGTTTGGCCAGCACCAGCGCGCCTTTGTCGTCGATCCTGAAGTCGCCGTAGTAGTCGACGAAATAGCTCACTTTGATCGTGCCCAACAGCACACCGGCGAAAGAGCCATCGGGATTATTCAGGCGGCGCGAGATGGGAATGATCAGGTCGTGGGTGGAGCGGCTTTCGACCACCTCGCCGATGCGCACTTGCCGATCGTCATGGGTGCGGTGGTACTGGAAATAATCGCGGTCGGCGTTATTTGCAGTCTCGGGCGTGACCTCTTTGTCAGTCACGATCCACTGTCCGTCAGGCCCATAGATAAACAAGCCGTGCAACTGCGGCATGATTTTCGATTGCTGCACCAGCAGTTTGTGAATGCGCGGCACATCGAGGTTTTGCAGACCATCGCCTTCGATCCGCTCGCTGAGGGCCGCCGTCAGCACATCCATTTGCCGAATGGTGTCTTCGGCATGTTGAGCCGTCGCGCGGGTCAGGTTGGTGACTGAGTCACGCGCGGAGGCGAAGACGGCGCGATAGTCGCGCCATGTCCGCCAGCTCTCGACTGCCAGAAAGGCAACGACCACCACCAGCATGAAACTGACCGTGAGTCGAAAAGTCGATCCCGCCCTCACGGCTTTCAGGGCTGCGGGGGAGGTGAGCTTGTCAGTGTTCCACTCTGGCGGGTGGCGTCCGAGCATGAACATCTCCTTGGTTTCGATTCAACGTAATGCATGGCAACAGTATGACAAGGATCGCCAGGAAGGTCGGGTTGTGTGTCGGAACAAGATTCAGTATCAGTTGATTGTCCCTTCTGAGTTGACGGAGAAACGCTTTTCAGCCGATTTATCCCGCTCTGGCGTCCCCGTAATCTGTGCCCATCTTGAACGCAAACGAACTTCCACAATTAAAAAGGGACGCACAGATGAACACTCCAACCTACAACCGCCTCAACAAAGACGACGCCGTAGTGCTGCTGGTCGACCACCAGACCGGTCTGATTTCTCTGGTGCAGGACTTCTCGCCGAACGAGTTCAAGAACAATGTGCTGGCGCTGGCCGATCTGGCCAAGTTTTTCGAACTGCCGACCATCCTCACCACCAGTTTCGAACAAGGCCCCAACGGCCCGCTGGTACCGGAACTGAAAGAGATGTTCCCCGATGCGCCGTATATCGCTCGCCCAGGTCAGATCAACGCCTGGGACAACGAAGACTTCGTCAAGGCAATCAAGGCCACCGGCCGCAAGCAGATCATCATTGCCGGTGTAGTCACGGATGTCTGCGTAGCGTTCCCGACCCTGTCGGCGCTGGCGGAAGGGTTTGATGTGTTCGTGGTGACCGATGCCTCCGGCACCTTCAACACCACCGTGCAACAGGCGGCGTGGAACCGCATGACCCAGGCCGGCGCACAGATGATGAACTGGTTCTCGGTGGCGTGTGAGCTGCACCGCGACTGGCGCAACGACATTGAAGGGTTGGGTAACTTGTTGTCGCAGCGGATTCCGAACTATCGCAACCTGATGAACAGTTACTCGGCGCTGACGGCTCAGCAAAAATAAGCCGATGTAGATCCCGGTAGGCGCTGCAATACGCTGCGATCTGTTGATCTTGGTTTTATAAAGATCAACAGATCGCAGCCTCGTTTTACTCGACAGCTTCTACAGGGTTTTGTGAGTGACGCTCCCTTTCACGCAACGTTTCCGGAACGCCCACCCAAAGCAGGATTACCGCCAGCGCCGCAATCGCGGCCAATGTCAGAAACGCGGCGCTGTAGCCAGCCCCTTGCACTACAAACCCGGCGAGGCCATTGCTTAGCGCCGCGCCCAGGCCGAACACGGTGGTCAGTGCGCCGAGGCTAATGTTGAAATGGCCGGTGCCGTGGGTGAGGTCTTTGACCATTACAGGGAACAACGCGCCGAACAGACCCGCGCCAACGCCATCGAGCATTTGCACCGCGACCAGCCAATACGTATCGTCGGACAACGTGTAGAGCACGCCGCGTATCGGCAGGATCACAAAGCCTGCCAGCAACAGCGGCTTGCGTCCCCACACGTCGGCTTTGGCACCGACCAGTAAAGCCGCCGGAACCATGACCAGTTGCGCCGCAACGATGCAGGCAGAGGTCAGCGGCGTGGCCATCTGTAAATTGGTTTGCGCGAGTTTCTGACTCACCAGCGGCAGCATCGCCGCGTTTGCCAGGTGAAACAGCGCACAGCACACGGCAAACAGCAGCAGCGTTTTGTTGGTGAGCAGCACGGAAAACCCGGAAGGCTGGCCATGTCCTGCATTCGCAGGTTCGAGGCCGCGTGCCAGTTCATGGTCGATGGCTTGTGCCGACACGAAGTTGATGGCGATGACGCTGGCCAGCGCCATGGCGGCCATCAAATAGAACACCGCGACCGGGCCGAACAGATAAGCGAACAATCCTGCAAGCAGTGCGGCACAGGCATTGCCGGCATGGTTGAAGGTTTCATTGCGCCCGGTTCGTCGCGTGAACGCCCGTGGCCCCGTCATGCCCAGGGTGATCGCGGAAATGGCCGGGGCGAAGATCGAAGCCGCCACCGCGCTCAAGGCTTGGGTCAGGGCCACCAGGCTGAATGAAGTCACGAAAGGCAGTAACAGGCAGCTACCCGTCACCAGCAACGCTGCGATTGCTATCAATGCGCGTTTGGCTCGGGTGCTGTCGACCAGCGCGCCGGCGGGCGTTTGGGTAATGAGCGCGGCGACCCCGGCAATCGTCATTACCAGGCCGATGCTGGCCGGGTCCCAGTGATGCACCGCCAACAGGTAAATCGCCAGATAGGGGCCGAGGCCGTCGCGCACATCCGCGAGGAAAAAATTGAGGCTGTCCAGCGACAGGTTATTGCGCCGATCGAGATGATTGCTCACGGCAGCCTCATTCCAGATTGGCGGACATCAAGTTGCTCACGCGGGAAACAAGGGTGTCGACGGCAAACGGCTTGGTCAGCACTTGCATTCCAGGCCCGAGTTGACCGCTGCCGATCACGGCGTTTTCGGCATAGCCGGTGATGAACAAGGTTTTTAATCTCGGCCTGATCTGCTTGCCCGCATCGGCCATTTGCCGCCCGTTCATGCCGCCGGGCAATCCGACATCGGTTATGAGCAAGTCGATGTGGGCGCTGGAGCGTAACGCTTCGAGTCCTTCGATACTGTCGGCCGCTTCCAGCAGGGTGTAGCCGAGTTCGCTGAGCACGTCTTTGAGCAACATCCGCACCGTCGGTTCGTCGTCCACAATCAGGATGGTTTCACCTGTTTTGGCCAGCGGCGTTGTAGTGCTGTCCATAAGATCCTGCTGTTGTAGGGCATGGCCGCGATACCTTGGGAGGTAGATGCACATCTCTGTGCCTTGACCGACTTGCGAATGCACCCGCACCTGACCGCCGGATTGTTTGGTGAACCCGTAGATCATCGACAGCCCCAGTCCGGTGCCCTGGCCGAGCGGCTTGGTGGTGAAAAACGGGTCGAAGGCTTTCGCGACGATTTCAGCACTCATGCCAGTGCCGGTGTCCGTGACGCAGAGACAAAGGTACTCACCTGCGGGCATATCCAGGGCGCGGGCCGATTCGGACTCAATTGATCGATTAGCGGTTTCAACCGTGATGCGTCCGCCATCGGGCATCGCATCGCGGGCGTTGATGCACAGATTCAGCAGGGCGTTTTCCAGCTGACTGGCGTCCACGAGCGCGGGCCAGAGACCGGGTGCAGCCACGGTATTCAAACGAATGCTCGGGCCGACCGTGCGCTGGATCAGCTCGGTCATCCCGACGATCAGGCTGTTAACGTCAGTCGGTCGTGGATCGAGGGTCTGTCGCCTGGAAAAGGCCAGTAGGCGATGGGTCAGGGCCGCTGCACGTTTGGTCGCGCCCTGGGCGGTGACCATGTACTTGTCGACATCCTTGAAACGGCCTTGAGCAATGCGCTTCTGCATCAGTTCCAGGGCGGCCGAGATGCCTGCGAGCAGGTTGTTGAAGTCATGGGCGAGGCCGCCGGTCAGTTGGCCAACCGCTTCCATTTTTTGTGACTGGCGCAGTTTCTCTTCGGCTTGCATGAGATCGGCTGTGCGTGCCGACACACGTTGCTCGAGTGTGTCGTTGAGCGCGCGTAACGCGGCGTTGGCGCGATCGCGCTCCGCCTCGACATTGCGTCGATCCTCAACATCGATCAGCACACCGGGAAAGCGTAACGGGGTACCGTCGTCGGCGCATTCGACGCGTCCGTTCGCTTCGATCCAATTGTATTTTCCATCCGCACGACGGACCCGGTACTGATGGGAATAGGCGCCGCCGCGGGCAATCGCTTCATTGATCGCACCGGTGAGTCCCTCCCTGTCATCGGGGTGTACGGTCATGACGACTTGTTCCAGGCTCAGGCCGTCGCGGCCCAGTGCTGGGTCAAGGTCAAAAACCTTGGCGAAGGACTCATCCACCGAAAAACGATCGCTAGGCATGTCCCAGTGCCACGTGCCGATAATGGCGCCGGCCGCGAGGGCCAGTTGCACGCGCTCGATGTTCTCCCGCGCGACCGCCTCGCTGATGCGCAGCCGCTCTTCGGCGTCTCGGCGTGCGGTGACGTCGCTGAAGAAGATCGCGATTTGGCGATCGGCTGGATCGCCGACACGCACCGCGCGCACATCGAACCAGCGCTCGAATGTATTGGCGTAATTCTCGAAGTTCGCCGGCTCTCCGGTCTTGGCCACGTGGCCGTAGGTCTCGAACCAGAACTTCTCAAGGTTAGGGGCGAACTCTGTGACCCATTTGCCCCGCAGGTTGACGCCGCACTGACGTTCAAACGCCGGGTTGGCCTCGACGAAGTAGTAATCCACGGGGTAGTCGTCAGCGTCGAATTTGACTTTGACGATAGCGAACGCGGCTTCGATGGTTTCCAGAATGGTACTGAAGCGTGCCTCACTGCTGGCGAGCGCGGCTCGGCTCGCTGCAAGCTGCGCGGCCATATTCGGTGTTGCTGCTGCGCTGCTCTGCAGAGCCAGGCGCAGACGCATCACCTCTGCCTCAAGCGCCTTGCGAGTAAGATGCTTCGGATTTTCCACCGCTCGAGCCTTTTTGATTTTTGTTTGAGTGCATTCAGCGCGATCAAACGTACGCCGGGAATCCTCACATTGACACGCCGGCTGATGGTTAAGTTGCACCCGCACAGAAGAGGAAGTTTTATAACGACTCGCCGTTGTCCAGTGCGTCGAGCAGCTTCTGACCTCGCTGCCAAAGCGCCTGCTGCTTGGTCTCAGGCATGCGGTCGAGGTTTTTGTACATCATGCCCATGCGCTGGTTGCCGCGTAAAAGATCGCCATGGCGCATCAGAAAATGCCAGTACAACGCATTGAAAGGGCAGGCGTTGTCTGCGGTGTTTTCGCTGACCTTGTAGGCACAGCCGCGGCAGTAGTCAGACATTCGATTGATGTATTGACCGCTGGCGCAGTAAGGCTTGGAGCCGAGATAGCCGCCGTCAGCGTGCATGACCATGCCCAGGGTATTGGGCAGTTCGACCCAATCAAACGCATCCATATAAATGGCCAGGTACCACTCGCAGATCTGGCTCGGCGCGATGCCGGCGAGCAGCGCAAAATTCCCCGTGACCATCAGCCGCTGGATATGGTGAGCATAAGCGTGTTTCAGGCTTTGACCGATTGCCTGGCGCATGCAGTTCATTTTCGTTTCGCCCGTCCAGTAGAACTCCGGTAAGGGTCGTTGGTTACCGAATGAATTGCCCAGGGCATAGTCAGGCATCTTCAGCCAGTAAACACCGCGCACGTATTCGCGCCAGCCGATCAGTTGACGAATGAATCCCTCGGCGGCATTCAAGGCGATGCGGCCTGACCAGTAAGCCGAATCAACGTCGCTGCACAGCTGACGTAAATCCAGCAGACCGATATTGAGCGCCGCGCTGATCCGCGCATGGAACAGAAAGGGTTCATCGCTGGCCATGGCGTCCTGGTAATCGCCGAACCCGGCCAGGCCATAATCGAGGAAGTAATTCCACAGCGATTGGGCGTCGGCATGGGTCACGGGATAGTTGAAATCATCCAGGGAACCGTAGTGGTGGCTGAAGCGTTCCTTGACCAGTGCGAGGACTTCGAGGGTGATGGCGTCGTTGGAGAAACCAGTCGGGTAGGGGGCTTTCACCCCTTTGGGCAGGGCTTTGCGGTTGTCGGCGTCAAAGTTCCAGGCGCCGCCCACCGGCGTGCCGTCGCCATTGATCAATAGGCCGCTCTTGCGGCGCATCTCGCGGTAGAAATACTCCATTCGCAGCTGTTTTTTACCCGCCGCCCACGTACTGAATTCGGTGCGACTGCACAGAAAACGCGTATCGGCATGCCAATGAATGGCTAGCTGACAGTCCTTCAGAGACTGCTCCAGACGCCAGTCGCCGCATTCAGTGACGTGCAGTTCTTCCAGTTGCAGGCGTGTCTGCCAGCGACTTAATTCGCGTGGCACTGATCCGCTATTGAGCGGGTCATCAAGAGTGACGTACTCCACACGCACGCCTCTGGTTTGCAACGCCTTGGCGAAATGACGCATGGCGCTGAAGATCAGCGCGATTTTTTGCGGGTGATGAGGCACATGGCTGGCTTCTTCCAGCACCTCGACCATCAGTACGGTATCGCGTTTGGGATCGAGCCCCTGCAATGAGGCCAGGTCAAACGAAAGCTGATCACCGAGGATCAGGCACAAGCGATTGACCTTGCTCATTGGGTGCAGTCCCGCAGCGTCCGGTTCATCAAGGTGGTGTCAGCGAAAAAGGCAGCCGAAGCTCCTCGACCGGGCCTGCGTCCCGGCCGCACATTTCGTCGTGGACACATTGCTGCACCAACACACAGGGAAACGCCGGAACGGTTTGCAGCAAGTCCCGCAGATGGCTGATCGACCGCAGGTGCAGCGGCTTTGCGGCATCGTCGAGCAAGGTGAACTGGCCGCTATCCATGCGGATGCGCGCCAGATAAAAACCACCTTCGAGCGACAGCAGTTCCAGTTCACGTATTTCGCTATTGGCGGCGCGTTCGGTGAGGGTTTGCAGATTCATCAATCACTCCTTGCCTACCAGGGTAGGCGTTCTCCGTCGTAGGCAAAGAAATGGCCGCTGTCTGACGGCGTCAGCCGATCGATCAGGGTCAATAGTTCGTGGCTGGCAACGCTGGCCGGTCGGGCCGCCGATGCACCGCGAAAAGGTTGCGACAGCGCCGAAACGACCGTGCCGGGATGCAGGCTCAGCAAGCGACTGTGAGGGCGAGTGCGGGCCAGTTCGATGGCCGCCGTTTTGATCAGCATGTTCAGCGCAGCCTTGGAGGCGCGATAGGCGTACCAGCCACCCAAACGGTTATCGTCGATGCTGCCGACCTTGGCCGAGAGCATCGCCATCGCGCCTTGGGGATCGAGCAGTGGCAGGAAGTGGCGCAAGACCATCGCCGGCCCCAGCGTGTTTACTTGAAACACTGCCTGGAGCGCAGCGTCTTCCAGCGCGCTGTAGCTTTTTTCCGGTTTGATCGCGTCGCGATGGAGCAGGCCGGCGGCGTGCACGATCAACTGATACGGCGCTTCTGTCGCCAGTTCGGCGGCGGCGCTGGCGATTGTCTCTGGCCGTTCCAGATCCAGCACGGGATCCGTTTTACGCCCCAGTTCACGAACACCTGCACAACGGGAGTCCTGCTTCAGCCACTCACAGAACGCAGCGCCGAGTGCGCCACTGGCGCCGATTACCAGGGCGCGGTAGCCGTCACCCAGTGAAGTCATCGTGAGCGGGGTGGTCATTGATTGTCTCCCGCACTCTGGCGACGGAAGAACAATGTCACCTGGCCGAGCTCGACACCGAACTTGGACATGGTGGTGCGATTGATCAAGGTGTCTTCGTCCATCAAATACATCCAGTCGTCCATGCTCACTTCATAAACGGAGCCATCGACCGGCAGGCTCAGGATGTAGCGCCAACGCAGCGCGTTGCCGGCGACTTCACCCTTTGCCTCACCGACCACATCGCCGGCGCGGCCGCGCCATTTGCCCGCACCTTCCGGGGTCAGGGTCCAGACGCGGCGCTCGCGAGTGCCATCGTTGTAGAGGAAGCGCTCGTCGAGAATCAGGTTATTTCCCTCGCGGCGACTCTCGATGTTGACCTCGAAGCGCTTGACGACTTCGCCAGAGCGTTTTTGAAACATCCCCCAGGCTTTGACGGGTTTGCTGAAAAACTTCTCCAGGTTGAAGGCCGGTTGCTGGTCGGCATAGTGCCCGACCTCGACGCTGCCACAGCTCGACAGGCTGAGTACCAGAGCCAGTAAAACCAAAAAACGGGTCATTGTTTTTACTCCCTGAATACACAGGTCAAGGTGGAGGACATGCCAAAAATGTGCTTGTACAGGTATCTATGCTTGTACAGGTTTATCGGCGTCTTTGACTCGACAAACCGCCAACGAAATCACTTTCATCGGCTGATCAATTGGAGGAACTCCTGACGCGTGCTAGAGGACTCTCGAAAGGCACCGAGCATGACCGATGACGTCATGACCGAATTCTGCTTTTCCACACCGCGCATCATCATGCACATGTGCCTGGCTTCAATGACCACGGCCACACCGGCGGCATCGGTGATTTGCTGGATCGCGTCGGCGATCTGCCTGGTCAGGTTTTCCTGGATCTGCAAGCGGCGCGCGAACATGTCGACCACTCGGGCCACTTTCGACAGTCCCAACACCCGGCCAGTGGGGATGTAGGCCACATGAGCCTTGCCGATGAAGGGCAGCATGTGGTGTTCGCACAGTGAATAAAGCTCGATGTCGCGAACGATGACCATTTCATCGTTCTGTGAATCGAACAAAGCGCCATTGATGATGCCTTCCAGGTTCATCGTGTAGCCGTCGCAGAGGAACTGCATGGCTTTGGCTGCACGCTTGGGCGTGTCCCGCAGTCCTTCGCGGTCGGGGTTTTCACCGACGCCGAGAAGAATTTCACGGTAATGGTTGGCTAATGATTCAGTCATTCGGATTTCTCGCGGCGTTGCGACAGGATAGGAGTGCGGCAACTGCTGTGGCTGTCGTGACAACGACGGCTGCCGTCCGGGTGAGGCAGCCAGGCCAAGTGAGGACGCAGGTGGCAGAACAAGCGATAAGCAATGGCAAACAAAGGCCGGGTCAAACGCCAGCTCAGGGGGGCGACCCAGACGCCAAGCCCTGCGGCTCGCCAGCTCCATAGCGTGGCGTCGAGGCCTTTTACCCAGCGTCCATCGTCGAATCGTGCATGCAGTGAGGATTGCATTTGCTTAAGCGTGAACCCCAGTGCGGCTGGATCGAAGTCCTCATGGCTAAGGTCAATGAAGCACAGGCGTGTTTCGACGGCGTGTTGGCGTAACAGCTTGATCTCTCGCGCACAGAGCGGGCATTCACCGTCAAAGTAAAGCGTCAGCGGCCACGGCTCTAAGTTGTACATTGCGGCATGCCTTGTATAGGTTTTTTATAAAGATAGGCCGAAAAAATCGAGCTGACAATGGAGCGCGATTCTTTTTGTGAAGATAGGAAGTCGTTACATCAAGGCGCCCCACAGAACCGGGAGCGGATTGGGCGGCGTAAAGCAGCGCTCCCGCGAGGGCGGGAGCACTGTTTCGGGTTCTTTGCGTCAGGCGAGGTAGGCCGGGTAATCCACATACCCTTCGGCATTGCCGCCATACACCGTGGCCGGGTTCAGCGCGTTCAACGGCCAGTCATTGGCGATCCGCGCGGGCAGGTCCGGGTTGGCCATGAACGGGCGGCCGAAGGCGACAAAGTCTGCCAGGCCAGAGTCGAGCAACTGCGCACCGGATTGCGCGTTGTAGCGTCCGGCGTAAATGATCGCGCCGCTGAAGGTGTCGCGCACCGCTTGGCGAAAAGACTGCGGCATCGCTGGCGCATTGTCCCAATCGGCTTCGGCGATGGACAGATAAGCAATGCCCACCTCTTCCAGCACTTTGATCGCGTCGATGTAAGTGGTGTGCGGATCTTCCTCGACCAGGCCCAGGTAAGTCCGCGCTTCATCGGTGGTGCTGAACAGCGGCGCGAAACGTACGCCGACTTTCTCCTTGCCGATGCACTCGGCGACACCGGCTACCACTTCGCGCAGAAAACGCAGGCGGTTGTGCAACGAACCACCGTACTGATCAGTGCGCAGATTGCTGTGGGCGGAGATGAACTGGTTGACCAGATAGCCGTTGGCGCAGTGCAGTTCGATGCCGTCGAATCCGGCCTCCATCGCGTTGCGCGCGGCCTGAACATAGAGCTGAACCAGTTCCTGCACTTCATCGGTGGTCAACGCGCGAGGAGCGGACGGCGATACCAACTCACCCGCGCCGGGCGCGGTTTCAATGAACACGCTGACCCGATCTGTGGCCACGGCGGATGCCGAAACCGGCGCCGCACCGTCAGGTTGCAGCGCGGTATGGGACACGCGGCCCACATGCCAGAGCTGGGCGAAGATCACGCCATCGACGGCATGCACGGCCTCGGTGACTTTGCGCCATCCGGCGATTTGCTCAGGTGTGTGAATGCCCGGTGTCCAGGCGTAACCCTGGCCGCGCGGTTCGATCTGTGTGCCTTCGGTGACGAGCAAACCGGCGCCGGCACGCTGCTGGTAATACTCGGCCATCAGCTCGTTGGCGATGTTGCCCGGTTGCGTGCTGCGCTGGCGGGTGAGAGGTGGCAGGACGATGCGGTTTTTCAGGGTGTGAACGCCCAGTTTGGTGGGCTTGAAGAAGCTGCTGTTGTTCATGGAGGTGACCTTGATAAATGTCTGCAATCCGGTCGTTTATTAGACCAGTCGACTAGTTTGTGGGCGAAAAAAAAACACCGTGCAACACGCACACGGTGTCTGCAGTTGTAAAAGACTCAGCCGAGCATTTTCAGCAGTTTCTCGGCAACAGCGGCGGAGCTGGCCGGATTCTGTCCGGTGACCAGTTGCCCGTCAGCCACCACATACACCTGCCAGTCGGCGACTTTGGAGTAGCGCCCACCGAGACGCTGAAACTCGTCTTCGATGAGGAACGGCACCACATCGGTCAAACCGACCGCTGCCTCTTCGGCGTTGGTGAAACCCGTCACTTCGCGGTTTTGAATCAGCGGTTTGCCGTCGGCATTCAGGACGTGACGCAGCACACCCGGCGCATGGCAGACAAAACCGTGAGGCTTGTTGGCGCGGTCGAAGGCTTCGATCAACGCGATCGATTGCTTGTCTTCAGCCAGATCCCACAGCGGGCCGTGGCCACCTGGATAGAACACGGCATCGAAATCATCCGCGCTGACATCAGCCAGACGCCCGGTGTTGGCCAGTACCTGTTGCGTCGCCGGGTCATTGCGAAAGCGTTCGGTCTCGGCTGTTTGCGCACCTGGCTCGTCGCTTTTCGGATCGAGCGGTGGCTGGCCGCCGGCTGGCGAAACCACGGTGATCTGTGCACCGGCATCCTTGAAGGCGTAGTAGGGCGCGGCGAATTCTTCGAGCCAGAAACCGGTTTTCTTGCCGGTGTTGCCGAGTTGATCGTGGGAAGTCAGAACCATCAGGATTTTCATAAAGCACCTTTACGTTGATCAGGTGTTATCGAAGCGCGACGGATTCGCACAGTGGACACCCGGTGATGTTTGTCGGGACACAGCATAGATTCCAATTAGACCAGTCGTCTAGTAATTTTTTTGCTTGTGGGTTTTTAGACCTCGGGTGTGGCAAACTCGCATTTCTTCGAAATATACGACTGGTCTATTGTTTGGTATTCAGCGCCCCATGAAAGCGACCTACGACGATACTCGCCAACACTTGCTCGACACGGGTCACCGGATGATGGCCGAGAAGGGCTTCACCAGTGTCGGCCTGAACGAGATCCTGCAAACCGCCGGTGTGCCCAAAGGCTCGTTCTATCACTACTTCAAATCCAAGGAGCTCTACGGACAGGCTTTGCTTGAGGATTACTTTGTCTGTTACCTCGCCGACATGGAGCAGCGCCTGACTCTGCCAGGGCTGAACGCCTATGAGCGGCTGATGGATTACTGGCAGGGCTGGCAGAACCGCTGCACCCTCGAAGGGCATGGCGACGAGTGTCTGGTGGTCAAGCTGAGTGCCGAAGTGGCCGACTTGTCCGAATCCATGCGCCTCACGTTGCGAGATGGTGCCGAACGAGTGGTGGCTCGCATTACCCAATGCATCGAGCAAGGCCAGGCTGAAAAAAGCCTGCCTGCGGGAGACGCCCGGCACTTGGCGGAAACCCTTTATCAGCTGTGGCTGGGTGCCAGCCTGTTGAACAAATTGCAACGCACGGGGCAATCCCTGAACACGTCGATGGCGACTACAAAGCGATTGTTGGCCGTTTGAAACAGGCTATTTGACGCCATTTGATGGCCGTGGAGGTAGACGCATAAGCGAATGGGAATAAGTTTCAATTGCGGAGTTGCTGGTATACCATGCGCGGCGTTTCACTGGCAGCTTTGCCTTTTGTTCTGGCCTATTCGTAAGGTTTTCCTCATGCGTCGAACTCTGCTTTCCATTTGTGTGCTGCAGGCGTTGTCCCCTTCTTCATGGGCCGAGCAAGAAGGTTCGGGCGCCTCAGCGCTTGAGCTGGACGCAACCGACATAGTGGGTAAGGCGGATTACGAACGGGCGGACGGCCCGGTACAGGGTTATCGCGCGACGCGTTCTGCCAGTGCCACCCGCACCGACACATCGATTCATGAAATACCGCAATCGATCAGCGTTGTATCGAAGGATGCCGTCGAGGACATCGGCGCAACGCGTCTACAGGATGCGCTGGACTACGCCGGCGGCGTAGGGCGGGCGAACAATTTTGGTGGGCAGGGCCTGACCACGTTTACGGTGCGCGGTTTTACCACCGGAGAGTTCTATCGCAATGGTTTTCCGATCAATCGTGGCTACCCGAACATGCCGGATGCCAACACCATCGAGCGTCTGGAGGTTCTTCGCGGGCCGGCGACCATGTTGTATGGCCGGGGCGATCCTGGCGGTACGTTCAATGTCGTTTCCAAGCAGCCGCTAGCCGAGCCCACGGTGACATTGGGTAGCCAGTTGAACGATCAAGGCATGCAACGCGGCACGCTGGACGCTTCCGGCCCGCTGGATGAAGAGGGGCGTCTGGCCTATCGACTGAACGTGGTGGGCGAAGGGGGCGATACGTTTCGTGATCACGTTGAAACCGAACGCTATGGTGTGACGCCGGTTCTGACCTGGCAGGCAACCGATGCGACGCGGGTGATTTTCGAAGGCGATTTCATGCGCAACAATCATCCTCTGGATCGTGGTGTCACGCGCTACGCCAAACAGATCGGCACCGCATCGCGGGACACGTTCTTTGGAGAGAAAGACGCCGGCAAGTTGCACAACGACAACAACATGGCGCAACTGCGTTTCGAACACATCCTGAATGACGACTGGACGCTGGGCGGTGGCTTCCAGTGGCTTGATGGCACGCTGGAGGGCAATGCGATTGAGGCCAACGGAATTGCAGATGATGGTCGAACCCTTGGACGCAACTTCAACTACCGCAAGCTGGAGTGGACAGACAAGGACACCCAGCTCAATCTGACCGGCCATTTCACCACCGGCGGCTTGCAGCACACTTTGCTGACCGGCATCGAATATGAAGACTACGACTACAAATCGATCATTCAACGCTCCAGTGGTGGTGTCGGTGCGTACCCGATCGACATCTTCAATCCGGTGTACGGCCAGCCTCGTCCGGCGCTGACCCGGACACCGACCCACGACAAAGAAAATCTCAAGACCTACGCTGCCTTCTTGCAGGACCAGGTAGCTGTGACCGAACGCCTCAAAGTGCTGGCCGGTGCGCGTTTCGAACGCTTCGAACACGACTACGAAACTTACGTCCCTGGCGGTAAAAACTGGCAGGCCAGTGATAACGCGGTGACCCCGCGAATCGGCGTGACTTATGACCTGACCGATACCCTTGCGATCTACGCAGACACCGCGCGCTCGTTCAAACCCAACACCGGCGCAAGTCGACAGGGCGGTGGCTTTGAGCCGGAGAAAGGCAAGTCCTATGAGATGGGGCTGAAGTGGGAGGCACTGGATCAGCAGTTGAGCGTCGATGCGGCGATCTACCAGATCGAGAAGCGCAATGTACTGACCACCGATCCTGTGGACTCGACGTTCAGTGTGGCAGCGGGGGAAGTGCGCAGCCGTGGGCTTGATTTGAACGTCGCCGGCAACCTGAGCCCCGAGTGGCGGGTGATCGGTGGCTATGCCTACGTTGATGCGCAGGTGACCAAGGACAACGTGATTCGCTCCGGCACACGACTGGTGAATATCCCGAAAAACAGCTTCAGCCTGCTCAACGTTTATGAGTTCCAGGACGGCGCTTTCAAAGGGCTGGGTCTGGGGACAGGGCTCAAGTACGTCGATGAGCGCGCCGGACAAACCGCCAACACCGCTTTCTCGATGGACAGCTACACCGTCGTCGACTTGCTCAGCTACTACAAGGTCAATGACAAGGTGCGCCTCAATCTCGACGTGAAGAACCTCTTTGACCGTGATTACGAGGATGGGGCGTTCGGCAACATCTACGCCTACCCGGGGGCGCCACGAACGGTGCAAGTCGGGATTGCCTATACCTTATAGGTAAGCTTTAGTGGTGGTGGGGGCAGTCCCCCGCCACATTGCTGCCTCGCCGGTAACGCACTTTGGCGGTATTTACCGGCAAGGCTGTCCACCAGACAACATCCGATCGGCCCCACGGGCGTATGGCTCCATCGGCCAACCGTCACTGAAGTTGCGCCTGTTCGTCCCGACGTTGCAGAAGAAAATCGACGAAGACGCGTACGTGTTGCGGCACATAGCGACCGTGCGGGTAGAGCAGGGTGTAGGGCCTGGAGCGACCGCCAAATGGCTGAAGCACCTCGACGAGACGGCCGTCGGCCAATTCCTGTTCGACAATGAATTTGTAAGTCTGGAAAAGCCCCGCACCGTGTTTGGCCAGCGTGACGCCGCCGAGCACATCGTCAGAGCAGGAGTAGCCTCCGTCGGAGAACACCTCGCGATCCTTTCCTTCCTCCTGAAACAGCCAAGAAATTTTCCGCCCGCTGCTGGGCAACTCGAACTGGATGCACTCGTGCTGATCGAGGTCTTCCAGAGTGTGCGGCGTGCCGGCCTTGTGCAGATAGTCGGGCGAGGCGACCACCACCAGTTTCGCGTCTTCAAGCAGGCGCGCAATCATGCTGGAGTCCGGTTGTGCCCGCACGCGGATCGCCAGATCGTAGCCTTCGGCGACGAAGTCGATATTGCGATTACCCAGGTGAATGTCCACGGTAATTTCGGGGTATAGCGCTCGAAATTTTGGCAGCAGCGGCAGAATGCGGTGATGCCCGTAAGTGGTCGGAAGACTGATGCGCAAGCGTCCAGAAGGTGTGGTCTGTGCGCCCATGACTTCTTGCTGGGCTTCAACCAATTGCGTCAGTGCCTGACTGCATTGCTCGAAAAACTTTCTTCCCGCCTCGGTCAACCGAATGCTGCGCGTCGTTCTGGTAAACAGGCGCGAACCCAGCCTCTGCTCCATGCGCAGAATCGACCGGCTCACCGCTGCCGGTGTTACCCCGGCCAGTTGGGCGGCAGCCGTGAAGCTACCGGCCTCGGCGGCGAGGCAAAAGAGCTCGATACTGCCCAACTGCAAGTCATCAAAGTGGCGCTTCATAATCGATTACACCGAGAATCAACGGACATTTCATTCGGGTGTGTACCACAGGAAAAGGCACCGCCGGTATAGGCCGGCGGTGCTTTTTCATGTCGTAAACAAAACGTCTGGATCAATGACCTGCACTCTGGCCCCCGTCGACGTGAAGGATTTCGCCGGTCACGAAGTTCGCGGTGTCCAGATAAAGGATCGCTTGAACGATGTCATCAATCTCGCCCATGTGGCCAACCGGGTGCAGGTTGCCCAGCGCTTCGTGAGTCTCAACACCATGCATCGGGGTCTTGATGATGCCGGGCGATACGGCGTTTACCCGAATTCCGCGCTTGGCATACTCGATGGCCAGCGATTTGGTCGCAGCGTTGATGCCACCCTTGGTCAGCGAGGCCAGAACCGACGGTACGCCATCAATCGCATGATCGACCAGACTGGTGGTGACGCTGACGATGTGTCCGCTGTTGTGCTTCTCCATCTCGGCAATGGCCAGTTGGGAGATGTGGAAGAAGCCGCTCATGTTGGTGGCCACGACCTGAGCGTAATCAGCTTTGCTGTACTCGGTGAACGGCTTCGCCACGAAGATGCCAGCATTGTTGACCAGCGTATCGATACGACCGAAGCGTGCGACGCCTTCGCGGATAACACGCTCGGCGGTTTCAGGGTCAGCGATGTCGCCAGCAACGGTCAGAATATCCGGGTCTGTCGACGGTGTGATGGAGCGTGAAGTGGCGACCACCTGATAGCCGCGATCACGAAAACCCTTTACCAGACCTGCGCCAATGCCTTGGGATGCGCCAGTAATCACTACAACTTTATTGGACGTGCTCATGATGAATCCTCATTGAATCGAAGTTAATTGAGTAAACAAATTTTCAACTGTCAGACGTGAGCGGCGACCTGCGCTGCCTGACGTAGCGCTTGCTCGTATTCGGCGACCGATTGCGATCCGGACATGAGTTGCCGATCATTCAGAACCATCGCCGGAACCGAGTTGATGCCGCGCTGCTGGTAAAACGCTTCAAGTTCGCGCACTTCGCGACTGAACTCATCGGATGCCAGCACGGCTTGCGCACGTTCGGTATCAAGGCCAACTTCGCCAGCCAGCGTCACCAGCGTTTCACGGTCATTCGAATTCTTTCCGTCCGTGAAGTAAGCCCGTAACAGCACTTTCTTCAGTTCGCGTTGGAGCCCGTGTGTCGATGCCCAAAGCAACAAGCGATGGGCATCGAACGTGTTGTAAAAATGACTGCGTTTTTCCAGGTCAAAGCGAAAACCGATTTGCGCGCCGCGTTCAATGATCATTGCGTTGCGTTCGGCCACTTGCTGAGCCGTGCGGCCGTACTTGCGGATCATGTGGGCGATGGCGTTTTCACCTTCCGCCGGCATGTCCGGATTCAGCTCGAACGGTTTGTAAGTGAGTTCAACCTCGACCTCACCCGCCAGGTTCGCGATCGCTTGTTCAAGTGCAGTAGCACCCAGTGCACACCAAGGGCAGACGACATCCGAGACAAAGTCGATTTTTACGGTGCGGCTCATGACTGCGAGTCCGACAACTGTTTGCGGTACTCCGTGGTCGTCATACCGGCATAACCCCAGTTATCGGTATCAACTTCCTCGATCACGATGTGGGTGAGTTTCGGATCCTTATTCAGAACCCGTTCCATCGTTTCCGTGATTTCCTTGATCACCTGGGCTTTCTGCTCCCGAGTGACACCGTCACGGGTGATGCGCACGCTGATAAAAGGCATTTGGATATCTCCAGTCGCAGGCCTGTCGGAGTGATGGGCTGCTGTTGGAGAGAACTTTAAGAAGTTGCTGGAGATTGATAAATGGGGCTTGAGGTACATCATTTGTGATGCGGTGTATCAAATGTAAACGGCGAGATGGCCCCGATTGCGGCACCACCCGGAGCTACGGCGCGGCCGGGGCCAACATCTGCTCAATCCACTGTGCCTGTCGCGCGACCTCTTGCACTTTCGCCTCGGGTAACGCCTGCCGGGCCCGGGAGAAGTGGGTCAGCGTCTTCTGTTTCTGGCGAAGCTTGCGTTGCCATTTGGTCAGGAACGCCGGGCTGCGTGCCTTCATCTGCAACGGGCCGAAGTACAGCTCCTGGTCGGTATACGTCACTGACGCTGCGCGCTCGGCAACGATGATTTCGTAGTCGAAACGGTTCTCCCGCAGCACTTCTTCGCTGAGGATGCGGTAGCGGTTATTCATCAGCCATTGGCGCAGTGGCTGCTCGCCGCCGTTGGGTTGCAGGATCAGGCGTTCCTGGCCGCTCAAACGCGCTTTGCCGCACTCGAGGATGTCCCGAATGGTCTCGCCGCCCATGCCGCAAACAGTGATGGCGGTGACCCCGTCTTCCGGTTTGATAGCTGCCAGACCATTGGCCAGGCGCACGGTGATTCGGTGGTGCAGGTCGTTCTCGCGCACGGTACGTTCGGCCGACTGGAAAGGCGTCAACGCCACTTCGCCAGCCACCGCTTTTTCAATCAGGCCTCGGCGCATCAGTGCCACCGGCAAATAGCCGTGATCCGAGCCGATGTCGGCCAGTCGCGCGCCGGCAGGCACATGCGCCGCCACACGCTCCAGCCGCGTGGACAATGTCTGTTCGTTCAACGGCAACCCCTGTTCAGCAATAGCCTGCGGCGTCAGCGGCCGCAAAAAGGGTGCGACTCTGGCGAGCAACGCTTCGCGTGTCAAATTCTGGCGACAAGAGCACACGACCAATAGCTACGCGACTTTCGCCGGGGTTTGCAGGTAATCTGCCGGTTCGCTGACTAAAAACAACTTACTAAAACAAAACAAAAGCGGAGTCATTGATGCAACCGATCCGTCTCGGCCTGGTGGGCTACGGCAAAATTGCGCAGGATCAACACGTCCCGGCGATCCTCGCCAATCCCGGATTCCAGTTGGTATCTGTCGCCACGCAAGGCAAACCCTGCGCCGGTGTAGAGAATTTTCAGTCGTTGAGCGAGTTGCTCGAAAACGGTCCGCCGGTTGATGCGATCGCGTTCTGCACGCCACCGCAAGGTCGCTTCGCTCTGGTGCAACAGGCACTGGCAGCCGGCAAGCATGTGTTGGTGGAAAAACCGCCCTGCGCCACGTTGGGTGAAGCGATGGCATTGGTGACTCTGGCTGAACAGCAAGGCGTCAGCGCGTTGTTCGCCTGGCATTCACGCTATGCGCCGGGCATTGCAGCCGCCCGCGACTGGCTTGCCACTCGCACCCTGCAAAGCGTGCAGATCGACTGGAAGGAAGACGTGCGCAAGTGGCATCCCGGCCAGACCTGGATCTGGCAACCGGGCGGCCTCGGCGTCTTCGATCCGGGCATCAATGCCTTGTCGATCGCAACCCACTTGCTGGCGCTGCCGTTGTTCGTCGAATCGGCCGAATTGCGCGTGCCGAGCAACTGCCAGTCGCCGATTGCCGCGTCGATCAAAATGTCTGACGCGCGCCACCTCGATGTGCGCGCCGAGTTCGATTTTGACCATGGTCATGACGAACTCTGGAGCATCGAGATTCGCTGCGCCGAGGGCGTGCTGCGCCTGGATAACGGGGGGGCGGTGTTGAGTATCGATGGCGTGCGCCAAGCCGTGTCTGAGGAAGGCGAGTACGCGGCGGTGTATCGACATTTCCAGCAATTGATTGACGACAAGGCCAGTGATCTGGACCTGCAGCCGTTGCGGTTGGTGGCGGATAGTTTCTTTGTGGGGAGTCGGGTGGCGGTTGAGGCGTTTTACGACGCCTGATCCCGACTGACCCCATCGAAAGCCTGCGCTGAGAGCAGGCTTTTTTTCAGAAGCGAGACAGCGCGTAAGGCTCGATATTCGGCAAGTCGAGCATTGGGCCTTCCCTGGCTGGCAACACCATCCCCACAACCATCTCCGCCGTCACCGCCGCCTGTGTCAGCCCCAAATGCTGATGCCCAAAAGCAAGCAGCACCTTGCCCCCGCACACCTGATCAATCACTGGCAGCGAATCCGGCAACGACGGCCGAAAGCCCATCCACGGTGTCGCCGCCTCAGCACTCAGCTCCTTGCGAAACAACCCCTTGCTCAACCGGTGCAACTGCCAGGCACGCTCCATGCTCGGTGGCTGTTCCAGCCCGGCGAACTCAACGGTGCCTGCCAGCCGAAAGCCATCAGACATTGGCGTCATGATGAACTTGCGCTCCAGCGAGGTGATGGGGAAGGGCAGGCGGTTGTGTTCCTGAGGGAGCATCAAGTGATAGCCGCGTTCGGTGTCCAACGGGACTTTGATGCCGGTGAGTGCGGCGGTGAGTTTTGCCGAGTGTGCACCGCAGGCGATCAGTACGCGGCGGGCCGTCAAACCTCCCGATCCGGTGACCAGCGCAACTCCGTGTTCCTGAACATACCCGCCTTGCACCTGTTGCTTCATAAAGCTCACGCCGCAGGCCTTGGCCGCGTCGACCAATTCGCAAACCACGCGATACGGATCGACGAAATGCCCGGTGCTCGGAAAGAACAGACCGCCCTGAATCTGTTCGCTAAGTTGCGGCGCGGCCTGCCGTACTGCACCGGCCTGCCAGAAGTCGACGGGTACCTGTTGCTGACGCAGGCGGGCTTGCAGCGTTTCGATGGTCTGACGCGATTCGGCGCGTTCGAATACCAGCAATGAACCGTCGACTTTCAGCAGTTCGGGGCGCTGGATATCAGTGAGCAAACGATGCCACGCATCAAGGCTGCTTTCATTCAGCGCACGCAATCCATCGACCGTTTTCCGCAAAGGTCCCGAGCGCAGATTCAGCAATAGTCGGGTGAACCACGGCAGGGCGCGGGGCAGGTATTTCCAGTCCAGCCGCAGCGGCCCCATCGGGTCCATCATCATCGCCGGCAAGTGCTTGAGAATCGACACATCGGCAATCGGAAATACCTGTTCGGTCGCCAAGTGCCCGGCATTGCCGAACGAGGCGCCGTGGCCGGGCTCCTGTTGATCGATGACGACCACTCGCAAGCCTTGGCGCGCAAGACGCAGGGCGCAAGCGACGCCGATGATACCGGCGCCGACCACGGCGATGTCGTGCACGGGATTATTCGACATGTTTTCGGTTTTCCCTTTGCCTGTCGAGCAGGCGATCGGCCTTGCGCTCCAGCGTTGGCAGCAACACGAGGGCTAGCTCAAAGTCTTTCAAGATCAGGCGAAGTTCTGCTCTGCCGACCAGTTCTCGTACCAGTGACGGAACAGCGCGTATTGGGTCTGCGCATAACGACGCTGGGAGTCACTCAACGCATCGGTCTCGTTGAAGTGCAGGGAGTATTCCTTGTCACCGTTGAGCACCATCAGGTGTTTGTAATACAGCACCAGGTCGCAGCCCTCGTCGAAGGACGACAACACCGCCAGCGCCGATTCCAGCTCCAGCGCCTGACGTCGGGCTTTGGCGTCACCCTTGGCCGCTTGCTTGCTCAGCGCTACCAGTTGCAGCACTTCGCGAGGCAGGGCGTTGCCGATACCGGTAATGGCTCCGGTGGCGTTGCAGTTGACGAAGCCGTGCACCACTTGGGTGTCGACACCGACCATGAGGGTCACGTCGTCATCCTTGGAGGTGATGTTTTCCGCCGCGTAGCGCAAGTCGGCACCGCCGCCGAATTCCTTGAAGCCGATCAGGTTCGGGTGCTCGCGACGCAGGTCGAAGAACAGATCGGCGCGTGTGGCGAAGCCGTAGTATGGGCTGTTGTAGATAACCGCCGGCAGCCCGGGAGCTGCTTTGAGTATCGCGGCGAAGTGAGCCTTCTGCGCGGCGGCCGAAGCCCCCCGGGACAGCACTCGTGGAATTACCATCAAACCCTGCGCGCCGACTGTCGCGGCGTGGGCGGCATGGGACACCGCTTCGCGGCTATTCACCGCCCCGGTGCCGACGATGGTTGGAATGCCCGCCGCGACTAGCCGCGCCACGCCTTCCTGGCGCTCGGCCTCGGTGAGCAGCGGCCAGTCGCCCATGGAGCCGCAATACACCACCGCGCTCATGCCGATATCGATCAGCTCGCGACCCTTGGCCACCAATGCGTCGAAGTCCGGTTTGCGCTGGGCGGTGCACGGGGTCATCAGAGCCGGCATGCAACCAGTGAAGACGTTGTCGCTCATTGTTCTAACTCCTTGGCACATCATTCAGATTGGCTTGAGAAATCAGGCTGGCAGCTCAGATGCCCCACGCGAACGGATCTTCTTCGTCGATGAGCAACGTGCTGTCGGCGGTCATGTAGGCGCGGCCAGTGATGTACGGGCGAACGCGTTCGCCTGACCATTCGAAGCGGCCTTCGAACTGGCTGCCCGTGATGCTCGCTTGCACCCAGCGCTCGCCGGGTTGCAGCTTGTCGTCGGCGGCCAGGCAGGCGAGTTTGGCGCTGGTGCCGGTACCGCAGGGTGAGCGGTCATAGGCTTTGCCGGGGCACATGACGAAGTTGCGGCTGTCGGCATTGGCGTCGTCAGCGAACAGTTCGATGTGGTCGATCACGGCACCGTCTTCGCCATAAATGCCTTGATCTTCGAGAGCCTTGAGCATCGCCCAGGTGTACGCGGTGAGGTGTTCGACGTAATCCATGCTCAGCGTCTGGCCGTGCTCGGAGACGAGGAAAAACCAGTTGCCGCCATAAGCGATATCGCCGAATACGCGGCCGTGACCCGGAACGTCTACCGGCACCTGTTTGCGATAACGCCAGGACGGTACGTTGCCCAGGGTCACGCTGCTGTCTTCATGCAATGTTGCGCTGACCGTGCCGACCGGCGTGTCGATCTTGTGCACCCCCGGCGCGATCAGCCCTTGGTAGTGCAACGAATTGATCAGGCCGATGGTGCCGTGGCCGCACATGCCGAGATACCCGGCATTGTTGAAGAAAATCACTCCGCACGTGGCGCCCGCCGATACCGGCTCGCAGTACAGCGCACCGACCAACACATCGTTGCCGCGCGGTTCCAGCAGGCAGGCGCGGCGCCATGGGTCATGCTGAGTGCGCAGGGCATCGCGTTTTTCGGCCATGGTGCCGCCGGGCAGTTCGGGGAAGCCTTTCATCACCAGGCGCGTGGGTTCACCACCGGTGTGGGAATCGATGACGTGTATTCGTTTCATGGACATGCCCCGATGAGTGATTTCATTAGGCGCCGGCAGGGCGTGTGTTCACGGTGCTGGCAGTTGTGTCACTGGCATGGGCAAACTTTGAACTGATAGACAGGGCGGTGATTGATGTTTTGCAGCGGGATCGATGACGAAATCGGCACAGTTGCGCCGATGAAACGCGGCCCTCGACACGACTTGAACGATGCTGCAATCTGCTCGCAACTGCTGCAGCACGGGCACTTGGCATATCCACGAACAGGGGGGGATCTTCAATGAAGAGCGCGTTTTCGATGCTGTCCCAGAGCCGTCCGCAAACCCTGGACGAGCTATTGGCCGGCGCCGCGCTGCTGTTGCCGATGCTCGATGTGATCCCCAACGCAGCGATATTCATCAAGGATGTTCAGGCCCGTTACGTCCTCGCTAACCGCACACTGGTGCAGCGCTGTGGCTTGAAGGACTTGCGTCCGTTGCTCGGCAAAACCAGCGTGCAGGTGTTCCCGGCGCAATTGGGGTCGGGCTACACCGAACAGGATCGCAAAGTGCTGGAAGACGGCTTTGTGCTGGAGGGTCAGTTAGAACTGCATCTGTACGGCAGTCGCGAACCGGGTTGGTGCCTGACCCATAAACAACCGCTGTACAACCGCGAGGGGCAGATCATCGGGTTGGCGGGCATCTCCGTCGATCTGCAATCAGCCAGCGAAACTCACCCAGCGTTTGAGCGACTGGCCGCTGTCGACGAACACATCCGCACGCACTTCAATCGCCGTGTCACATTGGGCGAACTGACGCGCATTGCCGGTATTTCCGTGGCGCAACTGGAACGCTATTGCAAACGGGTGTTCCACCTGACGCCACGGCAGATGATCCAGAAGGTGCGGCTGGAACATGCGCATCGTCTGCTGCATACCGATTTACCGATCACCGACGTTGCGCTGCAATGCGGTTACACCGATCACAGTGCGTTTACCCGGCAGTTCAAGGCTTCGACCGGGTTTACGCCCCGGGAGTATCGTCAGGCGACGGGGCAGTGAGAGGCCGCTGCGCATACCGACTAGACTCAACACGTCACGACTCGATTGCGGCAGGAGAAACGCGATGAGGGGAATACTCAGACGCCGAGGCTCGCTGTGGCTCCTGTCCATCCTGATCGCCCTCAGCCTGGGGCTCAGCGGCTGCTCAAACCGAAAACACTATCCGCCGTCAGGCGTCGGCGACAGCTGCTATGCCAAGGCGCTGCCGACGGTTGGGGAGGGCGGTCTCGCCTGGGGTTCCAGCCTGAACATGGCTCGGCAAAAATCCATGACCAATTGCATGCGCTACGCGGGGCGGTCGGGGGGCACGCCGAATACTTGTCAGGTGGTGTTGGCCAAGTGCAAGTGACTGTCCACGCTGGCAGTTTGTCGTTTTGATGGGCAAGCAGCATGCGTTTGCGTGTGCGGACGAGCTTTCTGCCAACGTTCACCTGAAATCCGCTGGTGGTGCCACGCTCGATGCGATCACCCTGGCCCTTTCTTGACGCTATGCATACCGGTACTAGAATTCATTCGATCTGTTTGGCTTTCTATGCCGATGGAGGCAGGGAAGGCTATCTGAAACGTGCGCAATAGCGTTGATGTTCGTGTGCGCTCTCAAGGCAAGGACGCGTCATGGCATTCCAGATTGGCAATACAGTCATCACGCCCTATCACCTGATGGCCCAATACCGCGTTCAGTTGGGGAATCATAAGGACACGGTACAAAAGTTCATCACGTTTACGGGCTGCATCCGCTTTGCCACGGTCGACGCGGCGAAGGCCGCGCTGGATGCGCCCGATACTGCGGTGGCGATGGTGTGGGATGCGGCCAATGCCAACCCCGTGCAGAGTACGCCAACCGTCCAGCGCACCATCAGCCAGTGCCTGTCAGATGTGGATACGCACGTGGCACAACAGCGTGAGAGGGAAAGGGCGGCAGCCAAGCAGGCGCGAGAGCCGGACAAGGTCAAATACAACGCGCTACGCGATACGGCAAAGGCTTTGGGCGGCGAGCTGATGACAGCTGCAGCGGACAACGACCCCGTGGCATTTGCCAGTCACTACGTTACTTTTTACTTTCAGGCGGCCTACATGGGGGGCGATCAGTTCGCGGTGGGGGCTGCTCTGAAGAGCAAACCGACGTCGCGGTTGATCCTGTTCTACAGCGACAATCCTCAGGAGACAGGCAGTGCCAAAAGTCTGATCTCGTTCTACGGGGTATCTTGCGGCTTGACCCGCGACCGCTTGCTGCCCGTGAAAGTGGCCGATTCCAAAGCGGCCTATAAAGTCGCTACAGAGGTCGTGGATGCGCGTTTGAACAAGACTGCCAACCCTGCCATGGCCGGACTTGATTTTCTGGGCCACATCCCCAGGATCAGCGGAGCGACGCTGAACCCGGTGGGCGGCGCGACGACCCATGTCGCCGCTTCAGTCATGGCCGGTGACGGCAAAGGCAATGTGTCCGGCTGGACAGACGTTGACCCGGCCAGCAATTCCTACTGGGCCTACCGTGTCGATAAATTCCTGGGGCGCAAAGGGATCGTGCGAAGCGCGAAGTACGTCATCGTCTGGACGCGATTCAGTGGGCAGGACGGTGGCGCTCACCCAGAACTGGACGATACCTGGATGGGGCTTGCCCAAGTCTGTCGCGGTCTGCTCAAAGCCGGCAAAAATATCATTGTGGTGGGCAAGCCCAAAGGGCACGACAGCCTGCCAGAAACATTGAACGCCAGTATGGATCAACTGGACATCGCCGGTCCGCCAGCCGTATCGCGCAATGGCATGCAGATCTGGGGCGAGTATTGGAAAAACGAAAACGAGGAAACCTTCAACGGCAAAATCATTGGCCCTAACCGTGCTGCCGAGTATGCGATTTTCCTGAGAATGTCCCGTAGCTGGGGCTGTAAACTGGTGCATTTGGGGATGCGCAGTGGTGCGATGGATGCCGCAGCATTGTTGGGTATGCGTGTCAGGTTCATCGAAAACACCGGCAACGAACAGATCGAACGAACCACGAAATGGACCGGAGGCAGCAACACAAACAAATTGTATCAACGCATTCAGGTCTCCCAGACCACACGGATGGCGGCTGCGGGAAAACCTAAAGCGCAGCACGAGGCTCAGGGCTATGAGCCTGCCGATCTCAAACTTATCCTCGACAGCGTGACGGCGGCATTGGTCTAGAGGATCAATAGTGTTCGATACACGAAGGATGGCTTGCCGGAGGCAAGGCAGACCTCATCGATGTACCGAGCCGGGTCGTTCGTTGACGCCGCAGATGTACCGAGACATAAAAGCCGCTTCAGGCACTCGCCGGCGGCTTCGCCAACTCAATTCCCGCCGCCCCCAGGCGCTTGAGAATCTCGAACAACAAATCACTCTTGGTCACCCCGACAATCCTCGGGCTGCCTACATAACCGGTAATTGTCAGCGTGATCCCGTCCGGCGACAGCTTGCTGAATCGCACAAATGATGCGGGTTTATCGAGGATGCTTTCATTCTCCCGATAGGTGCTCAGTAACAGCTCCTTCACCTCCTCAGGGTCAATATCCAGCGGGAACACCAGTTCAAGCGATGCCACGCCCTGGGCGCTGCCCCCAAGCGTAACGTTGCGCAAGTTCTGCGAGATCAATTGCGAGTTGGGCACGATCACAATCGAGCGGTCGCTGAGCTGGATCTCCGTGGCGCGCACGTTGATCCGGCGGATATCACCCTCAACCCCGCTGATGCTGATCAAGTCCCCAACCTTCACCGGACGCTCGGTCAGCAGAATCAGACCCGAAACGAAGTTCTTCACGATCTCCTGCAAACCAAAACCGATCCCCACCGACAGCGCACTGACGATCCACGCCAGGTTGGTCCACTGCACCCCCAGCGACGACAGCGTCAACAGGATCACCAGCGCATAACCGATATTGGAAAACAGCGTGCTCAACGACGCGCACATGCCCGGGTCCATATCGGTCTTGGGCAGGAACTCGTTGTCCAGCCAGCGGCGCAGGGCGCGAATCAGGTAGATGCCGATCAGCAACGCCAGTACCGCATTGAGCAGATGACCGGGGACGATGTTCAGCTTGCGCAACCCGGCGCCGCCGAGAATGGCCATGATGTTGCTCAGCAGTTGCCCGAGCGTGGTGCCGATGCCGCCGACAAACAGCGCAATCACCGCCAGCAGCAACAGCCCGGCGCGGCTGAACCCGGACAATAGAATCGAAATCTGATCCAGCCGCCGATCACCAATCCCCAGCAACTGCTTGAGCGCCTTTCCGCTCGAATGTTTGGGCGAAAACACATATTCGCAACCGTCCTTGATGAATTGGATCAGCAAGTAAAACCCCGACAGTACGATGTACGCCCAGACCACTTCATAAGTAATGAACCGGGCCAGCGACACATAACCGATGAGCAGCGCAGCCGTCGACACAAACATCGAAACACTGGCGACGGTGTAAATCACCCCGGCGAACACGTTGCCCGCCGCCGACGTGTCGTTGTCAGCAATCATTGCCTTGCGCACTTTGCTGACCCGCAACAGCATCGCCACGATGATCACCATTACAGCAATCGCGATCACACCTCGCCCGGCGAGCACGATCTGGCTGCTCATACCGGTGGTGTTGCTGACCTGCACCAATGTCACCAGTACCAGCAACGTGCCGGAAAGAATGCGCGGGTAAGGCTTGAGCGCCAGCGCTACCGGATCGGCAATCGCCGGCAGCCGCCAGGACGGATGTTTGGTCGAGAGTAGCGCGCGGCTCAGCCCGGTGATCAACACGCAGGCGTACACAACTTTTTCGAACTCCTCGGAAAACGTATCCAGCACCGGCGGCAAAGGTGCATGGCGGGTGAGGGCGTAGAACAGTAGTTGCAGGGCAATGCCCGTGGTGACAATGGTCGCCAACGCCGAAGCGAACGCCAATGCACTGCGGCGCACACGCCCCTCCGGCATGCGATGGATGCACACCCACGTCAGCCCGCGCTCGGCCTGCCTGCGCCCGAATGTCCAGATCAGCAACGCCAACAACACCAGCACACAGGTATAAATACGCTGCCCCGGCGCCCAGACCCTGGCCCACGTATCGCCCACCCGATCTACAAAAAAACTCAAACGCTGCCGATCATCGGGCCGGGGTTTGACCAGTGGCGACCAGAAATCCGGACTCAACACACTGTTGGTGCGCAGCGTCAGCTCACTCTCCAGCAACGCGCGCCGGATCCCCGCAATCTGCGTGATCAGATCCGCTGCGCTCTGCTTCAACGCCGCCAGATTTTTCAGCGTCGCATCAACCTTGTTCTTCTGCTCCGCCAGCGAGGCCCGCTGCGCGACGATATCCGCCTGCTCCGACGCCACCCCGGTATCCGGCGCCGCCCCCAACACGCCCAATTGCACCGCCAATTGCGCCTGCTGCGGCAACAACGACGCCGACAACCGATCAATATCCAGAATGAACGCCTGCACCCGATCCTGCGGCCCTTCGAGCTGGTTGTAATTGTTGGCAGACGAGATTTGCTGCTTGAGCCCGTCGAGGCGTTGTTGCAGGGCTTGCAGATCACTTTGGGAAATCACCGTGGCGGGTGCCGCCGCGTTGACCGTCGGCGCCGGCAGATCAGCCGCCCACAGTGTCGAACCGCCCGGCGCGAGCAGCGTGAGCGCGACAAAAAACAGCGACTTCAATGTGTTGCGCATGGAGGAGCAGACCCGAATTGATCACACAGTCTATGAGGTTAGGTGATCGGGGCGAGGGTTGAGGAAAAGTTTCAGGGGAGGAGATGGATTAGCTGGGGTTGCAGGGCGTTCGCGCTTACGTTGAGCAAGGCCAGAGTGACCGGGAGTTTGAAACGACGACGACCGGCGCTGCCGGGATTGAGGTACAGACGATCACCGCGCCATTCGATGAGAGGTTTGTGGGAGTGGCCGGTGATGATGAGTTTGATGTGGCTGTCCAGATCGGCGGGGACGTCAGCGATATCGTGGGTTAGCAGGGTTGGCCAGCCGTTCAGGTTGAGGGTGAGGTGATCGGGGAGGGTGGCGGCCCAGGGGAGGTTCAGGTCGTTGTTGCCGCGCACGGCGTGGGTGGGGGCGATTTGCGAGAGTTGATCCAGGATTTCGGGGCTGCCGATGTCGCCGGCGTGGAGGATCAGGTCGCAGCCTTGGATCGCGGTCAGGGCTTCGGGGCGGAGGAGGCCGTGGGTGTCGGAGATGATGGCGGTTTTCATTGGGGGGAGATCAGCAGGGAATGGAGGACTGCAATCGGCCATAGGCGGACGCCTTTTGGCCGATTGCGCTTTGAAGAGATTATAAGGGGCTATGCACTCACAACCTGGATTACCGTCTTGCCCTTGCCGCGGCCTTCGGCGACTTGGCGAAATGCCTCGTTGACGTCTGGCAGCGCAAAATGCTGTTGATCCACGCGGATTGTCAGTTGACCAGCATTGGCGAGCGCAGCGGCCTCGCGCAGGATAGCACCGTGGTGTTCGCGTCCTTTGCCGGTGAGCAGCGGCGCCAAGGTGAAGACGCCCGAGTAGGTTGCACTTTTGAACGACAACGGCGCCAGGCTATGCTGGCCCCAACCGAGGCAACTCAGCACGTGCCCTGTATAAGCTTTCACCGCTTTGAATGAAGCATCCAGGGTGCTGCCGCCGACAGTGTCGTAGACAATGTCGAATCCTTCGCCAGCCGTGTAATGCTCGACATAGTCCTCGACGCTCTGTGCCTGATAGTCGATCGCCGTAGCCCCCAGCGAGCGAATGAAGTCCAGACTGCCCGCCGAACCGGTGGCGTAGACATCGGCACCGCGAGCCTTAGCCAGTTGCACAGCCACTTGGCCAACCCCACCTGCGCCGCCATGAATCAGTACACGCTGACCGGCGCGGACATTGGCGCGATCGACCAGACCTTCCCATGCGGTAATGAACACCAAAGGCAATGCAGCCGCCTCACGCATGTTGAGGGTGTGTGGCTTGGCAGCGATCAGCCGGGCATCCACGGCAATGTACTCGGCCATAGTTCCTTGGGCACCACCGATCCCGCCGGGCATGCCGAAGACTTCCTGGCCTACGGTGAAACCCTCGACCGCTTCACCCAGTTCGGCGACCGTACCGGCGAGGTCAAGGCCGAGCACTGCCGGCAGCGCTTGGCGGGCGTGAGCCCCAGCGCCGGCGGCAATTTTGGTATCGAGCGGATTGACTCCTGCGGCGTGAACCTTGACCAGTACTTGCCCCTTACCGGGAACAGGGCGATCGATTTCACTGATGGCCAGAGGGGACTGAGCGGACTCGGCGATAGCGGCAAGCATGGAGTGTTTCATGACGGGAACCCGTGTTGGAATGGACGCTTACAGATTGCCGCGCTTTAATCATTCCGATAAGAAACGTAGTTTGCATATGACTTATTCCACAAAGAGAACTAATCGTCGATGGATCTGTTCGACAGCATGCACATCTTTGTTCGGGTCGTGGAGCGCGGGTCGTTTTCGGCGGTCGCTCGTGAGCTGAACATGGGGCAACCGGCAGTGAGTAAGCAAGTACGCGCGCTGGAGCAGTATCTGGGTGGGCCATTGTTCGCACGCAGCACTCGGCACCTGGCCCTGACCGACCAAGGTCAACGCTTCTACGACCACTGCCAGGAAATTCTCGGCCAAGTTGAAACTGCCACGCGTAGCTTTACCAGTGGCCAGGAGCAGATCGCCGGCCCTTTACGAGTCGCCGCCCCGGTCAGTTATGGACGGTTATGCATCGCGCCGCTCATAGGGACATTCCTGCAACGCCATCCTGATGTCCGGATTGACCTACGGCTGAGTGACCACAATGAAGACCTGCTCAAAGAAAACATCGATCTGGCTATCCGCATTGGCGTGGTGAAGAGCGAGGGATTAGTGGCACTGCCATTGGGCAATAGCCCGCGGCGTGTCTATGCCGCGCCCAGCTACCTGGATCTACACGGCGTGCCACGTGAGCCCAACGAGCTCTCGGATCACAACTGCATCGGCTTCACTTTGCTGGAGCATTACGACCGTTGGCAATTTACGCACATTGCCCAGGAGCTCGATGTAGGTATTCAGGGCAACGTCACGAGTAACAGCAGCGAGGCCATCCGCGAGATGGTTCTCTCCGGCTTGGGCATTTCCCTCTCACCAGAATGGCTGTTCACAGCTGACATTGAGCAGGGCAAGGTTCGTACCGTACTCGACAATTATAAGACCAGTGCGCTGCCTGTCAGCGCCGTGCTCAGTCGTGAGCGGCGACGCTCGGCGCGGACGATGGCGTTCATCGATTTTCTACGCGAGCATTTATTGTAGAAGCGCCTTGTCCGCTATTGGCCGGTTGCTGCCTTTTGTGAAGGGCTTCAATCAGCCATAACCGGCCGTTCGAAAGGCGCCTGAGACATCTTATATCCTGCACTTGATCTATTCTGGATCGTGACAACAGACGCAAAGCTTGTTTCCTTCAGGGTCTCGAAAATACGCCCCATAAAAATTCGGGTGGTATTCGGGTCGCAGGCCCGGAGTGCCTTCGCATGTTCCATCCAAGACCAACGCCAAAGCATGGGCGTTGCGTACGATCTGTCTATTAGGTGCTAGCAGAGCAATCATTTGCCCATTCCCTAGCGTCGCAGATTGGCTGTCGAACGGTTTGCCCACCACGAAAAGAGGGCGTGCAGTGTCGGGGTGTTTCCAGCCAGCCCATGAGCGTTCAAAGTCTGTGAACTTGAGATCAAGTCCGAGTATCTCCATGACCCCTTGATAAAACACAAGTGCTCTATTGAAGTCATTCACTCCGATGAATACATGTGAAATCATTTTTGTCCTAAAAAGAGGAAGCCTTCTCGCAACATACCAAGAATTTTCAGGCTGTGTTCAACCTCTGGCCTGAAACATACTCAGTCGAACTTGGAAGATGTTTTTACACTAACGGGGCCGATTGCTGCGTGTGGTGAAGTGCTGCTATCGACCCAGGCTGTGTGAAAGCACAAGCAGCATTTTGAAGTCCTCGTCTTTACGGAAAATCTGCCAGCGTTCGGTCAGTCGGCGAACTTGGAGTTTGCTCAGAAACGCGATGTCCACTCCGATTACAATCGCCGCCGCTGATCGAAAGCGTTTTTCGATTGGTACCCTGTACCTATTCCCGAAGCTGCTTGCGTTACATCCGGCCATCGAGAATGGGTTCCAGGCCTGGTTTTTGAAACGAGCCCGAAACCCTCTCTAAATATAAGCCGCTCTCCACAAACGATAGGTGTGCCGACTACATCGGAGGACGTTGCAATTTGACCCACTCCTGTACGGTTGGTCGTTGCCATTGGCGCTGCGCGTACTCCACCAGCGCGGGTGGTACGGAGTCGCCATTGAATATCAGCCGGTTGAGCATCAAGGCCAGATCCACATCGGCGATCGACCATTGACCGAACAGGTACTCGGGGCTGTCGGCCAGTAGCGTTTGTGCGGCACCGCACAGCTTGCGCGCTGCCGACTCGGCAGCTGGCGACAAGGGGTTTGATTTGAGTCCATAAAACACAACCAATGTGGATCGTTCCTGCCGAATGGGCAGCAGGTCACTCCGCACCCATGCCTGGACTTGTCGTGCCTTTGCATGCTGCTTCAGGTCTTGTGGGTAAACCGGCGCCTGGGGGAAAACGTCTTCCAGGTACTCAGTGATCGCCGACGATTCAGATAAGGCGAAGTCGCCGTGCACAAGTGTGGGTACCCGCTGGGTCTGCGAGAGGCTGGCATAGTCCTCTGACTGGTTTTCGGATGAGTCGAGGTCTAGCGGGATCATTTCAAATTCGATGCCCTTTTCGCGGAGTACCACGAAAGCCGACATGGCATAGGGGCTGCAAAATTGAGAGTCAACGTACAAGCGCAGGCGGCAATTATTCACAGGTCATCTCCTTATGCAGAAGGAGGCACGCTACGAGATCCACAGCGATAAATAAAATTCATGATTTTCATGGGCGTATTCCTGACCGGAATACTTTGTTGCCGCCTGCCCTTGTCTGGCTTGCTTCAGATTGGGCGCGCTCTGTTTTGAAGGTGACCCCGCCACGACAGGTACCCCGGCTTATCATTCAGCGGTCGTGCTGAAGACTAGGCAGTTTCTCCCACCCTGTATCCTATAAATGCGTGCCGTCTGTGTCTGTCGGCACCATCGCCCGAATGATACGGTCTGCATTTATTGCATATCGATGAGGCAAAAATGGATCTCACTGCAATCCCATTTGGTACCACCGATTGGTCAACGATAGAGCCGGTGGCGCATGCCGGTCAGACAGGCACAGCCTATTGGCGTACCTGCCAGTTTGGATCAGCTCGTGTGCGGATGGTCGAATACAGCCCTGGATATTTGGCCGATCACTGGTGTTGGAGGGGGCACATCCTGTTGTGCCTGGAGGGTCAATTGGATACAGAACTTGAAGATGGTCGTCAGTTCACACTGACGCCAGGCATGAGCTATCAAGTGGGCAATAATGCTGAGGGGCATCGTTCATCCACCACGATCGGGGCGAAGTTGTACATTGTGGATTAGTCGTGGGGGCGACCTGTAAACGCACCCCACCAATCCGTTGGCAGCGGATGCTCCCGTAATCAGGGATCTGAAATATACCTCTAGGAATGACTGCTTTTGGCTGTGGATTCAACCGGTGGACTTGAACAGTGGCGACAGGCAAACCAGTCGCCACTGAATGAACGCGACTACCCGGCGACATCAACCCTATCCAAAGCCCGATTCACCGCCAACTCCCCAAGCATCACCACCTGTGCAATGCCCAGCAAAGTCTTGCGAATCGACCCATCCACATGACCGGCAACATCACCCAGCATGACACTGGCCGAGGCCAACGATTCGCAGGCATTCGCCAGCAACGATTCAACGTCAGTCTCCGGATTGACCGAAAACATCATGCTGGGTTTATACGGCGCAGCCATGATCGCCGCCGCAGGTTTTAGGTAGTGGTCGAGCGCGCGTTCTGCCGCGTCGTGGAATTTCTTGGAATCGGATGATTCGTAAGGGGAGGCCGGGTCTGTTTGCGGCGGGTTTGGCGTTACTTTGCACATTTCTTCTTTTTCCTGTTGTGGGGCCGCCGCTCCGAGCTACTAAACAGGGGGTGGCAGCTGTGCGCAGGTTAGTAGACCGGGGAAAAGAAGAAAGCCGGCGCGCCCGAGGGCGCCCTACGCACAGCCGCCATTAAGTGCAGGTATGCAAATACCTGTCTGAGCGACGCTTGTGCACTTTCATTTACCTCGGGCTACTAGGCTCTGCACGAAATCATCTGAAACTCATTTGAACCCAGCAAACGCCGGGAGTCAGTAAAGTCCGCGCCCATCAACGGCAGGAGCCCACGATGGCCAAACGGTACGAACTCCCCGACGCAGCCTGGGATTTGGTTGCAGACATCTTCAGTGAACACCGCCGTAACGGACGCCCACGGGCAGATGATCGGCTGATGCTCAATGGCGTGCTCTGGGTACTCTGTTCGGGTGCTGCTTGGCGCGACATGCCCGAGCGTTTCGGCCCATGGTCGACGGTCTATCAGCGCTTTCGTGGCTGGCGCAATCGCGGGACGTTCGAGCAAGAGCTATGACTTCGAAGCGTTGCGTCGCTACTGCGACCGCTATCGGATGCAGCCGATAATTCTGCTACGCACGATGAAGCGCAAACTCAAGCCGGGATTACCGAGACTGTTTGATCGCCCCAAGTACCGGCAGCGCAACATCATCGAGCGCATGTTCGACTGGCTGGTTGAAAGAGAGGCGGCGCATCGTTACGCGCTTCGACAACCTCGCAAAAAGTTATGCGGCGATGGTCTCACTGGCTTGTGCCATGGGGTGTTTGAGACAGTACTTTTCGTACAGAGCCTAGGTAGGGTCTGCTGATACCCTTGTCAGGAGGCCCCGCCCTTTAGTCGATGTCTATGAATTCGGTGACAACTGGGAACTGCGAATTAAAGTCGAGAAAACGTTGCATGCGATTATTTTCCCGCAAGGGCCGTGTTACATCGATGGAGCCAATGCTCGCCCGCCGGAGGACATCGGTGGCGCGCCGGGGAATGAAGATCTTCTGTCAGCGTTGTCGGATCCGAACCACCTTGAGCACGAGGCAATGTCGGAGTGGTATGGGGATGATGGGTTTGATCCGACGGCGTTTGACTGCGAGTGGGTCAATCAATGGACGAAGCAAGCGAAGGTCTGATCAGCAAGAGGGTGTTGGGCTGACGCTTACGATGAAAATGCGAGGGCCAATGGCCCTCACGAATTGCCGAGGTTGTTGGCCTCGACTTCACTATGAATTGACCGAATCAATTAAAATCGGAAGCGTACTAAAGGCTACCCAAGGGTTGTTCTTTACTAGGTCAGCGTGCGTTGAGTTGATACTCCTCAACGTATCGCAGACCTGCTTTAAAGTAACTAACCAATAATCAATGTCCGTTTGATTTGGATGGATTTTCAAGGGACAGTTCAACGTCCCATTGATTCAACTCCGCGGCTACATTATCCTCTTCCTCATACGTCTCATGATTTTGACCGGAATTATCGGGAGAACAAATTGAATTGATGCTACTGAAGCTGAACTCCCCTTCTGGAGTGGTTACAGAAGTGTCCCCTATGCGAATGATTGTCCCCGAGTGACATTCTAAGTCGCCATTGTTGAGCCGCCTCCAAAAACGCACAGCTCCGTCAACCCCAATTTGGCTAAGCTTGGATCGTGCTGTTTGATTATCCATGATGAATTTTCCAGTACGGTGAGTGAAGGTTCCACTTTACGGGCGTAGTCTGTTGATTGAACCTGTTAAACCTGACAGGTTTTTAGAACTTTTCGAAATTGGAAGGTTATTCGGAAGCACATATAACCAGTTTCAGAACACAGGCTTTAATATTCTGCCAGCCCACTCAGCAACCTGCCTAACAACGGCGTTTCCGGCACTGAAAGCCTCTGCAAGTTTGCCCGCATCCAGTCCGAGGCAAAGCCCATCATTTTCAGACTTTCGCTGCCGCTCAACCCTCTGATCTTTATCTGTTCCAGCAGGTCGATCGAGCCATGCTCGACGAAGATTGGTCGATTCATAAAAAACGGAAGCGTACTGCAGACTACACAAAGGGATTTTGTTAGGCGCTGTACGAAATCATCTGAAACTCATTTGAACCCAGCAAACGCCGGGAGTCAGTAAAGTCCGCGTCCATCAACGACAGGAGCCCACGATGGCCAAACGGTACGAACTCCCCGACGCAGCCTGGGATTTGGTTGCAGACATCTTCAGTGAACACCGCCTTAACGGACGCCCACGGGCAGATTATCGGCTGATGGTCAATGGCGTGCTCTGGGTACTCTGTTCGGGTACTGCTTGGCGCGACATGCCCGAGCGTTTCGGCCCATGGTCGACGGTCTATCAGCGCTTTCGTGGCTGGCGCAATCGCGGGACGTTCGAGCAAGGGCTATGACTCCGAAGCGTTGCGTCGCTACTGCGACCGCTATCGGATGCAGTCGGTAATCCTGCTACGCACGATGAAGTGCAAACCCAAGCCGGGATTACCGAGGCTGTTTGATCGCCCCAGGTACCGGCAGCGCAACATCATCGAGCGCATGTTCGGCTTGCTGGTTAAAGGGGAGCTGTCGCATCGATATGCGCTTCGACAAACTCGTAAAAGTTATGCGGCGATGGTCTCACTGGCTTGGGCCATGCGGTGTTTGAAACAGTACTTTTCGTACAGAGCCTAAACCCGATCACTGGGAATCAGTGACGGGAATCAAGTTACCGATGGCTCTCCAGGCGCACAAGCCGGCGGATTCTGGCGTAGTCGTAGGCAACGACGCAAGGTGTTGTAGCCTTGATGGCGTAACGCGAGGTGACTTTTAAACGCCGGCGTAAATATCCTTAAACACACCGGCTAAACGCCAGCGAAGCTCACAAAAATCAGCCAGACAGCCACTCCAGATCCGCATTCCCCACAGGAATGCACTACATGAAATCATTGAATTTTTCTTATCCCACAGCACGGCGTACTTTGCTGCAAAGACAAGGAGAATCGCCCATTGAACTCATCCACCTCCAACTCCGCCGGAAAATTCGACACTTCTCGCGCCAGCGAATATGCCAAACAAAGCCGCATTGCACTGGCGGGTTATGACGCCTGCCACGATCTGTCGGCGTGCATGTTGGCCGCCAGCCTCGGCGCCTCGCCCTCGGCCAAAATACTGGTCGTCGGCGCTGGCGGTACAGCGCAGGAAATCATTGCGATGGCCGCGCTGGAGCAGAGCTGGCGCTTCACGGCGGTAGATCCTTCCGAGCCAATGCTGGAGGCCGCGACGCAGCATTTGCAGGCCAATGATTTGCTGCACAGAACTCAGATGCATTTAGGGCATGTCGATGACTTGCCGGCTGATGAGTCATTCGACGCGGCGACGTTGATCGGCGTGCTCCATCATCTGAATGGCGATGAACCGAAACGAGCAATCCTGCAATCGATTCAGGCTCGCCTGAAACCAGGCGCGCCGCTGATCATCGCGGGCAACCACTACGCTTATGCCAGCCAACCGTTATTGCTGGCGGCATGGGGGCAGCGGTGGCGGCAGCAGGGTGCCAGTGCTGATGAGGTGCAAGCCAAGCTTGGCAAGATTCTTCAGGGCGCCGATCCGCCGCATTCGGAGGCGGCGGTTCAGGCGTTGTTGCATGAGGCTGGGTTCGGTGACGCGACGCGGTTTTTCAGCAGTCTGTTCTGGGGGGCGTGGCTGGCAGGTAAAACGCTTTGAGAAAGGACGGAGGCGCTCTCCCAATCCCGGGAGTGGTTCATCACTCAGGCAAACGCACACTTCATGAACGCTTCCAATGATTTCTCTTCCAGAATTTCAATAGAGAAGTGGCCGAAGCGTTTCGGCAGCCAGATAATCCGTGTCCCGGACGGGGATTGCAGGTGTTGGCGGGTCAATGGATTGCCATTTTCATCTTCAGGCCGCACACCGGCGATCAGCAGGTCGTCATAAGCTTTCTCGATGTCCGGTGTCGTGTAGCAGTGACGGTAAATCATTCCTTCGCCGACGGTATCGAGCAGCGTCTTCAAGTTCCCTTCCAGCGGTTGCACCAGCATGAAACGCTCTTGTCCGATCATCGCGACCGCGTAGCGCACATGCAGGCCGCCGCGTTGCCATATCTGGGTTTTGGAAATGTTGGCTTTGAGGATCTGCGCGTAGTAGGCACACGCGTCCTCGAGATGGTTGACCAATACATCGACGTGACTGAACTTCAGATCCATTGAATGCCTCCCGCCGATGCGATGTCCGGATTAATCAGTGATCGCGGGGCTCTCTGTCGAAGCTGCCGCCTCAGCCTCCAGCTTGGCCCGATCAGCCTTGCTGATGTATTTGGGCTTTTTCGGCGCTAGTTTCGCGCTGGCCTTTTTGGCTTTTTCCTTGAACAACTGCTGCAGTTTTTTCTGACGGTTCATGTTTTTTCACTCAATTTTTTCGTGCGGGAGGGCAGCGATTCAACGAAACAGCTCAGGTATTGATAGCTGGTTTCACGGCGTCCCAGCCGCGGTAATACGAATTGTGCGCATGGTAGGCGGGAATCGGGGCGATGGCTAGAATTCAACGTGACGGGTCGTCCACTTTCGAAATGCCAGAGCATCGGCGAACGGACATTGATCACCAGCAGACTCTCAGTGTGCTCGGGATAGCGTGCCGCGCCGGCAATCGCCCCGCTTAGTCACGTGCGCAGCCCGTTTTGGCGCTTCACGCCAGGCGCATACCCATCTCGACGGCACGCTCCTCGAAACCAAACTCCGCATACATGCGCGCCGCGCGTTCGTTGAACGGCCAGACCGTCAGGCGCAAATCCTGTGCGTCATGTTCAATCGCCCAGTCTCTGACGCGCTGAATCAAGGCGCGACCAATGCCTTTGCCGGAAAACTGTTCGGCCACGCACACCGATCCGATGCGAACGACTTTCTGCGGCTGCATCAGTGGCCCGGCGCTCGCCGACAGATTGGCCGTGATAAAAGCCGCAGCCTGATCGCTGACGTGGGCGATGAAGACAACCTGATCCGGCTTCTCGAATACCCCTGACCAGTGCGGCAGGTCACGGGAAAAGTCTTCGGTGGCGGCGGCATAGATATCAGGGCGGGCAGCGTGATGCACCTCGTTGAGCAATTGGCCCAACTCACACATGATCAGTGCATCGGCGGCGGTTGCGACTCGGTAAGTGACGGTTTCTTCCATGATGCGTATTGTCCTTGAGTGTGTTGAGGGGGCGCGAAACTGCGCCAGGTGACTGCGAGCCTCAGGTTGAGCTGACGGACCGCTCACCCAAACGCTCTACCAACCTGACAAGATAACCGTCTGGATGCTGGACGATGAATTGTCGAGGAGGTGACGGTACTACAGGTGCGTGCGGGCTTGCTCGCGAATGTGGTGGGTCAGTCGATGCAGAGGCTGGACGTACCGGACTCTTCGCGAGCACGCGAGCGCCCACAACGGATCGTTGACTGTAGTGAAATTAATGAAAAAAAAGCCCGGCATATTCTGCCGGGCTTCGGGTGCCTTCAGACATTTACGCCGCCATATTTCCGGCCGCCATGTCCTTCTTGTAACGGGCCTTCATGGCTTCCATCTCGGCACCCAGTTCATCGAGTTTCGCTTTACCCAAAAGTTTTTTCGCCTGAGGAAACATTTCCGTTTCTTCCTCTTCGATGTGGTGTTCCAGCAGTTCCTTGACCACTTTCACCCGACCGGCAAACTCAGGTGTGCCGGGATCGGTCATTTTCAGATCCGGCAGCACCAGCGAATCCACCGTGCGGTGCTCTTCTTTGGCTTCGAAGTACATGATGTCCTGTTCTTTACTGCCGGCTTCCTTGAACGCGGGGTAGAGAATTTCTTCTTCGAGGCGGGTGTGGATCGAGATTTCCATTTCGAGCCTGGCCAGCAGCTCGCCGCGTTTTTTCAGCGCTCGATCCGTCGATTCGCTCAGTTGGGTCAGGATGCCTTTTACTTTTTCATGGTCGGCTTTGAGTAGGTCGATCGCGTTCATGTGAGTTGCCTCTGCTTTCACGGATAGAACACAGGCCGTTGAGCCACGGTGCTGTGGATTCGCTGAAGCTGTCGCATTTGGTGTGCCAACTTGCGGCGCGTGGACGAACCGCACTGGAACAAGGGTTTGCGCTGGGCGGGGCAAAAGGCTGTCATGCAGCCTGCATGAACAGAGGCCGGCGGGCATTGCAGATCACCGTTTGAGCTGAATGACGTGCGTTGCGACGACACGCCGACCGCCAGGCGTTCGAGAAGCACCTGGCGGAATTCGACGGGATGGGTCCGAAGACTGTAGAAATTTTCATGCGTGAAGCCGAAGCGATACTTTTCCCTTAGCGACCGGGATGCGACGCCGTATTCTGGCTGATGTGTTTTGGGCCCGCGATCGCCCAGGCGATCAACCCGAACAGCGGCACAAACACGATCAGAACAATCCATACCCCTTTGTTATTCGACTTCCCCTCACTTTTGCGCACCCGATTGATGGCCCACAGTTCGATCAGCAGAAGAACTGCCGCCAGTACGATCCACACGGTTTCGATTTGCATTGGCTACCTCCTGATGGTCTTTCTTAGGCGGCGCGAGGTGTGACGGGTTCATTTATTTTTTGCTCAGCGCCGGGGTTAAACCGGCTGCAGGCCGGCGAACTGACTGTTCAACCAGGTGTAGAGCTGCGATATCGCAGGGGAGATCTGCTTGCGATGCGGGCACACCAGACTCAATGGCGAGGCTTCGCCGGGATGGTCCGGCAGCAGTACGATCAGCCGTCCTGCCGCCACATCCGCGCTGACATCCAGCCACGATTTGTAGGCGATACCTTCACCGTCCAGCGCCCAACGCCGCACCACGTCGGCGTCATCGCTGAACAGAGGGCCTGAGACTTGAATCGTCTGCGCACCCAGGCACCATTTGTCGTAGACCCGGCCATTCTGCAGATAGAGCAGGCAAGAGTGATCCTGAAGTTCGCCCGGTGTTTTCGGCTGTCCGTGACGCTGCACATAGTCCGGCGAAGCAACCAGCACTCTGTGATTCCAGGGCGCGAGAGGCAGTGCCACGTAGTTGGCGTCTTCGTTCGAGCCATACCGAATGGCGACATCCACCGGATCGCGGAACAGATCGGCCATTTGGTCCGACAGGACAAAGCGCAGGGTAAGTTTCGGATGCTGACGACGGAACGCGGTCAACCACGGCAGCAAAATATTGCGCCCCAAGTCAGAAGGCGCGGTGACTTGCAGCACGCCGCGTAGCGTGGCGTTTTCACCCCGCAGGTTTTCCTTGCCTTGCTTCAACGCCTCCAGCACGGCGTGCGCAGTGGGCAGGTATTGCTCGCCCTCAGCGGTCAACCTCAGGCTGCGCGTAGTGCGCGCGAACAGACGAACGTCCAGTTCGCGCTCCAGCCGTTTGATGGCAGCAGCGACCTGACCGGGCAACAGATCAGCCTCCAGCGCCGCAGCGGTAAAGCTGCCCAGCGCTGCGCTGCGGATGAACAAACCGAGATCATCGATGCGGATCATTTTCACTCCTGTAGTGAAAGTGTTGGCGCATTCTGCAGGTTTTTCTTTGTCCGTGGGAAGCCGAAGATGGCGGCATATCAACGTATCAGCCCTTCAGACAGCGAGTTTTCATGAAAGCCATCACCTTCACCCAGCACGCCCTGCCCATCGAAGATCCACAGTCATTGCAGGACATCGAGATGCCTGCGCCAGTGCCCGGCCCACGGGATCTGCTGGTCGAAGTGCGGGCGGTTTCAGTCAATCCGGTCGATACCAAGGTACGTGCCGGTACTTTCACCAAGGAACCGAAAATCCTCGGCTGGGATGCGGCAGGTATCGTCCGTGAGGTCGGGTCTGAAGTGACACTGTTTCAACCCGGTGATGACGTGTTCTACGCAGGCTCGATTGCGCGCACCGGCAGTTACAGCGAATTGCATGTGGTGGATGAGCGGATTGTCGGGCACAAACCACAATCCTTGAGCGCAGGCGCTGCTGCCGCGTTGCCACTGACCTCGATCACTGCCTGGGAGTTGCTGTTTAACCGGCTCGGCGTCGTAGAGGGTTCAGGGGAGGGCGAGTGCCTGTTGATCACGGGAGCGGCTGGCGGCGTGGGTTCGATGCTGGTGCAACTGGCCCGGCAGTTGACCCGCCTTACGGTAATTGGCACGGCGTCACGTCCGGAAACGGCGGATTGGGTGAAGCAATTGGGGGCGCACCACGTCATCGATCATGGCCAGCCGATGTTCAGTCAGTTGCAGGCGCTGGGCATTCGCGAAGTCGACTATGTCGCCAGTCTGACCCACACCGAGCAACACTTTTTACAGCTGATTGAAGTGCTCAAGCCGCAGGGGCGTCTGGGCGTGATCGACGATCCCGAGCGTCTTGATGTGATGCCGCTCAAGCGCAAGTCGTTGTCGCTGCATTGGGAATTGATGTTCACCCGCTCGCTTTACGAAACCGCGGACATGATCGAGCAGCATCACTTGCTTGACCGGATCTCGGACCTGATTGATCGGGGCGTTCTGCAGACCACCGTGGGCGAGCATTTCGGCGCTATCAACGCAGCAAACATGCGGCGCGCCCATGCGTTGGTCGAGAGCGGCAAAGCCCGGGGAAAAATCGTCCTTGAAGGGTTCTGATCAGCGCCGTCCAGACATTCAGAGGGGGCCTTCGAAGCGGCCGCCAGGAGCACGTATGCGTATGAAAAAACTTCCCGTCCTGTTGGCCATGGTCTCGGCCGCTGTGTTGGCGACGCCGTTCGCTCATGCGATCAGCGTCATTCCTTTAGCGGCGGATGCACCCGCTGATCGATCCTTCGGCAAACTGGAACAGGTCCATGGGTTTTACGACGCGATGCCAACCGGCGTAACGGTCAGCGAGACCGGGCGGATCTTCGTCAACTTTCCGCGTTGGGGTGACAACGTACCGTTCACCGTGGGCGAGATCCGCAACGGCCAGGTCGTGGCTTATCCGAATGCCGCGATCAACCGGGAAAACCCCAACGATCCGAGCGATGGTCTGATCAGCGTACAGAGTGTGGTTGCTGACGGGCAGGGCCGCGTCTGGCTTCTCGACACGGCCGCGCCGGGCTTCGCTGAGCCGAAGCCGCTTGGCGCGAAGCTGGTGGCGGTAGACCTTGCCAGCAACAAAGTCGTCAAGCGCCTGGTATTTCCAGAGAACGTCATGTTGCCCAGTACCTACGTCAACGACATGCGTTTCGACTTTCGCACCGGCGCCGAAGGCACGGTCTATCTCACTGACTCATCCTTGCGCGGCCCCGGGGCGATCATCGTCATGGACATTGCCACTGGCCGTGCCATGCGCCGCTTGAGCGGCGTCCCGGCAACCTCGGTTGATCCGGCTTTTGTACCGGTGGTTGAAGGCTTGGCAGTGACGGTCGAAGGTCCTGACGGCAAACGCAAACCGCTAGGCGTGGCATCCGATGGGATTGCGCTGTCGGCGGATGGCAAGACGCTGTATTTCACGCCGCTATCGAGCCGGCATTTGTATGCCGTATCCACAGCGCTGCTGCGCGATACCGGCGTAAGTGAACAGCAACTGGCCGCCGCTGTGCAGGATCTGGGCGAGAAAGGCGCATCCGATGGCATGGCAGCGGATGCCGAAGGCGCTGTCTATGCCGGGGACTACGAGCACAACGCGATCCGCAAGCGCCTGCCGGATGGCCAATGGCAGACGTTGGTGCACGACCCGCGTCTGCTCTGGCCCGACACCTTATCGATCGGCCCCGACGGTTACCTGTATTTCATCGCGAACCAGTTACACCGCCAAGCGGCGTTTCGCGATGGTCAGGATCAGCGGCAAAAACCCTACAGCCTGCTACGCCTGAAAATCGATGCGGCGCCCGCACCTACCCGTTGATACCTGTTTCGGATCTTGGAGAATTGATGATGACTGCATCCGCTGAAGTGTTGGTTTCGATTGCCGTGCTCAAGGCCAAAACGGGTCAGGAGCAAGCATTGAAAGACGGGTTGTTGGCACTGGTTGACCCCACCCGGGCAGAGCCAGGCAATCTCGACTATGTGTTGTTTGAACTGCGTGACGAGCGCGGCACGTTCTACATGCGTGAGGCGTTCAAGGACCAAGCGGCGCTGGACGCGCATTTCGCCACGCCGTACTTCCAGCGCTTTGCAGCAGCGGCGAATGATCTGCTCGCTGAGCCGTTGCAGCTGATCTTTCTTGAGCAAGTCTCGATCTGACGTGACCGCACAGGCGCCTTGGATTTGTTGAGTGGCTTGCTGGCGCTCGGCTCTATATTCTTAACGCCGGTAGGTCCGTGTCGGAATTGGCTGAGAACAGCCTGTCATTTAGGGAAGCGTTAAATGCCGTTCAGGGTGATGGTGGTCGGTGGCTACGGCAATTTCGGTAGCATCGTTTGCAGGCATTTGGCGGTCATGCCGGGTGTGGAACTTTTGCTCTCGGGGCGTGATGCGCAAAAGTTGCAGCGCAAGCTCGATGAGTTGAACCGCCAGCCCGGCACGGTCGCCCAAGGCTGGTGCGGTGATGCCATGGGAGCGGAGTTCAGCTCGGTTTTGCGTTCATTGAACATCCAGTTGGTGGTTCATACCGGCGGGCCGTTTCAGGGCCAATCCTATGCAGTCGCCGAAAGCTGCATCGCTGCCGGGGTGAATTATTGCGATCTGGCGGACTGCCGAACCTTCGTCAATGCCGTGGGCGTTCTCGATGCCCGGGCGAAAGCGGCGGGCGTGGCGATCCTCAGTGGTTGCAGTTCGGTGCCGACACTTTCATCGGCGATCATCGATCAGCAGCGTCATCGCTTCGCACGGATCGACTCGATCGAACACGGCATTTCTTCTTCGGCGAAGATGCCGGGGCTGTCGACGATTGAAGGTGTTCTGGCCTACGCAGGCAAACCGATCAAACAACTGAAGGACGGTAAGGTGCATGAGGTATCGGGTTGGCAGGATCTGACCCTGCGCAAGATGCCGCAACTGGGCACCCGTTTGTTGGCCAACGTCGATGTGCCAGACATGGATATTTTTGCCGGCCGCTATGGCGCGCAAACCCTGAGGTTCAAGGCTGGCGCCGGGTTGAAGCTGGGCGGTATCGCCAACGCTCTGTTGGCGCAGGCGCTGAAGACCGGACGGGTTCGCGACCATACCGTTTGGGCCGCAAGACTGCATCGGCTGGGCACCCGCTTCGAACGTTTCGGCGATGGCAAAAGTGCGATGTACATCGACGTTCAGGGGCTTGGCGTTGAAGGGCAACCGCTATCCATGACTGCGCAACTGACCGCACTCAATGACAAAGGCCCGGAAATCCCAAGCTGCGCGGCTGTGGCGCTGGTGGCAAAAATGGCCCAAGGCTACGTGCCGCAACCCGGTGCCCGGCCTTGCGTGGGTGAAGTCAGCGTCGACGAATACCTGGCCGCAATCAATGATCCGGACAATCTGAGTTTGTCCGTGCATTTCTCTGACGGGCAGCACTGAGCATGCTCTATCTGGGCCTCAAGTACCTGCACATCATCGCGGCGATTTTCCTGTTCGGTTTCGGCATGGGGTCCTACCTCTATCTGGTCGCCGCGAGCCGCACGGCCAACCCGCAGGTGATCGCCCATGTCGCGCGTATGGTCGTGCGTTTCGATGCGTGGATCACCACACCGGCAGGCTTTGTACAGATCATCACGGGCTATCTGTTGATGAAGCTCTCGGGTCTGCCCATGACCACTGAGTGGGTGCTGACCTCGCTGGTCATTTTCCTTTGTGTCGGGTCGCTGTGGCTGCCGGTGTTGCTCTTGCAGAAACGCTTGTGGGTGATGGCAACGAGTGCGGGGGAGGCCGGGACGGGGCTCAATGAAGATTATCGAGCCGTGTACAGAAAGTGGTTCTGGATGGGTGTCGCCGGCTTTGCCGGGATGTTTGTGATTGTGTTGATGATGGTGACGAAGATGACGCCGGTTCAACTGGTCAGTTTTCTGCTTTAGCAGCAGTCGGCACAGTCATTTTCAAGAAGCGCTGGTGATGATCGGGATTCGGCAGCAGGCACGTATCGTACTTGCCGAACAGCCGATAACGGTTCAGCGCGATGCGGTCATAAGCCCAATCGCGCAACCTGCGCGGGACGACACGCAGCAATCGCAAGGGCTGCCAACGGGCGGATAACTGGCCGATGACTTTGAAAAAGGCATCGGAACGTTCCCAATAATGCCGGTCGCGAATCACCGCCATGGTGTCGAACTGATCCACCGGCAACCCCGCCCAGGCCAGCAGCGCCTGGCCTTCGGGTGACTGAACTGCCGCCAAGCGCACACGCCGCTGATGATCATGCCGAATCAGAAACCGCGCCCAGCCATTGCACAGCTTGCAAAAGCCGTCGAACAGCACCACGGTCTCGCCTGGCTTGAGCAGTGGCGCGGGGGTAGGGCGGGTTTTTGAACTGGGCATCAGCGTGAGTCCATGGAGGCCGGATGTTGGAGATCATAACCGCGTGGCAGGTTTGGCGTCCGCTTTTGGCCGATTGTTGATCGATGGAAGAAGCGACATCGTTAAGCCTGGCATTGCGCTTGGCCGTTATGGTCAGTCCACGGAAATTGCCAGTGTGGTGGCGTTCCTTGCCAACCCAGAAGTGTCTTTTGTCACGGGCGCCGACATCGTTGCCGACGTGGTTTCACTGCCTCATCCGGTTTGCGCCCCCGCAAAAAAACTGATGAAGAGTGAGTGCTTTTTTAAAGAGGCGCTAGAACTTTGAGCGCAAGCGCTTGAACGACCGCCGTCCCCGCAGAGCACCCCACGAGAAGGCCAGTCCAGCGCCGCCGGATGCAATGAATAACGCGATGTCGCGCAGCAGATACAAGCTGAAGCGCCATGGCTGCTCGTCGAAAACAAGGTGTTCTTTGATTTTGTGCGGCCTACGCCCCGTCATTGAATCGAACTGTCCAATATTCAGTGCGTCGTTCAACTGCTCGGCTACCGCCCATGCGCAAAGCAGGCACAACAGGGCGCAGATGACACAGTAGATGCGGAGTCGATATTCCGGGATCACACAAGCTCCTTCTTCTTGATCTGATGATGACGGTATCAGCTGCTCGGCCTGGCATTTCTGAAGTGAAGGATAGCTGAGCCACATTCGCGCCTTGGCATCGCTCTAGGCAGCGAGGGGCAACAGCAACCATTGGTTTGAACTAGGCTTGAATGAAATAACGCGGGAGAAAAACCCATGCCCCTCGCTTCCGGAAATCTATTGGCCTTGGCATTGAGCGCCTTCTTTTGCACCGCTGTATGCGCAGAAGGGATAGCAGATGCCGTTTCCCCACCGGCAATACTGCCATTGGACTCTGAGACTGCGCCCAAACTCATTGCCTACCCGCCGCTTGTCGAGCCACTCGCCCGTGGTGTTGTCATTATTCAATATCAAGCGGATCACGCCAGGATCATGCCGGTATTTGGCAAAGCGGCTGCCGATGTTTCACCGCGTCTCGGGCACCTCCATGTGACCGTCGACGACTGGAAGGGCACATGGGCACATACCAGCGACGGCCCGATTATTCTGGTGGGACTGACGCCCGGCGCTCACAGGGTTCTTCTTGAAGTAGCTGATCCGACTCACAAAATACTCACCAGCACGACAGTGAGTTTTGTGGTCCCGGAGAAGAAATCAATGGACGTCTCCCACACTGCAGACGCTCACGCCTTAACACCATAACGGGTGAGAATGTTTTTCGTATTGACATATCGAAAAATATCGATATCCTCGCGCCATGGACTTACTCGACATATTTAAAGCACTCTCAAACCGTACCCGTCTTGAAATCTTGACCGGTTTGAAGGACCCCGAGAAGAACTTCCCTCCACAGGATGAAGGGGACGTTCACACGGTGGGCGTTTGCGTCAGCAGTATTCAAGAAGGCGTCGGACTTTCGCAGTCGACGGTGTCGTCTTATCTTGCAACGCTGCAACGAGTAGGACTGGTTGAAGTCACGCGCATCGGACAGTGGACTTACTACAAACGCAATGAAGCCACCCTCCGTGTGCTTGCCGAGATCATAGGGAAGGACCTGTAGTTTTTTTGCCCAATGATATCGATAAATCTCGATATCCCTTTTTGTCGAAATGAGGATTTACAGTGAAAGCGCTGATACTGAAATCATTTGGCGGTCCGGAATCGTTCGAACTTTGCGATGTGCCCAAACCAGTGCCGCAGGCAGGACAGGTCTTGGTTCGGGTACATGCAACCTCCATCAATCCGTTGGATTTCCAGGTTAGACGTGGTGATTATCCCGATCTGGTGCCACTGCCGGCCATCACCGGGCACGACGTGTCCGGGGTTGTTGAAGCTGTCGGTCCGGGGGTGACGGCTTTCGTTCCGGGAGACGAAGTCTGGTACACCCCGCAAATATTTGAAGGCTCAGGCAGTTATGCCGAATACCACGTTGCGGCCGAAAGCATCATCGGCAAAAAGCCGCCTTCGCTGAGCCATCTTGAGGCTGCGAGCCTGACGCTGGTTGGCGGGACGGCGTGGGAAGCACTGATTGTGCGAGCGGCGCTCAGAGTGGGGGAAAGCATTCTGGTGCACGGCGGTGCGGGCGGCGTCGGTCATGTCGCGATACAGCTGGCAAAAGCCATGGGCGCCAAGGTGTTCACTACCGTACGCGAGGCAAACTTCGAGTTTGCACGGGGTTTGGGTGCCGACGTGATTATCGACTACGAAAAGGAAGATTACGTCGAGGTCATCCTGCGGGAAACGGCTGGCTACGGCGTCGATGTGGTGTTCGACACCATTGGTGGCAACACATTGTCGCGCAGCCCCGATGTTCTCGCGCAACTTGGCCGGGTGGTCTCGATTGTGGACATTGCCCAGCCACAAAACCTCGTTCAGGCCTGGGGCAAGAACGCCAGTTATCACTTCGTGTTTACCCGGCAAAATCGCGGCAAGCTGGATGAGTTGAGCGCATTGGTGGAGCGCGGTCAGCTACGGCCGCATGTTGGTGCTGTGTATTCGCTTGCCGACATTCCGCTTGCTCATGCGCGGCTGGAGAGTCGCAACAACGGTCTCCAGGGAAAAATCGCAATTGCCGTCGCGCCATAGGCTCATCTGCTCAATGCGCATTCTTGACTGTTGAAGCTCAATGTGGAGAAAAACCATGATTTATGAAATCGCTGTGCTCCCGGTTCACCAGGAGCACATTGAAACCTTCAAGCGTGCATTTGCCGCAGTCGCTCCTTTGCTCTGCCGCGCAAAGGGGTATATCGGTCACACGCTCGCTCAGGGGATCGAAACCCCCCATCAATTCAACCTGATCGTGCAATGGCAAACACTGGAAGATCACACCCCAGGGTTTGAAGCGAGCGAAGACCATCGGATATTCATGTTGGGCCTGGAGGAATACTTTTCGCAGGAGCCCACGGTCTATCACATTGAGGGGCCGGCTTTTTCTACCGGCGAACAAGGATGAGTCGAACAGCGTCCTGACCTGATTTTTTTTGATTGGCGGTATCATTGACTGTGTCAATAACAGCCATTAACTCAATCAGGTTTTCATATCAGATTTGCGGCGTAAGATCGGCTCCATACCCACTCACTGCACTTCTGGAGCACACCGCCATGAAACGTCAAACCATCCTCGGCATCGCTTTCTCGATCTTTGCACTGAACGCTTTTGCCGCAACTGAAACCGACCCATTGTTCAGCGATGCCGTTGCGGCAACTGAAACCGATCCGCTGTTCAGTGACGCCATTGCCGCTGATGGTTCGGATCACCTGAAAGACAATCGGGTAGCCGAAGGTGGTGCTGATCGTTTGCTCGAACGCCGTGCAGTCTGAATGCAATGTTTGACCGCAATACAAGGCGAAAGCCCGGCCTCAACCGCCGGGCTTTTTTGCCACCTGGTTTCGGCGCTGCTGACTGCCACTGCGCATTTTCAGGGTATCGTCTCGTAGCGGATCAAGTTCATCGGCCAACATCAGCGCCGGCGGGAAATCGCTGAAGTCGCCGTTAATGGACAGATTGCGCACCCCATGGCCCAATCGCGCAGCCATTTTCACTCAAACTTAATCTGTCATATTCCTTATCACTTCATTGCACATAGTCACCAGCCCAACGCTTATTCCATGAGGCTGCACTGTGTTTCAACGTCTTCTGTGTTCGCTGTCCGTTCTGAGCCTGTCCATCGCCGCTGTCCACGCTGCCGAGTCTGTCCCGCTCGACACGCCGCGCCTGAGCAGCATCGACAATTTTCGTGACATCGCCGGCCTCACCACCGCGTATTCCACCGCCCACGACGGGACGATGCGTAGTGGCGTGTTCTACCGCTCCAACGCGCTGACCCCGTCGGCAGCGGATCTGGCGACCCTCAACAGCCTCGGCATCAAAGTCGTCTACGACCTGCGCACGCCTAGCGAAATCGCCGCCACGCCGGACACCATGCTCACCGGCGCGACCTACGAAAACATCGACATCATCGGCAGCACCACTTCCGGCGCAAACATCACTACGGTCTCGTTCAAAAGCGCCGCCGACGCCATCGCCATGATGGAGCAGACCAACCGCGCGTTCGTCAGCGATGCGGGCATGCGCGGCCAGTTCGGCAAGCTGTTCAACGAACTTGCCAGTGTCGACGCCGCGCAGTTGTTCCACTGCACTGCCGGCAAGGATCGCACCGGCTGGACCGCCGCCGTGTTGCAGAGCATCGCCGGCGTCGACGATGCAACCATCATGGCCAACTACCTGGCGACCAACGACTACACCGCCGCCCGCGTCGCCGCCACGTTGAAAGCAATGCCGGCAAGTATGGCAAGCATCTATGCGCCGCTGCTCGGCGTGCAGGCCAGCTACTTGCAGGCCGGCCTCGATGAAGTCACCGCCGAATACGGCAGCATGGACAACTACCTCAAACAAGGCCTGGGCCTGTCGCAGGAAACCATCTACGTCCTGCGCGGAAAACTGGTGGAATACAACAGCCTGCCGGGTCAGGCCGGCCTGATCGGCAACGCCGCTGCCGGCGCCGAGTTGTTGCGACAGTTGCAGAACACCAGCCTGTCCGGCACCTACAGCGCTTACAATTATTACCTGCAATCGGCCATCGACGCCGGCACCCTCAGCGGAGTCCAATCCACGGTCGGCGGCCAGGTCCACGCCGATGCCGCCAGCTACCTGCTGCGCCAGAACGCAATGATCGAACAAGCCACCGCACCTTTCGCCAGCGGCACCGACCTCAAAGTCGGCCAATACCGCCTCTGGACCACCGCGCTCGCCGGCTACCTCGGTACCGACGGCTCAGCCCACGCCGACAGCAGCAACGAACACAGCCAAGGCCTGATGGTTGGCATTACCCAGCGCTTCACCGAGCAACTCAGCGCACGCGGTGGTATCGGTTACAGCAAAGGCACTGTCGGTGGGGCCGGTGGCGAAACGGATACCGACTTCACCTTCTTCAACATCGGCGCTCGCTACGGCTTCACCAGCCTGGAACGCGGCCTGTTCGTCGATACCAGCGCCAGCGCCGGTTATGTCGATTACGACAGCAAACGCGACCTCGGTGGCGGCCTCGGCACAGCGAAGGGCGACACCCACGGCAACCTCACTGGCGCGACATTGGCGCTGGGTTACCGAGTGCCAGTCAGCGGCATGATTCTGGAACCGAGCCTCGGCCTGCGCGTCAGCCACCTCGATCTGAAAGGCTTCCAAGAGAAGGGCAGCGAACTGTCGTTGGATGTTGATGACAGCAAACAAACCCGCCGCAGCGCCGTGGCCAATCTCGACGTGTCCTTCGCCCCGATCGTCATGGGTCACTGGCAACTCGTGCCGGGTGCGCGCGTCGGTTATGAGCATGTGCTTGGCGATCATCAGGTCGACAGCGAAGGTCACTTACTGGGCCTGGATATCGAACAACGCGCCGCTTTCGACAACCGCGATCAGTTCAGCGGCGGCGTCAACCTTATGGCCAGCCTTGGTCCAGTGAGTGTGGGTGCTGAGGTGGGTGCCAGCGGAGGAGGCGACAGCCACGGCTTTGCCGGTAGCCTGAAGGCCAGTTACCAGTTCTAAAAAACGCCGCATTCACAGGCATTCAAGTGCTTGCCCGACTGGCGCTTGGGCATTCGAATGCTTGTGCAGGAACCCATAAAATTGCGCGACGGGCATCGGTCTGGCAAACAGCCAACCCTGCCCGAAGTGAACGCCATGACCACGCAAATACTCCCGTTGCGCCTCGGTCTCTATGCCCTCGGCCACCAGTTTCAAGCGCAGACTCTTGGCCATTTCGATGATATGCGCCGTCACCGAAGACGCCGTCGGATCGACGTCGATGCTGTCTACAAACGACTTGTCGATCTTCAACACATCCAATGGCAACTGTTGCAGATGTTGCAGGCTGGAAAAACCGGTGCCGAAATCGTCGATGGCCGCCATAAAGCCCAACTCGCGAGCCCGATTAACGGTCTGCCGCGCCGCATCAATCTGCAGAAAACCGCGCTCGGTCGCCTCCAGCCAGATCTGACTCGGCCACACATCAGCCTTGCGTATTGCTGCTTGCAACCGGGGCAGAAAACGCCCGCTGCTGACATCCGCCGCCGCCAGATTGATCGCCACATGCAGATCACGCTGCTGCACCAGGAGCGGCCCCAGATCCTCCAGCACATGGTCGATGATCTGATCCGTGATCGGCAGAATCAAACCACTCTGCTCCGCCAATGGAATAAACGCGTCTGGCGGCACCAGACTGCCGTCCGGACGCAGCCAGCGTAACAGCGCTTCGGCCCCGACGCAGGCGCCATCGTGCAAATCAATGATCGGCTGATAGTGGACGATGAACTCGTGATTGCGCACCGCCAGCTCAAGTTCCGCCAGCGGCGTAAAGCGCTGCCGGGTCCGCCTGACGAGCATCAACACCAACATGCCGGCGAGCAGCCCACCTATCGGCAACAACAGCATCTCCCTGCGGATCAGCCCTTGCAGCAACTCATGGCGTGACACGGCGGCAATCGCCACCCAGTCGCCGCTGTGCACCAGCGTATAGAGATAGCCGTCCTCCAGCGCCGTGGCCGAGCCCAAGTGCACCCGACTCATGAACCGTTCCGCCCCAGGCCGCGACACACCGACCAGTTGCCCGGCGGCCGTGCCGATCATCAGATGCACATCATCCTCGACCATCACCTGCAAAAACTGCTCAGGGTCGACCAGCACATTGAACGCAGCATATTGCAGCGCCATCATCGGCTTTGCCGGAACAATCCGCGCCTGAACGCCAAGCGACACACGCACCCCGTCAGCGGTGGTGAAATCTTCCTTCCACGGCGTCACCCGGTGTCCCACCGTCCCCCACGAACCGCAGGCATAAACCTCTTCCTCAACATAGCCGATCGACTTCACCGAGAACGTGTTGATGGTCAGCAGGCGCATTTCATCGATGCTCTCCGGGGTGCAAGGGGCGAGCTCGGACGCAGCGATGTTCTTCAGCACGCCTGCCGCCTCATTGAAAGTGTTATTGGCGCGATTCGAGGCCACGACGGCCAGTGCTTCCAGACGTTGCTGCGCCGCAGCGAGGTTCAATACCCAGGCGACGTAGCCCATCAAAAGTACGGGAAGCAAGACACACGGAAGGCCCAGGAGAATACTCCCCCAGACAATGCGTTTTTTGTTCATTTGACGCCACCTTGGCCCACGGCCCGTGACGTGCGGCTGCACGGCTGATTCTTCAGCAAAAACAGCTTACCCCCGCCGCCCGCCAGCAAACTTGTCGCAGATCAATATTCCCGAGTAACGCTCAACGCCGACCGATCAACTGCGCAGGACTGACCCCATAAGCCTTCTGAAAATACTGGCAGAACCGCCCCACATTACTAAACCCAAACCGCAACGCCACCTCCGTCACCGACCCCGAATGCCGCTGTGCCAGCGCCGCATAAGCCCGCTCCAACCGCACCTGCCGCTGATACGCCACAATCGACGTCCCGACAAACCGGCGAAACCCCTCCTGCAACGCCCGCTGACTGACATTACTCAACCGCGCCAGATCCACACCACTCACCAACTGCTCCGGATGCGCCTGAATAAACTCCACCGCCAACTTCACATGCCGCGGCGCAACCAACGGAGCAGGGCGGCGCAAGGCCTCAGTGAAATTGTGCGGCCAGGCCTCCAGCACCGCATCAATCAACATCTCCCGCAGACGCGACGGCATCAACGTGCCGGTGTTGATCAACACATCAAACTCAGTCCCCGTCGCCAAATCGATCAACGCCTTGATCCCCTGAAACCCCGCCGTGTTCAGATCCACTACCGGCTCAAACACGATCTTCTGCAAAATCGGCTTACCCAACAGCGCCGACAAACGCTCGGTGAGCTGACCCCGACCAATCGACATCCCGTGCTGCGCGTGATTGTCGAGAAAGTGCATCGAGCGAATGTCAGCCTTGTCGATGGCCAAACCGATGTGCGTCATGCCGACGGACTCGGTGGTGTGTTGGAAGATGATCTTGCCCGCAGTGGGGATGACGAAAGTAATTTCGTCCTGCGGGTCTGGGAAGGTCACGGTGAAATCACCGTGGTAATGCATACGACGAAAACTGACCCCTTCGTGCCGACCGTAGACGCCGCCGATGATGATGTCGGGTGGTGGGGGCGGGGTGTCGGAATAGCGGTTGCCGAAGAGTTTGGAGAAGAGCACGCCGAAGTCTTCGCAGTGGAGGTTTTCGGAGCGGAGGATGATTTTTTGGCGGGGTGGGGTTGGGAACACTTTGGGTGGTTCCTTGGGTTGGGAGGATTTTGGAGAGGGCGTGTGCGTTTGGGCGGTGTGAGGGTAGCAGTTGGGTGTGACAGGGCTGTGAAGGGAAAGGGGGTACAAATTGAAGGGGCTGCTTTCGGCCATTAGCAGACGTTGGATCAAATCCGATCTGACAAATTGTGGACAGTTGCCGAGAGTGTCAGATTTTTTGTGTGCGGGCTGGTAATGGCCTGCCGTTAGGCAGGCCTTCATTTCACCAGTTTGACCTGATGAATCGATCTCCGTACAAAACCGCAAACTGATTCATAGCGTTTTTCCAGTCATGGGCTGCACTGCCCCAGTTGGCGGTGATGTTTTGCAGTGCCAGCCAGATCAGTTTTGTCGCGGCTTCATCGGTTGGAAAGTGGCCTCTTGTCTTGATGATCTTGCGCAGCTGCGAGTTGATACTCTCGATGGCATTGGTGGTGTAGATCACCTTTCGTATGGCTGGCGGGAACACAAAGAACGGGATGACTCGATCCCAGGCGCGTCGCCAGGCTGCAACCACCGTTGGATATTGCTTGCCCCAAGGGCCCGATTCGAAGGCATCCAGAGCTTGCTCGGCGACGTCAGCGTTGAGTGCTTGATAAATCGGTTTCAGGCCTTGGCCAGCTCACGACGCTTGTCCATGCTGCGTAATCAGGCTGTTGCGGATCAGGTGCACGATGCTGTCTGCAACGCCGTCTGAGGGAACACTGCACTCAAGGCTTCAGGCATGCCTTTGAGACCGTCCGTTACCGCGATCAGGACATCTTCGACCCCCGGGTTTTGAGTCATTGAAGACTTTCATCCAGAATTTGGCGCCCTCTGTGTTCTCAATCCAGATGCCCAGAATATCTCGAGTGCCGTCCGGTAGTACGCCAGAGCCAGGTAAATCGCCTTGTTGCGAACCACGCCTTCATCACGGATTTTAACCCGCAGCGCATCGAAGAAAATGACCGGGTACATAGGTTCGAGTGGCCGTTGCTGCCACGTACTGACTTCCTCCAGAACAGCGTCGGTAACGGTGCTGATGAAGTCATGGGAGACGTCTGTTGCGTACTGCTCCGAGAGAAAGGCACGAATCTCGCGAACGCTCATGCCGCGGGCATACATGGCAATGATCTTGTCATCAAAGCCGGTAAAACGGCGCTCATGTTTGGGGATCAAAATCGGAGAAAAACTGCCGTCGCGGTCTCTGGGAATATCCAGGCGCAACGGGCCGTCATCGGTCAGCACGGTTTTTCCGCTCTTGCCGTTACGCTGGTTACTCGAATCCTCAGGGCGCTCCGCGCCCTGAGGATAGCCAAGATGAAGTCCTAACTCGGCACCAAGGGCACGTTCGATAAGCGCCTTTTTGAACGCCATCGCAGCATCCTGAATAGCTTCGGCACTCATCGACTCACTGAGGAACTGGTCGATCAGCTCTTTTGGAATGGACGGAAGGTCACGCTTGGCCTCACGGGCCGGTTTCTTTTTGGTTGGCATACATGCACCTCTGCAGCATGTTATGCCCGAACACAAAATTAATGACACTCCCCAGTTGCCTGCCTTACTCAAATCTGCCTTCTATTAAACCTGGTTTCGCGATGTGAAAAAGGCCGTCACTGCCGCGAGTACCAGCAAGATAGAGCTTGCTAGAAATGTCATGCGATAGCCGCTCCCGTCGAACAGCAGCCCGCCGAGGGTGGAGCCCAGCGCAATGGATAGCTGAATGACTGCCACCATCAGGCCGCCACCGGCTTCAGCATCCTTGGGCAACGCCTTGGCCATCCACGACCACCACCCCACAGGTGCCGCCGTCGCGATCAGGCCCCACAGCCCAAGCAGTACAAAAGCTGCCACGACTCCGCCGCCAAGGACAATCAAGGACAGTGCAATGGCGGCCATCAAGAGTGGAATGCAGACCAGGACGCGGTACATTCCGGTTTTCAGGAAAGTGCCGATCAGAATGGTCCCGACAAAACCCGCCACGCCGATGACCAGCAGGATCATCGACAACATGGAGACATCTACACCAGTGACGGTTTCCAGGAACGGGCGCAGATAGGTGAACAATACAAACTGCCCCATGAAAAAAATGCCCACACTCAACATGCCGAAACTGACCAATGGGCTCTTAAACAATCGGAAGACATTGCCAGCGCCCGGTTTGCGCGGCGCCGCCGTCATGGCTGGCAGGCTGATCCACTGCCAGATCAACGCGATGATCGCTACCGGAATAAGGCAGAAAAAAGCACCCCGCCAACCGATGACACTCCCCAGATAGCTTCCCAATGGTGCGGCCACTACGGTTGCCAAAGCATTGCCGCCGTTGAAGATTGCCAGAGCCTTGGGCACGCTATGGGCAGGTACCAGGCGCATGGCCATTGCCGCCGACATCGACCAGAATCCGCCGATCACCACGCCTATCAGCGCACGACCAATCATGTACACCGTATAGTTCGGCGCCAGACCGACCACCAGCCCTGACACACACATAATCCCGGTCAGTAGAAGCAACAGCATCTTGCGATCCATTGAACCCGCCAGCCTGGAAATCGAAAGGCTTGTCAGTACCGCGAAGGCGCCGGAGATGGCGATCCCATACCCGGCCAGTCCCTCACTGATTTGCAGATCCGATGCAATCGGCGTGAGCAAACTGACAGGCATGAACTCCGAGGCGATCAGCGCGAATACGCACAGTGTCATCGCAAAGATGCCACTCCAGTAAGCCGGCAGTTCCCCAGTCCCCGGCGTGCCGAGGGCCTCACCTGCCGGGGTGTCGAATACTTGAGCCGTCATTCAAAAACCTCTCATCAAACAGTTGTTGGCTGAAGCACTGGCCTTTTAGCCAACCACCGTCAGGTGCCGGGTAAAAAAGGCGGTGAGCTTGGTCCAGGGAATCAAGTTCACGCGGTCGTACAGATCCACGTGACCCGCGCCGGGAACCCAGGCCAGTTCCTTAGGTTCGGCGGCGCGTTGGTAGGCGTCCTCGCTGAACTCTCTGGAGTGCGCCTGATCGCCAGATATGAACAGCAGCGGACGCGGGGAAATCGTTTCGATATCGTTGAATGGATAGAAATTCACGAACCTGACTTCACTGGTCAAGGCGCGGTTTTGCGTCAGTTCCAACGTACTGCCATGAGGGATATGGATGCCGCGTGGCGTGCGATAGAAGTCCCAAAACTCGCGAGTTACCGGGTCGGTTTCCTTGCCAGGCTGCGCAGGCAGATAGTTCAAAAATTGCAATGTTCCGGTAGAGAACTCGTCATAGCGTTGCTCGGCGGCTTTGGCGAGCATGGCCTGGCGTTGCTCGACAGTCACTGAGTGCCTCAGACCATGACGGGTGACGGCGCCCATGTCGTACATGCTGACGGTGGCCACGGCTTTCAAACGCAGATCCATCTTGGCCGCACTGATGGCAAAGCCACCGCTGCCACAGATACCCAGTACGCCGATACGGTTGCGATCGATAAAGTCCCGCGTGCCCAGGTAGTCAACGGCGGCACTGAATGCGTCTGCATACATTTCGGGGGCAACCTGGTTACGAGGCAGGCCCTCACTCTCTCCCCAGAAAGGCAAGTCAATCGCCAGCGTGATGAAGCCTTGTTCCGCCAGCTTTTGTGCATAGAGCATGGAGCCTTGCTCTTTGACTGCCCCCATGGGATGACCGACGATAATTGCAGGCGCTTTAGCGTTTCTAGCCAGATTTTTGGGCGTTACAAGATTGCCCACAATTTGAAGATTGTATGAGTTCTTGAAGGTCACCTTTTGCACGGTGACCTTGTCGCTTTTGTAAAAATTGTCGGCGCCTTCCGACGGGCTGACAGCGCTTTTCGAGTCAGCTGCCAAGGCAGAACCGCCTGCGACTGAAAGGACGCCCAGAGCCGCAATGCTGACGCCGGTGGCCTTTACGAATGCGCGCCGATCAAGCCCTGGAGAGTCCAAGGCTTCTGCAGCTTCAAGGAGGGTTACAGGTGTCTCGCTCATCATCAGTACTCCGTTCCAGATAGGTGACAGAGCTTGACGGATTAGAGGTATCTTGATTAGTAGGCGTAATCTTCATGTAGTTTTGAGAAAAACTCAGCAATGGCCAATACCAAAGTCAACGATCTCCAAGCTTTTCTGGCGGTGGCGCGAGATCAAAGCTTTACGAAAGCCGCCGCCAAACTGGGCATTACTCCTTCTGCGCTGAGTCATACGATCCGGGCACTTGAACAAAGACTGGGGATACGACTGCTGGCCCGCACGACACGCAATGTGTCGCCCACAGAGGCGGGAGAAAGATTGATGCGCTCGATCGCTCCGCTTTTTGATCAGATCACCGCCGAACTTGAAGCGCTGGGCGAGCTGCGGGACAAGCCCAGTGGCACGATTCGTATTTCCTGTACTGATGATCAGATTGAGTTGTGCATTCGGCCGATGCTCGCAAGCTTCCTGAAGAGCTACCCGGATATCACACTGGAGTTCTACGTCGACTATGGATTCACCAACGTGGTCGAGGAGCGATTTGATGCTGGCATTCGCTTGGGCGAATCGATCAGCAAAGACATGATCGCCGTTCGCATAGGGCCGGATTGGCGCTTGGCTGTGGTGGGCTCTCCTGAATATTTCGAACGCAACCCGGCACCAACAACCCCTCATGAGTTGACCGGGCATGACTGCGTGAATATCCGACACAGACCATCAGGGGCGATCTACGCATGGGAATTTGAAAGGAATGGCCAGGCTTTTACCGTCAAGGCAGATGGACAACTTGTTTTCAACAGCATCATGCATGTACTCAATGCCGCCGTTGATGGTGTTGGCTTGGCCTACGTACCAGAGGAATTGGTAGCACCATATCTGGCCGACGGCCGACTCAAAGAAGTCTTGGCCGACTGGTGCCCTGAGTTTCAGGGTTACCATTTGTATTACCCCAACAGACGCCAGGCGTCTCCCGCCTTTTCTGCATTGGTGGAGGCGCTGAAGTATAGAAGCTGAGCCTTCTACATTCGACGCGCGGCAACGTCTGCTATGGGTCGGTTTCAGCCGGTCACGACAGGCAGAAACCAAAAGCGGGCACTCAGTAGCCCTCCATCAAACTAATGATATTCCTACATTCTTGTTATTCTTGGTCAGTTCGAACGTAGCGCGGGCCGTGCGAGCGCTTGCATGATGTTGTCATTGAGGCAGGCCATGAACGCAGTTGCCCCCTCGATTAGGAAGACAGAGAACATATTAGGTGGACACTATGGATAGTCGAAACGAGGAGCGAGTTTCAAGTCCAGCTGCCACCGGGGGCGCAGGCGTTTACTTCGAGCAGCATGTTCAGGCGTATTGGCTGGCGCAACTGCTCGTCCGCAGCATCCCGCCGATACTGTCTGATAGAGGTGTTGCAGAGGTCCATTTTTAGACAGAGCATCTCGGCTTCAATACAGATGACTTCCTCGTCGTCTGCGAGCGGGAAGGTGAAACACCTGCAAAACTTGTTGGGCAAGTGAAGCGCAGCCTCACGATCAGTGCTGCCGACGATGAGTGCAAGTAAGCTGTTGGAGATTTCTGGGAAGACTTCAAGAAAGCCGACCCTTTCAACCCCCAGTACGATCGCTTTGTCCTAGTCACTCTACGTGGCACGAACACGCGCCTCGAAAACTTCTCTGGGCTGCTCGACTGCGTCATTCAAGGTCGACCAATTGCTTCCGCATATTTAGCAGCCGGTTTAATCACACAAGACGTGATGCTTGGACCCATGCCTAGAGCGGCTTTTCGATTGATCAGCAAGCCGCCGTGAAAATCTCTTGTTTTTTGTGAAGCCCGATGTTGGCGGAATACTCGGTGCAGACGAGCCCTTGGCTGAACGCTACATCGCTGACCAGCTGCCGGTTGGACAGGCTGTTGCCAGAGTCTGCCAGGTAGGCTTGCAGCGCTACCCATTTAGCTTCTTCGATCTCGGCGGTGTCCAGTACGTTGATACGCTGCGTCAAGGCTGTCATTCGGCAGATAAAGTGAATGTTCGATTTGCCAAATTGGTAGGGGTGTTTGGTGGTAAACGCCACGATGGATTCGCACTTCGATACGATCCCTGTCTCCTCCAGCACCTCGCGCTCGATCGAATCCTGAATTCGCTCGGCGGCGTCTACATGCCCCCCCGGTAGCTTGAACCCGGTGGTACCTCGCTCCCTTATGACGAGGAGTTCCCCTGCGTCGTTAATGACGATGGCGCCCGCCCCTACGGTATGGGTGGGTATGAATGGGACGAATGCCTGCTCGAATGGGCGGCGCACCAGGGTCAGTTGATCGGTCAGACAGCTATGGAAGGAGAAACCGGCGGCGGTGAAGATCGGAATGCCTTGAGCGTTGCTGATCGGCAGTGTGACCCAGGCCAGAGCCAGGCGCTCGTGCTCGATGAGGGCGACTAACGCGTCGACGGCGCAACGCAACGCTTGCGGGTCGTCTGGCAGCGAAGCGGCGTTGACAATGACGCCGTTGAATCTGTCCCGTTTGAATTCCACGGCTCACCTTTGGGTTGGTCAATCTGCCGAGATTGTAGTGAGGTGGGTGCTGATTTGCGAATGATGGATGCCAGATGGACACACGTCTTCCTGTGACATTACCGAGCTTCCATTACTGCTGCGTAACCGTCTGGGCAGTACATCTTTCTAACGCCATCGCTTAATGCGACGGTGTCCGCCTAATTTTGAATGCAAAGGATATCTTTGTTCGCAGAGTGGCTAGATGACTTCGCCGGACCGATACTTTTCAACCTGTTACGACAGGCATGAAACGGCTATGCCGCAGGTGTGATCTGAACCAAATCCATGTTTTATTTCCGTAGGTTATTTTCGATTTCTGGCCATGAAATGGCTGCGAATGCACGATTCTGCATGGTTGTTTCTGGCCGCTAGCACGCCGACACGCCACTTTGCACATCTGCGGGCCACAGACTTGCATCCGACCGAACCATCAAATTGCGGACAGGTCTTTTGCAAAGCGCTCAACCTGGCTAGGGAGGACCAACAAGGACCCATTTATTTGCCAGTCGCAATCGTCATCTGACGTTGAACCCAAGTAGACGCGCAAGAACACCAAACCCGGGAAATGAGGATCCAGGCAGGCCGAGAGTGCAAAATCTTCGCTTTCAGAAAGCCACTCTTTAGAGACCCCCTCCTCAAGTTGCCCAACCGATGCTAAGAATCCGTCGAGTCGAGGCTGATGATCTGCAGAGGAGAACCATTCCGTTGTAATTTCCGCGTGCAGATCAGTGCCCGTGAGTCGAACGACGATGCAGCCCATCCGGCTGCTACACGGAGTGATGCTCAGCATCAGCCCATCCTGTTGCATTATTTCTGCTGGCATTTCTGCACCGATGTCACGAATGAAGTGCCGATATTACTATGTGACCATGCAGGGAATAAGCAAGTTAGTCTTAGGTTGGAGAATCTGCTTGTGACCGGAAATTGCCCATCACGAATGGCCGTATATGGACTCCTCCTCATTGCAAGCCCCCTCGCTTTGGCACCCGTGCCGACTGCACACGTATATTCGGCCTCTGGATACAGCATCGTTTCGATGCAGGGCCATGATGGGCTATTCGCGCGCCAGCTCCCAATCGCTTCTACGTGCTTTGCGCACCTGGACATTTGAGGGTTTTGCCGACGCCGGTTCGACCGGTTTGCCATCGTTAGGGTTGCTTCGCAATCGTGGTTAAGAGTTGTTTCTCTCGTAGAGCACGTCGGGTAAATAAATCAGGCCGCTGCCTGATCCGGTTGGTAATCAGTGCCGTAACGCAGCATCGCCCAAGCCATGCGTGCAGTTTTGTTGGCCAGCGCAATAGCGGCCACATTGGGATGCGATCGCTCGGCTAAACGAACGGCCCACTGGCTGAGTCGATCCTCTTTGGATTTGGCTGTGCGTAGCGCCGAGCGTGCACCATGCACCATCAATGTTCGCAGATACGCATCACCGCGCTTGCTGATACCGAGCAGTCGATCCTTACCACCAGAACTGTGTTGCCTCGGTGTCAGTCCCAGCGAGGCGGCAAACTGTCGGCCATTGGCAAACTGACGGGCATCACCGAGAGCGACGATGAGCGCTGTGGCGATCATGGGGCCAACACCGCGTAATTGCTGCAAGCGGACGGCAGGTGGCGCGCTTGCCGCGATTGCGGATAGCTCGTTATTGAGTTCACCCACGCGCTTATCCAGTGTGCAAAGGTCGCCCCACAAACCATCCAGCAGACAACGAAAGCGAGCCGTCAAACCGTTATCCGCATCTTCCAGCCAGCACGGTATCGCCCGACGCAGCATCAGTAATTCCTTCGGTGCAACGAGGCCGTACTCGGCGACCAGCCCACGGATCTGATTGGCTTTGGCCGTGCGCTGTTCGATTAAGCCGGCCCGGATGCGATGCGTTGCCTGGATATCCTGTTGTTCGATCGTCTTGATGGCGACGAAGCGCATGCTGGGACGGCTCATCGCTTCACAGATCGCCTCGGCATCGTTCGCGTCGTTCTTGTTGCTTTTGACATAAGGTTTAACGAACTGGGGAGCGACTAGCTTGACTCGGAATCCGCGAGCTTCGAGTTGCCGCGCCCAATGATGGGCCCCACCGCAACTCTCCATTCCGATCTCACAACCAGGTTCGACTTTTTCCAGCACCGTTTGCAGCCAACGATCACGTGGTAGCCGCTGCCGCCAGACCGGCTTCTCATGGCAATCCACACCGTGGATCTGAAACACGTTCTTGGCCAGGTCGACCCCAATTCGCATAAGCTTCATGTGTGGACTCCTTCTCGCTGTTGACTGTGGTTCGCACCTTCAGTCTGGCACTCAAGATGCCGAGGTGAGGAGGAGTCCATCCCATTGCTTCTGGCCGATTTCCGCCTCACAAGAGGCCTCCCTCCGCTTGCAAAAATCGATCAGGCCGGCATGGGCTAAGGGCACTGGACACCTTGTCATCGATGATCTCCTCGCTGGCCAGACGTCCCACTGCCGCCGCCAAAGTAATTCCAGGATGCATTGCGCAAACGTAGACGCCACCCACTTTGGGTAGATAACCGATGATGGGGATGCCATCGGCAGGCATGGGCCTGAGTCCGACACAAGCCCGTTCCGGAGCTATAGAAACAACACCATGGAGTTCGTTCTGGATCGTTTTGGCAGTTCGAAGCGCTATCGCTGCCGGCTGATTTTCCATGGCGTCGTCCAGGTAATCTTCTGCCGCCAGCAACGCATCATCCGAACTTTGCCGCACTTCCATTTCAGGGCTGGAGATGAGGGTGTGCACGAGGTTGGGTTGTGACTTGTAACGGATGAAAATGGCAGGAGATGCCTCTATTGGCAGGGACACTCCAAGCATGTCTGCCAGCTTCGTGATGCCTGTGCCGGCTGCCAGTACGACAATATCGGCATCGAGGATGCCTATTGTCGTTTCGACTCCAGTCACCGTTGCACTCTGGGTTACAAAACCGAGCACTCGCGTCTGAGTGAGAATCTTCGCCCCATATGCCTGGGCACCTGCGATCAACGCATGCGTAGCTGCCACTGCGTCCAGCGCTCCTTCTTCAGCCGCATACAGAGCAGACTGGGGAGGGTTCTTGAGATTGGGTTCCAAGTCGAGAATCTGCGATCGAGACACCAGGTTGGCCGAAGCCTGGTGACCTGAGATTGGCAGCGCCTCAATCGCCATCACGCTGTAAGACAAGGCGCCTGTCCATCTTATCTCCAGACCTGGCAGCTGCGTTTCGAGTCGGCGGTACTCCTTGATGGCAGAACCGCGCAGTTGCGCGATTGGGTCAGGTTCGGGGTGTGAGGCATTGAGCCAAGCGAATGAGCTGCCAGTCACTCCCGAAGCTATATCTTCAGCTTCTACCAAAGTGACATTCGCGCCTTTACCTGCCAAGTGATACGCCAATGACGCGCCAACGATGCCTGCACCAATGACAACGACTCGTTTGTCCTGACCATTTCCCATATCAACCTCCGTTTTGTCGATGTGCCGATGGTACGACTGCTGGATGATTTCATGACATGAGAACCTGATCGTTGAGCTTTTCAAGTGTCTGCTTCTGGCCGAATCCGACAACGGTGCCGCGCGACTGATCCACCCTAGTCCTTCACCCGCGTGGAGGGCACCACCATGTACACAATCGCTAAATATCGACATCAGCCATGGAATAAGGGGAAGCTCGTTGGGCAGAAAGCTCCGCTTCGAGTCAGGGATATCTGGGCCATACGAGTAAGGCACCAGCTTGCTGAGAAGACGAGGGATTTGGCGCTGTTCAATTTGGCTATCGACAGCAAGCTGCGTGCCTGTGACTTGACCAAGCTACGAGTACGAGACATAGCTCATGGGGAGCACATGTCGTCACGGGCTATCGTGATGCAGCAGAAAACCCGTCATCCTGTGCAATTTGAAATTGCTGAGCAAACCCGAACTGTTCTGGAGGCCAGGATGCATCTGCAGCGAGGACTTCTTATTTACGAGTCGACTGCACGGATCAGACCATCTATCCAACGGGCAATATGCTCGGATAGTCAAAGCTTGGGTGACGGCCATTGGCGTAGACCCAACCATGTACGGTACTCACACGCTGAGGCGAACCAAGGCAACGCTGATCTATTGCAGGACTAAAAATCTGAGAGCTATCCAGCTCCTGCTTGGTCATACGAAGCTTGAAAGCACCGTCAGATACCTGTGAATCGAAGTCGATGATGCTTTGGAAATGGCAGAACAGACCGAGGTGTGACCACCGCCGCGACGGGTGATCTAGACCGTCGCTATCCGGCCAAAAGCGGATTTCGATTTGATCCGCGTCGAGGCCGAGACTCAGATCGCTAGCGCGCCACTCGCCCCTAGAGCTGCATTACGGCGAGCGCCCTGCGTAGGGGTTCATCGGATATCTGAATTGGACCGTGAAATGGCACGTCCATATCCAAAACAAGGTAAACGGAAGCAGCAATCAGTAATGACGAGATGATGAACATTCCGATCACCACCGAATTACGGGGAGCGCGGTATCCAAAACTGGCGAAAATGAGCGTCAACCAGGCCACAAGCATCCCGATAAGCGGGCCAGGAATCGCTCCCTCTGACTGCTCGACGATCCTCCAGCGTTGTTCGATGAGCGAATGATATTGCTGACGAATATCCTGAAGCATCGTTTCATGGTAGCGGTCCGGGGGCTTTATAAGAGCCAAAGACTTGCCTATATCATCCAGGTATTTAGCCGCCTCGCTGTTACGATGCTGCAGCGCCTCGTCTCCCCGATACGGGGTCTCGATAGCGCGCTCAAGATAGGTGATCAGACGATTTCGCGGGTCTTGTGCCGCATCGCCATAGCCCCGCAGTGTTCGATCAAAAATGATCATGCTGGTTGCATATCCATGGAAGTTTGCATCAATAGACTCGAAGGTGTTTTTGGCGGAATTGATCATCAAGCCAAAGACCAGCGAAGTCATCACCACAAAAATGTTGGCTACAAGACGAATTACGGAGTTGGTTTCGTCGTCCCTGTGTTGGGCTGCCAGCTTTGGGTACCAGTGCATCATGAGAAGCGAGGCAGCAACGAGGCACACAAAAATGCCCAGTGCGATCCAGAAAGCGTTCATGCATCAGTGCCCTAATCAATTTGAGTCACGTATTGAAGGATAGACCGTAGACTGCTCTCCGAATTCTGCTCGGACGATACCGCGCTTGCAGTCCGGAAATGCCCTCAGCAGATGTTTGAACGTCAGTTCTGATCATAGTTAGAAATTGGTCGAGCTCTGCCAATCGTTGAGGCAATAAATCTCCCTCCATCTACTTATGGCCGATTGCTGCCGGCTCAAAACAGCCATTATCCGGCGATCGGAAGAGGCTGATAGTGACCCAACATAGCCAATCGTATGAGGTAGAGAACGGGGCCCGCTCCCAAAAGAGTCGTTCTTTACTATGGCGTACCGCCAAACTCACGAGATCCGGCGAGGCGTGGACACGGGCTTAAGCGCCGCGCATCTTCGGATGCGCGGCAGGATATTGTTTCGATACTTACGGAACTATCGCCAGTCGACCGTCGTTTTTACAACGCAAACGTAGTCCCGCGAGTGTTCACAAACAGCGAGTAGATCGAGTGACTACTGGCCATGAACAGCCGATTTCCTTCGCGCCCCCCGAAGCACAAGTTCGGGCAGCGTTCTGGTAGCGAAATGTGCCCGATGGCCTTGCCCTGCGGATTAAAAACGCGCACACCGTCGAGTTTTTCCAGGTCTGCCCTGGGATCACCATTGCCGCCCCAACCGCACCACAGGTTGCCCGCTTCGTCGCATTTGATGCCGTCGATTGCGGCATAGTCCAGCCCCTCAATGTGCTTGCGGCGTTCGCCCAGTGTGCCGTCGTCCTTCACGGCAATCGCCCAGATCAGGCGATTGGGCTTGGCGCGACCTTCGACGACATATAGGGTTTTTTCATCGGGAGAAAAGCACAGGCCATTGGGGCCGTTGAGGTCGTCGATTACCCGAGTGACTTTCTTGCTCTCACCGTCGATGCGGTACACGGCGTGGGGTTGGGTCGGGGTGATTTTGTGGCCTTCGTAGTTGTTGCCGGTCTGGAATGGCGGGTCGGTGAACCAGATCGATCCGTCACTTTTGCAGACGATGTCGTTGGGCGAGTTAAACGGCTTGCCGTCGAAGCTGTCGGCCAGCACGGTGATCGTGCCATTGTATTCGGTGCGCGTGATGCGGCGGCCTTCGCTGGTGGTGGTCGAGCCTTCGCAGACAATCAGACGTCCTTGGCGATCGCGGCACATGCCGTTGGAGAAGTTCGAGTGTTCGCGGTAAACGGTGAACGTGTCGGTGATTTCGTCCCAGCGCATGATGCGATTATTGGGGATGTCGCTGACCAACAGATATCGGCCATCAGCAACCCACACCGGTCCTTCGGCCCAGCGCATACCGGTGGCAAGTTTTTCAACACTGGCGTTGAAAACACGTAGCTCAAGGAAGCTGTCGTCGAGGATGTGAATCAGTGGATCAGGGTAGCGCTGACTCAAGGGTTCGGCGGCCTCGGCGAGTCGGGTCAGTGCGGTGCTGCCGACCGTGGCGAGTGTGGCGGAAACAGCGAGGGATTTTTTCAGGAAGCTGCGGCGGGTATTGCCTATCGCTCGGTCAAGGCTTTCAGGCTTGGTGGACAGGGATGAGTCCATGTAACGATCTCCGTGGTTTTATTGTTTTTTGGGGAGACGTAGTAATACCTTGTGGTAAGACATCGTACAAGTGGTTCGGCCTCCGTTATGGGCTGCAGCTATGGCCGAAGTTCACGCATCATCCTTCTGGGGCAACAACCTGCTGTTGCCCCAAAGGATCACCGCTTACTCCACTGGCACGACGTTATCCAACGCCCGATTCACCGCCAGTTCTCCCAGCATCACCACCTGCGCAATCCCTTGCAGGGTCTTGCGAGCCGAGCCGTCCACCAGCCCAATCACATTCCCAAGCATGACCGAAGCCGAGCCCAGTGATTCGCTGGCATTCACCAACAATTCCTCAGTCGGGGTTTTCGGGTTTGCGGAAAACATGGTGCTGGTTCTGTAGGGCGTGGCGTTGATCGCGGCGGCGGGTTTCAGGTAGTGGTCGAGGGCGCGTTCGGCGGCTTCGTGGAATTTCTTCGAATCGGATGATTCGTAGGGGGAGGCTGGATCGGTTTCTGGTGGGTTGGGTGTGACTTTGAACATGATGTAACTCCCTTGTGCCTCATAAGTAGGAGCCATCACCGTTTCGCTACCAAACGAGTGGGTGGCGGCCATGCACAGGTTGGTAGACCGGGACACAAGGAGACCGGCGCGCTCGAAAGCGCCCTGCGCATGACCACCATAAAGTCGTGACGAAAAGCTCCGCCAACTGTGGGGACTGCGCACCTTGTATACACGGGCTACCAAACCCGATCACTGCTTTTCAGTGACCAGCTCACGATAGAACCCGCACTCAAGGCGCACAAGCCGGCGGATTCTGGCGTAGTCGTAGGCAATGGCGCAAGGCGTTGTAGCCTGGGATGACGTAACGATGGATGTCTTTAAACAGGGTTGGAATTCAGATTAAACACGGTGAAGTTTTGTGATGTGTTTTGGGGGCAGGAGAGCGGGAGGGTTATGCCTCTGCGATGTCCGCTGTGTCTTTTTCAGTCGTTGCCTGCACGCTGGTGGCAGCGATATCCCACGTCAGCATGATCTGAGTGATCGCCGCATCAATCACCTCAAGCGGTGTGTCGTCCCGAGCAAGAATGGAAATGCCCTGCAGGAAACTGTCAAACACCGTCGCCATCACCGGCGCCACTGTATTCTCGAGTAATTCCCCGACAGCAACCCCACGCTCGACACACGCCACAATCCCCGATCGCGTGCGCGCCCGCGACTCAGTCAGCGCTGCCACAACGCCCACATTCTCCGGACTCGGTGCGCTCATCACGCCAAGCGTCACCATGCAGCCCTTGGGGTGCCCGTCGTCACACTGCATGCGCGCCGACTGGCGCAGCGCGGTTTCGATGGCTTGGCGCGGTGGCAGGTTTTCGTCCCACAGGCATTCGGTGACTTGGGCGAAAGTGGCCAGGTAACGCTGCACGCACTCGTCGAACAAGGCTTCCTTGGAGCCGAACGCGGCGTAGAAGCTCGGCGCAGAAATGCCGCCGCCCAGTTCGGCTTTCAACAGGGCGAGGGAAGTGGAGTCGTAGCCGTGTTGCCAGAACAGTTGCATGGCTTGTTCGACGGCGTCGTCGCGGTCGAAGGTGCGGGGGCGGCCCGTTCTTGCCATTTCAGAATTCCTCGGAGAGATGACTTAAATACTAGACGATACATAAATCATTGACAACGAGCGGTGCCTGCCGCCAGTATTTTATATCGATCGGTATTTAAGTCTGAAGTTCTCACTCAAGGAATCTCCCGTGACACCCTCAATCACTTTATCGGCTGCACCGAAAAGTCTGCCCATCGGCGCCTTGCTGGCGCTGGCCATGACGGGTTTCATCTGTATCGTCACCGA